>JAKBJL010000002.1 GCA_021836035.1 bacterium
TTCAGATCAACGGGCTTAAACATGTCTTTATCATAACAAAAAAACCGTCCTCAATTAATAAGGACGGCACCCGCCAACCGGCAGGTCTCCGCGATACCACCTTATTTTCTCTGCCTCATGAAGGCGGAGATGTCCAGCTTCTCTGATTGAAACATACGATATGAAGCTAATCCAGAGTTCTTCTTAAAACCCCAATAAATAAATTTCCTTAAGTGTTTATAGTTTCTCATACCTCAACGACGGGGTCAAGCCTCTCCCTCCCGGTCAAACCGCATCGGCACGGCCCGCTTCTCCCTTTCCTTCAACTATGCTAATAGACGGATAAGGGCGCCTTCTCTGCGACGAATGTAATCGCCGGCCTCTTGTTTATTGCTGTCCCTGGCTTCCTAATAAGAGACCATCGCCAATTTAAAAAGAAGACCGGTAAAATCAAATATCGGGAAAAGGTATTAATAAGTAAGGGCAAAAAACTGGGTGCTATTTAGGCTGTTATTTAGGGAGTATTTTGCGATTTAGGGCTCCCGGATGCCGGCAGAAAAAAACCCAGACGGTCAAAGACCCCAAACAAGAACTAAGCACCGAAGATAAGAATATTGTCAAAGGACTTCGAGTTAAGCATTAACTCCGCTCGTTTCGCTCCTCTTAAATCCGTCTATACTTATTTGGTGGCCAATGATAAAAAAATTGTTTATGGCTACCTGGATAAATCTCCGGGTCTTTATGATGCGAAATTTTTCTTCTGTGTCAATGTCATTCTAACGGAAAACCGGCAGACAAGGAGACGCTTTCTTTAATGAAACGCGTTCGGGAAAGACTTCACGGCAAAGAAAAGAAACGTTTACCAGAAATAAAGTTTTCCCGGGCTTCTGAAGCCGTTAAGCTCCAGGTTCTTAAAAGGATGGCGAAGCTGCCTATCAAAATAGTGGCTTTGGTTGTCGACACGCACGGTCGAAGGGTAATTGATAGCCCGGAAAATTACGTCTTTATTGTCCGAACGGCAGCCATTGAGGGCCTCAAGTTTTATTCCGGTCTCTTTCTCGGGCACCTATCCCATGAAGACAAGTAAATAACGTTGCGGAGGTTGTTTCATAGCCGTATAATTCAAGTCGTGAAGTGCTCCTCGCTATTTGTTGATGAATCGGGTAAATCAAGTTTGGCAGAGAAAGCAAACGAACCCTTCGTTATGACTGGTGTTATCCTCGAAAACACTGACACAGACACTGTCGCTGGATTTTTTAACTACATTAAACTTAAGTATGGCCTAAACCCACTAAAACCCTTTCATAGTTATCACATTTTTGAAGATGATAGTCCCAAAAACACAGTCAAGATACAGGATACTAAAACAGCTAAGCAACTAATGGCGCATCTAGGCGACTTCATTTCTGTTATACCGATAAAAATTTGTATAGTTTCAGTTGACAAAAGCGAGTTTAGGGTCGCACTCGGAGTTACTTCTATTAAAGATTTTAGCGGAACTGCCGAAAGGAAAAGAATGCGAGAGTTTCCTTATGAGGTTATGAGCGCAAAATTGTTTACTTGGTTTGCACAGCACCTGGACGATGATGCCGTCGGCGGTATTTTTGTCGACGCTAGAAGAGGTGGAGAGAAAGAGCTCATTATCGCCCTAAACTCTTTTAGGGATCCAAAGGGGCCTCTTGATAACGCAACCTCTAAGTTAATCGACGAGAAATGTACCGCCCTTTGTTTTGCCGAGAAAAATTTTCTTTCCGGTGGAATAGAAATAGCGGATTTTATCTCGTGGACAGCTTTTTTCCACGCAAGAAGAACAATGAACACAATGGACCATTTAAAACTGTCGACAACGTGGAAAAAAATCAAATCAAAACTTGATGGTCAAAGTATAATGAAGATCGGGAAATCAGAAGTTAGAAAGTTTTACAAAATTTCAAGAAATGGAGTTCACAAATACCTCAAGAAACCTTAAAATATTTGTGAACTCCACCCTACGGTGGACGATCACTAATTAAGAGTGTAATATACTATTTAAAAATGTCAAGACCCATAAAAGGCAAAAAAACGAAAGAAAAAGATAAGAAGATCACGAAATGGCTAAAACAAGGTGGCAGCAGAGATGCTAAACGGGACTTTCTGACGCTACTTAAACGAGCGTCTCTGGCTTCACTGGCGTAACCGCCGCTACATGTCCTAAAAGGTCCTCAAACATATTGCCAGCCCATAGTCTGTTGTTAAATCTCCAAGTATACTCGTCTAGATAGGCCTGAAGGTACATTTTAGAAACCACCCGATATACCCCATAAAGTCCTCTTTTAATCTGAGACCAAAGGTTTTCAACATTTTGTGTATAAACATCACCAACCACATAAGTATCTTGGTGATTAACTACATCATGCTTGTAGCCGTATTTAGGAAGGTGGAAATAAGCTCCATATTGGTCTGTTATCACTCTTACGGTAGGATCAACATTTTCTTTAATTTGTGCCAGTAGTGTCCATTTCCCAGAATTAGGAACATGCCTAGCATAGGCAACACCATTGCGTTGTACCATTCCCATAACCACTCGTTTTTCCTTTTCGTTCCCGTCCCATTCATAGCGTCTATTTTTACCCTTGCCACCAAGGTAGGTTTCGTCAATTTCTACTATTCCCGTTAGCATTGACGGTTCTTGAGCTATTAAAAGCCTGACCTGCTTAAAAATTCGCCATGCGGTCTTGTAGGTAACACCTAACATTCCCTTAAGTTGTTTGGCAGAGATTCCCGCCCGTGTCTGAGCTATCAGGTGCATAGCAAAGAACCAGAGGTTTAACGGAGTAGAAGAATGCTCAAAGATTGTTCCTGCTAATGGGTACACGTGCCACCCACAGAGTTTACGGGCATAGGAACTACGGCCTGTTACACGATAAAAAACGGTTTCTTAGCCGCACTTAGGACACTTAGTACCGTCAGGGAAGCGGAGTTTTTTAATAGCTTCGAGGCATTGATCCGCCGTACCGTATTTTTGCTTAAATTGTCTGAGGCTAAACTTATTTTTCAGAGCCCCACTATAAAACTTTTATTACTTGTTGTCATGGGATAAGCGCCCTTTCTCACTCTTAACAGAAGGTTTACTAATCCTGAACACCGAAACGAGATGGATGATTTTGCCGCTGGTGCTTTAAATTACAAATACAATCATGATGACGATTCCTACTGGAAGATAATCAAAGATCTTTTTGTCGCCGAGAAAGTTGAAAAGTGGACTGATCTCAAGGCAGCCACAAAAAAAGAATAGTCAAACCCCGGGCTCTGATTCTCACCGCCTCTTGCGAGGACTCCTACCAATAAGGAGTTTTGCACGGAGTAAGACTGTATTACTACGGTCTAGAGACTCCAGGACTTACTTAACTATTCTCTAGTCTGTATTGTACCACTCCTGTCCAAACTCGCAACCGGTAGTTGCGCCGGTTTTATTCAGACAGTTGGAAACGCCAGTCAGAATCCTCGGTCATACGAATAGTACCCCATTCGCCAGATACAATTAACCTTACTAAAAATGTATCATGCCCGCCAAAGCCACCATTTGGTCGAGTTTCTCTGTGGTGGCTCATTAATCCCATCAAAGTAACTGCGTGATTGGCTATAGTATCAGATCCAAAATTTTTCGCAACCTCTACAAAGTCATCTCTAAAATCGACTATCTTTTGGAAGTCTCCACACTGAGAGCAGGTAATTTCAGCACGCATATATTATTTTAGGGGACACTCGGAGTTCTTGTGGGTAAAAATTGTTCCCGGGTGAATCTCTTTAATTGCCTGGTTTGTAGCTTCGGTCAGCAAAAGGTTATCACTTTCTTGAATTTCAGCTGATTCTAATTTAAGCGAAGCCCACATCGAGCCTATATCCTCGACCTCACCCAAAGCGAAGGTTTTAACTGTGCGTGGTTTCTGGCCATCTAGATACTCGATCCTAGTTCGTTGTCTACTCGCATAGGCACGGGCCGTATCGTGAAACCGTCCGCAGCACATTGATGGATCTTCTTTGTATTTTGGACAGTCTGAATAGGGTAAACTTTCAGCCATACCTCATCATTATACTACAGGTTATTACTGAATCCAATTCCGTCAATCACCTTGCGGCAGTAGCAAGCCTCGGTGTACCCAGTCCCATACCATTAAAGATATAAAGAATCGCTTACCGCCGGTCACAAGATTTGTGAACAGATTTTTAACAAAGACCTTAAAATCAGAGCTGACCAAGCCGGCTTGACTAAACGCGCCCATGCCCACGCTTTCCGCCATTCATATATCATGGAACATATCCGCCGAGGAACTGATGTCATAACTATCGCTCATCTAGTCGGTCACAAAGATTTGACAACCACGATGAATTACACCAAATATAATTGGGATGATTTACTATGAGGCGCCGAAAACCATCCGTTTTTCTCCATGACTCTCCCGCCGGAGAAGATCCTCGACAAGATTCAGGACTCAATTGATAAATGGCCAATTAAAAATGACCGCCGTTTTAGTCGGACAATCACCCGTAAAGACAATAAAATACTAGTGGAGGTTTCCATAAACGAGGGCGTATAATTTTGTAATGGACGCCCTAAGTAGTTTGGTCCATGACTTTAGCCATACTTCCTCCCCTGCCGATGCCATCACTATTGTGCTTCTGATTTCCGTCCTGCACGTTTTAATAAGAGACCGTCGCCAACTTAAAAAGAATACCGGAGTGATTAACCAAATCCTCTCGGATTTTGACAAAAGAAGGAAAGAATTTACCCGTTACGAACGATCAATGCTCGCTAAGATTAAAAGGCTGGAAAAAGGCATTAATAGCAAAGGCGGCAAGCTTAGTGCCATTCAAGCTGTCATTAATGAGAATAAGCTCAGATTTGATGAAATTGACCGAAAATTCTTTGGCTATTTGGAGCTTCTAGACGCTGACAGGAATAAGAAAGCCAGAATGGTGAGTGAGCTGAAACAAGAATTAAGCGAAGAAGAAAAGAAAATTGCCAAAGAATTAAAAGTTAAGCATTAACTCCGCTCTTTCCGGACCTCTGAATACCATCCATAATAATTTCATGGCTAATATGGTTTATGGTTATCTCGACGAATCTCCAAGTTTACATGACGAGGCCTTTTTCTTCTCTGTAACCATTCTTATTGATGAAATTGCGCTTAATAAAGCCTTGACGCGGATAATCAAGCGGGCCAGAGAAAAACTTCCTAAAAAGGAGAGGAAAAAGTTTCCGGAATTGAAGTTTAGCAACTCTTCTCCCAAAATTAGGAACTACATCTTGGAAGCTATCGCTAAGCAACCCGTAAAAGTGGTGGCAATGGTCGTGGAAACCACGTCTCGCAAAGTCGCTGATGTTCCGGAAAATTATGGCTTGATTGTTGGCTGGTCGCTTGTTGAGGCTGTTGAACTGCATCCGGCCATTACCCTAACTTTAGATCAGAAGTTTGTCAAAGACAGTGACGTGGTGGCGATGGAAAATACTGTCACCAGAATCGTATTTGGTAATTCCCCGCACGTTCTTATTAGACTGACTGAGGGAGACAGTCAAGAAAATCCAATGCTACAACTGGCTGATTTTGTTGCCGGCGCTTTTAATTACAAATATAACCGCAATGATGACAGTTATTGGAAGCTAATTGAAAAGGTTATCGAGATAGAAAAGGTGGCCAAATGGCTTTCGCTTAAAGCTACAGATAAAGCACCTCAAGCCACCAAAAAAGAATAGTCAATCCCTGGGGATTCTAACCACCGCCTCTTGCGAGGGCTTCTCGCTAGGAGAAGCTTTGCACGGAATGTCGCTGCTATTTGCTAGCGCATCCTTATCCAGGACTTACTTAACTATTCTCTAGTCTGTATTGTACCACTCCTGTCCAAATTTGCAACCACGATTAGATCGCTAAATAACAATCTACTTCCGTTTTCTGAGCTTGTAACCCTCTATGACCGGATTCTGTAAAATCTCGTCTTCTGATTGCATATCGTCACCACCAACAATTTTGACTCTACCACCAAACTTTTCTCCTAGCAGGCGCTCAGCTTCACTTTGTTGACCTGCTTTCGACTTGGCTTCAGCGCTTGCTTTGTCAAACTCATTCGGAAATGCCTGAGCAAGAGCCATTAAATATGTAGCGTGAATATTCATGGTTGTATCCATTGCATATTTAAAACGTTCGTACACTTCTTCTTGACTCTCCTCCGCGTTAATACAGGTATAGATCCTGAACGGGATATCGCCTTGGAGAATGTCCCAATGTAAACGCCAATACTGCTCATAAATTCGAGATAGAAAGTCTGGGTTTTTGACTGGACCCGGCTTGGGATCACGACGCATCGCCTCTGATGGGCGAATCATTAGCATAATCATTCCCCCAACTTGGATAGGCGTGTTTTCTAATCCACAAATGTACTCTTGCTCATCTGTCATTATTTCCGGGCTAACGTCACCCCTGCTAAACAAAGCACGCCGGAAAATCCGTCTGTCAACCTGTCCACGATCTGAAACTACCATTCGCAATCCAGAATTTAAATTCTCCAGTGAGGAAATATAACCCATGAAGGTAGCTGTTCCACCTAAAGTGGAATAAGTAAACGGATCTGTATAACGCAAATCCCCAAATTTATCTTTAACATTTCTAGCACCTTCAGGAACGAGGGCTAATTTGTAACGTTCGTTTCTAGCCCACAGCTCTTGAAGATAGCGGTTTATCATCGTCGACTTTCCGGCATCTGGCATTCCCAAAACTTCCACTGCATATGGAACTCTCAAATCCGGTATTGTTTCTGGTGCCATCAACATTCGGCCCACCTTTGCTACTCGAGAAGGAGGAGTTTCTGCTCCTTTAACTCCTAAATTATTTAGCGCAGATTGAGTAAGAAGTTCTTGTTCCAGAAAAACATGGCGTAATTCAGAATTTGGATACTTCCTTGAAGCTTCAAGGGCTCGATTGTATCGCCACTTTTCTAGCATTAAGCGCTATTTTAACATCTATTTGATAGTTTTCGACTTTAACCACGTTCGATTATAAATATAGGTAGCAGCTGGAATAATTGAAATTACTGCCCCCGCAATTGTTACGATGGCTTTCACCAACTCCCCTGCTTGGTCGGGGATTACGACACCAGTTAGTGCCAAAATTCCAACTGCTTGGGAAATCAGAGTCACATAAAATTCGGTTGATTGATATCCGGGTTTAATATTCATATGTTCACCCCCTACCTCTGAAAGAAAAAGACTTTTTGTAACAGCAAAATGCCGATTATCAGGATGATCCCAATTTTTAAGATAATAGAATCCAGCCTGCTAATAACTTTTTCCCAGGATTCGTTTTTCTTTATTTCTAACTTTCCCAAGCGTTCCTTCCAGGAAAGCTTAGCTTGTTCAGTTTTACTCATAAGCCCGCCGTCGCGAGAATTTTTTGAATCTTTTGGGTATTAGTGAAACGCAAATACCATTTACCACCGTTATCAATAATTGCCTTAATCTGAAACAAATCGTTTTTGTAATCATGAATTGGAACAACAGGATCAAAAGCTACTCCAAAGGCTTTGCAGATTCCTCTGGCTATAGCACTAGGAATAATTTCCGGATCAACGGCAATAACTGAGTCGTGAGCGTCTTTGATAACACAGGTTTCAATGATCACGCAGGGAGTTTTTGCTGACAGCATTGACCACCAGTAGTAAAACTTTGTGTTGGCATTCGATCTTTCTGGATGATTTGTTATTCCCGAATGAGTAAAATATTCACTTTCAATCGCTTCTTTGATTCTTTTGGATTCCGCATTGGCTGAATCAACTGACGGATCGGGGTAATCGATAAATCCACCACCAGTGCCATAAACATTTGCATCACAATGGATTGCCAGCGCGAGATCGAAATCCTCATTGCTTTGGAAGTTGGCATCAGCCAGAAATAACTGAAACTTATCTGGAAATCTTGCTAATAAAATTTGAGACACTTTATCCCGAAACCGGATATTGGCAGCTATTTCTCCTGGTGCTCCGGTTTGTCCGTTAGTCGTATTTTGGTGTCCAGCCTGAATCAAAATTTTAAACATCTTATTTCTTGCCTATTAAGGCCATAATGTCATTAAGCGACGAGAGAACAAATCAAACTAATCCGCCGATTCCGGCAGCAATCCCAATTAGCACTTTCCAGGTGAGACGAAAGTCATGGCGCCAGTGAGTTTGACCGCTGTGCCGTCTTTAAGCTCAGTGATCGTGGTTATAAGCGCGTCAACTTTCGCTTCTAAGCGAATCAGCAAATCATGATCGGATTTTTGCATTTGATCTGATTTTATATCAGTGAAAGGTAAATACCGTTCCGGCTCCCCCACCAGCTGGAGTATAAGTAACTTCTAGATAGGGTTTATTGCTTGCAGAATATGAATTGTTCCACGAGAAATTTTCCCCTTGATTGCCACCCATTCCCGGATCATTTTGAGTGTAATCAATGCCACAACGAAGCCCCAGTTTTGAAATTCCCGAGCCTTTTCGTCTGTTCCGTCTGGATCGCGGCGTATTTTAAAACCCTTTCTTTACAGCGGTTGACAAATTCAGCCACACCGTAAACTTCAATGTCTTTTTTTGTTTTAAATCCTAATTCTTTTTCTACCTCCACCTCGACCCAGAGACCCTGACAGTCAAAACCGTTTTGAAAACGCTGCCGGTAACCCCGCATGTTATAAAAACGCTGCCAAAGGTCCTTATAGGTTCTTCCCCAGGCATGATGCACCCCCATGGGGTTATTGGCCGTAATCGGGCCATCCAGAAAGGAAAATTTTTTCCTGGCTTTATCGTTTTTATGGAGATACTTTGCCACTAATCCACCGGCATACCATTCTTCAAGTAATTTCTTCTCCATCTCCGGAAAATTAATTTTCAGATCAACGGGCTTAAACATGTCTTTATCATAACAAAAAAACCGTCCTCAATTAATAAGGACGGCACCCGCCAACCGGCAGGTCTCCGCGATACCACCTTATTTTCTCTGCCTCATGAAGGCGGGGATGTCCAACTCGTCAGTCGGCTGTTGTGGCGGCTCTTCTGTCTGGGATTCCTCAGAGATATTAGCGTCATTATCGGGTATCAGGGGATTGGATTGCCGTTTAAAACCGTTATCGGATAAAATCCCTGTCGGACCGATATAAGGGGTGGAAACCCGAGTTGCCGGGCGGTCCGTGGAAAACTCCCGCAACCGCTGGCGGCTTTCATCAAAACCGGTGGCAATCACCGTAATTTTAATCTGGTCGACCATAGACTCGTCAAGGGTGGCTCCGAAAATAATATTGGCATCGGCGTCAGCAGCCGAGGAAATAATTTTTGCCGCTTCATCCACCTCCACCATTGTCATATCCGCCCCGCCGATAATATTAAATAGCACGCCCTTGGCTCCGTCGATCGTAATTTCAAGAAGCGGCGAGGATATCGCCTGGCGGGCTGCCATCCCGGCCCGATTCTCACCGCTGCCAATCCCGATGCCCATCAAAGCCGAGCCGGCATTGTTCATAATTGTTCTCACGTCGGCAAAATCAACATTAACCAGTCCCGGCATCGTAATTAAATCGGAAATTCCCTGGACACCGGAAGCCAGCACCGAATCTACCATTTTAAAAGCCTCCAGAAGCGAAACTTTTTTATCGACGACTTCTAATATCCGCTGGTTGGGAATGGTAATTAAGGTGTCAACTTTATCTTTGAGGTTCATTAGCCCTTCCTCGGCGGTTACCATCCTTTTGGTTCCCTCAAAAACAAACGGTTTGGTGACTACCGCGACGGTCAACGCTCCCGAAGCTTTAGCAATATCGGCGACAATCGGAGTGGCTCCCGTTCCGGTCCCTCCGCCCTCTCCGCAGGTAATAAAAACCATATCCGCGTCGGAAATTTTTTCCTTGATTTTTTCCCCGGATTCTTCCGCCGCCTTTTGACCGATTTCCGGATTGCCGCCGGAACCCAATCCTTTAGTCAGGTTTTCCCCTACCTGGATTTTCGTTGTCGCCTGGCATTTCAGGAGCGCTTGAGCATCAGTATTAATGCCCACAAAATCAACGCCGTTCATCGTCCCGGTACCAATCATAGAGGTAACCGCGTTACAACCGGCACCGCCGACGCCAACTACTTTGATCTTGGCGAATCTGGCGAGATCAGGTTTAATGAGCATAATTTCACTTGCCCCGGAAAGCAGAAGGACGGCAAGTATTTTATTTACCTTTCAATCTTCCAACTTCTACGGTAAAAAGCCTTTCACAAAGCTTATTACCCTAGGCAGAATATTTTTGAGGGGTAAATTCTGCCCGATATTAGCAAAGCCGGAGCTCTTTCGCAAGTCGGCATCCTTTTTCTCCTGAGTATTATTCTTGGCAAAATAGATTAACCCCACCGCGGAGGAATATTGCGGGCCTCCCAGTTCGTCTATTAAGCCGGTCAGTCCGGAATCGGCTCCTAAAATCGGCGACCCTACCCGGCAAGGCATCACCAAACGGCTGCGGCAAGCTTCTAAAATACCCACGGTCTCGGCTCCCCCGCCGGTAACCACAACTCCGCTGGGGGTCAGGCCGGCAAAACCGCTCTTCTGCACTTCCATACCCACAAAAGTAAAAATTTCCGTTAGCCGGGGTTTAATAATGCCTTCAACTAAAGTTTTCCGGCTCACTTTTTTTACTTCTTCGGATAAACCCAGACTCCCGACATCTAACTCATCATTGTTTTTTTCCGTCTTCCCGCCTTCTTTAGCCGGCAGGCTTTCATCCGGCGCAACGGCGTATTTTGGCTTACTGGCCAACGCCAGTTTAATTTTCTCCGCGGACTCTAAAGAAAAACGCAAACCTACGGCTAAATCATTGGTGACATTTCGCGCTCCTACAGGCAAAACCGCGGAGTAAGACAGCGCGCCGTCAACATAGATACAAACGTCAGTCGTGCCGGCACCGATATCGACCAAAATAACCCCCAGCTCCTTTTCTGTTTCTGATAATACCGCCTGGGCGCTGGCCAGCCCGGAAAATACCAGCGAACGGATATCAATACCCACCTCAGAAATACATTTTGCCAAATTACGGATGGTTGTAGAAGCGCCCGTGATAATCTGGGTTTCCACCTCCAGGCGTACCCCGGTCATTCCGATCGGGTCTTTAATCCCCTCCTGCCCGTCGACAATAAAGCCCCGGGGTAAAACATGAAGTATTTCCCGCGAAGAGGGAAGGGAAATCGCTTTTGCCGCCTCAATTACCCGGCGGACATCCTCCGGGGTAATTTCGCCCTCCGGCTCCGAAACGGCGACTACTCCTTTGCTGTTCTGGCTTTGAATATGCGCCCCCCCGACAGAAACAAAAGACTCGCCGACGGAAACTCCGGCCATTCTTTCCGCCGCCTCCACCCCCGCGGAAACCGCGGCAACGGTAGCTTCTATATCTACGACCTGGCCCTTTTTTAAGCCATGTGAGTCAACGGTTGAGACCCCGATAACCGAAGAGTTGCCGTCCTTGTCCAGCGTCGTGATTACGGTGGTAATTTTACTGGACCCGACATCGATAGCCGTAAGAATTTTATCCCGTGCCATTCTTAATATCTTAAAACGGGTTTATCAAAACGCAGATCTATTTCCTTTGGTTTTCTTCCTTCAATTGTAAATCGATTCCAAATAATTTGTAAAGCCCTGATAGGTCCGCTGAATTCCTGATTTTTCGGAAAATAGACCACGGTTCCGGAAAAGGAGGCTACCAAAGCGTCATTTGTCTCCCAAACCGGTAAATCCGGCGGGATATTGCTCTCCATAAGCTTATTTCCTAGGGCAATTTTCAGGTCGGGCACGATTACCGGACGGACTATTTTGCTGCCGCTGATCTTGCTTTGCCAGACGGGAGCGGTTTTGGCAATTACTCCAATGCTAAGAACCGAAACCGTCCCAATCAAAAATAAAGGTAATATTATCGCCTTTTTCATCAGGACCTTATCGTCAGGTTTTCTATCTGCTGCACGATATTTTCCCCGGCCTCCAGGGAAATAAGGCTGCGGGAGGCCCGAGCCGCTTCGCGGTATTTTCCTATTTTTCCAATCATCCTGTCTATTAGCGAGAGCAAAGATCTGCCGGTAAGATGCTCCTGGTCTAAAATCTCGGCGGCTCCGCGGTCTTTTAGTAACCGGGCGTTAGCGAGCTGCTCGCCGCCGGTGGCGAAAGGGAGGGGAATAAAAACAGCCGGCAAGCCGACGGCGGCCAATTCCGTAACCGTATTAGCCCCGCTGCGGCTGATCACCAAATCCGCACCGGCTAATATCCCGGCTACTTCTGTTTCATTTAAAAATTTGTGTAATTCATATCTGGCCGCCAACGGCGCCGGGAGTTTCTCCCGCAATTTCACCAGCCGGTCAAAATCCTTAAACAAGCAGGAGTCGCCGGTTTGGTGGACTATCCGATATTTTTCCAAAAGCTTGCCTAAAATTTCCTCCACGGCCAGGTTGATTACGTGCGCTCCCTGATTTCCCCCGGTAATATAGATCTGCGGTGTCCTCCCGTCGCTTCCGTCTGGCGGGCGGTAATTTTGTGCCAGCTCTTTTACTTTTTCCCTCAGAGGATTACCGGTTAAAACAACTTTGCTCTCGGGAAAATGTTTGCCGGAAACCGGCCAGGAAATTAAAACTTTCCGCGATAAACGGAAAATAATCTTATTGGCCAGCCCGGGGGCAAGTGTTTGTTCGTGGGTAATTACCGGTACTCCAAAAAAATAAGCGGCTACCACCACCGGTAAGGCAACATAGCCGCCGAAGGAAAGGACGACGTTCGGGCGATACCTGCCAAGCCAATAAAAAGCCTGCAGGAGACCGCTTACCATCTTACTTAAAGATTTTAGCGACTGTCCTACATTGACAAAAAACCGGCGTTGTAAACGGCCGGTGGTAATTACCAAATAGTGTAAATTTTTATCGGGAAAAAGCTCCCGATACTCCAGGGCTTCGCTAGGGTCGTCCTCCATGGCCGTCCTCCGCCCGACATAATATATTTGCCATTGGCCGCTTTTCTCCAAAAGAGAAATAACCGCCGCGGCAGGACTGAAATGCCCTCCGGTAATAAATATCTTCTTCATGCTTTGTTCTTGCTGATATTAAGTAAAATCCCGACCGCAACCATTTCCGTCACCAGGGCTGAACCTCCGTAGGATACAAAAGGCAGGGGAACTCCGGTCAGGGGAATAATCGCCACCATTGAACCCAAATTGACGATTGTTTGCAAAGCCAACCAACTGACAATCCCGGCGGCTAATAGCTTGCCGAACTTATCCCCCGCTTTCAAAGCGATTCTAAAGCCCCGCAAAAAAACAAAGGCAAAAGCGGCCAACAATATGATGGCCCCGATAAAACCCAATTCTTCACCGATAATCGCAAAGATCGAATCGGTAGTCGCTTCCGGCAGATAGGAATATTTTTGCCGGGAATTGCCCAATCCTAAACCCAATAAACCTCCGCTGCCCAAGGCAATCAACACCTGACGGATATGATAAGAAGCCCCCAGGGGATCCGCTGACGGATCTAAAAATGTAGTTAACCGTTTTAAGCGATAGGAGGAGCGCAAAATTAAAAGGAAAGCTCCGACGCCCGCAAACGGTAACAAAGCTAAGCCGTGCCAAAGCGGGGCCTCGGATAAAAAATACATAATCAACCCCATACCGCTGAGAATAATCGCGGTACCCATATCCGGCTCCAAGAGAATTAAGGTAACAAAAATCACCAATAAAACTACAAACGGCAAAAGCCGGCCTTTCTCCCGGTTGGCAAACCAGGCGGAAAGGTAAATAATAAGAGCCAATTTAGCAAATTCCGACGGCTGCAATACAAAAAAATGCAAATTGATCCAGCGATGCGCACCGTAAGCCCGGATTCCGAAACCGGGAATAAAAACCAGAGCCAGGAGCGCTAGTGAACCGATGAGAATAAGCGGTGACAATTTATAAAACCGGCGGTAATTAAAAAAGGAAGCCCCGACCATTCCCGCAATTCCCAAAAGCGACCACTTTAGCTGGTCTTTGAGAAAATAATACTTATCCCCGAAATCACGCAACGCTGAAGAAGAAGAAGCGTCATAAACCATCAGTACCCCGAAGGCGAGCAAAATAAGGACCACGGCCAGGAGATACCAGTCGAGAGGAGAATGCTTCATTTTATTACCCCGAGCCAAAGACCGAAAACGGCAAACAGAAGCGCAATCAGCCAAAAGCGGGTGACTACTTTCGGTTCTTCCCAACCCTTATACATAAACCAGAGATGCAGGGGGGAAACGGTAAAAAATTTCCGGCCCCAGAAATGCTTGGACAACATCTGGATTAAGGAACTGGCGACTTCCACGATAAATACCCCCCCGATTATCGTGAGGGCAAATATTTTTCCGGTTAAAAGTCCGACTACCGCCATGGTAGCCCCGAAAGCCAGAGCGCCTGTGTCTCCCAGCTCCACGCGGGCCGGATAGATATTAAAATATAAAAAGGCGATCAGGGAACCTATCCAGACAGCTAAAAATAATGCCAGCGAGGGATGTAAAAGCTGGGCCGCTAAAATAGTAAAAGCCACCAGGCAAATAAGTAAGACCCCGGAGGAAAGTCCGTCTAAACCATCAGTAATATTATAAGCGTTGGCAAAAGCGACCACAACAAAAGCGGCTAAGGGAACAAACAAAACCCCCATGTTTAAGGTTCCGAACCAATGGATGTTGACGAAATCATAGCCCAGGATAAGCCAAAAATATAAACCGATAAAAGCACCCACCAAAACCTGGATAATTAATTTATGCCGCCAGCGCAATCCAAAAAAGCCGCTATCGTTTTTATGAAAATTTTTCTTAATGTCATCATATAAACCCAGCAGGGCAAAGGAAAGCATTGTAAAAATAACAATAAATAATTCCGCCGGCCGGGCCTCAACGGATAATAAGCCGTAGGACCAAAGGGAAAGTAAAGTGGTCACGGCGACAACCAAAGCCCCGGCTCCGATAGGAACTTTCTTTTTATAACTTAGAAGCCTGGCGGTAATGGGAGTAAACTGATTCAGCGTGTCCACCCTTTTTCCTTCATCCGTTTTGCTGATCCGCATCCGGTAAAGAAAATCGATGAAAGGAACCATCAGTACCGCCGTCACAAAAAAGGAGAGCAATAAAAGGCCTAAAAGCTGAGCCATAAAACCTAAAATTTATTATACTACAGCTATCCGCTCTATTTTGGCACCTAAAGCCACCAAATTTTCTTCCAGTTTTTCGTAGCCCCGATCTATCTGAGACGTTTCGTCCGTGATCCGCGTTTGACCGGAAGCAATCATCCCGGCCAGGAGCATAGTCGCACCCGATCTGACGTCGTTAATGGTTACCTCTTTTCCTCTTAAACCGCTAGGGCCGAAAATGCGGACGGCATGAAAGTTTTCCAGACGATCGTTTTCCAGGTTAAAATTATAGAGTTCCGCCGGATCGCTAACTTCGGGGTTATAGAGCTGCGTGTGCGCTCCCATTTGCCGTAAATTGGCAAGATAGCCGAAGCGGTTCTCAAAAACGGTTTCGTGGATAAGCGATTCTCCCTTCGCCTGGGTCATGAGCGTCGCCCATAACGACTGCCAGTCCGTCATAAACGCCGGATAGGGGCCGGTAACCACTTGCGTGCTTTTTAGAGGTTCCCGCCAAAAAATATGCAAACCCCCCTTGGCCTCTTCCCACCCTCCGCCGGTTTTTACCACCTGCTCCCGGAAAGCCGCCAACACCGTCGGATCAGCGTGTTCTATAAAAATATCCCCCCGGGTTGCCAGAGCGGCACAGGCAAAAGTGACAGCGACATTCCGGTCCGGCATAACCTCGTGGTTTACCCCCCGCAAATTACTGACGCCTTCGATTATCAGGCGGCGCGGCTCGCTTCTTTTAATTTTGGCTCCCGCTTTATTTAAAAAATCGATAAGATTATCGACCTCCGGTTCCGCAGCGGCGTTTTCTAAAATCGTTTTGCCCCGCGCTTTGACGGCGGCCATAATTAAAGTTTCCGTTCCGGTATGGCTATTTTTAGGAAATCTGTAGCTGCCCCCTCTCAGTCCGTGAGGCGCCCGGATATAAAAAGTCTTGCCTTTAAGGGAAATTTCCGCTCCCAGCGCTTCCAATCCGGCCAGATGGCGGTCGATCGGCCTGCTGCCGATCCTGTCGCCCCCGGGTAGCGGAAGAATCGCCTGTCCGAACTTTGCCAGCAACGGTCCGGCGAACATTGTAGCGGCACGGGATTTCATTCCGCAGGATCGCGGAGCGTCAAAAGAGGATAAACCCTGGGGAAAAACCCTTAAGCTATGATCGCCGCTGTCCTCAACCTCCCCCCCCAAACTGCGGATTACCTCTTTAGTGGTTTCCACATCTCCGATTTCACTGAGATTATTAATCGTGCTGGGGGAATCACCCAGCAGGGCGGCGATTAAGGCCTTAAAACCGGCGTTTTTGGCTCCGCGTAAAACGACGGTGCCTTTCAGGCGGGTACCGCCCGTGATGAGATACTTAGTCATGAGCAAATTCCCCTACCAGAAAAATTTCCTCTTTTAAGTCCAAGCCGAACTTTTGCCGCACTTCCCTTCGGCATAATTCTATTAATTTTAGAACATCGAAGGCGCTTGCGTTACCGTTGTTAATAATAAAATTTGCGTGTTTTTGGGAAACCTTTGCCCCGCCGATTATTTTGCCCTTTAGGCCGCATTGCTCGATAAGTTTTCCCGCCGGTTGTTCCTTTGAGGGATTACGGAAAGTACAGCCGGCGCACTTGGTATCCAGCGGCTGGGAAAGTGAACGGGTCTGATTATTGGCAATAACCGCCTTTAACATCTCTTCCTTCACACCTTTACCCACCGGAAATAGCGCCGTAAGGACAATGTCACCGCTGTCCCTTAGAATACTGTAATCATAAGCAAAGCGGAAGTAGTCCGCCGGGACCTCCTTAACCTCTTGGCGGGGGGTATAAATTTCCGCCTTCAGAAGAAAATCACCCAGCAACTTATCCTGCCAATGGGAATTATTATAGATAGCTCCGCCGACGGTTCCGGGAACGGTTGCTAAATTTTCCAGGCCCGTAGATAAACCCCGATTAATCATTTCCATCGCGATTTTGGCTAATCCCATACCGGCGGCGACTCTGAGCGTTTTTCCTTTTAGGACAAATTCTTCACTATGGAAACGAACCGTTAATCCTTTTATCCCTTGATCCCCTACTAAGATGTTGGAACCGCCGCCAAAGACAAATAGCGGTACCCGATAACGGGAAGCGATATCTAAAACTTTTTTTAAGACGGCGGGGGTGTTGACGTCAAGGTAAAATTCCGCCGGACCGCCGATCTGAAAAGTGGTGTGCCGGGACATCGGTTCCCCTCTTTTTAATGTCCCCTCTCCGGTAATTTTTTCCAAATCCCCCTGGAATTGATCCATAGGCGCTTAACGGCTAAAAAGCAGGTCCGAAATCTGATAAATATCCCCCGCTCCCATGAGTAATACCGTATCGTTTTTAGCGGTATTGCGGCGAATGAAGTTCGCCACGTTGGTCAAATCCCCGCCTACGTAAGTAGCCTGGGGACCGCCGATGGCCAAGGCTAAATCCTTTCCTGTCGGTTTAGAAATTTCTTTTTCCCTCCGGGTATAGACATCGGTTACCACCACCCGGTCGGCTTTTCTTAAAGCTTCCTTAAAATCCGCAAACAACAATTGCAGGCGGGCGTACATATGGGGCTGGAAAACAACCCAAAGTTTACCTTTAATCCGCCGCTCCCTGGCGGCAGCGATATTTACCCGTACGGCGGTCGGGTGATGAGCATAATCATCATATATATCTACCCCCTCGGCGGTTTTACCGCGGTACTCAAAACGCCTCTCCAGTCCGGAAAAACTCTCCAGATATTGTTTTATTTGATTCGGAGCGATTCCCAAGGCCTTAGCGGCGGCAAAAGCGGCCGCGGCATCCGCGCGGATATGTTCCCCGGGTAATTTCAGTTTGATTTCGTTATTTTTGAACCTCTGATATTTTATTATTTTTAACCCTTTTACCGACTTAACTGACTTTATCAGCTCTTTACATCCCCCGTCTTCCTGATTTATCACCAATATTTTGGGGGCTTTCATTCGCCGTATCAATTTATTAAAGGAACCTAAAATCTGGTTAATATTTTTAAAATATTCCGGATGATCCATTTCTACGGAGGTGACGACTAACAGGTTGGGTTTATAAAGGAGAAATTTATCCCGAAATTCATCTGCCTCGCAAATAAAGTACTCGGATTTTCCGACACGAAAGTTTTTTCGGTTCCAATCTAACAAATTGGCTCCGATTTCGCAGGTCGGATCGGTTCCCGCCTGGTCCAATATCCAGGCTAACATTGCCGTGGTGGTTCCTTTGCCGTGGGTACCGGCAACAGCAACGACAAACTTTTCCGGCATTAGATAGCGGGCCATAAATTCTTCCCAAGTTACGGCAATCTTTCTTTTTCTGGCCTGCAGATACTCCGGCTCTTTAGCGCTTTGATAAAAAACAGCCGAGGTGTGGGCTAACAGACGGATATTTTTCAGATGAGCCGCGTTATGGCCAATCTCTACCGGGATACCCTCATTTCTCAGCAATCTGGTAATTCTTCCCTCCTCCAGATCACAACCGCTTACCTCATAACCATATCCCCGGGCAATCCGCGCCACCGCACTGGCTCCCGACCCGCCTATGCCCATAAAATGTACTCGCACAGGTTTATTACTCATATATATGATTTAAATCTAATACTGCCTTCTTAAATTGGTTTCCTCTGTCTTTATAGTTCTGAAACATATCAAAACTTGCAGCCGCCGGGGACAGGAGGATGATATCGCCGCGACTGGCAAGTTTACGGGCAGTGGTTATAATTTCGCCCATATTCCGACAGCCGGTTACTATTTTAACCGATTTTCCCTTTTTTTGCTCATTTTCGGCCTGCCGGACGGCTTTGGTTATTCTTTTCGCCATTAAACCTATCAAAATTACCGCCCTGATATTCTTAGCCTTAATTATTTCTTTCCCTAAATGGGTAAAGTCCGATCCTTTTTCACTTCCACCGGCAATTAAAATTAACGGTTCCCTAAACGATTTAATCGCGGCGATAGTAGTTTCCGGGACAGTAGAAAATGAATCATTGAAGTAAGTTACCCCATCAATTACCGCTACCTCTTCCAGGCGATGCTCTAAACCTTTAAACGTTTTAATTACCTTTCTGATTATAGGCTCCGGAACCCCTGCTAACTTAGCGGCCGTTGCCGCAGCCGCCACATTCTCCCGGTTATGCTCTCCCCTTAATCCGATATCCCCGCTAGCGAAATCTTTTAAGTCACCGCCGCTGACCCAAATAACTTTTCCGGTGGCGGCATCAGCTATATCCCGACAATGCGGGTAATCACGGTTTACGACAGAAAAATCATCTTTTTGTTGATGAGAAACAATATTTTTCTTGGCATTAACATATTCTTCAACTGTCGGATGCCAATCCTGATGTTCGGAGGTAACCATCAAAACTACCGCAATATGGGGGCTTTTAGAAAGATCGATAAGTTGGAAGCTGGATAGCTCCAATACCACCCAGCTGTTTTTATTTAAGCGGGGCAAAAAATCAAATACTTTTTCGCCGATGTTTCCGCCGAGATAAGCCTCTTTGCTTCCCGCCTTAAGCATTTGATAAATTAGGGTCGCTGTGGTTCCTTTACCTTTGGTACCCGTCACCCCGATAATTTGTCCCGGGCAGAGATCAAAAAATAGTTTCGTCTTGGAGGAAATTTCCACCCCCGCTTTTTCAGCTTCAATAATCTCTTTTCGATAGCGATATACCCCGGGGCTGCGGATTACGGTCTCAAATTTAGTCAAATCGCCGAAGTCTTCTTTTCCTAACTCCCATGTTATTCCCGAAAATTCTTCCCCATTTTCCGCTACCTTCTTTTTATCGAAAACCGTAATTTTCGCTCCCTGCTCTAAAAGCCACGGCACACAATCCCTGGTATCTATCCCCCATCCCAATATAGCGACCTTTTTATTCTGATAACTTGTCATATTATTTTTCCATTCTCAGGTATTTTGGTGCTCTAAACAGGTTTTATTTAATGAGTGCCCCATTCGTTCCTTCTTTGTTTGAAGATATTTTACATTGTAATGTTAACTGAGTAATCGATTTGCGACCGATTGATTATCATTTCAAAAGTTCCATATTGCGTTCTAAGCGGTGTTACCGGGGCTTTACGTATATAAGTTTTGTAATCGGTTTTCCTTTGATCCTGAAGTTTACCCAATGCCGTAGGTCCAACTAAATATCCTTCACGCTCCGTGCTAATCATATTTAAATTATAGGATATTTATCCTGCTTTAAGCAATCTCTGTTTGGGGAATCAGTGCTATAATCCCCACGGTTTACATACTATACCAGATATGGAAACATTAAACGGAGAAAAAATAAATCACCTCCCCGACTACGAAGTAAAGAGGCTTGCCTTGTCGGATAAATTAATCCTTGTTTCACAAGTCGGAGTTAATATCTTGTTTAAACAAAAAGAGGATATTGCTTCTGATGAGAAACGAACCTTAGAAGAATTGGGAATAGTCGCACGCGAAGACTCTGACCTACCTGAAACTACTCAGTTTAAAGAGCTAAAGACCAGACTTCAATTTGAAATCCCCAGACGAAAAAAAGATCTGAGGGATGTTTTTACGAAAGCAGTTAAGTATGTAGAGACCCAGGACGGGTCAGTTAGATTCGGAACTAAATTTAGAGCAATAATCAAATATCCGTATGAAAGCGAGACTGGTAATTTTGTTCTCCTTGGGCCAATAGAGGCTGCTAATAAGAAAATTGATGATGATGGATCCACAATTATTTCCTATAAATCTCCTGTTGGAAGAAATGTTTGGGGCGTTAAACCGGATACTGAGGTGGAATTTAAAATTCCCGACGGCAAGGCCAGAATTATCGTTACAGATATCTTCCCTAAAGGATAGTCCCCGGGTATTTCCCAAGGCTTTTTATCTGTCGGCTTAAGTAGCAAAACCTTGCCTGCTTTATCCAAAAACAAAACCCCGGCGGCTATCCTTTTTTGGGGGTAAGGCTTGATAATAATCAGCGATGGTCGGCATGGCCCAAAAGATCCTTAGCTATTTTCTGTTCGCTCCACGGAATTTCTTTGCCCCCGATATTCATCGACCGCTGGTGGCCGACGCCGGTTAAAAGGACTACATCTCCGGGTTTAGCAAGTTCTATTGCCTGTTTAATCGCTTCTTTCCTTTGGGCAAAGCGGAGGTAATATTTCCGCTTCTCGTCAGGGAAGCTGCCGCCGAAATTAAAGACTTTGCCGTTAATCCCCTTTTCAATTTGGCTGATAATTACTGAGGGGTCTTCCGCATAAGTATCCTCGTGGGTAAGCATAATTACGTCATCGTATTGCGAAGCAATTTGCCCCATCAGCGGCCTTTTGCTCTTATCACGATCGCCGGTCGCCCCGAATACATGAATCAGGCGACCGTTTTTCCCCAATAAGTTTCGTGCTTCCGGTAAAACCTTTCCGAAGGCCTGGGGTGTGTGGGCAAAATCTACAATCACGGTAAAGGGGCGGCGGTTTACAATCTCCATTCTCCCCGAGAGCGGTTCAAAAGTGCCGACCGCTTTGCTGATCACTTCCGCCTCAATGCCCAAAATCTTAGCGGCGGCTATCGCGGCCAAAAGATTATATTCGTTGAACTCGCCGATTAGTTTTGACCGGCAGGGAAAATTTTGCGAATTTATGTCCGCCGGCTGGTAAATACCGTATGTTAAATAGCGGTCCCGCCTTAAGCCCGCTAAAAGCCGCGCGGAGGACAAATCGTCCGCGTTAACGATTATTTTTCGGCAGGATTTTAGAAATTTTATCTTGGTATTCCGATATCGCTCAAAAGTTCCGTGATAATCCAGATGTTCGTGGTCGGCTATATTGGTCAAAACCCCCACCTGAAAATTTATTCCCCAAACCCGATATTGATCGATGGCATGGGAAGAAACCTCCAGGACGATATGGGTACATCCGCCGTTTTTCGCAGTAGCTAAAAATTTTTGGACTTTCCATCTGCCCGGGGTCGTCGTATGCAGGCCGGAAAGGGTAGACAAAATACCGGTCCGGTACCCGGCGGCGGTCAAAATGTGGTGGATTAAGTTCGTGGTGGTAGTTTTTCCGTCGGTCCCGGTAACTCCGA
This sequence comes from bacterium, assembly GCA_021836035.1. Taxonomy (GTDB): domain Bacteria; phylum Patescibacteriota; class Microgenomatia; order JAMCZE01; family JAMCZE01; genus JAKBJL01. The sequence continues at coordinate 22,194 of JAKBJL010000002.1, forward strand.
TGATAACCAAATTCCGCGAGGGAAAGCCGAAAGCCAGTGCCGCTACCACCGCTTCCAGCAGGTGAAAGATGTTTTTAACCCTTTGTAGCATGCCGACAGTCTATTTTATCACCTTACGGACTTATTCCATAATAGAGCAGAAGGTCATGGGCAATGGCAAAAAAGATCGGGCCGGCGGTATCCGAGCCCCAAGGACGAACCGCCGGTTCATTCAGTTTGACCAGCAAGAGAAATTTAGGATTGTCCGCCGGGGCAAAACCGATAACGGAACCGATGGTTTTACCTTGCGCGTAATGACCCGCGATGGCAATCTGGGCGGTACCGGATTTAGCGGCAATTTTGAAACGGGACAATCCGGCTATCCGGTCGCGGGGAAAATGCAGCGGGCTTTTTTCCGTGACGCTGACCATCATTTCCGCTATGGTCTTGGTAGTAGCTTCGGAAAGAACCCGCGGGCCGATTTTCGGTTTAATCTCTACCGCCCGATCACCATCCCGGACGCTGGTAACCACCTGCGGCGTTACCAACATCCCCCCGTTAGCCAAGGCGCAGTAGCCGCGTATCATCTGGACGGCTGTAACCGCGATCCCCTGGCCGAAAGTAAGCGTCGCCAAATCCAGCGGATACCAGTCCTTCCCCGGATCAAAAGTCCCCGCCTCTTCTCCCTGAAGATCGATGCCGGTTTTTCCTCCGAATCCGTAGATATCCAGATAGTGCAGCAGTTTTTCTTTTCCCAGTTTCTCTCCGACAAAAACCATTCCGGTATTATCCGAATTTTCCAAAGTTTCCGTCATGGTAGTATTAGGGTGGTATTTGTTGTTGAAAGTACGGATTATTCCCCCCTCTATCTGCCGGGGACCGGCACAACGGTCACAGACGGTTTCCGGTTTAACTTTACCCTCGTTTATCGCCGCCGCCATGATCAGGGGCTTTATAATTGAACCGGGTTCGAAAGCTTCGGCTACCGCTGGATTATCGTAGTTGTTTTCCGGATAAAAAGCATAATTCGCGGGATCATATGCGGGGAATGAAGCCATGGCGATAATTTTTCCGCTATAAGGATCAGCGACTATGGCCGTACCCTCCGGAGCGTCCCAATCCTTCATACCGGCCTGGAGCTTTTCCTCTACAATTTGCTGGACATTTCGGTCCACGGAGGTAAGCAGGCTCCTGCCGTCTTCCGAGGGCTCGTTAAATTCGCTACCGATGGCGATCGGCCGGTTAAAAGCGTCTCTCTCCAGCTTTTTCAGTCCCGGACGGCCGGCCAGCTCCCGGTCATAGTAACCCTCCAGGCCGAAATAACCTTTGGGCGTTCCGTTCTCGTCGGAACCGACAAAACCGAATAATTGGGCCGCCATAGAAGCTTCGGGGTAAAATCTGGTTTGCTCTTCTTCGAAACCCAACCCGCCAACCTTAAGGTTGGCGATTTCCTCTTTGGTTTTCCGGCTCAAATTGTGGCGCAGAACCGTCCAAAACGACCCTTCCTGTCCCAACAGCCTGGTAAGGTTCTCCTTTAGGTCGGAGGCCACTTTTTGCGGTTCTGCCGAGTCAGTTGCCGGTATGTTCATGTCGGCCATGAGAAGCGGAGTCAATTTTTCCGCCGTCTCCGCCGGGTTATTTTTAAAGAGCCGCAGGTCGGCATAAAGCATGAAAGCCGGCTGATTGGCTACCAGGACATTGTTGTCGGCAGAAAGGATTTCTCCTCTTTTGGCCGGAATCACCAAAGTACTGAAGTGTTGCGCGTCGGCAATAGCCGCTAAACTGTCAGCCGAACGAATTTGCCAAAAAAAAAGCCGTAAGGCGATAATGGCGAAACCCAGAATAAATAACAACGAAAGGGCGCGCAGGCGGACGGAAAAACTCATGGCAGCTTAGCTGCAAGCGGCAAAGAAATATTTACATAAACCGCTTTTTCGGCCGGAACAAATCCCATGGCGGAAGCTTCGATACGGATTTTGACCAGAGATTTGGCCGCGGTTACCTGCTGTGATAAAAGTTCCTTTTGGGCAAGCAGCTCCGCTCGGCGGGTTTCTAAACGATGCAGCTTTTCCGAGGCTTCCACCAGCTGATTAGCGACCATGATGCGGATGGTACAGACCAGGCCTAAAATCAGGAGAATAACCGCGGTGGTCCAAAGCCCCCGCCGGTCCCTTTTTTGCTGTTGTTCCAGATATAATTTTTTCATCAGCATACCTTCTGCCTTAAGGTTAATTTCCCTACTCCTTAACGGTTTTTTCCGCCGCTCTCAATTTCGCGCTGCGGGCCCGGGGATTAATTCTTATTTCCTCAGGCGTAGCGGCGAGCGGTTTTTCCGTTAAAACTTTTAAAACCGCCTGGCCCCGAAAATAATCTTTCACGATCCGGTCCTCCAGAGAATGAAAGCTGATAACTACCAACCTTCCGTCCTTTTTTAAAAGTTCCTGCGCTTGCGGCAAAACAGCCTTCAGGCAATTAATTTCATCATTAACCGCAATCCGCAACGCCTGAAAAACCAAAGTTGCCGGATGTATTTTACCCTGCCGCTTGCCGACCACCCGGCTGACAATTTCCGCTAACTGTGCCGTGGTGGTAATTTTCCCCGTCTTCCTTTGCCGTACTATCGCCCGGGCTAACGCTTGGGCGAATGGTTCCTCTCCGTAAACCCGGAACAGTTTCGCCAACTCTTCCCGGCCCAGACCGTTAAGCAAATCCGCTGCCGTTGCCGTTTCCACGGTTTGATCCATGCGCATGTCTAAAGGCGCGTCCTGACGAAAACTAAAACCCCGTCCGGCAGATTCCACCTGATAGCCGGATAATCCTAAGTCCAGTAATATTCCGGCAACCTGGGAAAAATTGGCTTCCGCCGCTATTTCCTTTAAATGTGCAAAGTTCCCGTAGGTTATCACCAGTCGGGAATTCGGGACTGGGAATTCGGGATTTGATTTAACATATTCCAGAGCCTCTTTATCTTGATCAATTCCCAATACTTTCCCCCCCGCATGGATAATCGCCCAGGTATGTCCCCCTCCGCCCAAAGTCGCGTCGATATATTTCTCACCCGGACGAACGTTTAAAAACTCCAAGGTTTCTTTTAAAAGAACCGGAACGTGGAACTGTTCCATGGGCCTATGAGACCGTCTCTTTAAGCTTGTCCCTCATCTGCGTCCAATTAGCCTTATTCCAAATTTCAAAATGATCCCCGGCTCCGATGACTACAATATCCTGGGAAAGATCCGCAAATTCCCTTAAATTAGCCGGTACGCTGAATCTTCCCTGCGGATCCATTTCTACCTCTTCGGCGGCGGAAAAAATCTGCCGCCTGATTATCCTTCCGTCGGCCGTGAATACCGGCCGGTCAAATCCCGCCTGGATAATTTTTTCCCACCCTTCGGGGGAAAATCCGAATATGCACTTGTCAAATCCGGTAGATAAAATCAGGTTGTCGTCGTTTAAAACTCTTCTGATCTTGGCTGGCAGCGCCAGTTGCCCTCCGGCCAAGAGCTTTGGCTCATAGGTTCCTAAGAAATATTTGTTCACTAATAATCACTAATATGTACTACTTTACACTAGTTTGCCTCATTTTTCACAGAGTGTCAAGACCCATTTTCACAAAGGAATGCTAAAATCCGGGGAGATTACGAAGCCAAATCGAGAGTTTTAGACCAGGCGGGTTTATCGCCGGAAGTCGTAATAAAATCTAACTCTAAGTCAAGGCTTTTAACGCCTTTGTAAGGCACACAACTATAGGTTGAGCAGGTTCCCAAATCCATAGTCTTCGTCCAGACGGCCGCCCCCTGCAAATCGATTGGGGTGGTAGAATAAGCCCCCTGGCTGCCCCTATTGGTGGTCTCAAATTGCATTACGTATTCCAGGGTTTTTACCAGCCCCTTGGGGATGCCCTTGACGCTGATGCTGACATTTTGCAGGCCGTTAACGCTTTGCCCCTTAACCGCGGTCACTTCCAGTTTCTGAACCCACTCCGGTTGGGTGGACAAATCAATTTTGTGCACGGTCGATTGCGACGGCGGCAGATGTGGGTTAGCCTCCTTCGCCGGCTGATTAAACTGGGCCTTAAACCACAATCCTCCCCCGACCAGAGCCCCCAGTAAACCCACTATAATTACGGCAATAATAATTAAAACCTTTTTATTCATAATCATCCTTCTGATCGCTGAACTTTCCCCGCCAGCCGCTTTGTGATCTCTTCTTCCAGTTTAACAACCGGTACTCGCTCTTGTCCAGTACTATCCCGGTCTCTTATAGTCAGCGTACCGTCCTCAAGTGTTTGATAATCAACGGTAAGGCACCAGGGGGTGCCGATTTCGTCTTGAGCATAATAACGTTTCCCGATATTGCCCCTCTCATCCCAAGCAACTGAGAAAAATTTCCCTTTTAATTGTTGGTAGATTTCCCTGGCCTGGTGTACTAAGGCTTCCTTATTAGCCACCAGCGGGAAGACCGCAACTTTGTAAGGGGCCAGGCGGGGATCCAGTTTGAGGTAAATTCTTTTAGCGTCCTCCCGATAAGCGTCCAGCAGAAAAAACAACAACGCCCGGTCTACCCCGCCCGAAGTTTCGATCACCCAGGGAATAAATTCCTCTCCGGTTTCGGGATCACGATAACGCAGATCCTGGCCCGAGAATTGTGCATGCCGCGACAAATCCCAATTGCCGCGGTGGTGAATACCCTCAAACTCTTGCCAACCGAAAGGAGAGTCATATTCAATGTCCGTTGCCGCCCGGGCGTAATGCGCCCGCTCATCTTCCTCATGATCCCGGAAACGCAATTTTTCCTTATTTATTCCTAGATCCGTATACCAATCCATCCGCTGACCTTTCCAATAATCAAACCACCTTTGCCCTTCTTTATCTTCCGGCCGGATATAAAACTGCAGCTCCATTTGCTCAAATTCCCGGGAACGAAAAGTAAAATTGCCGGGGGTAATTTCGTTACGGAAAGCTTTGCCGATCTGAGCTACCCCGAAGGGGATTCTGACCCTGGTCGATCCGAGGATATTCTTAAAATTAACATGAACCCCCTGCGTAATTTCGCCGCGCAAATAAACCGCGGTTTCCGCGCCTTCAACCACCCCCAAGTAGGAGCGGACAAGCAGATTAAATTTGCGGGGCTGGGTCCAGACGGTTTTATGCGGGTGTAATCTCTCGTGTTCTTTGATTGCTTGGGATGATCGGCTCTTACTCTTTCATGACAAATTTTACATTCGACAAGCGGATCGGTAAATGCCTCTATATGCCCGGAGGCTTCCCAAACCCGCGGATTCATCATAATCGCCGCATCCGCTCCCACCGTATCTTCCCGTTGGTAAACCATCGCTTTCCACCACTCGTTCTTCAGGTTTCTCTTGAGCTCCGTACCGGCCGGACCGTAATCCCAGGTGCCGGCTAAACCGCTGTAGATCTCGCTTCCGGGATAAATAAAACCGCGTCTCTTGCATAAACTGACAAGCTTTTCCATTAAATTGTCGTTCATATTTCTTCCAAAATTCTCCGGGTTTTAACCCGCCTTTCGGCGATCTGTTCCACAAAATCGGTTACTCCGGTCTGCGGATACTGCCCTCTCGGGAGAAAACCCAATTCCCATAATAATTTTATAACAAATTCCTTTGCTTTTCTCTCCGCAACCGCTCGCGGGTAGGAATGACCGGCTAAATCCCGCAGATATTTTTGAAAAGCTTCATAAACCCTATCCTGGGATACCCCTAGCGGCAGTAATTTATCGACAATCTCCGTAACATAGAATAGATAGCCGACGTTAGAAAATCCCGGACTGGTGGCAGAAATTGCCTTGCTGGTGCTTTTGACCTCGCTGGCCACCTCAAAAGTCCGGCCCTTATGTAAAATTATTTCCGCTTCATTAAACAGTTCGAGATGGGGCGCCCGGCGGCTTTTGATACTTCGTATTCCCCGGGCGAGGATTTCTATTTTCCCTTTTTCCCGGGTAAAAAGGGTAATCAGCTTATCCCTTTCGGCAATATTTTTCCTTTTCAAAACTATCCCTCTTACCTTAACGACTCTCACAATTTTAGGCTGATTTCTTTATCGGTGACCAAATCAAATTCCTGCACCTGGCCGTTAACGGAAACTTTGTAGTGATTGTTCTCCGTGCCCGGCTGTTTTTGAATCAGTTCCTTGTATTCCCCGCTGAACTTGACCGGCGTCTTGTACCTAATCTGAATCTTCTTAATGCTCTGGGGGAAAATATCAAAAAAGCCGTCAACCACGGTTTTTCCTAAATCGTCAAAGGTGGTATTTTTATTCTCATAACCCCGCGCTTCCAAAAGAGTGGAACCGGCCGGCAGATAAACCCGCAGGTAATCCCGGTTCGTTCCGGCAAGACATACTCCCTCCTTGCGTTCTAAACTGCAATTATCCGCCCGGCGCGGATAACGGTATTCAATTACCAGATTCGTTTCCGTCCCCTCCGGCTTTACCGTTACCTCCTGGGTAACCGCTTCGGTAATATATAAATTAGATTTTGCCCCTCCCAAATTAGCATCGTTGATATGCAGATAATCCCCCTGATAGTTTTTGATTTCCCCCCCCGCACCCAAAGCCAAAACTCCTTTTTGCGCGTCGGCATCCAGAAGATAAAAAAGGATGTGTTTTTGCTCCATCTCGGTAAAGGCGGTTTGGAATAGCGAACCCCAAAGCTGCCGCGGTGCCCCCATGGCCTTCTGCATCATAGACTGCAAAAGGACTCCGATAATATCTTTACGGCTGCCGCGTTCGTAACCTTTGGGCTCATCGGCGTATTTTTCCAATTCCCAAATAATCATCGGGCAGTCGCAAACCGCCACTTTTTCCGTCGTAAAATTAGTCCCGTAAGCGGGAATCGGACCCAGAACTTCCATGAGTTTTAATAACACATGCGTGTCCATGGCGATAATCCCGTCAATTTTTTTCTTGTCTGTGGAGGTGTTATACATGGTCATAAAAGTATTCATGGAACTGCCGAAATCGGGGGAAAAGTTGGCGTTACGGATATTCCAAACGGGCTCCCGTAAGTATTGCGCTATAGCTGCCGGCGGAGCAGGCTTTCTGGTAATGGTCTGATCGAGCTTGTAAATATCATCGGAAGTATCAATGTTGATTTTCCCCTTCTGCACCCGGAAAACCGCGTAGGCGGTAATAAAACCGCCGGTGGGGCGCAGCTCCGCATCGTTCTGAAAGAGAACCAGATATTTTTTCTCCGTCGTAGCGCCCAGCAACTGGGGTAATTGTTTGACCATCGGCCGGGCCTCCGTCAGAAAATCCCCGCTGATATCGACCAGCGTTTTGATATCGGTGATCCGGGAGCGGATCGGTTTACCCTGAAAGTTTTCCGGATAACGGTTAGCGTCAATCTGGTCAATTTCTTTGCGGGTCAGCTCCAGTTTTTCCGCAATGGCGTCAACCTGGGGAGTGACTTTGTCCAAAGTCTGTACCACGGTAACAATTCGGTCTTCCACCGTCCCGCCGCTAAAAGTGCCTTTCCCCTTAAGACCTAAAATATCGGAATAGGGTTCGACGGCGGAAACTAAAATTTCCCCCGCTTCAATCCCATATTTTCCCGCTTTGGTTAAATGAAAGGCGTCGGCGGTATAATTCCCGAGAAACGGAATCGCTTTGGTCCAGGAAAGCGCTCCCAGGTCCGTTTCGACAGTTCCCAGTTGCGTTTTTAATTCGGAAAGTTTAGCTTTGGTTTTTTCTAAATCCTGAACTTTGGCGGCGTCTTTTAATTCCAGCGCCGTTCCGTTTAATTTCATGGCATCCCGGTAGGTCTGGTAGGCCGGCCGGACGAGCAAAAACAGGGCCGCTATAGCTACGACAATTACCAGCGCCAGTATGCCGCCGAGAACTTTTACCATCGTACGGATAGGAAATTGTCCGGAGCGGCTATTGCCCTCCGGCGACCGTTCAATTTTAATTTCTTTTATCTCCCCGAACATAAGAAATAAGGAAGTTTCATTTTAACGGATTATTTTCTATTTTACCATTCATTAAACATTACCAGGGGCGTTTTTATGATGATAAAAAGATCGCGCAAGAGTGACTTGCGGGCCGCATATTCCGCATCTAATTGTACTCTTCTGTCCCAGGATAATTTATTGCGGCCGGAAACCTGCCAGGGACCGCTGAGACCCGGTTTTACCGAGAGGGCAACCTTCAGCTGGCCGTTAAGCTGGGGATAAATCTTTAATTGCTCGGCAATTTCATCCCCGACCGCATCGCGCCGGTAAGCCCGGGGACCGACCATGCTCATGTCTCCGGCCAGGATATTCCAGAGGTTAGGCAATTCATCAAAGCTGTATTTACGGATAAATCTTCCCACTCTGGTAATCCGCGGATCTTCCCCGGCATCGCCGAACTTCCAACCTTCTTTTTTCTTAAAAACCTTCATATATTGCGGATGTCCGATTAAGAATTCGTCGGCGTCGCTGACCATGGAACGAAATTTCCACATATCAAAAATTTTTCCTCCCCGGCCGACCCTTTTGGCTTTATAAATAACCGGACCGGGAGAATCAAATTTAATGGCTATGGCAATCAGCAGCATCAGGGGAAAAAATACCAAACCGACGAGGGTTGCGGAAACTAAATCGATTACCCGTTTGGCCAGATCATAAATTTCCCCGGCGGAAACGGCGGTAACTGTCGGAGATAAAGTTTTTGAACTCGCTCCTAAAGCGATCGTTCCCGAATCTTTCGGAATTTTTTCGGCAATCCCCGGGTTTAATCCGGTCAATGTCGGCATGTCTTACAATATTAACCAGCGCTTCTGGTTTTTGTTCCTCGAAAAACCACCCCGTCTTTCCCTGGATCACAGTCTCGGTTACTCCGCCCTTACCCAAAGCGATCACCGGCTTACCGAAACTCTGAGCTTCAACGGCAACGAGATTAAAATCTTCTTCTCCGGGAATAACTACCGCCCGGCAATTATTATAATAACGGTTCCGCTCCTCATCTGTCAAACTTCCCAAGAAGTCAATATTTGTTTTCGCCAGCGCTTTTAATTTACCTTCCTCGCGGCCGCTACCGATTATTTTTAGCGGCCAACCCAGTTGATTAAAAGCGGATACGGCGATATCTAACCGTTTCTGCGGCGCCAGGCGGGAAACAATCAGATAAAAATCCCCCGGGGGCGACAGTTGGTCCAAAGAGCCTAAACTTTCTAATCCCACGGGCGGATAGATTACCGTGCTCTCCCGCTGATAATATCTTTTAATCCTTAATCTTACCGTTTCCGAAATGGCCAGATAGATATCCGGGCGTTGGGCAATAATCCGGTCATACCATCTTAAATAATTTACCAAGGGTTTGGTTAGCATTTTAAAGGCGGCCGGCTTTCCGGAGAAATACTGCTCATAACCCGACCACAAATAACTTACCGGGGTAAGGCAGTAGCAGATATGCAAAGTCTGAGGTTTGGTGATCACGGCTTTGGCAAATTCGTGAGTGACGGTAATCACCAGATCGAAATCGTCTAAATTCAAAGTTTCAAAGGCGGGGCCCATTATATATGGATAATATTCGTGTTCAGATTTGGGTAAGGGAGTATTTTGAATAAATGTTGTTCTCACATCAAATACATCAGCCCATGGTGCTCCGCTTATATCATACACAGAGGTGTAAAGCGGTGCTTCCGGCAGAATTTGATGCAGGGCTAATAATACCTGCTCCGCGCCGCCGAATTTATTAACCCGATCGTAAACCAACGCTGTCTTCATAAATTTCCAGGGTTTGCCGGGCCATTTTTTGCCAGGAATATCTCTTTACCCGTTCCCTGCCCCTTGCCGCTAATTTTTTTTGCAGATCAACATCCCGGAGAACACGGATTACTTTCCCGGAGATATCCTGCCTGTCGCCCGGATTAAAGTAATAAGCGGCTTCTCCGTAGACTTCCCGTAATACGGGTATGTCCGAACAAACCACCGGCAACCCCGAATTCATAGCGTCCAAACCGGGTATTCCGAAACCTTCAATAAACGAGGGAAAAACATATATCCTGGCCCTGCGGTAGGCGGCCACCAACTGCGCCTCGCTTAAATAACCTAAAAAAAGAAGGTATTCCCCGGCGTTGTGTTCCTTAATTAATTGCGTAAAACGCCGGGTAAAAACGGATCTGGCGGAACTGAAAATTAATTTTACTCCGCTTGCCCGATAAACCTCTTTCCAGGCGATAATCAGATTTTCCAAATTTTTATGGGGGTAGGCATTGCCCGTATAAATGGCAAAATTATCAGGTAAAACCAAATTGCCTAAATCCCCGTGATCTTCGGGACGGATGACGGGAGCTTCGTAAGTAACCCGGATCTTGCCGGGATTAAGCCGATACCGTCTAAATAACTCTGCTTTAACGCTTTCCGAGGGAACGATAATTTTGCCGCTGAAAAAGAGCACCCAGCGGAAGAGGAAACGGTAAACCAGATATTTAAGCCAATAAACCAGCGGTTGCCGGGTGGTCGTTGCCCGCCCCCGGGACTCGTGCTTAATAAGGTCGTGGATCGTCACTACGTAACGCCCCAGGTAAAACAGGGGTACGTTAATGCTCGGAAAATGCACCAGATCGGGACGCAGCTTATATAATAGGTATGGCAGCAGCCACTGCTCTTTGAGGCTGTATGCCACCGCTTCCGCCTCAACCTTATGAAAATTGGCAGGCAAGTTAACCTCGCTCATCATTTCCCGCCTCAGGAGCAGAAAGTATTCATTCCGGCTATCAATACGGGCAAGCTCATATACAAGCTCCCGGGTATAAATACCTAAGCCGGTATGCGTCGGGCCCCAAAAACGACCGTCAAGACAGATTTTCATAAACCGAAAGAGGAAAAATACTTTTCCAGGGCAATTCCCCCGAAAACCAGACGGCTGATAAAACCGGGGTATTTATCCTGATAATGTTTCCGGTAAAAAATGCCCATCGCTTCGTAGCGGGCGTTATGCCAGAGCTTTTTGACTTCCCGGGAGGCCTTGCTCACTTCCCGTGATACTTTCTTTAAACCGCTGCTGGCTCCCCAATAGTGAACAATCCGGACCTCCGGGTTAAACATCACTTTATAACCGAGCTGCTTTACCCGGTAACACATTTCGATATCTTCACCGTAAGAATAATAATCTTCATCAAACCAGCCGATCAGGTTGAGAATTCTTCTGCGGATCAGAAGAAAAGTGCCGGAACAGGCATCAATTTCATGGACCGTATTTAGCGGAAGATATGTCGCGGTATAACCGGAAAAAAGCTTACTGCGGGGGAAAAGCCGGGAGAGACCGGAAAAATAGCAAAGCGAGTTCCAGGGACTGGGAAAGCCGCGGTGGCTGGCATAATAAAACCTGCCGTCGGCCAGATCAACCCGGCAGGTACTGATGCCAATTGCGGTATCATCATCCATAAAAGCGACCATGCAGGGAAGAGTCTTCGGAAAAACCTTTGTATCGGAATTTAAAAACAAGACATATTCTCCGCGGCTAAAATTCCGGGCCAGATTATTGCCGCGGGTAAAACCGCAATTAAGCTTGCTCCGGACGATTTTAACCCGGGGGAAAAGACTGCCCACCATCTTTACCGAATCGTCCGTGCTGGCATTATCCACCACTATAATTTCATAATCGGGGCGGTCCGGCAGGGAGGCAAGACACTGCTCCAAAAGCTCCCGGGTATTGTAATTGAGAATTACTACCGAAAGCTTGATATTTGAGTCCTGAAAGTTAATTTCTCCGGGCGGTTTCGGCATAAATGTTATCCAGGCGGCTGGAGATAACTTCCCAGTCAAAATCACGGGCGACTAATTCGTACGCTTCCCGGGAAATTCTCCCGGCTAATTTTCGGTTGCGGATAACTTCCACCGCCATGGCGGCTAACTCATCGGGATCGTTGCTGATCAGTGCGTGAACTTTATTTATCGCCCCGATGCCTTCGATACCGATCTGGGTAGCTACTACCGGTAACCGGGAAGCCATCGATTCTAAAATTTTATACCGGGTGCCACCGCCTCCGAAAAGCGGGGCCAACAAAACCTGGGAAGTCTGATAAGCCGAACGGATATCTTCAATGTCCTCAGAAACCCGGATATCCAAAGAAGCAAATTTTTTAATTTCCGGAGTGGGACTTCGACCGACAATCCAGAGGCGGGCATCCGCCATTTGTTTTTTGATCCGCGGCCAAATTTCCTTAACTAAAATCGCTACCGCTTCCCGGTTCTGCAGCCAATTAAAGTTCCCCACAAAGAGAAAAGTTCGCGCTTTTGCATCGGGCCGGTATAGCCGTTGGGAGAAAAAGAGAGTATCCACACCGTTGGGCACAATACCCACGTTTAAGCCGGGCACTAAATCGGTCATTTTCTTTTGGTCGGCTTCGGACATCGCGGCGACTTTTTTTGCTTTCCGCCAATAGTATTGCTCCCAGTACTTGTGCTTGACCGAATCGATATACAGCAGGGGTTTAAGCGACCAGAGGGGATAGAAATGCCACCAGGGGGAGGTTTCGGCATAATGCTGGTAAACCAGATATTCAATTGTCTGTTCTGCCAAAAGCACCGGAACCGGAGTTGCCGGCAGGTTCGGCATAATGTAATAAGTTTCCACATGGATTAAATCGTAATGGGTCTGATTTAATTCCCGGGCAATTCCCTCCTGAACTTTCCGGTCAAGGTACATATTGACTAAATACGGATAGAGCGAAAAGCCCGTTTTTATAATTTTCCCCGCCGAAGAAAAAGATTTATGGCGGCGAAATATCTCCACCTTTTGGCAATATTTTCTTAATTCGGCAAGGTCCGGTTCCTTTTGGTCCGTCCGTAAAAAAGAAAAGGAAGTAATCTCGTGTTTCCGGGAGAGGTTTTTTATCAAATTAAAAGTGCGTGTCTGGCCGCCGGAATTGGGCGGATAAGGTACATAAGGGGTAAACATTAAAATCCGCATAAACTTTTAATCGGGGAGTAAATTATCCGGAACCAATTGGATAATGACGTATTGATCGGTTCTGGCCAGCAGGATATAGGGGTGATTAATATCGACGGGGCTGGATCCCCCCGCCGGTCGGGACCGGGCGATCAGCCGGTTAGTTAAATCGTCAAATTTCACGCTGACATAATAATCTGCCCCCTGGCTGATCATCTCGTCAATCGGTTTTTCCACAAGCGGCCAGCCTTTAAGGCCCGTCTGGTATAAAAAGGCGGTATCCCCGTCATAGGGGGCGATCGCCAGGGCTTTTTCGTGTTTTTGCTCCACCAGAGACCAGAGCTCCCGTCCGGCGGCAACTATTTCCGGATGGTTGATGTTATATAAATCCCGGACGAAGTACCAGCCGAAACCCAACATAAAAAGCGCGGCGACAAATCCTAAGGGTAGTGCCACAAATTTCTGCAAAAACTGATCGCCGCTAAAGAGGAGATATTCCAAACCACTGCCTACCAGAATTGAAAGTGCCGGAACAATAAGGATCTGATAATAATCATGCCGGACATTGCCGGTGGCAAAAATAACCAGATATAAAACGGAGGCAAGGAAAAGTACCAGCGGAAAGAAGCGGTAGCGGCCGGAGTATTTGCGGATAAGCCCCAAACCTACCAGAACCAGGCCCCAATATCCCAGAATTAACCTGCCTATCCGATCCGCAAAAAGCCAGTACCAAAAAGCGCCTTTAAACCTGATCCCGTCACCGTTTAACAGCCAGGAATTGGCCGGAATTCCTTCCGGAAATTGGTTCATCCAAAGGCGCCAGAGAACCAGGGGAACCGCTGCCAATACCAATCCTCCCGCTAAATAAAATAAGTTTTTTACTCTCCCCCGTTTCCAACTGGCAACCATTAAATAAGCAATGGGAATCAGGAGAAAAACCGCGAAGGGTTTTACCAGTAAAGCCGTAGAGGCAAAAAACGCCGCTAAAACCACATACCGCCAGCGGTATTCTTCCAGATATTTTATGCTCCACCAAATCGCTCCCAGGGAGAGCGCCACCATCAAAGTATCCGGCAAAACAGTTCTCCCGTAGTAAATACTATATGGCGTAAAGGAGTAGGCAATAGCTGTCAGGTAAGCGATACGGCGATTTAAAATTTTCCGGCAGATCAGAAACAGCAAAAGGGCTGCCGATACTGAAGCCAAAGCCGTAGTCGCTCTCCCCGCCTCCTCAACAGAAAATTCGGGAACCAGTTTAAGCATTAAAACCGAGGCGGCGTTATATAAAGGAAATTCCACGAAACGCCATCCTTGCGGATTGGGTTTACCCGAAGGGACGGAAGAGATATCTTCAAAAGTCGGGTAGAGCCAATTAATACTTCCGGCGCGGACAAAATCGCGGGTAACCGCGGAGGTGTCCGCCTGGCGCCAGGAATGCCAATCCGCTAAAGGACTGGCTAATTTATATGTGCGTATAGCAAAAGCTACCAGCAATATAAGAGTAAGCCAGAGGAAATCGGAGAGGAAAAACCGCCAGATTCGTTGCCCGTATTCCCGCCAGGGTATTTTTAACCTCAGGGGCTGGTAATCCGCGGTAATTTTATCCCGCACAAGATATAGGCTGCCCATGGTTATTCCGGCGATTCCCCAGAAGACATAAGCGACTTTACTGGCTTCAAAGATATCAATATACATGGCATTGACCAACAAACCGCCGACCAAGCCGATAAATCCGGCACCTAGCGAATATAAAAAGGGGTCTTTAATTCCCCCGAGGGATTTGAAAGTCAAAATCGCCATGATTAACAAGGTACCGAAAAAGGCGGCAAACCCCAAAAAGCCGGTTTCCCCTAAAGCGCGCAGATAGTCGTTGTCCGTTGATTCCGCTTCCGTAAATTCGTACTTCGTAGTTTTGGTTAAGGTGGCATACCCCGTTCCCAACAAAGGATCGGTCGTAAACCCTTTAATCGCCCGCGGCCAGGTAGCGTCAAAACGGATACCGGTGGAGAGATCGTACATCAGGGCGTTTTGCGAATAAGTCCGCTGCTTCGGCACCAGAATTTTTTTACCGCTGGCTGAAGTGGTCGCCACCAGGAGGGGAATTTCTTTTCCGGTCACATCGCTGGGTTTTTGCCCCGGCTTCAGGGTACTCGGCGGCTGATCGGTTTCGGAAGTTACGGCAGCCAGGTTGTTTTCCAAAAAAAACGCTTTATCGGTCGGGCGGCTTTTTGCCGGGCTTAAAAGTACTTGCCGCAGGCCTTCAACGCGATCGGAAATTTTTAAGAGATGAAGGAAGCGTTCGGAAAGGTCGCCGAAGGAAAGCATGACAAAAAGGGAAAGAAAAACGACGGTTAGCCACCTGCTAATCCCCCATCCGACACCCCGCCGGTACATCCAGAGAAATACGACTATCGTTACGCCGCAAAGATAGGCGGCAAAGGAAATCCGGGAGGCGGTTAATATTAACAGCCAAAAACCTCCGCTGACCAAAAGCGCGATTATTAACTTGGCCCAGCGATTGGGCGCTCCGAAATAAAAACTCCAGCCTAAGGTCAGGGCGATAACCAAATAACCCGCCAAATCGTAATGACCGCCGAAAGTGGACAAGACCCGGGCATGCTCCGTAAGATAAAGCCACCAGCCCTTGGAAAATTCCCGGTTCATCGTGGAAAAAGCCGGCCAATAAAGATATTTCTGCCCGTAACCGTAAATAATCACCGCGGCCATCGTCAGGAAAAAGAGCCACAGGAAAACGCGCGCCGATTTCAGGGATCTTATGGAGCTAAAAAGAATAAAAAATAAGGAAAAATATTCGACGCGGCGTAACCAATGCAGAAAAGTCTTGCCCGCATGCAGATATTCCAGGGGGACCGTCTGTAAAATAAAGATCGCGGCAATTACCGAGAGAAAACCGAAAAAAAGGTAAGTAAAAAGGCCGGCCACCACGGGACTGAGATGAAATAAGACCTTGCGGCGCAAAAGCTGAACGATATAAAACAGGAGCGTTCCTGCGACGAATAAGTCCTCCAGACGGGCCCGGACGATATATCCGGGTATCACATCAAAAAGCGGCCACTTGGGATATAGCGGAATAAATACCAGTAAAAAACCGGCTAAAACCGGAAGAAGATTGTTATCCAGCCAGGAAAAAATACGGCGCATTATTGAAACCACCTCGCTCTTCCCAGGCGGTAATTTAGATCCCGATTTTTCCTTTCGCTGATTTTCACCGCCGGGACACCCCCCACAACGGCAAAGTCCTCGATATCTTTGGTTACCACTGCTCCCGCGCCGATGACCGCTCCCCGCCCCACATGCACCCCCGGTAAAATTATCGCCCGCGGCCCGACAAAAACATAATCCCCGATGACGACCGGTTCTTCAATAACTTTACCGGCCCCGGCAAAATCCGCCTCCTGGATATTATGCTCGCTGTTGTAAATTAAGACCTGAGAGGCGATATCCACATGGTTGCCGATAGTTAAAGGCGCCCGTCCGTCCAGAAATACATGATCGCCGATAAGCGAATCGTTGCCTATTTTTATCCCTTGCGGCTGATAGAAACGGGCATAAGTATGGATCGTGCTGCCCTCGCCGATCTGCATACCGGCAAGGCGATAAAAGAAACGGCGGAGATGATGGAGCGGTATCCCGCCCACCCAATAAAGCCACATCAGACACCAATCAAGCCAATAATTAGCCAGCCGCTTTTTAATCTTCGGCCAGGCCGCCGCAAAGGATAGTTCCCGTCCGTATTTATCTCTAAACATATTTTGCCCTACCCCTTAGCCTCAATTAATATTTCCAGAGCCTGTTTTGCTGCTACTTCCCAATTATACCGTTTTGCCTGGCGCAAACCCAACTTAATCCTTTTTTGGCGTTCCTGCGGGGAAAGGTTAAGTACCTCCCGCAGCCGCAGGGTAATTTCGTCCGTTTGCAGGGGATTTTGAATAAAAATAGGCGCCGGGCCGCAGATCTCCGGTAAGCTGGTAACCCGCGATACAACCAGGGGAACCCCGGTAGCCATCGCTTCTACGGCCGGGATACCGAAACCCTCGTAAAGACTGGGCAAAAGATAAGCCTGGGACCCGGCTAATAATAGCGGCACGTCGGCGTCGCTGACAAAACCGGTAAAGATTACCCGGTCGTTAAGCTCCAGCTCCTTAACTTTACCGAAAATCTGGCTGTACATCCATCCGCCCCGCCCTTCCCGGATCATCCCGGCGACCACCAGCCGGACATTTTTATCTTCCAGTTGCTTAAAAGCTTCAATCAGGCGCACTAAATTTTTCCGTGGCTGCAGGGTACCTAAATAAAATAAATACCTCTCGCCGGTCCGGTACTTTTCTTTTACTTCCCGGATTTTTTCCGTTTGCCCGGCTACCTGCGGGTTAAAACGGTCCCGGTCATAGCCGGGATAAACTACCCGAACTTTGTCTTCGGAAAAACCGTATTTTTCCAGGATGGCTTTTTTGCTGAATTCCGAAATCGTGAGGATTTTCCGGGCGAATTTAGCCGAGAGCAGAGTCCAATATTTTAACTGGTAGTAGTCCTTTTTCTTAAAATACTGCGGAAAAACCGTAAAAGACAGGTCCATAACGGCAATAACGGAGGGCATCGGACAAATTAAAGGAGCGTAATGGGTGGGGGTGAAAAAGAGATCCGGCGCCCTGCCGCTAAATTTCGCTTTTAAAAGCTCTCCCTGTAGCGTAGTTAAAGTCCATAAATTTCCGCCCGGCAGCACTTGGTAGAGCCAATTGCCGGTTTCCCGCGGCATGTCCGGTAAGGGAGCTTTTTCTAAATAGACACAAAATCGCAGCGCCGGTGTGGCTAACCGCCGCAGCCCCTTAAGCAGTTCATAACCGTACTGGCCGATACCGACGCGGTGGGTTACGTTGGCTTCGTTGCCGTTAATACCGATGATCATTTATATTCCAGACGGTAAAGATTAAGCTTACCCAGTTTCCATGACCGGGAAACACGGACGGGTTTAAAGGCAGCTACTTCGTAGGTTCTATTATAAAGAACTTCCGCCGGTTCGGCAAAAGAAGTAACGTACAGATGGTCGGCAACGGCATATTCTCCGACCCCTAAGGGATTGGTTCCCGCCAGCTCCAGAAAATAGCGGTAAGAGGTCGCCCGGGTATCGCTATCGGTAAAAGAGGCGATGTTAAAATTTAAACCGTTTTTCTGGTCAGCGGCAACCAGGGCGCACAAACGACGGATATTTGCGGGATTCACGGCGGGCTGCGGCACTTGCCTGCCCAGCCAGAGCAAGCTCATGACCAGCGAGCCGGACACTGCCGCCAGACCGATTTTACGGTCCAGCTTACTTAAAAGCAGCGCCAGAACGGGCAATAAAGCCAGAAAATAATGGAAATTAAACCCGCGGTAAGCAGTATCTGCCTGAAGCAAACCCCAATATCCCCGGAGATATAAAAAATTATGCCGTAAATCAAAAATAAGAAGCGGCGCAATCCCGACCAAAAAACCGCCCAGGATTTTGGCGATATTTTTCCGGCCGCCGGCAAAAATCAGCAGGGGCGCCAGGGCAATTGTCGTAATATGCAATTGAAACGCCAACCCCCCAAAGATACCCGCCAGAAAATATTTTTTCCTAAAAAACGCCAGCAGAAAACCGGCCGCGAAAAGAGGGATCGTGTTGGGATTCCAGGCCCAGCGGTTATAGATTACCGCCAGGGGAAAAACGGCATAAAAAGCCGCCGAAATTAAACTCCGGTTGGTAAAATAGATCAGCAATACCGTCGCCACCCCCAACAACGCCGTCCAATAATACGGACCGATCGGATCAAAACGGGAAACGGCTAAAGCCGGGGCCATTAAATAATAATGCAGGGGCCCGAAGTAGATAATCTTATTGCCGATTTTGGTTTCCGGTCCCAGAAGCGTCAGTTTGTGTTTTAGTACCATCTCTCTTTCTATCAGGCTGTCCCGGGCTTCATCGTAATGAAAACCGGCCAGCTCCGAAAGCCGATAAAAACGCAGGAAAGAGGCGAGAAAAAGGACCAGGGCTAATGCTAAAATGGTGCGGATGGGCAAACTGATACTAGCCATCTCCTTACACATTCTACTCCTTTCTGCCCTGAAATTTACCGCCTGGCCGGAGGATTTATTATGGCCTTACCTTAACCTGCACGGGTTAAATTATTACCGGGAAATATTTTTGCTCTACCCCCCGCTCTACTGGTTAAGCCTGACCGTTTTTCTTAAACTGGCCGGCTTATCGATACTTTCCCTAAAAATTGCCACTTATGCAGTCGTGATTGCCACCGACCTATTGCTTTGGCGGGCAGCTTCCCGTAAATTGCTCCCGGTGCTTTTCTATATTCCTCTGCAGATATTTTTTGAAGGCAACGGTTTATGGGTAGACCAGCTGCTGGCCCCCCTTCTTCTGGCCGCTTATTTGTTTTACCAGCGGCGGAGCTTCTTTTTCAGCGGAGTTTTTCTAGGTTTAGCCCTTATGTCCAAACAAACCGCGCTTTATTTCCTCATGGTCACGGGCTTAATGCTGCTTTCCGCTAAACCTTTTGCCCTCTCCTGGTTTAAATTCTTGGGCGGTTTGTTCTTCACCCTTTTGGTTATTATCGGCTATTTAGCTTTTAACCGGGAATTGGCCGGTTTTTTTGACAACGCCGTTATTTACGTTCTCTTCTTTCTTTCCCGGCAACCCTTGCGGGTGCAATGGCCGTCCCCCGGACAAGCTCTTACGGTTCTAATCGTTGTGCTGCCCGTCGTCTTAACTTTTTGGAAAAGATCTAACCGCTCCCTGGCTTTATTGACCGTTAGCGCGGCTCTGGGAGCTTTCAACCGCTTTGAATATTTTCATCTGCAGCCGGCCTTGCCGTTTTTAGCCCTTTATTACAATAAAAACAGGAGGGCTGCTTTTCCTCTTTACGCGCTTTTTTTGCTTTTATTTTTACGCTTCTTTCTTTTTAATTGGGGTATGGAAAACCGTTTTTTTACTGCGGATATTACGGCAAACGCGAAAAAGCTTACGACCTACCTTAAGCCGGGGGAGCAAACGTTAATTATCAACACCTGGGATCATTATTATTTTTTAACCCAAACGCGCCCCCTCAACCGCTATTTTGTTCCTTCCACCCCCTGGAGCCTGGATTACGACGCTATCCAGGAAAAGATCGCAAAAGGCATCAGGCGCTGCCGCCCCCCGACCATCGTTTATAATCCCTGTTTTGCGGTGGGTAAATCCTGTTATTTTCCCGCCGCCGTAGATAAAGAGATCCGGGAAAATTACCGGGAAGTTTCAAAATTGGCCGATGGGACCGGTATTTTTCAATATAATCCAATGGGTTTGCCGCAAAAAGTCCAGACCGAAAATTGTCAGTAATAAATATACCGCCAGGATAATATAACTTTTGTAACTTTTCCCGACCGCCGTGGCGTAAATCATAGTTATCCCCGGGAGAGCCAGGGCCAAATAGTAAGAAGACATATGCCCGGGAAGAAAATAAAAAGGCAATCCGGCGGTAAGAAACCAGAGAAGGCCCAGTAGAAATAAGCGCGGGTCATAACGTTTGCGGAAATAGGTATAAAGATTAACCGCCATTAAAATTAAAAATACAGCCAGCAGCAGATAAATAACGGGGCTGTCGGGGTTATTCCTGATTCCTTCCGGTAAATCAAAAACCCGCAAGAGATACCAGCGCAGGGTGCCCAAGACCTGGAAATTGAATTTTAAAGTATAGTCCGCTACTTTCGGGAAGCCGATAAAAATAACCCGGAAAAATAAAAGGAGTCCGTCCAATAACCAAAATCCTGCTAACTTTTGCCGGTTCCCCTCTCTTAAATACCAGCTGCAAAGAGAAAAAATCGCCGGCAGAACAAAAGCCATTTCGTTGCTGCCCAAAGCCAAAAGAAACATGAGGAGACATAAAACCACAAAGACAAATCCCTGAAGGAGAAAAAAATAAATTGCGCCGAAGAAAAATAAAGCGCCCAAACTGAAATAAGAAGTGGCTATCCAGTAGAATTCGGCAAAGAGGGAAATATTTAAGGCATAAAAAAAGACCGCGCTGAGGGCCTTATTTTCTTCTCTAAATAATATTTTCATAATCCGGAAAAGGAAAAACAAACTACCCGCAAAGGCAAAAAACAAGAGCAAATGGTAACCCACAGGATTATTTCCAAAGAGAAAATTCCCCAGGGAATAAAAAACCTGGATCGCAATCGGCCGGTAGGGAAAGTGCGGTATGGCGGTAAAAACACCCGTCGTTTGAGCCAAACGCATCAGTATTCTGTCATCCTGAAAAAAGCGGGAGGTAAAAGAGTCGCGGTAAATAAAGGCTACCAAAGAAACCAGGACAAAGAGGCGGACTTGTGGAAATTTAAACCAATTCTTCATAGACCTTTAAAGTTTCCCGCGCGGTTTTGGCCCAGGAAAAATTACCGGCCTGCCGCAAACCGGCCGTTTTTCGGTCTTCCCTTTCCCGGTTTCCCAGCCGTAAAATTTGGCTCATTTTCTCCGCAATCTCCCCTAAATCTTCCGGGTTAACATAAAAAGCCGCATCTGCGCCTACCTCCGGTAAACTACCCGTGTTTGAGGTAATTACCGGACAACCGCAAGCCATGGCCTCGAGGACCGGCACCCCGAACCCTTCGTAAAGACTGGGATAAACAAACGCCGCCGCTCCGCTGTAAAGCGCCGGCAAATCCTCCTGGGGAACAAAACCCAACATCTTGATCGTTTTATTATTTTTATTAACTTTATTCACGCTACCCCACCCATAATTGCCGCCCCAAACCAAGTCAACCCCCCCTGTCTCCAGCTGCCGGAAAGCTTCCCCTACCCTGTCGAGGTTCTTCCTCGGTTCCCGGGTCCCGATACATAAAAAATATTTATTCTCCAGCCGGTATTTTTTTCTTACCGCTTCCACTTCGGCTAAGGGTTTCGGCGTAAATTCCCTTCCGGCCGCCAGATAAATCACCCTAACTTTCTCCTCGGGGATATTCAATATTTCTCGCAGGTCTTTTTTGGTCGCCAGCGAGTCCGCGATAATCAGGTCGCATTCGTTTTTAACCCACCGCAGGCGCCGCTTTTGAACGGCGACAATATTTGCTGAGGGGGCAAAAACGTCGGTCCGGAACTGCGTTTTCGCGTGCGAGGATTGCGGATATTTATAAACCACCAGGTCGTGAACGGTGGTAACCTTCCGGGCTCCGGTGGGCGGCTGGATCCAGTCGCTGGAATGAAACACATCAACTCCCCCGATCAGACGCTCAAGGGGAAGTACATGCAGCCGGTTCCAGAGAGTTTCCAGGAAACTGGGCGGGAAACCAAACAATTTTTCGGAGCAGTTTCCCCCGGATAAAGATCGGGTGAAATTTTCCAGTACCTTTTTCCGCCGCAGACTGGAACCGAAAAGAACGTAACGGTTGTCCTGGTCGTTTTTAAGCAACTCCCGGACAAGGTTCTCCGTATAGCTAGCTACCCCGGTGCCCGGGAATGCCAACTGGCTGATATCAATCCCTATTTTCATAAGCGATAAGTCCAGACAACTACGCCGTTAAAATTCCTTTCGCTGGCTTTTTGAAAACCCGCGCTTTCTATAGCCAACCTTTCCCTATCCTGAGGATCAAATATTTCCTGGACGTAGCGCAGTAAATAAACATTACCCGTCGGGTTAAGCGTTAAATTATTTTTATCCTCTATTTGCAAATTATGACGGTAATAATAAAGCGGGGCTGCCTGTGCCAGGCTGGGGATAACCGCCCTGCCGCCGTTACTTTCCATATACGCCACCGCTCCGCGCCAGTCTTCCCGCCAGAAACGCGGATGGAGATTAAAAAAGACAAGGCTGGCAAAACTAACGGCTATGACCGCCCCGGGAGCCCAGGAATAGCGGCTTGCTCCGTAGGCTACCAAAAGCAGGAAGGCCGGTAAGACGAAAAGGAAACGGAAATAGGAAAAAACCGGGACGATTAAGGAAAGTAGATATCCCAAGCCCAACGGGATCAGCAACCAAAACCAGAGGGTGCGCTCTTTTGCCCCTTTTATTAACCAGAGATAAAACAGAGCCGGAATCCCGAAAACTAGCGCATATAAAACTTTATTATCCAGGGTAATCCTCCCGACGGTAAATTTAACCAAAGTGAGCGGCAGGGCTTTTAAACTGAACCCGCCGACTACCTCCCGCCAGGCCGGATTATTTCCGGCCAAAGTCCACCCGGCGCCGAGTTGACGGAAAAGAAAGGGCAGCCAGGGAAGCAGAAAAATAAACAACAAAAGAAAAGATTTTAAAAAGTTTTTGCGGTCTTTGGCTAAAAGCAAAAACACCGGCAACATTAACCAGGTAAGATAGTCCGTATATAAGGCGATTAACAAAGTAAGGATAAACAGGTTTCGCTTCCCGGCGAGATAAAAATATACTGCCATGGCAACCGCCAGCATTGCCAGGGCATACATGCGGGCTTCCTGAGAATAATAAACCGCCAGCGGATTTACGGCCAAAAACGCCGCCGCCCATAATCCCGTTTGCCGATTAAAAAGTTTTTTCCCTATTAAATACACCATAAAACAGGCGGCGACACCGAAAATCACGGACGGCAAACGGCTGGCAATTTCCGAAAAGCCCCAAAAGGAATCCCAGAATTTGAGCCCTAAATAATAGAGGGGCGGGTGAAAATCCCCGGGGGAGAACCGGGTAATTAAAGCGGCATAGGAATAATTTTTGGCCGCCAGAACGCTGATTGCCTCATCCAGCCAAAGAGACTGGTTAAGATTGACCAGCCGGATAATAAATCCGAGAAATAATATCAGATAAATCATTATTTAGATTTCGGTTCTTTGAAAAACGAGAATAGCACGCTGACAGAAACGGCCGTGTCATAAATAATCTTAAAAGGAAGGCAGACCGGCTCCCGGAATTTTAATGCCCCGTAAGCGCCCTTAAATACGGAAAGTAAAGGACAATAGCGCCAGAGGTTATAAAATTTCCGCACCGTATTTCCTGTCAGAAATTCATTTTTCCCGAACCACCTGGCCTGTCGCCAAACTTCCCCGGGACTCTCAGGATTGCGGTGATAATATTTTGCTCCCGGGGCAACCACCGCCATGGTCCCTAATTTTCTGGCTAAAGTCCAGTCGTCAGTATAACCGATATTTGCGTCAAAACCGCCCGCTTCCTCAAATTTTGACTTTAAAATCGCCCGGAAAACATGTTGGGTATCCGGATAATTATCGGGATGCATTTTTTCGGCCAAGCGTCCCAAGTTAAGGTTCCAGCAGCGCGCCCAGGGATTATTTTTATTCAGTAAATATTCTTCTTTGCTAAAAGTTCCGATGGTTTTACCGTTTCTTATGGGTTCTGTCAGCTTCTCCAAAAAATCCGGCGCAAATTCCATATCCGCATCCGCGAAAATTAAAATTTCTCCCCGTGCCTTTTCCGCTCCCAAATTTCTGGCCGCTCCCGGTCCCGCGTGCTTTTGCCGCAGTAAAAGGAAATTATTAATTTTATCGGCTGTTTTATCGGTGCTGCCGTCGTCTATTACTATCACTTCCGTCTCTTTTGCCACCGTTTGTTTAGCCAGGCTCTCCAAACATTTAGTAATGACATTTTCCTCGTTAAAAACCGGAATAATGACGGAGTATTTCATAACTCGTTGATTAATTTTTCGTATTGCAGATAAATATTGCTCCAGTCAAACCGGTCCGCGTTGACCAGAATACTTTTCCGGTCTTTAATCTTTAACGCCCTTGTTAAAGCATCGGCATATTTATCCGTATCTTCGGGATTTATAAATAGGCCCGCTTCTCCTAAAATCCATCTCGCCCGCGGGGCATCGGTCGTCACCACGGCTTTCCCGGCAGCCATCGCTTCAAGATATACCATCGGCGAATTCTCCTGGGGAAGAGACGGCAGGGTAACCAGATCGGCGGCCGCATAATACTCCGGCATCTCCGTATAAGAAACCGTAAAACTGGCAAAGCGTCCCGGACCAAGGAGCTTTTCTCCCAATTCTTTAATCTCCTCCCCCACATACCCTTCTCCCAAATGCAGGAGGCTGCCCTTTTTTAATCTGGCTACCGCCGCAATCGCCAAATCGATACGTTTATAAGGAACGGCGGCGGAGGGACAAAGTATCAGGGGGCGTTCCAGGTCTAGGCTTCGCGGTTTTGCCTGGGAAAAACGAGACAGATCAACCCCATATGGAATCAGGGTTACTTTTGTCCAGGGAGAAACTTGTTTCGCCCAACTCTGCGTCGGACCGGTGGTCGCAACAAAAATATCGGGTTTTAACCATAAATTCCACTTATCGTCCCAATACGGTCCGGAATGGCCGGTAATCAGGATTTTGCCGCCGCAAAACAGGGTAATTACCTTACAAAGCAAAACTTGCCAAAAGCCGTTCAGGGGTATCAGCAAATCAAACTTTCCCCTCCATAGGTAAGGGAAAGCCGTAAGAGAAAAGTCCAGAACCGACAACGCCGCTTGGTCGAGGAACAGTTTCTTTAAAAGATTATGCCAGGCGTCGGGATAACTGCCCTGATGGGGTTGGACTACCGGAGCATTTATCCTGACCACCTTATACTTCTCGTCGCCGCGGGGCTCCCCTCCGTAAAAAAAGAACACCTCGTGCTCGCCGCTTAACCTTCCGGCCAGTTCCTGGGCAAAACTTTCGGCTCCCCGGTTGTTTACCCCGCTGTAAATGTTTAAAAAAGCAATTTTCACAGTAATTTTCTTTTTAGCCTTTTAAGGGGTGTGGCCAGCATACTTAACAAATATTCTCCGTCATCCATTTTCACCCAGGGAGAAGGAGCTATTTCGGGCCCGGGCAGAGAAAATACCTCCGGAAATTCCGCTTTGTCCCCAACCGTTATCCCTATTTCGTATTTTCTTTTCCGCCAGCCCTTGACGCTTTCCCGACTCCCCGATCGCTTCAGATGGGTCAGGTGCCAGTAATAAGCGTCGAAAAAACGAAGGTGCTCTTCCTGATTATTCACCGGCCGGCCTTCGCCGTCCGTGTACGCCTCCAGGGGGTAATTCCCCCGCCAGGAAAATCCCGGCAGTTTGCGGTACGCCCGGATTGTCAGATGGCCCTTGCGGCCTAATAGGCGATAATTTCCCGCCTCTTCCGGTAAATAATGGTAGATATCGCCGACACAATTTCTGGTCCGCATCGCTACCCCGTAAATTTCGGGGCCGGCCCTTTCCAGCAATTGCCGTAAAGCCCGGAGGGTTTTTTCGTTCCAAACCTCGTCTCCGTCTAAAAGCATAAACCAGTCCGTTTCCGTCTCCCGGATCATGGTATTTCGGGCCCGGGTATGATCCTCTGGGGAATTTAGAGAACCGCTGTCAAACTTAATCTTGGGATCCTTAATCATTTTAATTATTTCGGCGGTATGGTCGGTGGAGTGGTCATCAAATACCAGCATGCGTTCGACTGCATCCTTAACCGACATCAGGCTATACCAAACCCAGTTTTCTTCGTTCTTCACGATAGTATGCGTCGTAATTTTTATCATCTGTCCCGGCTGATAAACCAAAAAAACAACCAGAGAAAAATATTTACCGCGATAAACGTAATCGCCGCGCCGTCTGCCCCCAACGGGGGTATGAGCAGAAAATAAAGGATGACACCCAAAAATAATTGCAGGACGGAACTTAATAAATGAAGATCCGTTCTTCCCAGGTAATAAACCACCTTCGCCGTATAAGGTCCGGCCAGGGAGAAAAATACCATGCCGATTAACAGCAGGACGAAAATACCCACGGCGCCGGCATATTTTTGTCCGAAAAGAAGATTAATTACGAAAGGCGAAAGCAACATCGCCAGAATCAGAAGCGCTACCAGCCCCGCGGTGATCCAGAGGTAATCCTTAAAGCTTTTGGTGATCTCCTTGTCACGGGAAAATTTCGGCGTGAATACCCCCTCAACGGAGGCCACTAATTGCGGAAAGACCGAAGAGAGTTTTTGGGCTGAAGAATATATCCCCGTTGCCGCCGGCCCTGCCAAAGCATAAACCAGAGGAATATCAATTTTATTAACTATGGTGGACAAAAGGTAGGAACCGCCCAGCCAGGAACTGAATTTCATCGCCGTGACAACATTAAGCGAAAAATCCCGAAAGCTTATCAGCCATCCCCCCTCCAGAATAAAAAGAAACGCCAGGCCGATAATTAAGGCGGAAAAATTTGCCAGAGTAAAGATTAAGAGCGCGTTTTGGGGGCTTAGGATGCCGGAAAAAACGGCCAAAAGCGCCAGGGCAATCCGGACGGCATTGCCGCAAATATTGGTAATCACAAAGTGATAGTACTTTTGCTTTGCTAAAAACGACTGGGTTACCATAGAGAGGGTTAAAAGAGAAAAAGCGATCAGCGCGGAATTTATAAGGCCAGCCTGAAAAATCAATTCTCCGACCAGCGCCAGAAGGAAAAATAACGCCGAGATGATAAGCGCTTCGCTTATTGCTACGGTAAAAACCTGCCGGAATTTTTCACTGTGACCGAATTTGATAATAGACGCGCCGAAACCCAAATCCCCCAGCCCGGCCGCCAGGACACCGATACCCAGGATGTAGGAGAAATATCCGAAATCGGCTAAAGTCAAATTCCGCAGTACCAAAGTATAGAAAGCCAGGCCGAGAAGCGAGTTTAAAATCGTTCCGAGGGCCAATACAGCGCTGGATCTGCTGTTACTTCCCAGGTAGTGTGTCAACAATAAGGCGAATGTTTTCCGGCTGAACATTAAATTCTACCAGCTTTTCCGGGGGCAGAACCGGTATTTTTTTATCATACAGCCAGGAAAAGTAGGGGTCCATATACGAGCGGGCAGGCTCAACTCCGAAGTAAGAAAAAAGATAGCGAAAACCGTATATTTCGCAGGCATCATGGCTTTTAGCTTCTAAAACAAAAGGTAACTTCCCAACCTGACCGATGGCCACTCTTACTGCTTCTATTTTAACATTATAAGAGAAGCTCCGTCGGGCCCTGTTTAAATTGGTTAAATTCAACACGGCAAATATTCCCAGGGCGCCGAGCAACAAAACGCGCCCGAACTTCTTTCCCGCCAGCGGTTCTAAGGTAAAACCGCAGAGCAAAAAAAGCGGTACAAACCCGGGCTCAAAAAAGTATTCCGGCAGATTACCTTTATAAATAATTAAACCGGCTAAAGTGCTGAAAACCAACAGAAGCAATAACCTGATTGCCGGAACATTTCTTCCCCGATAAACCAAAAATATTCCCGTCATCACCAAAAGGATGTCTACCCACCATGGTGAGATACCTCTACGCGGATAATAAGCCGGACAAAGAGTTTGTTCGATCGCCAGGTCGTTTGCCGGAAAATAAAAAAGACGCGAAGTGCTGCTCCCGAAGCCGGAAACTATAGCAAGCAAACGTGTTCCGACCGGGTAAGCCCCCCCGGAAGAAGTGGTAATATAGCCGGCCAGAGCGCGGCTATTAATAAAATTATGCCTTAATTCAAAGATAGCCAGGGGGGTCTGTAATAATATAAATAGTACTATAGCGATAACTACGAATCTGCTCTTTAGGGGGAGACGGAAATAAATCCAGGCTATAAGGGTAAACAATAAAAGGGCCATGCCGGTACCATGCGCGTGGAAAGCCAAAGCTAAAACCGCCGCCAGCGGAATCGCAAACTTAACTCTCTTGTGCCAAATTTCCCAAATAAACCAGATCGTTAAAGTGGCAAGAATCGGCGTCAGGGAGGCATTCCAGTAGTGGCGGTCGAAAAGGGACATTAAGAATGAAGCGGCGTATAAGAAAGAGGCTATTAGGCCCGCCGCATAATTAAATATTTTTCGGCCGACATAAAAAAGAAGAAAGGTATTGATAATCCCCAGGAAAGCAACCGTTAGGCCGAATCCCAAAGGATTTCCCGCAAACAGCTTCGCCGGTAGCGCCATTAAATAGACAAATAAAGGGCCGGAATAAAGGCCGGTCCCGGCGATATGCCCCCCGATCAGAGGAAAATGGTAACCGGTGGCAATATTGTACGGAAGATAACTCCAATACTCCTCATCCATGGTCCAATGAAATAATTCCGCGAAACGGTATAGCCGAAAAAAGGCGGCCAGGAGAACTATTAAGCAAACCGGCAGCCAGGAAACAATAGGGGGAATCTTAATTTTTGCTTTCATCGGTTAAGAATTTACCGTTTTTAAACGGGTAAAACTTAATTGCGGAATACCATAAAAACCATACCAGGGAAAGGATATAGATAACCCCGAAAAATATCAGGTTATTTGCTTTTAATAGTCCGGGATGGTATTGCGAAAGTTGGGTAATAAATACCTTTAGGCCGGTAAGATCATAATAACTACGGGCCACCGTTCCCAAGGCGATAAAGTTTAGGGCGATCATCCCGAACATCAATAAATATATTAATAAATTTTCGGCAAATATAAATCTCGGCGGAATTAAACTCTTTAGACCGATCAATATGACGGCCATCGCCGGGATAATATTGCTAAACAGGTATCTTCCCTGCAGGCCCTGGGAGAAACCCGTGGACTGCATAAGCCTCCAGTCCCAGAAAAACAAATATAAGATATAAGAAACGGAAGAGATCAGAAAAAACCCCAACGCCCGCGTTTCAAAAGAAATCTTTTTGGATCTGATAACTTTTACAAAATAGATAAATATCCCCAGCCCTGCCAGAGCCGCCACCCTGGTAATTATTTTCATAATAAGGGGCGGTAATGTTACTCCCAGCCATTTAAAAACGCCCCAATACCAGGGCCACATTTCAAAAACCATCTTCGGCACCCGGAATCTTAAATATTTTGTTATTCCCAAAGAGCGGAGGGGACTGGCGGCAGTAACCACGGGCATATAGGGAATCGGCCATTGCAAAATAAACGCCGCTAGCGGAAGCAACAATAACCCGGCGGCAAGCATTCCCCCCGCCAATTTACCCCGGAAACGCGAAAAAATAATCACAGCCCCGGCCACCGGCAAAAAGAAAACCATTAATATTTTGGTCTCCATCCCCAGAAATATAACCAGCGCCAGAACGGCTAAATAACTTGGTTTTAAGCCGTTCTTGATGATACGAAGGCAAACCAGAATTCCCAGAGAATATAAAAGATTTAGGAGATTATCCGGATGAAAACCGGCGGCCAGGAAACTAACCATCGGCTGAAAGGCAACCATCACGGCTAAGGCTATAGCCGCTAACCCTTTGCCCCAAATTTCCCTGCCGACCAAAAAGGCGACAAATGCCAAAAGCAAATGGCTGATAAGGGAAAGCAGCCGAACGGCGAAAAGCCGGTCCATCAGGCCGTTTTTGTAAAAAAGGTTATACAGCGGTAAGGCCAGTTGATAGTAAAGGGGAGGATATCCCGCCGCTTCCCGGCCCACGTAAGCAGTCCGCGCGGATAGAGGCTGGGAGTTGATTAACCCCTCGTTAATCCCGTTAAAATTTTTAGCATAGGCGATTTTATAATCCGGATGATAGGTATATTTATTGTTACCGAAATTATCCCGTTTGGTTCCGAGCAGTTCTTCGGAGAGGGCAACTTCCCGGGAAAGATTAAGTTCAGCGATTTGCAGGGTCTTTTTTTCCGCGTACCATTGCAGTTGCACAAAATGCGCCTGTTCATCCGGCGCCTGCCAAGGAGGAACCACCAGCCACCAGATCAGGCTTTTAAAAAAAAGTGCTGAAAATAAGATTATCAGCAGCTTCATCGGAGGTTACAAAAATATTGACAGGTTAAATTAATCCCCTCCTCAAAAGAGACCTCGGGCTTCCATTTCAACAATATTTCCGCCTTGCGGATATCGGCGAGGGTATTCTTGGGCTCAATAACCGCGGGGCCGTGAACCGGCTTAATAGCGGAACCGAGGCTCTCCAGAATTTTTTTGGTAACCTCATTTACCGAATAATTCTTTCCCCCGCCGATATTAAAATAATTGCCCAAAACCTTTTTATTGCGGCTTGTGGCCGCCAGGATATTTGCCCGTACCACATCGGAAACATAAGTAAAATCCCTGGTTTGTTTTCCGTTTCCGTATATCTTCGGGCTTTCCCCGGACTTAATTAACCTGATAAATTTGGGAATTAAATTGGAATAGTCGCCGTCGGGATTCTGCCTCGGTCCGTAAACATTAAAATACCTCAGGCTTACGGTTTCTAATTTGTAAATGAGAGTAAATAAGCGGCAGTAGAATTCGCCGGTCATTTTTTGCAAGGCATAGGGGGAAATGGGGCTTAAGCCCATCGTCTCCGTCAGGGGAAGGGTTGTTTGGTCGCCGTAGACGGAGGAGCTTGAGGAAAAAATAAAACGTTTTATCTGATATTTACGGCTAAGCAATAATAAATTTAAAGTGCCGTTAATATTGTTATCATGGGTTTCCTGCGGATAATCAATTGAGTACTGTACTCTCGGTTTCGCGGCGAGATGAAACACCCAATCAAATTTTTCCCGCTTAAATAAATTTTCCAAATTATCCTTAATATTTTTTTTAGCAAAAGTAAAATGTTTATGATTAAAACATGCTGCCAAATTCTTTTCTTTCCCGGTAGACAGATCGTCAATCGCTGTTACTTCGTAACCCCTGCTCAACAAACGCTCTGCTAGGTGGCTACCGATAAAACCGGCACCGCCGGTCACTAAACATTTCATATTTAATCTTCCGATATTATACAGTCCAATTGTTTTATGGAGGTATCCCAATTAAACGCTTTGGCGATAAGCTTCTGCGCCTTCCCGGACAACTCTGTTGCTAATTGCTCATTTTCTAAAATCCTGCTGATTGCCCCCGACAACCCCCGGATATCACCCGGGCTTATCGTAAGGGCCGTTTTATTTTTAAGGGCGATTTCGTCTGTTCCGGGAATATCCGTACAAACTACCGGCGTACCGACGGAAAAGGACTCTAAAATACTGTGGGGCAAGCCTTCATAAATTGAGTTGAGGATAAACAAATTGGAGTCGGCAAGAATTTTTAAGGTTTCCTCCCGTCTTTTTCTGCCGAGAAACCGGACAAAGGGAGCTATTAAATATTTTTTCTGCAATTCCGCCGCCAGCTTTTCCAAATTGGCTTTTTCCTGACCGTCGCCGACGACTACCAGTTTTACCCCGATCCCCCTTTTTTTATTAACCAGAGCGACGGCTTCGATTATCCCGTCAACTTTTTTCCAGGGCACCAGCCGTCCGAAATAAATAGCCCGGTAGGCGTTTTTCTTTTTAAAATTCCGTTTGCTTGGTTTTGGAAGATCAATAGCGTTATAAATTAGCGTAATTTTGGAGCGCTTAATTTGGTATTTAGTAAAAATAATATCAGCCAGGAATTTCGAAGGCACTATTATTTTATCGGCCAGTAAAAAAGACAGTCTGGTTAATAGTATTACTACCCTGCTCCCCAACCCCGAATCCGGTTGTTCTAAAAATGCGGGGAGAAACTTTCCGGTTAGCCCCTTTGCGAATGCCGTTTCCCAGGCAGGATCCCCCACATACTTAAGCAAAACCTTTTTATGCAATAGCTTCCCGATAACCACCGTTGCCAATCCGGCCACAATCGGATCCTGAGCAAAGAACACTTCGCAATCCCGACCGTAAATAAGCAATTTCCGTACCAAATCGAATTGGCGTGTCAGAGTATTACCCTCCTGGGTTACTGCGTATATTTCGGCTCCGTCTAGGTTGTCGGGATTGGGAGTAAAAGTTAAGACGCAAAAAGAGTATTTGTCTTTTAGTCTTTTAATTATTTCCGGGACATAAGAAGCCGGACCGCCTGTTTCCGGGGGGAAAATGGAAGTAGCAATCAGAATCTTCATTAATGAATTATCTTCCTATTGGACGGCCTTGGCAATTTGGGAGGCTACGGATAACCTGCCCTTATCACCAAGGTGCTCGTTAATCGGACCTTCCGTTTTCCAGACAAAATCCGCCGACGGCAACGAATAGGAAAGGTCTAGAACTTTAACGTTGGGCCCTTTTAAGACCGATTTTACAACGCGGATATTCTCTTTGATGACCGCGGTAATTTCCGGGCCAAAGTTTTCTTGGATAGTCTGATAATCAAGGGGCGTAAAATAAAAAATCAAATTGACCGGATATTCCCGGAAACAATCAATAATATCTCTTAAAGATTTAATTTTGCGGTGACCGGGACTAACGGGTTGCAGATATTCGAAAGCGATAATCTTTTTAAACTCCTCGGGGGAATATTTAAAACTATCGATTTTCATAATATCCCGGACTAGGGCAATTTTATGCTTCCCGATATATATAGGAGTATTATTAAAGTTATCCGCGCTAGCCCCGTTTAACAATTGATCAGCCTTAAAAACAGCCAGGGGATTATAAGCCGCCACTCCCAATGGATACTTGGCTAAGTTTAAGAATAATCGTTCCCGCTCAAACTGGTATTCGGGCCGCAAATCCCATTCCGGAGAAAAAGAACGGATGTTAACCGGAATAATAATAGCCTGCGGTTTAACTCTCCGGCCGGCGATATACTTGCTATATGCAAGATAAATATCGGGTTGGGAAGCGGCTTGGGCAATTGCCGCGACCGTCAGGGGTTTTACCAAATCACTAGTCATCTGCGGCAGGGTCCGCTTATCAGTATCCGTAGCCGCTACCCTCTCTATAATACTATCCCCGAAGTAAAGGATATCCTTTGGGGAACTCAGATTATCAAAATTAGTAGCGAAACCTTCCGAAACAGAATTTGCGACAGCCGAAGGTTTAAAGGAATAAATCAGCAATTGCAAAACGATAACCAGAAAAGCAAATATCAGGACTTTATACAAAAAAATCTTCATTACTAAAACTGAAAGTAGATAAATTTCGATGGCTTCATGGCTCCAAAATTAATTATTAAGAGAACAATAACTATATATACAAACCAGCGCGCCGTTAAAGGCAGGCGGGAAAATCGCTCCCAGAAATTATCGCGTCTGTCCAGGTATTCAAAAACTAATAAAATTAATAGGCCGATAACCAGCATCATAAATTCAAGCTCGGGCATATCCATCTTCAAGGGTAAATATAATTGATACAGCAATAATTTATTGGCCTGTCCGGAAAGAACTAACGGCAGCGATTCCCAAAAATAACGAAAATATCCTCCCCAACCCCGAAAGATATCTAAGGCAATATATCGGGCATCGAAAAGGTTATTGGCGCGAAAGAAGATCCAGGCATAAGTAACTATGACAAAGGTAGTTAATATTTTGATCGCGGAAAATATTTTTAATCCTAAACCCGAGAGAATATTTTCCAGCAGAACCATCGGCCGGCTAATAAACCTGCCCAATAAATAATAGGAGGCGTGAAGAGCTCCCCAAATAATAAAGGTCCAGTTGGCCCCGTGCCAAAGACCGCTCAAAAGAAAAACCGCCAGGATGGCGATTATAAAACGATTTATGCCGTACCGACTGCCTCCGATCGGGATATAGACATAATCACGAAACCAGGAAGAAAGAGAAATATGCCATCTTTGCCAGAAGTCACCGATATCCTTTGCCAGATACGGATGGCGGAAGTTAACCATTAATTTAATGCCCATTACCCGGGCCGCTCCGATCGCAATATCCGAATAAGCGGAGAAATCACAATAGATTTGGACCGCAAAATAAAAAGTCGCCATAAACAGAACCGGGCCGTGAAACAGCGTCGGCTGGTTATAAATATAATTAACCGCCACCGCCAGACGGTCGGCAATAAACATTTTTTTAAATAGCCCCCAGGCCATAAGCCGCAACCCGCTTACGGCATTATCGTAATTGAACGAGTGCCTAACTTTTATCTGCGGCAGGAGATTTTGCGGCCGTTCGATCGGCCCGGCAACCAACTGCGGATAAAACACGACATAGAGGGCATAGGTCAAGATCTTTTTCTCCGGCTTTATTTTACCCCGATAAACCTCGATCGTATAAGCCATGGCCTGGAAAGTATGGAAGGAAAGGCCTATCGGCAAAATAATTTCTAACAGAGGGGTAGCATAGCCAACCCCCAGCCAATTAAATAAGGCATTAAGATTAGCGCTAAAGAAGTTGAAATACTTGAAAAAGCCCAGAAAACCGAGATTGGAAATCAGGCTGATGGTTAAAAATAACCCCCTCTTGGTCTTTTTGCTTTTTGCGATCAGAATTCCCGCAAAGTAGTCAATAATAATCAAAGTAATTAAAATGAAAATATAACGGGGAATAAATACCATATAAAATACGGCACCGGCCAAAAGCAGGAGAATGGTACGAAACCTAAAAGGCAAAACGAAATAAAGGAGGGTAACGATCGGAAAAAACAGGACAAACTGCCAAGAGTTAAATAACATACGTATCTCCCACCATCCTTAAATTTAGCTACCCCGTTGTCTCTCTTTAAAAAATGAAGTGTTTTATCTGTTAAATTTTTTCTTCTCGAATATCCTAAAGTGATCAATAATATATTGCAGGAAAAGTATAGGCGGGTTTAAGAGAAGTCCCGCCCTGGGGTGAAGTATGGGAAAAACCCGTAAGGCCTTCCAGGTACGGTATATACTGTGCCTTGGTTTTATTAAGCCCCGGGGTGTTAAAATTAAATCAACGTTTGCCAAATCGAATGCATGACTCCTGTCGGGATCTAAGAGAATATTAATCTGGCGCTCGGATCCTGAAAGTATCTTCTCCAAACCTCCGGCATGAGAATAATCGTGATTTTGATGAACGGCGGTTATGACAGAAGACGCATCAACAAGAGGAATATTTTTCTTTTTCGCCTGATAAAGAAACCAATTATCCCAAACCGATCTGCCTATAATAAATGGCGGTATTTCCAAATCCAAACCTCTGGGAAAAATAAAATAATCTACCGCCTTGATTGATCTGATGTTCCCTTCTTTCTGCACCTTTTTGGTAAAGTCCTTTTTCCAATTTCCCCTAAATATATTTTCTTTTTTGGTATCAAAATCCCAGCGTTGCCCGATAATTAAAAACTTTTTGCTGCTAATCTCCGATATTTTGGGTAAACATTCGCTAAGCATAATCAAGTCGGAATTAATATATGCCAACAATGGGTATTTGGCCGCCCGTTCAGCTTGGGAAAATAAATCGGAAACAATCGGGGTGCCTTCCTTGCTGAGTTTTATCCGTGGAATATGCCTTAAACCATACTTTCCGGCTATTTCTCTTACGCCATCTTCATCTCCCAACAGAATAATTTCACATTTCGGGCTCAGTTTGCTCCAGCTTAAAATAGCGTTTTCCTGAATATCGGCAAATCTGCCCTTAAATGCTTTAGGAGTAGTAAAAATTGTAAGCATAAATATGCGCCTGGAATTCCGGGAGAAATTGTGCGGTTAATTTATATTTTAGATTCCCCTGTCTTTCAGCTTTGCTACCTGTTTATTAATCCAATTATAAGTCGGGATTAATCCCTGTGTCAGACTAATTCTTGGTTCCCAATTCAACTTTTCTCTTGCCAATCTGTTGTCAGAATTCCTCCCCCTGACGCCCGTTGGTCCTTCTGTATGATCAATGGTTATTTCTTTAGCTGCAATGTTAATAATTATGTTTGCCAACCGGTTTATGGAAACCATTTCTTCCGAACCGATATTTACAGGTCCGCTGAAATTCGGAGTATCCATTAGTTTTCTCATCCCATCAAGGCAATCTTCAATATACAGAAAAGACCTTGTTTGCCGTCCGTCCCCCCACATCTCGATCCGGCCCGGATTCGAAGCTTCCGCAACCTTACGGCAAGTTGCGGCCGGTACCTTTTCTCTTCCGCCCCGCCAGGTGCCTTCGGGTCCATATACGTTATGAAATCTGGCTATTCTGACTTTCAGGTGGTAATTTTTTTGATAGCTTAAATATAAATGTTCGCTAAAAAGTTTTTCCCATCCATATTCACTATCGGGGTCTGCGGGATAAGCCGAGTCTTCCGAGCAAACCGGATTTTCCGGATCTTTTTGATTATAAGAAGGATAAACGCAGGCCGAAGAAGAATAAAATACCTCGCCGGCTCCCCTTAATTTGAGAGCATTTAAAACATTAAGATTAATTATTGCGGAATCAGATATTATCTCCGCGTCGTGTTCACCGGTAAAAATATAACCGGCTCCGCCCATATTTGCCGCCAGCTGGTATACTTCGTTAAACTTTCGGTCAAAGACTCGGTTAACAAAATCTTTTTCTCTTAAGTCACCGATTATAAATTCGTCAGCGGTAGACTTGCTGAATTCCGGTTCTTTGATATCAACTCCCCTTACCCAATAGTTATCGCGGCTTAACCGCTTAACCAGATGGCTGCCGATAAATCCTCCGGCACCGCATACTAAAGCTGTTTTTTCTTTTTTAAACATCGCGGACTTTCATTGATGAATTCCCAAAGGAATATATTTTGTACTTTCAGGCAGCTTTTGCCGATTCAAAATCCTCCAACAATCAATAATTGTATGGTTGTCCCTTAATAATTTACTATCGATTGTTTTGTATATTTTGTCCGAAGTGGCAATTACACATAATTTGCTTTTAGCGATAGCTTCAGCCACCGAAGCGCAATAAATTACCCGGCTGTTAAACTTGCTTTTTGTATTTTCCATAGCCAAAGGATCATAAACATAAACCCGGAATCTCTTTTCAATTAAACTTCTCACCAATTTAATTCCCGGAGACTCGGTGATTACAGACGTACCCGGTTTGAAAGCCATACCCAGCACCGTGACACTATTTTCGCCGCTATCCGCAGCGGCCCGCAATACTTTCTCCAACAAAAGCTTATTCTGCAGATTATTTATTTCTTCCGTTGCTTCTACCAGGGGGGTTTTAATTTTGAATTTTTTCCCTAAAGCTCTAAAAGCACCCGTATCCCGGGGAAAACAGGTCCCTCCGTAACCCAACCCGCCCTTTAAATAATAAGGTGAGATACGGCGATCGGCTCCCAAAGCCTTACACACCTTATCTACACTCCCTCCGGGTATTCTCTCGCATATATTGGCAATGGAATTAGCAAAACTAATCTTCATGGTTATAAAAGTATTTAAGGCCATTTTGACAATTTCGGCATTAATCAGGGACATTCTAAAGACTGGCGTACCTACCGGACATAAGCTTTGATATAATTTTTGGCTTAAAGAACCGGCGTGTTTGTCACTCTCACCGATAAGCACCAAATCGGGATTCAGAAAATCATGAATTACAGACCCCAAAGCAACAAAATCCGGAATATAACATACCCCAAATCCTTTATTTAGACGGCGGTTGGAATATTTCTCTATTAAGGGAATTAGTTTTTCGTTAATTGTGGTAGGCATCACGGTGCTGCTGACAATGAACAAATGATATTTTTTAGGACTATTCTTCAGCGCTGCGGATAAAGACTTCAGCGCGGTCTCGATATATTTATTGGAAAAATTATCTTTCCTGTCGCTGGGGGTAGCCACAATAACTATCGTAATATCCGTTTCCCCAATAGCCCGACGATGGTCGGAAGTAACCTGAAGTCTTTTCTTTACCCTCTTTAACAATTCCCCTAAACCTTTTTCCGCGATGGGTGACTGTCCCGCGTTTATAGCCGCAACTATATTTGAATTGATATCTATGCCCAGTACCCGGTATCCTTTCGAGGCAAAACACGCTGCCAGACATAAACCCAGCTTCCCCAGACCAACCACTGATATTTTTGGCGGAACAATTTTATTCATTAAATTTCCAATGCGCCTTTCCAGCTTGGGTATGGTTTATAGTCATAATATTTATTTTTGTTATTTTTTAAACAGGTTTTGTATTTAGGATTATTAGTTACAATCTCGATTTCGTCAAGGCTTTTGATATCAAGATGCTTTTTACCGGATAAAAAATAGGCGAATTGTTTAATTTTTAAAGGATTAAAACCCATCAGGCGGGTACTTACCACGTCTACGGCAAGTAAGCTTTCGCCACCGACCAATATTCCCGATCTCTTCGGATCGGGGACCAGCGGCCCCATATTCTCGCCGCCAACAATGCCGTCCACAATCGAAAAAGTTTTCCGTACTTTCCGGGGTAATTCCCTGCCTCCGGAGGAATAATAATAAATAATCCTAAAGAGGTCGGCTACCCCCCGCCAGGCAGTATCGTTTCCCGGCCAATTGCCGGCATCCCAAATCCTTTTTTCAGCCGGAATATTTAAACCAAACCGGGCAAGCAACTTTAAATACAACCCTCCGTATATCAAACGGTGGACCGTGTCATAAACGGTTTGCCTTTTTGCCAAAAATTTATCATACATCCACCTCTCAAAATGGATAACAATCTTCTCTTTCCCCGATAACAATTTATCCGGGAATTGATCCCCCTTCGCGGAGGGTGTTCCCAAACGATAATGGACAAATGAATTTTTATTAGTACAAATCCCTACTAATCCTTTGCCGTTTAGGGTAACCCCGACTTTTTTATGAACTTTCATTTTGGGAAGAGAAATATAGACATCGGCTTCCAGGACTGACCGGGATAATTCATATATGTTTCTGCCTTCGGTATGGTGAGAAATTGTCTCATGGCGGTCATAAAAAGCTCCGTAAAAATTTTTATTTTCTATCCCCCATAAGGCGCTATCTTCTTTTAGGTCACAGAGGACCGACCCTTTCGGATCGCCCCGCAAAGGAATCATAAAAGAACTAAAGTGGCGGGACTTTGACCAATAATTCTGCAAGTTCAGGTAACTGACACGGGGACCGGGATATTTTCGATAAAAATTACATACATCGTCCAGCCCTGTTACTTTAATTAAATTGGTAAAGTTACAGTCATATTGGGGTGCATCTGCAATAATAATTTTGCCTTTGCCCGCTAAGGCGATCCAGCAATAATCGCTTACCGCCCTGATAACTGCAGGGTGGGTAATAATGCCATATATACTTTTACCACCGCGATGGCGATCAAGCACAAAGTTCGGTTTAATTATTACGGTCATGCCCGGTTTAATTAACCATTTCAGCGGATTCCAGCCTACCGAACCGAAGTTTCCAATATCGTATTTCAGGGAATGCAGCAGCTCTCTGACGCCATTATATACGTCATTCCGTTCTCCTTTCTGCAGCTCGGCAAAGGGGTATTCCGGAAATTTATGCGAAGGATGATAGGGAGCCGAACGGGGGTAGCGCGTGCGACCCATATCGTAAATCCCCACCCTGGTCATATGATATCTTGATATCTAATATTAAGTTTCTGAATTAAAAACCGGTGTTTCCCTCTTTTAGTCAGGGGAATTTCCTTAACTTTTTCAGGCTTAATCAACAGATCGTCACCAAATTTTGCCGATAATCTCTGCAGCATTTTATTTTCCGAACTGCGTGATAAATCCGCTTTGGGGATATAACGCAGAGATACTTCTCCCGGTCTTTGCTGAAAGAACTGGAACTGCTTTAAAAGATCAAACGTGTGATCGTGCATATTGATGGCTGTCATGGATATATATCTGCCGCCCTTGGTAATTACAAATTCCTGCAACCGACCGTCAATTTTTTCCCATATTTGGTAGGGCCTGCCGCACCGGGAGCATCTTTCGGCCCTAAAGGTGGCTAAATCCATTGTGCGGTATCTAATAAACGGGGTTGCCTTCATAATAAATGAAGTGGCAATTATTTCGCCCACCTCTCCCGGGCGGTTAACCAATTTTCCGTTTTTATCCCTCAGTTCCGCATATCCGTATTGCGGCAAAACATGATAATCGTCCGTATATTCGCAGTAACCCGCTAAAACCGAACATTCATAATGTCCGTAATGACTGAAAATACGGCAACCAAATACCTCAGACATGGTCTGCTTCTGGAAATCATATAAGTTTTCAGAGGCACATAACACTCCTTTTAGCTTGGGAAATTTGAGGTTGTTTTCTTTTAGAAAGCTGGCAAATATATAACCCGATGAGGGGTAACAACGTAAAAACCGGGGTTTGTAATTTAAAGCTCTTTGGCGGTATTTCTCCATATATTCGGGCGTTAAGAAATAAGAAGAACATCTTAGTTCATTGAAACGGGGATAATAACGCATATGCTTTTTATTATTAACCGGCAATCCGCGTAACACCATTTGTCTGGCATTTTCTTTCCAGCCGATCCGGTAGTATTGGTAAGCCTTAGAAGCAAGCTCGCGGCCAAAACTTTCCGGGTCCCGGTAAAATCCAAAGGGTATGCCCGTACTTCCGCCGGTAGTTATATATTGCCTGCGCTTGATATTCACGGAAAAGCTCTCCTGATTATCACGTATCGTTTCTTTATCCACCAACAGTATAGAAGAAAAGTCGGCGAAACTATTGATATTTTCGGGATCGACTCCGGATTTGCGATATAGACTACGGTAGCCTTCGGTATTATAGAAAGCGTATTTAATAAGTTCTTTTATCTTGCTTAATTGATAGGCTTTAATCTCATCCCGCGACCAGGTTTCTGTTGACTTTAAAAAAGAAAGCCATTTCCGATAATAAGGGTTCTTTAGATCGGTATGCATATTTTTCTCCCTGTTAAGCTAAAACTTAGTCTCTTTAAGTCTCAAGCCCGCTAACCCCCAATTCGGGGTATTAAAAATAATCGGTTTATTACTTCGGCCCATCTTGTTTAAATAACCGCGAAGATCGCGATTTTTCAGATAAGGAATTTTTTCCCTGTCTAAACGCCGGAATATATTTTGGACCTTAGCAAACGACCAACTCGGTCCATAGCTATGTTCAATATGATATATTTCCATGGGTGATTTTAAAACCAGCTCTTTGTTGCCGGCAAAATGGGCAAGATAGCAGAGCAGCGAGTCAAGATGGAAGGAGTATATCGGCATTTCCGGATACCCTCTCACTCGCAGCCAGCTGTCCCTCGACAAGAGAGTGAAGTCTCCGCAGGCATTAGTATGAAGATTTATTTCCCCTCTTAAAAAATAGCGGTAATCTATTTGGCCGAGAAGCATTTTCCTGAGTATTTTTCCCAGTTTTCTTAAGAGAAATACCCTTCGCATGATAAAAGGCTTGATTTCCCCAATTGTTAATTGTCCCTTGCGGGGCGGGAAATAGGGAAAAAAGTCTTTTATAAAATGCCAAACTATATTCCAGATTGTTGTTAGTGCCTGCCAGGACTTTGAACGGGATAAGAAATTATCTTTTGAAATCCGTGCCATAACATGTTTATAGAAACGATATTGCCAGTACCATTTAAATACTCTTGTCTTTCCGCGCTCATTAACCCGCAGAACATGATTCCGGCAATACTCCAGTTGCTTATTTAAGGAAGCCGCGGGTATCTGTGAATCCGCGTCTATCCGGTCAAGGCGGTACATATATTTAGTATCCAGCCTCCTCTCGCTCAGGAAACTGATTGTTTCGTTGGAGAATAAAATATCCATGTTGGTTGCCAAAATATAGTCTCCTTGGGCTCTCCTTATGCCAACATTTTTCGCAAGCATCTGAAAAATCGGCAACTTTTTGGCATTATCCAGTTTTTTATGAACAGACGACGGAACACGGATAATTCTAATAGTAAAATAATTACGATTGGGCAAAATAGTTAAAGCCCTGTCCAGGGATAAAGTTCCGGGCGGAGGGTTCCATTCCACTAAGATTAATTCGCACGGCAACTTGAAATGTTCCGCCTGCTCGGTTAAAGCGTTAACGAATAACTGCATTCTGTTTAACATATTTCCGCCGTGGTTATCGTTGCGGGAGGTAACCACGATGGAAAGATATGGTTTACTGTTTAAATTTCGCTTAGAAAGATACATGTTTGTTTTTAACAGCAATAATAATACCGCTGAGATTCCGGTGGGATTTATATCTACGGATGGTATTTACGGCTTTGTGTAAAGCCAAATACTCGTTTCCATCGGTTTCCGATTTATTAACATCTGCCCTCTCCGGCTGATATATTATTAACATATTCAGGCCGGAGGGTTAACCGCTTGCTATCTGCGAAATTTCCTTACCGTTATCGCTACGCGCAGCAACACGATTTACCCCGATATTCATATAACCGTTTAGGCAAAAATTTCTATTAAGGGACTTTAATTCCCTGCGGCCCGGCTCGATAACTACTGCCTTACCCTTATCCCCCGCTTATTTAAGTATATGTGCCCCCATTTGCCCCCCGCCTCGATAAAAACCCTTCCCCGCTTTAGCTAAGTATTCGGGAATGAGGGTTTCTTCGGCTCAAATGCCCGGTTGACGAACAAGCAGCAGCTGATATCCGTACCTAAAGCAATTACCATTTTTCGATTTGTTGAAGTAATTGCGAATCTTCCTTCTTATCATTTTCAGGATATTCCTTACAAATACCTGCTGCCATAGCGCCTTGATCTGCTTTATATAAATTGATAACTGAGAGCTGAAACGTTTATAAGGGCATTATTCCTTTGGCCCTAATTTTGGATTTGGCAGCGATGAATATTTTCCGATGCAGTGCTTCTTTATCGGAAAACTCCAAATTATTTTTAAATTTAAATTTAAAATCGGGGTAATCCGGCAGGATTTTAGGCGTATATAGGTATCTGAACCCTGACTTTTCCAATTTAAGACGGATAAAATTTATAGTTGGTCGGCAGGCCAGGGTAGTGAGAGACTGGTTAACGGCAGTTGTTTCTTCCTCAAATCTCACCAGCGGCTTATCATAATCGCAGATAACCGTTTCTATAAGCAGGATATCCTTACACAGTTTACACATCCTCTCCAATACTAACGCGGGATTTTCCGTATGATAAAGTAGGCCATAACAGAAAACGATATCAAATTTTTTTAAACCACGAAGGCTGGATCTTTCAATATCGATTACCCTAGCCGGGAGCTGGGGATAGCGGGACTTTAAAATCCGAATATTTTCTTTGCGTCCGTCCACGCACAATACCGGGCAATTTTTTGCCGTAAAATAACCGGCCAGGTGTCCGATTCCGCACCCGATATCTATTACCGATTTACCCCTAAAGGCAATTCCCAGGGTATCCAGGTTTGCCAATCGTGCTTTGTTAATCTCCAGGGCAGCCGGATAGTCAAACACGTCTTCGGGTTTGCGGAATATGAATTTCGGCGAAGATGTCGCGCCGTTTATTTTCCAAAAATTGGTAATTCTATGAATCATGGACATAAATTATGATATTTTTTTATCACCTGGTTTGTGGGACCATCAAGAATCGTCAAACCCTTATCAAGCAATATCGTCCGCGGGCAAAGGGTTTTTACCGCATCCAGATTATGGCTGACAAATATTACCGTACGTTTTTGTGATCCCGTTAAATCCTTAATTTTTTGCAGGCATTTCTTTTGAAACCTCTCGTCGCCTACCGATAATACTTCATCAATTAGCATAATTTCGGTGTTTAAATGGGCTGCAACGGCGAAAGCTAAGCCCATATACATCCCCGAGGAATAATGTTTGACCGGGGTATCAATAAA
Source organism: bacterium (assembly GCA_021836035.1). Lineage (GTDB taxonomy): Bacteria > Patescibacteriota > Microgenomatia > JAMCZE01 > JAMCZE01 > JAKBJL01. Next base: position 66,408 of record JAKBJL010000002.1, read on the forward strand.
ATTCCCTATCTCGGAAAAATCGACTATTTCACCGAATTTTCTATTGATTTCCCCCTGTTTCATACCTAATATTGCGCCATTAAAATAGATGTTTTCCCTACCGGTTAATTCGGGGCTAAAACCGGTACCCACCTCTAAAAGGCTGCTCATTTTACCGGTAAATTGAAATTCGCCCCGTGTGGGTAAGGTAACCCTGCTGAGTATCTTCAACAGGGTACTCTGGCCTGATCCGTTGCGCCCGATAAGCCCCAACACTTCCGCCTTTGCTTATTAACCAGAGCAACGGCTTCGATTATCCCGTCAACATTTTTCCAGGGTACTAACCGTCCGAAATAAATTACCCGATAAACATCTTTCTTGCGGAATACCCTTTTTGCAGTTTCGGGGATTTCCACCGCGTTGTAAATAACCCGGATTTTCAATTTAATTACGCCGTATTTATCGGCAACAATATCCGCCAGGAATTTTGAAGGAACAATTATCGCGTCGGACAAATTAAACGAGATTTTTGTCAGGAATTTTATGATTAAATAAGTAAGTCCTGCGTCGGTGTGATCTAAAAAATTCGGCAAAAACTTCTGTGTTCGACCGTTAGCAAAAGCCGTTTCCCAGGCAGGACCTCCGACATATTTAATCAGGGCTCTTTTCCCGACTAATTTCCCCACTATAACGGTAGCAAGACCGACGACAAGGGGATCCTGGGCATAAAACACTTCGCAATTGCTGCCGTATTTCAGAATCTTTTGGACTAAATTTATCTGCCGGATAAGGGAGCCGCCCCTTTGGGTAACGGAAACGACCTGGGTACCGGCATATCTCTCCAGATTTTTGGTAAAGGTTAAAACCTTAGAGGCATGTTCTTTTAGTCTTTTGATTATTTCCGGGACATATGAAGCAGGTCCGCCGATCTCCGGAGGAAATATCGCCGTGGTAATAAGAACCCTCATCAAACGATTATCTTCCTGCTAAAATACTTTAGCAAGCTCTTGAGCTACAAACAGACGACCCTTATCGCTTAGATGTTCATTAATCGGTCCCTCAGTTTCCCAGACAAAATCTTCTGTGGGAAGAGAAAAAGAGAGATCTAAAACTATCACATAATTTCCCACAAGCACATTTTTCACTATTTTAATATTGTCGGTGATCACTTCTCAGCTCTTGATACCTATTCCTTTTACTGACAAGGGTAATTATAGCCTGAGCCAATGAATCAGGATCTTCGGGCTTAGAAAATATTGCGTTTGCTTCGAATATATTTTCCCGTATCGATAGCAGACCACCAGTCACAATGGCTTTTAACAACAGCCACTTAGCTAAACAGTACAGTATAGTATAATATTTGCACTTTGCACAAACCTCTTTTAAAATCACGTGACAATGAAAGCTGAATTAAAACCACGGATTTATTTAGAAAATAGACCGAAATTACAGGAATTAATTCCCCTAGCCACACCAACCGTAATCAATGTTGACCCGGCTGATGTATGCAATTTTCGCTGTAAATTCTGTCCCACCGGCGATATTCAACTGATGAGGGCCACTCCCGGCCGAACGATAGGTCTAATGGATTTCAATCTTTTTAAAAAGGTTGTTGATGATATCTGCGAGTTTGACAAACCTATTAAGGTTCTCCGCCTCTATAAAGATGGTGAACCGCTGCTGAATCCGAAATTTCCGGAAATGGTCAGATATGCGAAAGAAAAAAGATGTTCAGAACTGATAGATACAACCACCAACGGGTCGCGCCTGACTCCCGAACTCAGTCAAAGGATCGTTGATGCCGGACTAGACCGTATCAATATTTCGGTCTACGGCGTGAAATCAGAGCAATATTCCGAATTTTCCCGTGCCCGGGTCGATTTCGACCGGCTAGTGGAAAATATCAGATATCTCTATGAACACCGGGGAGACATGAAGATGCTAGTAAAGATTAACGGTGACGTAATATCCGAGGCTGACAGAGAAAAATTTCTCCAAACATTCGGAGACATAACGGACTATATCTACGTTGAACACGTGATGTCCTGCTGGCCAGAGTTCAAAGTCGAAGAACATGGCATTCCGGTTAATACGGAAGTCGGTATTTACGGTCAACCAATTAAGGAAGTTCTTGTCTGTCCCTACATTTTCTATTCTTTCTCGATTAATTCAAACGGGGCAGCAAGCGCCTGTTTTCTAGATTGGGAAAGGAGGCTTGGTATCGGCGACGCCAAAACCCAGAGTGTAAAAGAAATCTGGGAAGGCGCCGCACTTCTCGCACACCAGAAGATGATGTTAATGGGTGAGAGAAAGAGGCATCCGGTTTGCGGAAATTGCGGACAAATGTCCCACGGGCTTCCTGATGATATTGATGCCTATGCAGAAAAGTTATTGGGCAAGCTGAATTAGAATTAACTTTGGAGCGGGCGTCCTTTTGTATTTGTCTATATATAAAATTATCCCATGGTTGGAAGAGAAAGACGTTTTGAGCCATATACTGCCATAAAAATCACAATTTCCGAGGCAAATAGTGACTTGCTGCACGACATCCTTTCGACGAATATCGAGTTACCAACTCCGAAAATAAGTAAACCGGTAATGCTTTATGGCGCGGGGAACCTTGGTAAAATGGCCAAGGATTTTTTTGATTTCTTCAAAATACCCATTCTTGAGGTGATAGATATATATGCCGATAAGCACAGGGTAGATGAGTTTTGGAAAGATGCAAAAATTACCGATCCTTCGGATATTAGTAAACAAGATAAAGAGAATTTGCTCGTCGTGTGCATCGTAAATAGTCCCTTTGTACCTCTGAGAGATAAACTGACGAAAGAAGGATGGAAAAATGTGGTTCATTTCTATGATGTAAGTCAAGCATATAACAACAGCCACCCTTTAAATAACGGATGGGTTTTAAAAAAACCCCAAAAAGAAGACAAAACTAGAATTGAAAAAATATTTCTTTCGTTGGCTGATGATCTATCGCGGGCACATTATCTACAATTTCTCGCCTGGAGAAAACTAAGGCTCGAGTTACACACGACTGACGCGACACTAAATACTGCAAATCGCTTCTTTATCCCTCAAGTCGCAAGTGTACTTCATAAACACGAAGTTTTTGTTGATTGTGGAGCCTATAATGGCGCTGTTGTTATAAAGTTTTTAAAATTAGTCGGAAACAAGTACAGACAGATTTACGCAATCGAGCCCGACCCAAAAAATTTTGATATTCTGAAAAAAAATGTTACAAGCTTACCCAAGATAAAAACAATTAAAGCTGCCTTGAGCAAAAAGAGTAGTCGGGAGAATTTTTATTCCGGTTTCAACCTGGCATCCAGATTGGACCCTGCTGGAAATAGCAAAGTGAAAACTTTTACGCTCGACAAATTGAATATTCCTGCGACTTATATCAAAATGCATCTTGAAGGTGGCGAATTGGAGGCTTTAATGGGTTCAGAGAAAACAATAAAAAAGTTTCGGCCTATCCTTGCGGTCACGATATATCACAATGAATTAGGTGTTTCAAAAATTCCATGGTATCAAATGAAAATCGCCAAAGATTACGATTTTTATATGAGGTTACATTCATGGTGCGGAACGGGAGCAGTATTATATGCTATTCCCAAAGAAAGGGAAAATAATCATGATTAACAAAAAACTAATTTTTGATTTGGGTTTTCATAACGGAGACGATAGTGATTTTTACTTGCAAAAGGGATTTAATGTTGTTGCCATTGAAGCTAACACCGTGTTAGTCAAGGCTGGCACTAGGAGATTCGCGAATTATATAAAAGAGGGCAGACTCAAATTAATTAATCGGGTCATTACGGACACAAAAGGTATCGTGAAGTTTTATATAAACCCGACAAGGTCTGATTGGAGCAGTTGTGATAAAAGGTTAGCAGAAATAGACAATTCAAAATCCATAACCATCTCTGTAAAAACTATTTCTATAGGAGATTTGTGTAGGAAGTTTGGTACACCTCTGTATGCCAAAATAGATATTGAAGGACAAGACGTGACAGCAGCGCGCCAAATTTATGACCTAATGGAAAAACCCCAGTACGTTTCGTTCGAAACATCAAAGCAAACTTACATGGGAATATTCTCTTGGCTGTACATATCTGGATATAGTAGTTTCCAACTCGTAAACCAGTTGAAGAATCCAGGTAGAAAAGATGAAAAATCTAATACATCGGGGGAGGGAAAACGATTAACCGATTACCGCTTTAGTGAATTTTCTTCCGGTTTTTTCGGGAGAGATTTACCACCTGATAAATGGTTAGCCTACGATGAAGCCCTATCTCGTTATCTAAAATACAAAGAACTAAAAATTTTAGATAATCAAGAATTAGCCCTCGGCTGGTTAGATCTACACGCCAAACTGTAGGCAAATGGAAAGGTTAAAGGTTTTGCATTTAACTACTCATCTCGGTGGCGGCATAGGTACCGTCGTATTAAGTTATTTATCTAAAGTAATTAATGGCCCATTTGAACACGAGGTTCTTTGTTTAAATTATGCCGATAGATACAGCATAAAAACTTCTAAAAAGATCGGTCTCAAACTTTCAGACCACATGTACCAAAGAATATCCGAAGTGCTTGATTCCGTCGCTAAAGCGGATATCGTGCTTATTCACTGGTGGAATCACCCCCTCATGGCTGACTTTTTGGTAAGAAATACTTTGCCGGCTAGCAGGGTCATTCTATGGAGCCATATAATGGGGTCTACGCCGCCTCAAAACTTTACAAATAAAATTCTAAAATACCCCGACATATTTGTCTTTACCACCCCTATAAGCCTAAATATTAAGGAAGTTAAAAGACTGCCAGAAAAATATAAAAAATCTTTGCGGGTAATTTGGTCTACGGGAGGTATCGAAAGACTCAAGCTTATCAAACCCAAAAGACACGCAGGTTTTAATATTGGATACATTGGCACCATTGACTTCTCCAAAATGCATCCAAACTTTTTGAATATTTCAAGCAAGGTTAAAATTCCAAATTCAACTTTTATTGTTATCGGTGGCCCAAATGAAGAAGAATTAAAACAAAAAGCTACTCGCCTTGGTGTTGATGGTAAGTTCCAGTTTACTGGTTTTTTACCTAAGAGAAAAACTTGGGAATATTTATCTTCACTGGATGTTTTTGGTTACCTTTTAGCGCCACATCATTATGGTACCTGTGATCAGTCACTTCAGGAAAGCATGGCCGCTGGCGTAGTACCTGTCGTTCTGGCGAACCCCATGGAAAGTTATATGGTAAAAAACGGAATTACCGGTATTGTGGTTAAAAATCAAACTGAATACGTTAGGGCTTTGCATGACTTGTATCGCAACCACAAACTAAGGAAGGTGCTATCTAAAAACGCTAGGCAATACGCTCAGAATTTCTCTCTGGAGAAGATGATCGCAGAGTGGGATAAGGTATTTAAAGAAGCTTTAAGACTGCCAAAAACCCAAAAACGATGGAAAATCAATAGAAAAAACAAATTAGCACCAAAAGATATTTTTTTGGAATCCCTTGGGAGTTACGGTAAGGTTTTCGCCTCCTACTGCAACTCCAAGACTGACGAGGAAAAAGAGAGAGCTCTCAAAAAAATAATAAAATTGGGGCAATTACCCAGATGGCAATCAGAGACGAAAAGTACGGTGCATAATTTCAATTCTTTTTTGCCTGGAGACAATTACCTAGCTTTCTGGAGCAAAATGATGAGGAAGGCTCAAACCAATTATCAAGCCCAGAATAATAATGTATAACAAGAATTTAGTTAGCGTCGGCATTCCCGCTTTTAATCGTGCCGATAAAATAGAAAGAACAATAGATTCTATCCTTGCCCAGTCTTACAAATATCTTGAGTTAATTATTTCCGATGACGCATCCACGGACTGCACGTGGCAAATCTGCAATGAATATGCCCGAAAAGATAAAAGGGTAAGGTGTTTTAGGCAAAAAAGTAACCTCGGGCTTAACGAAAATTTCAGTTTTCTATTAAGGCAAGGGCGAGGAGAATATTTTTTGTGGATAAACGATGACGATTATTGTCATCCGGATTTTTTGTTGAAGTTAAAGAACGCTTTGGATAAACATCGCAGTTACGGTATTGCTATGAGTTCTTTAAAGCAAATATTTGACGACGGCCAAGTGAAAAATGAGATAATTTATAAAGGTAAGAATAACGTTACAAACTATAGTCCAGGGCAGATTTTTAACGCAGCTATTTTTTATAATCCGCGAATTCACCTTTTTACGCTTGGCCTTTGGCGCCGAAAAGTTCTAGATCAACTTTTTATTCGACCACTTCCGGTTACTACTGGAGTTGATAAAATCCTAGTTTGCGAGGCATCTTTCATGACGCGTTTTTATTCTGTCCCAGAAATTCTTTTCTATAAAACGCTTTATAGGGTTAATATGTTTGAGCGCCCATCCTATGGAGATTACCGAAGATTATATTTGAAGGACAGGGTCAAAATAAACTATACCATTACGCTGATTTTGTGGCTATTGACATCTCCAAATATTAGCATTCAACAAAAGATATTCTCCTTACCACCAAAGTTATTTTTAATTTTATGGTCAATGAAGTTTGAGCTCCTTAAGGAGATATTAATTAATTTTAGGAATATTATCTAAACCCTATTAATATCCCAATCAAGCTTGGGACGAATTATACCAGGCCAACCAGTATGAACATAACGGTGAGCGGTCTTTGGATCATCATTGTCAACAATTTCAAAAGAGAGGGCCTTCGGACATTCGACATTACAACCGCTTACTGGAAAGTAATAATTAATTATTGGAGTTATAGAATAAAACCCTGGCGCTAAGAAATTTCCTGGAATCTTGCAAACCGAATTGTAAACACCCGGTATTCTTTGCTTACCTCCGTAAACGGAGTGTTGGAAATCAAACGATGATAGAAGATGAATTCCTTCTTGAGTTCGAAGATAAAAGCCGGCTGTTGGTCGATAATCACCACGCATAACCCAGTATTGAATTTCAATCGAGAATGGATCAGTAATGTTTATCTTACCTGAGACTTGGCCGGATTTATTAAGAATCCTGACTGACTTAAGACGGGCATAGTTATCTCCTGGAGCTGAATTTTTAGATTTCCATTCTATCTTCGCTTGACTTGATAGTCCCCGTTCCAGATACGTTTCAATTACAAAGTCAGGATTACCAATTGTTACAACTTTTCCGCCATCCAGTAACATTACGCTATTACAAAGACGTTGAATCGTGGCTACACTATGTGAAACAACCAAAACTGTTCTGCCATCTTTTGCGACCTGCTCCATTTTTTCCAGGCTTTTTTTCTGAAAAACAACATCACCAGTGGCCAAGACTTCGTCGACAACAAGAATTTCTGAATCAAGATTTGCAGCTACAGCAAAAGCCAGGCGGGTATACATTCCAGAAGAATAGTATTTAACTGGCGTATCTAAAAAGTTTTCAATTTCAGAAAAGCCCACAATTTCATCAAACTTTCTAGCAATAGTTTTTCGGTCCATCCCTAATATTGCCCCATTAAGAAAAACATTCTCTCTTCCAGTTAATTCCGGATGAAAACCGGTGCCAATCTCTAAAAGACTGGTTAGTCGGCCGGAAATTTCTGCCCGTCCACTAGTCGGGGCTGTGATACGACTTAAAATTTTAAGCAAGGTACTTTTACCCGCTCCGTTTCGGCCAATTATCCCCAATATCTCTCCCTGCTTTACCTCAAAAGAAATATCTTTTAGTGCCCAAAACTCATGTTCCTGCAAAACCGGAGCCGACGAATTGGATACGGCTTCCATGATGGAATCACGTAATGTATCCTTACGGCGCTTCCCCCCGATAGAATATTTTTTAGAGATCTTATTAACTTTAATAATGGCTTCAGACATATTTAAACATAATCAGCAAAGTTGTCTTCAGATCGGGAAAAATAAAATAGTCCAAAGGTAAAGACGATTAAAGTGATTAATAGTGAAATTAACACTAGGCCAAAATCAATGTTATTGCTGCCCGCAACTAATGTCCTAAACGTCTCAAAAATACCGGTCAGAGGATTGGCAATCAGAAACCACTTGCGGTAATCGTAAATTATACTTAGCGGGTAAATTACGGGAGTAACGAAGATCCCAATCTGAACGAAAAAAGGCACAAGAAAACGAATATCACGATAACGGACATTCAGAGTGGCTAAAAATAGACCGAGACCCAAAGTATTTAGCGATAGCATAAAGAGAAGCAGCGGAAGGAATAGAATTAACAATGGGCTGGGAATAATTCTATAGTAAATAAACATTAATATTAAAGGTATAAGGGAAACGAAAAAATCGACAACACTGGTCAGTACCGCAGATAACGGGATGAATAATCTCGGAAAATAGATTTTTTTAATAACCGGGCCCATGAGAACAACACTATTACTCGCCAAAGTTAATCCGCCTGAAAAGAAATTCCATAGGATTAGGCTGGAAAAAGAAAAAAGAGGATAAGGGAGATCTCCTGACGGAATTTTAGCCAGTTTTCCAAAAAAGATACTAAAAACTGCCGTCGTGACTACCGGTTGAAATAGAACCCATGCAATTCCCAAAAATGTCTGTCGATATCGGACTTTTATGTCCCGCCAAACAAATACAAAAAGAAGTTCCCGTGACCGCCAGAGGTCATGAAGATTAATATCCCAAGGGCTTCGTTTTGGTCTGATAACTGTGGTCATATCGGTTAACTTTCTCGTATTAAGTCTAATATTCTCGTGGCTCTAATTTTCCAGGCATATTTCTGATTGATTTCTTTATTAGTAATAAAACTTAGCATTGCCTAATTGCTGACTATGATATGCCAAGACTTTCGTGATCCGCAACAACCACTTTATCTAAAATTTGCCAATTACCACCTATATTTTAAACTATTTACCCCCGGATGCCCTTTGCCAGTGCTATCATAAAAAATTCTTCAATCATACATAAAAAGCCTCAAAAATTTTCCAACACCCTTCAGCAAATCATAACTTTTAACTTGTCTGCGCTCGATTTGAGACAGTTTGGTAGATGTTGCGGGCGAGTTAATAAGTTGAATTATTTTCTGAGCAAAGACGGAGGGATCACTTGATTTAACAAGACTGCTGCGTTCCATTCCCGATAGTAGATAACGCGGTCCAACAGTATCTGTTGCCACAATAGGAACTCCTATAGCCATTGCTTCCAAAACCACCCGGGGAAATTCTTCTTCTTTTGAGGGCATAAAAAAAATATCTGCTATGGAAAAATATTTAGATATCTCTCGATTGCTAATTGGGCCAAGCATTATAATTTCTTTATTTAAATGTTTTTTGCTCACTTCGGACTTTAAACTTGAGTATAAAGGCCCCCCACCTATGACAATAATAACCACATTTTTGATTCTTGACATTAACTTTTCGGCTATAGGTATAATCTTGTCGGCACCTTTTCGAGGTGACAACCAATGTACAAATAGCACTATCTTCTTATTCCGAACTCTGAGTTGTGCTTTTAGTTTATTTTTCTCTAAAGTAGAAAGTCTAGGAAATCTCCTCAAGTTAATCCAGAGCGGAAATATTTTAACTTTAATCTGATTGATATGATATGTCGTTATAAAATACTCTTTCATGCCGGGGTTACTTGTGACCAGGAAGGAAACCAAATCCAAATTCAGACGAAAAGCGATTTCTTCCCATATTCTATGTTTGTGGTGTGAGTAAAACTGGGAGAACCAGAAAAATGATCTACCACCGAAAATTCTGACAATTATTGAGGCTATAATTGAAGAATAAAGAGAATAATGAATATAAAAATTCTGATAACCTTTGAACTTTAGAATACTAAAAATGAACATTCTTTCTATAAGATTAAAAGGGGGGATACCAAAATGTGCAAGGTATGCATGCCCGAAAGGAGGCAGAGCAGAAGAAGGATTTTCCAAATAAATATAGAGATCAGACTTGCTAGACACATTTTCCAACAATTCATATATGTGGAAATAATGGCTACTAGAGTCAGGATTATATTCTGAAATAACATAACAAATTTTGGATTTCATAATTTTCTTAAAGCGTATAGGGAATATTCTCTGAAGGATATTTTGCAATCTTTCCGAAGAAGATACTGAATATCTCGGCAGTTACCAATGATTGAAATAATACCCAAGTAACCCCCAACAGGGTTTGTTTATATTTAGTTTTAATATCCCGCAAGGCAAAAATATAAAATAGTTCTCGATATCGCCAAAGTTCGGACAAATCAATATTTAGTAACGAGGATTGGGGTTTAATAATAAATTCCCTGGTCATTAATTAAGATAAATTATAGCTTAAATATTTTTATATCCAAAATATATATTTACATAAGTATCTTCCCCTGATATTATCATTTCATGAAAATTCTTATCACCGGAGGCGCCGGATTTCAAGGCAGCCATCTTCTGGAGCACCTACTTCCCGGGAACCACCATATTACGATCTTAAATACCTATTCGGAAATCGCGGCCAGGAATATTAGTCTTTTATGTAAGGATATTAATTGTGTCTGGGGAAGTATTACTGATCCAGAGATAGTAGAAAAAACGATTAGAGGTCAGGACGTCATCGTTCATATGGCCGCAAGAATACATGTGGGAGAATCCATAAATAATCCCAGTGCCTTCATTGAGACTAACGTTAAGGGGACCCTTAATATTCTAGAGGCAATGAGAAATGCCAATAGTAAAGCGCCAAGTTTAATTTATTGGAGTACCTGCGAAGTTTATGGAGCCCCGTTACAAGGCAAATTATCCGAGTGTTCCGAACTGAGGCCCCAAAGTCCCTACGCCGCCTCAAAAGCGGCTGCTGATCGCCTTTGCTATGCATACTATAAAACATATGGCTTAAATATTACGATCGTTCGACCATTTAATATCTTCGGTGAACGACAAAAAATTGGGGTTGGTGGCGCGGTAATACCTACGTTCGTCGAACAAGCTATGAATAATCAACCGTTAACAATTTCCGGAAGCGGTAAGCAAACCAGAGATTATTTAAACGTCAAAGATGTCATACGCGCTTTTGATATTATTTTGCAAAACAAAAACTTATCCGGCCAGACCATTAATTTTGCTACCGGGATAAACACCTCTATTTTAGAAATAGCAAGATACATTGCTAAAAAGTTTAATACCAAGATAATTCATACTAGTCCCAGACCGGGTGAGGTAATTGCCTTTCCTGCAGACTGCCATAAAGCAAAATCTTTGGGATTTCGACCCAGTATTCCAATTTGGGAAGGTATTGATAACTATATCAATTGGAGATTGCAGAAATAATTTTTTTACCTCTTTTTTTCCAGGTATATTCTCCTTTAACATCTATAAAAGCCCGACGTGAAATTTTACGGGCAAAATTCTGGTGCCCCATAAGAAATACAATTTTATCTGCCAAATCCCGGGGATCATCGGGTTTGGCAAAAATAGCATTCTCTTTATCGTTCAGCACCTCTCTAACTGATGGTAAATTCGTGGCCAGAATAGGATTACCGCTAGCCATATATTCAAACATTTTTAAAGGGGCCATAGTATACGCATAGTGTTTGTTCCAGGGGAAAGGCATGGCGCATATATCGAAAGCACGCATATATAAATATAGAGTTTTAGGTGGGACATGGCCCAGGAAAAGAGCTTTGGCTTCCGGAATCTCTTCCTCCTCTAGCATTTTTTGATAGTTAATAATATTTTCCTGGGGCCCACCAACACAGACCAAGAACAAACCGGGATATTTTGGAATCAATAACCCCATCGCTTTAATCAGTTCGGGGATTCCTTTTTCCATGCCCGCAGTTACAAAACGACCACCATAACCTACAATAAATTTATCCGTTGGTAAGGATAGTTTTTTCCTGATCCGTGGTTTGGTCGTTGTAAAATCAAAATCTTCCATGTTAATTCCGTTGGGTAATGTAATAATTTTTTCATTGGGGAATCCCTGCCGCCGATAATAATCGGCAATATTATGATTGGAGGTTATTAATAAATCTACTCTGTTTATCCCTAATTTCTCAGTCAAATCTTCATACCTGTTTTGTGGTGGGATATGTACTTCGTAAATTACCATGGGCTCATAGAATAAACGCGCTATATTTAAAAGGATCAAGGCCTCCTTGCATTCTGTAAAAAGATGAATAATCCGTCTGTTTTTTGACCAGAGATAATAAAGTAGCGCTATACTGAATGACCAGCTCATGAAAAGATATCTTAAATGAAGGATAATTAGTTCTAATAGTGGTATGCGGGGAAGTTCCAAAGCAAATAATTTTTTAATCGGATAAAAGCCTTTTTTAATTTGGTAGTAATCCCAGAAATTAGCTTTTTTCAGTGCAGACACCTGTTTGCGATCAGGAATAACCAATTCTACTTTCTGGTTATTATCTACATAGGATTTACACATTGAGGCGATAGCGAACGATACGCCCCGCTCCTCCGGCATTCTTATTTTGGTTATGAAAGATATTAGCATGATGCACTTATTAAACTACGTCCGCCTCTTAATGCTATCGCATTAAAATGAAAATTTTTAAAAATATCTCTGAATATTTCCAGTGATTTTCCCGTCAAATCTGGATGATACTCACCTATATAATTTCGGGCGACCTTCATATCTTTTATTGTCAGAAACGCCCGATATTCTTCTCCCTCAATATCGAATTTAATTATATCCACAGTCTTTAATTTTAAATTCTTCAATATATCAGTTATTGTTTTACCCCTAACCCATATCGACCGCTGCCCCGCCTCCCTCTTCAAGAGCGATGACGACAAGTTATTATCCTGGTTTAGATAAAATTTATTATTACCGGATCTGTCGGTAATAGCCCAATTATATGCTTGAGCATTTGTTAACTGTTTTATATTCAACAATAGCAACTGATAATTTCCGGGGTTGGGTTCAAAACAAATTATTCTCGACTGGGTGAATTTCAGTTTGAAATAGATTACCGATATTCCGATATGCGAACCAAAATCAAGAATAATAGGTTTAGAAGCTTTTATGTCATTACGGTAAATTTCTTTTAAAAACACGTCGTCAATAGCTACCAGGTCTGCATCATCTCTTATATAAATAAAAAATTTGGTTCCCTTCCAGCACAGCTGCAACTTAACCGGGCTCGAGGTTAAATAGGGTAGTCTTCCCTTAAATAAGGACAGAAAAGACCTAAGGATCAATTTGATTTTTGTGGATCTATCCGCACAAAGAAACAATAGTCTCTTGGTTCTATGTAAATTATCAGTAACGTTTTTCAGCAGTTGCATTCGTGTTCAAGAGATAAGATGAACCCTCATTAAATTTTTTTTCCTACAAAAACGATGTCGTCGGCAAACAGATCCGGAAATGATTTTGCTAAAAAGTGGAATTTATCGACTGTTAAAGCGTGTACCTCGACATCTGGAAATATGCTTTTAAAAACATTTCTTATAATACTTATTGAAAAAACGTTAAGATGTGTCGGATCGGAAATTGAATTCGGAATTTGTCCTTTTAAAAATCTTACTCTTTCTAAAATATGAAAAGCATTCGGTACTGAACCTACGAATATGCCGCCGGGTTTTAGAATTCTAAATACCTTCTTAATTACCTCCTTAGGGAAATAAAGATGTTCCAGAATTTCCCCTGCTACTATCACATCAAAGGAATTAGCAGTAAATGGCCAATTTCTGGAATTTAAATCAAATTGCCTAGTATTTATATATAGATTTTTTTTACAAATAGCTAGTAGTCTCTTATCAATATCTACTCCTAGGACGGTATTTCCTTTAGTAAAATATTTCGTCATAGTACCATCACGACACCCAAGATCCAATACTCTTTTACCTCTGCCTATGATATCGGAAAACAATTTTCCGCGCTCTTTTTCAAAATAAGCAAAATATTCTCGGTGGTTATTCCGATGATGGTACTGATAAATATCGCTAATTACGGATTTCATGTTTATTGTAGGTTATCTACTATAGCGGCGACCAATTTATTTTGTGAATAGCTTTCTTTCAGTTTTTTTTGACCTTCCATAACTAAATTCTTAATTTCATTTCGATTTCTCTCTAAACTTTTAATGGCGTTAAAGATTTGTTTGATATTCCCCTGCTTACATACATAACCGCCGATTCTATTATTAACAACTTCTCCGGCGCAGCCGGTATCGGTCATGACCACCGGTAAACCGGCGGCAAGAGCCTCAATAGCACTTAAACCCCATCCTTCATAATTAGAAGTCAACAGGAAGATATCGGACTTCGCCAGGGTCTGTTTAACTTCCAGGCGGTTTTTCTGGCCAACCAAGAGAACCTTTCCTTCCAATCCTTTTTCGCTGATCAGTCCTTCCAGCTTTGGCCGTTCTTCTCCCTCGCCTACTACCACAAACTTCATCTTTGGGTAAGTTTTGCACACTCGTTCCGCCACCCCTATTAATAATGGTATATTTTTCTGTTTAATTAGCCTGGCTACCGTTACAATTTGGTTAAAGCGCTTTACATGCGGTTTGGACCAAAAGTAGTCGAGGTCAACCGGCACGGGGGCTACGAAGGACTTGTGGCCGTATCCGAGCCTCTTGCTAACCACCCTAACCGAATCCGCAGAGAGCAAGGTAAGCCTTCCCAGCCAATAAAAGAGATAATTCTGCAGGCTTTCGCGGCGAAAATAAGGGGTCTTAAAATAATCGTTATGAATTTGGATATTTAACTTAACCCCCCAGCGGAATTTAGCCAAAACCCCTACCAAAGCGCAGATAAAAGGATCTTGGGTAGAAATTATATCCAGACGGGGTAAAGCGGTTAATATTTTCAGAGAATCCCCAAGATAATGCCAGCGGCTTAGCGAGTTGGTGGGAATAATATGTAAATTCTCCGCATCGATTCGGGAAAATCCCGCCAGCTTTAGGGAAAAAACGATAAGGTACAACTCTTTAAAATAATTCGCGTATTCCCGGTGTCTTGCCAGCACGTCGGCGTTTTTACCGGTAAATAAGCTGGTATCGGTACTGATAAAAACTATCTTCATATTATCCTCGCGTCTATTTTACCCTGATTATCATAGAATAAATCTATCTTTCGCAACCGGCTATCACCACCGCATACCGTGTAGCGCTCCCGATATTGCCCGGGAAAGTAATATGCCCTTATTTTGTCGGAAATACCCAAATAGCGCCGCAGGGACAATTCCGAAATTCCCCTTTCGACTTTTAAGCAACTATCGGGGGAATAAATTGATTTAACTTTGCCATTGATATTTTTCCAGTTTTGTTCCTTTAGCCAGGCTTGGGTGGTTGATGAATAAGTTATTGCGGCGCCGAAAGAATCCCAAGAAATTGCATCATCGTCCAAACCGTTGGACAGATAATTGAATCGGAAAACAGTATTCAGCGTATAGACAAGAGACAGCAACCAAATGGCGGCAAACAAAGTAATAATTATGGCTTTAGATTTAAATAACAGTAATGAATCGACAAAGATAATCAGTAACGGCAGAGTAATAAAAGGCAGGTAATAAGTCCTGACCCCGTTAAGAAGAAATATTACTGCCGAACTGAGGATAAAAATAATTATCAGCAACATATTACCCCCCTGTTTGCGCGTTGTGCCCATAAGCAGAAATATAATCAGTAAAGAAAAAAGGATAACTCCGTATTGATCAGCTAAAATCAGCGATAAGCGGGTAAGATTGCCGGACAAATTCAGGGAAGCCTGTGTGGCCCCCGGATGCGCCGGAGTCTTGAATATCCGGGAGAAAAAGATATCGGTGTATCCCGTTGCAAGATATGCGCCGATGTTATAAACAATTACCGGGGAAAAGACAGCCAGAGCCGGGACAAACACCCGCAGGCCGTTTTTAATCAGCTCGCGCCTCTTAACAAGAACCAACCCCGCGCTAATAACGGGAAGTATCACCAGAGCGCTTTCTTTAACCAGCATCGCTCCTCCGAAAAATATCCCGGTTAAAAGTAAATATCTGTTTTCCTTGCCGTTGAAAAAGCGGAGAAAAACATAGATCGTTATTGTTAAAAGAAAGGTTAAAAACATTTCCCGGTGAAAGATGCGGCTCATAAAAATATGGTAATTATTAACCGCCAGTAAAGCCGTAACCGCAAAGGCTATAGATTTTTTCTTAAGAATCTCTTCCGACAGAAGATAAGCGAGGGGCAGTAACATTATACCGACTAACGCCGGGCCAAAGCGAAACATCCAGTCGGATAAGGTAGAAAGCCCCCCGGGCGAAAGAATCTGCATCGTAAAGTGCTGGATATATAAAGCCAGCGGCGGATGGCCGGAAAAAGAGAGAACCAAAGCTTTGCGACCGGCAAATATTCCGTCCACCAGGTTATCAGCCTGGTAACCGAGGTCATACTCATCACCGTTCAAATCGGGGATATTTAACGGCAAAAATATCAGCAACGCGGCGATAAATAATGGCGGAATCAGTAATTTCAGATCCGTCAAGGATACTTTCTCTATTTGATCTTTTTTTCCATAAAGATACAGGGCCACCAGCGTTGTCAGTATATACATAACCAGCAGTATGAATATGTCGCCGGTCAGATGGTAACCGAAGATAGCTTGCGCTGATCTTCCTTCATAGAGAACGTTTAAAAACCCCGCGGGATAAGTCAAAAGCAAACTTAACCCGAACGAGATCAGTATTCTTTCCATAAGATCCCGGGACTTCGGGAGCAAAATCAGACTAAGAGGGTAACCACTGAAGAAAAAAACGAAAAGGAAACCGCTCACCCATCTTAAATACACCAGCCGGCTGTCAAACGACAGCAGAAGCGATAGCAGCCCGGAGACTAAACCTGCCAGGAGCAGCTTATTTCTTTTCATCACTTAAATTTCTAAATTCCCGCAAAACCATTACGGCAATCCGACCCCAGTGATATTTCGTCCGGGCCAGTTCCGCACCATTATCGCCCAGGGCAAGGCGGAGATTTTTATCCCTTGCCAACTTTTCGATCGCTTTGGCAAGGTCCTTGGGGTCGTTTGGCAAAACCAGCAGACCGGTTCGCCGGTCGGTTAAAAAATCCGTGATCCCTCCCACGGGCGTGCCGATTACCGGAAGCCCTACCGCCATTGCTTCGATAAAGGAAGAGCCGAAACCCTCGTGGCGGGACGGCCGGATAAAAACGGAGCTACGTGAAAGCAGGGCCGGGATGTCCTTATTACTTACTCTTCCTAAAAAAGTTACCCGGTCGGCAATCCGCAACGACCTTGCCATTTTCTGCAGCTGCTTAAAAAGCGGTCCCTCTCCGGCAATGGTTAATTTCCATTTTAGTCCCGCCGGAAGAAGGGCGCAGGCTTTAATTAAAATATCGATGCCGTTACGGGGAATAAGCGAGGAGGTAGTCACGATCTCCAGTAGCTTATCTTCACTATTTCTTACGGGACGAAATTTCTCGATATCTACCCCGTTGGGAATAATCACGATATTTCTTGCTCCCATCCTTTGGGTAATTTTAGCCGAATAACTGCTAACCGCCGCTACCGTGTCTGCTTTTCTAAAGGACCAGGCGATCAGGGGGGTAATTAAATCAGCAAGTTCCGCGCGCAATTTCATCGGTAGCCAACCCCGAAGAACCAGCTCTTCCCGGGCCAGCAGCGGGTTCTGGGAAGTTATATATAGCGGAATTCCGGTAAACTTTTTAACCAAAGCTCCGACCTGCGCCTGGGGGAACTCCTGTTTTGCCCAGACAAGGTCATACTTTTTTAGTTTCGCAAGAACTATGGATAGGGGGGCGGCAAAAAGGATAAACATGATACCGTAGAGATTGGGAATATGGGGGTAAATTACCCGGTAATAATTTATGTGGGAAAGGCCGGGAAATTCTTTTTTGATCGTGATCTCCGGCCCGGTAACCACCGTCACCGCTTCCAGGTCCGGAGCTACCCTTTTTAATACTTCCACAAAATGCATTTCCGCCCCACCCAATTTTTCGGGTGTGATATCAGCGGCGATAGCAAGAATCCTCATATAATATCCAACTACCAATAACTAATTTCTAATCAGGGTCAACGAGCCGTTCGGCAGATAAGTAACGATCTCATCATACGCCGATAATTTTTCGTCTGATGAAATTACCCCGCCTTTAATTACCGAAATATTACGGTCGGAGTAGAAGGTTGTGTGCCAGCCTTCAAATTCCATATTCGGTTTTTTAAGTAACAGTAAAACCCTGTCGGAAATAGCACTGTTTTCCTTAATATACCGCCCGATAACAACCCCATCTTTAAAACGGTCCCCGTTAAGCAGCGTTGCCGTGTATTTAGAGCTTTGAATTACCGACAGGGCAATAACCGCAACGGCAAAAAATGCTCCCGCCGGACGGCTTTTTAAAAGCATGCGGCTGATAAAAAACCCCGCGGTAACCGAGATGAACGGTAATAAATAATAAATTAAATAGTCATGGCGGTTAGCGGCTTCTTCAAAAAGCAGCGGGTGTAAAGACCCGAAAAGCAACAGCATTAAGGGGAATTGATAGGTTCTTTTGGCAAAAAACAGAAGCAGGCCGGCCAACGAGATCAAAACAAGCGGCTTAGTGAAATACAATAAAATATAGGTTGTTTCCAATTTTAAAAACGCGAGAAAATCCGGACGGCTGGAGCGGAGGGCGAAAGCGGAGTTAAATCCCCCGCCGGTAAAGGATCCGCTAAGAATAAAGGTTTGGGAAACATGCGCCAGAAATAACCCTAGCGGCACAATTATCAACCAGACTAACTTTTTCTCAAATTTACGATGAAGCAGGAAGTGGTAAACCAGAAGAGAAACCGGCGTATAGTAACCCGGCCAACCGGAAAGGCAACCTAGAATTATTCCGATAATTAACCAGACAAAATTCCGCCTGCTGTTACCTTCGTTCCAGGCGAGATATCTCCAGAGCGAAAAGAGAAAGAAGAACAAAACCGGTATCTCGTGGACGGCCATTTTCCCGAAGTAAAGGTAAAGCGGCGTAATTATCCAGAAAACGGCAGCAAGAGCGGCAACGGCGGGGCTATAAAGCTTTTTAACTATTACATAGAGCAATAATACCGTCAAAACGGACAAGATGATGGGTACTAACCGGGTAGATATTTCCGTAATTCCGAAAAAATAATAGGAAAGAGTCAATAAGGTGATCAACAAACCCGGATGGTGGGTGTGATAGGAAAATTCCGAGGGCGTTACAATTCCGGAGTTTACTACCTGCCCGAAACGGGTGACAACCACCCCATAGCGTAAAGTATTTCTGGCAATATTGCCGAAAAAGGCGTTATTGAAGTCGTGATGTCCCCAAAAGGGCTTGTCCGCCCTATAAAGTAAAGCTATAAAAGCTAAAATAAGGGTTAATAAGAGTATTAAATTATGACGACACAATATCCTCATATACTTTAAATATTTGCATACTGATATGCTTCCAGGTATAGTATTTTTCTACAAGTTTATAACCTTCCTCCCCCATTTCCCCGCCTATCGGCGATTCTAATATCTTTTCCATTTTAGCAGCTAAATCTTGGGGGTTACCGGGATCGGTTAAATATCCCGTTTTCCCGTCCTTAATCAACAGACCGACATCTCCGATATCGCTGGCAATTACGGGAAGCCGGCAGGCCATAGCATCGACAAGTGTCAAGGGAAATCCTTCCGCTGATAATGAAGGCAGAACAAAAGCGTGCGAAGACTTGTATTCCCGGATAAGATCTTCCCCGTAAAGAGCCGGTTTGATATCTACCTTCTTCTCCAGTTTGGTAGCTGCCACAAGGTCTTTTATCTTAGCTTTTTCCGGACCTTCACCTACCAGAGTTAAACGAAATCGGGGAAAACGGGAGGCAATATTTTGGGCCGCTTTAATAAGAACCGGGAGACCTTTAACCTCAACAAAACGACCTACCCAGAGAAAGCGAAAAGCCTTTTTATCCCGGTGCGCCGATAGACTTTTGAATTTTTGCAAATCCACCCCGTTGCCAATGATAAAGGTTTTGCGGGTAGCCACTTTACCGTTTAAGGATTTTCCCGCGACCGTAATCAAAGCATCATAACGATAAATGTTTACGATAAGATTGCTGAGTATGGCCGGAAGCCCGCTGCGGTTAATTAAACCCGCACCCAAACCGCTGCTTCCTAAGCCGTGAAGCGTATAAACGGTCTTTTTGCGCTTCAGCAATCCCAGCAGGGGCAAAAATATTGTGGTCGAATAACTGTGGCTGTGATAAATATCATAACCGGCAAATAGCGTATAACGGAAAGCGTAAAGGATAAATAAAAGGCGTCCGAAAAACCGGGGAAAAATAAACCGGGGGCCGAGGCGAAGTACTTTCAGCCTGCCGTTTTCATAAACTTCCCTGCCGGGGTAAATCTTACCAGTTTTATCGGTAAGGTTCGGGACTACGATATCCACCAGGCATCCATAATCTTTTACCAGACGCTGTGATACTTCCCAAATATGCGCTTGCCCCCCGCCCCACCAGGGCATCCAGGCGTCAGTCAACATGCAAATCTTCATAAGCAGCTCAAAGCCAATAGCAAATAGCTAACGACTGAATAACGATTTATATACCCTCTCCGTTTCCCGGGCAACTTTCCCCCAGGTATGATTCCGGGCAAATTTTAAACCGCTTTGGCTCAGTTTTTGATAGAGATCGTTATCTTTTAATAATTTTTCCAGCTTTTCTGCCAGATCTTCCGGATCTCCCAATTTAAATATTAACCCTCCGTGACTGGCTGTTTCTATTTCCCTGTTTACGTTAATATCGCTGTTCACAAACGGTATCCCCTGCGACATGGCTTCCAGAGAGACGATCCCAAAACCTTCGACCGCTGAGGGCAAGGAAAAAATATCCGCCCGGGATATTTCCTTTAGGACTTCCGGGTGGGGTAAATTACCTAAAAATTTGACCCGCTGAGAAACACCTAATTTTTCGGCTAAATCTTCCATTACCTTCCGCCGCTCCCCTTCGCCGATAATTCGGTAACGAAGATCATATCCGCGTTCCACCAGAATAGCCAAAGCCCGGATAACCGTGTCGGTTTTTTTATAATTAACCAGTCTTTGTACGGAAATAATAGTGGCCGGATTTCCTCTTGCCTTTTTTGCCTCCTTGGCGGTTTGCTTAACACCGGGATAAATAACTTCTACTTTTCCCTCCGGCAAGCCAAGCTTTTTAAGTTTATCGTAAGTTTGGTAACTTAAAGCAATATATTTATCGGCCGGCAAATATACCATTGATTTTTCGATTAAATTAGCCAGGTAACCCTTAATTCTTCCTGCCGCTTTCTGCCAGGTGATAAGCGCTACCACATCCGGCACCCAATAAACCAGCTTTTTACCCCTGAGTCTGGCCGCCAGATATGCCGCCGCATAGACATTTCCGTTATTGCCGTCAACCAATTCATAATCCAAGGTCAGAGCTTTAAAGACTGCGGCAATAATAAAAACAAACCGGTTCAGCAGTTGCCCATAGCGGGTATAGGGGCGATTTAATCCCACCCTAAATATTTCTAAACCATGCCAGTTGTCATACGCCGTTGTCCCCGGCAGACGGCAGGTAATCACTTTTATGCCGTGGGTCCGCAATAACAATTCTTGGGCCAGATAATAAGTACGGGCTTCCGCGCCGCCGGTAACCTTGCCGCTGTCTTCTGTGGGAAAAAATTCCGAAATAAAAAGGAGTTTCACTTTGGCTTGTTTGCTTTGTTGCCGTTTTCGAGGGCAATTTTCCGAACTAGCTCCGTAATCTGGTGAGAAAGGTTTTCCATGAGAACATAAGCCCGGAAAATTAAATAGAAAAGGACAATAATGGAAACATAAATAACCAGATCCGCTCCCCGCCCGATACCGAAAAGCCGCGCCAACCGCGTTGTTTCTCCCGGAAAAAGAACACCGAAGATAGCCGAGACAAAAACTACCGACCAGAAAATAAACTCCTTATATTTAATTTGCCCGCCCCGGAAGCGCAGAAATACCCGGCTTAAGGCAAACAAAAGAAAAAGCAGCAGAATGAGCTGAATTATGATGATACTGCTCATGTTTTTTGCGCGATAACAAAATTAGTCTGCCCTAATAACCGCCCCAAAAAACGATCCAGAAACTTATCCAACTTATCTAATTGCCCGGGATAACGGTTAATTATTTTTTCCCGGACAAAGGGAAAAATCCGGCCGATATAAGCGGGCAGGACACCGCTTCTTCCCGCCTTAAGGATATTATAACCGCTGTTGGCGATAAGCGATACAACTTCTCCCAGGCCCTGTCTCTCCAAACCCCGATGGGCACCCGGAAGCCCGAAAATACGATTTAGCAATTCCGCGGGCGCATATTTATTCGGGAAATTATAAATAAAAAGCAGGCCCCCCGTCTTTAAGACCTTTCGTATTTTTAAAAGGGCCAGACGCCGGTCCTGAAATACCCGATAAGCGTCGCCTTTACCTAGATGTTCTAAAACGCCGAACATCACCACGGCATGAAAACAATCTTTGGGAAAAGGCAGAAGACCTCCGTCATAAGTCTTAAAATACGGCCCCGCCTTTCTCCAAATGGGGTGCGGGGCTACCTCTAGGCCCACTGTCTCCATTCCCAACTCCCGTAATATCAAAACATTCTGCCCCTCGCCGCAGCCGAAATCTAAAACCCGCCAATCCTCCCCGGGAAAATGCCTCTCCAGTGTTCGTCTGACCTCCCTGGCACTGCGGACATACCTGGATAAATACAGGAAGTTATGTACTGTTTCCCATTCCGAAGCGGTCATCTTTCGGGCGATACTTTGTATCAACTTCCCGTCGGTCATATCAACGAAATATCCGCAGCAGCATTTTAAAAGCGACCCGTACGGCATTCAGATTACCGAATCCCTCCTGACCTTTCTGCCGGCTATAATCGGTATAAATCGCCGGGATAGGAATTTCGCTAAACCGCAAGCCGTTCCTTTTCACTTCCCGGAAAAATTCACTGCTGACTTCCATCCGGTCCGTTTTGATATTAATTAAGGTTAAGGCTTTTTTATTAAAAGCCCGGAGTCCCGACTGGGAATCGGTCGTCCAAACACCATAGAGCAGATAAGTCAAAATATTGCTTAACCAATTTAAAATCTCCCGGTCTCTGGGCATCCGGCCGTCTTCGATAAGCCGGCTGCCGATAACCATATCGCTTTGCCCGGAGATTAAAGGCGAAATCAATCTTTTGATATCCGCGGCCCGGTGCTGGCCGTCGGCATCGAAAGTCACGGCAATATCGAAACCGTTTTTCCGGGCATATTCTAAACCGGAACCGAGAGCCGCGCCTAGTCCCCGGTTAATAATATGGGTTAACACGGGTTTGCCTTTTCTCCGGGCGATGTCCGCGGTTTGATCTCCCGAGCCGTCGTTAATCACTACTATATCCCGGAAACCGTTGGCCGCCAGATCGTCAAGAACCGCGCCGATTTTTTCCTGCTCATTGAAGGCCGGAACAATAACCAGTATTTTCATCAGCTTACCCAATACCCCCTGACAAAAAACGTCGTCAATACCACTTCCAGGAGCGCGAACAGTATCGCTAACCCGATCTTAAACGGGCGATTTTTTATTAGGGCCAGGCCGATAAAAACGGGAAAGACAGTCAACAGATAGCGCGGCAGGGAAGAGAGAGTACCGGAAAATACGGGTAAAACGAGAGCCGGCCAGGAGTAAACCAAATAAGATAAGGGCACCTTCCGCCGTACGGTCAGCCAGGTTAGGATTCCTACGCCGAAAAGAAAAGCGGTAAACTCCAGAACGGCAACCCAAAAATCATAGTGGGTAACACTGGCGGTCAGAAATATCCTCAGATAGCGGTAAAGGACCTGCGGCGGCGTTACCAAACCGGAAAGGGTATTCGCCCGGGCATTCTTAAACGCTCCCTGGTTAAATAAAAACAACAAGGGGTTGCCGAACTGGCGCCAGAGGTAAAACATATAACTAAGAACTCCCCCGGCTGCGATTATTCTCCACCGGTTTAGGGGTTTAAATATTGCCGTCGGGGCGAGAAACGCCCCCACCAGCCTCACGCCCCCGGCTAATAACCCGGCTATCCCACCAGCGATACCCGGCAAAAAGAAAGCCAGCAGTAACAGCAGTAAAAATAGCGCTTCCGTATAAACCGCACCGAAAAAAAACGAAGTCGGAAAAGCAAAAAGAAAAATAACCGACCAGAAGGCTACGTTTTTATTCAGGTCCCGGCTGACCAATTTATAAAGGAGGATAGCCGCAAGCAATGCGGAGACATTAGCAATCAGCAATCCCGCCAGAAATAAATTACCGGTAAGAAAGGAGACAAGCTTTATTAAAAGGGGATAAACCGGGAAAAATACCTGCTCCCCGTTAATCAGACCGGCATAGCCGTGACGGGCTACCGTCAGATAATGAACCCCGTCAAAATTACCCCACTGCCAAAGCCACTGGGGATAACCGGAAATGATCAGGGACTCGTTAATCAGGGGAAAACTGGCCTTAAATTCCAGAAGACGGAGAGCGATTATTCCCCATAAAAAAAGCAGCCCGCGCCAGAGAAGGAAAGCAAGTATTACCGGCTTAAGCTCCGTTATTGATCTTTTCATAGACCGCAAGTGTCCCGAGCGCCGTTTTTTCCCAACTGAACTGTCCGGCTTGGGAGAGACAATTTCGGCTTAGGCTTTGATAGCCTTCGGGTGATAGGCTTAAAACCTGGACGACTTTGGCACATAAATCTTCAGGGCTTTTGATATCGGCATAAACACCGGCTTCTCCGGCAACCTCCGGCAG
Source organism: bacterium (assembly GCA_021836035.1). Lineage (GTDB taxonomy): Bacteria > Patescibacteriota > Microgenomatia > JAMCZE01 > JAMCZE01 > JAKBJL01. The sequence goes on from JAKBJL010000002.1 coordinate 91,132, forward strand.
GCTGCTGTTCTTTCCACAGACCACCGGACAACCGCAGGCCATCGCCTCAACTACCGGCAAACCGAATCCTTCATACAACGACGGTTGGACATAAACCTTTGCCAGGTTATAAAAAACCGCCAGGTCTTCCGGCGGGACAAAACCGGGTGAGACGACTTTTTCCGCAATTCCCAAAGCCTCCGCCTCCCTTTTTATTTCCCCCGCCTCCGGAATTTCCAGAGAATTAAAAGACCTTCCCGCCAAAACCAGATTAACCCCCCGGTATTTTTTTAGACCTATCAGTTTGGCGAAAGCCCGTAACAGACCGGCCAGGTTTTTATTGTAATTGATGTCTCCGACATAAAGAATAAACTCCTCAGGCAACTGATATTTATCCTTAACCGCGAACAACCTATCTCCGTCTTTAAGCGGTCTAAAATCCGCACCCGGAGCTTCATAAGTAACAAAGATTTTATTTTTGGGGAAACCAACCAGGCGGATGATATCGTTTTTAGATGAACGGGAAACGGTAATAAGAGCGTCGGAAAAACGCAGGGAAAATTTTTGGATTTGCCATTTTAATTTTCCCTTAAATCCCCGGGGGAATCCGGCGGGAAACAAAAGCGGCGTCAGGTCATGAACCGTAACCACCGAATTTTTCCGGATCATAAACGGCAGGGTCAAAAAGAAAGTGTCGTAATAGGGAAAATGGACAATATCAAACTTTTTATACGGCGAGGACAGGTAAGAAAAATCGACCAGCTCGATATCGGCGTTAAGTTTTACTAAGGCTTCAAACAGTCTTTCCGTATAAAAGCCTACTCCCCTGACGGTATTGGCAAGATTCGGCGGCCGGACCAAAGCGATATTCATAATTTCTCCCGGGATTTAAAATAAGCGATCGGAAAATTCAAAGACGAAAAAAGCGCCCAGATAAAACCCGGAAAACCGTCCAGGAATCCCAGATGGCGGAAATATATAGTAAAAAAACCCTGCCGGCTGTCAAACAAAGGTCTAACCAGCATATTGGCTAAAAAACCGCCGCTTACCGTTTCCGCCCATAAATCCGTATAGCGGTTAAAGTGTTCCAGATAGCGGTAGAAGGTTTCATTGGCGTAGTGCAGCAAATCGTGTTTCAAATATCCGGTTTTTCCCGTAACTTCAGCCTGTTCGTGAACGCTTTTGCAGGGCAGGCGCCCCTTACCGCGGCGGTATAACCTTAAGGTATAGTCGGGATATGCTCCGCCTTTCTTTAAGAACTTTCCCAGAAAAAAATTACTCCGGGGCAGCCAAAAGCCGTTTTCCGGCGGATCCGCCGCTAAAACGCTGTCGATCTCTTTCTTTAAATCGGGGGTGACCACTTCGTCCGCGTCCAGCTGCAAAATCCAATCGCCGCGGGCCTGTTCAATGGCCTTTTGCTTATTGAGGTGAAAGATCGGCGGATTATCGGTAACCGTAACCTTGGCACCGTATTTTTCGGCAATGGCCACCGTCTTATCCGTTGAGGTACCGTCAACAACGATAATCTCCCCGGCCCAGCCCTTTACCGCCGCGAGGCATCTGGCCAAGTTTTGTTCCTCGTTGAACGTTGCTAAGACTACCGAAAGCCTCATACTATGAATATTACCAAGGTTATGGCCAAAGCGCCAAGCGAAATAAGGTCGGAAAATTTTCTCACCGGAGTTTCTCCGAATTGGGCAGTCACATCGTGGGTGCCGGCGGGGACGCTAACGAGCATGGTACCGCTGTAATCGGTTCCGTCCGGAGATAGGGAACTGCCGCTGACGCTTAAACCGGAATCGAGCGGCACAGCTTTGCCGTCCAGATTTACCCGCCAGCCGGGAAAATAAAGCGTGTTTAAACGTAGGGAGGAGGCGGTGGCTACCGTAATTGTATATTCCTGAAAATGAGAGGTTATTTTGTCAACGATGATTTTCCCCTGTCCCCCGATAAGCTGAGCCCGCTGGGCAACCGGCGGAAAGGACATTGCCAAACGATCTTTAGGTGTAAATTCACCAAGCTGGGTTCCCGACTCAGCAAAGGAGAATAAAAAGTCATCACGGTAATTTAGCACCTCGTTAATGCGCGTATGGTTACGGTTGGCGATAATTACGGCCATAACCAGCAAAACTGCGCCGCCCAGCTGCAGAATCCTTCCGGGTATTTGGCGTACCAATAAAGCTCCGAGAATGGCCGAGGAAAAAACCGTTACCCCCAATAGCCTCCAGGGATAATCGATAGTGGATAAGGCGTTCACGTTTTTCCAGAGAAAAACGACCGGAGGGATATCGGTCATCAAAATGACGGTTAAACCAAGGCAAAACAAAGCAAAAATAAATAAATATTTATCACCTCCGGTATATATTTTCTTTTTTAAAATTAAAGCGACGGGTACAACTATGACGGCTAAAAATACCGTAAGAATTTGTCCTAGTCCGATCTGAAAACTCATCATGTCATTTGCCGTCCCGGGAAAGGAAAAACCATAGCCCCAGGGTGAGCGGAAAAACTGCCAGAAGGCCACCAAGTGCTGCGCGGAGTAATTCATTACCTGATCAAAACGGACATCGGACCGCTCCAGGACATCCGGAATATAAATAAAGGCTGCCAGGCAAAACCCCAATAAGGAAAATAGCGCATAATGAAAAATGCCGCTCCACTTCCTTGTCCGGTACAAAAGCAACGCGGCATATAAAGATCCCAGCGGTAAAAAGATGAAAGCGACCAGATTATGGGCCAGCATAAGCAATCCGGTAGCGAAAGCGCCGACAGCTATCCACTTGCGATTTCCCGTCCCGAAGACTTCATCAATGGCTAAAAATACCGGCGGAATAAAAGCGTAGGCAATGCTTTCGGCGTAAGCGGCACGCACAAAAATCATTAAAAAGCGATAGGGCGCCCAGAGGTAAAATACCGCCCCGACCAGGGCCGGGATTTTTCCCAATTTCTTCTCCAGCCAGAGATAAAAAGTAATTCCGGATAAAAGATAGGCGCCGCCCAGAACCGCTTTAAAACTATCAGTAACCGTGAGCCCGAGATAATGCAGTAAAGCTCCCAGAAAGTAGGGTAAAGGATAGATATAGGAAAATATTGGTGAACCCAGAAATCCGTTCAAATTCTGCGCCCAACGGACGGGTAACTGACCGTCTTTTAACGCCAGGAAAAAGTTGGCGATGCGGACCGTATGGTGCAAGCCGTCATGGCTGGTGTAAAAACCCGGTGTCAGCAAAGCTTTAATTCCCAATAGTCCCAGGAAAAATAGCAGGAAAATAATTAAGGTTCTGTTTCTCATTCTAAAAATTGCCTGGCATCAAACATCAGAGAATCTCCCAAGAGATGGCGATTATGGTCCGTATCCTCAAAGTATACTCCCCGGAAATTTTCCCCGAAATAGAGACGGAACATATCCGTCCCGCCGGTAGCGTAGGCCAATTCCCGGGAGGGATGTAATTTATTCCCGGTTAAAGCACAAACCGGATTATTGTTATTGCGAAAATAAATATTAGGGTAAAAAACCGGCGACGAACCGCTCAAAACTAAAAGCCGCATGACCCTTTCGGCAGCAACCGCTCTTTTCACCGACCAATGGTTGGAGATATTGAAATTCAATGCGGAAAAACTTAATAACAGATAGATAAAACAGGCAAGAACGATCATTTGCCGCGAAAGATTCCGGACCACTACTGCCAGTATCAGGGCTAACCCGCAAAGCGGCAGAGTCAGGCTATAGGCAAACTTGTGAAAGGGATAAAAAGCCACGGGCAAAAGGAAAACGACAAAAAAAACCACCCCGAAAATAAGTATGTTCACGGGTTCTTCTCTTATCCGGCGCCATCTGTCGCGGCTGTTTTCCCACATCCGGGCTAAACCTAAGGAAAGCAACCCGAAGAACCCGGCAAACATTCCTAAAACCCTGTTACCCCATAAACCAAATTCGGTAAAAATCGCCGGGTTAATTAGCAGGGGAAGCTTAAACAATTTAATGTTGACATAGGCTTCCGGCAACCCCAACCCCCAAAGTCCGTACCAGAAATAATTATTGAGAATTTGCTTCGGATTAAAGTTAAAAGCATAAGCTTCCCCGGAAGCAAAACCGAAAAATTTAAGGCGCGCAATTACATATAAAGCAACTACCATCAAAGACGCGCCCAAAAGCGGCCACTTGATCTTTTTCTGCCATAACCAGTCTGCAAAAAATAAAACCGGCGGGATGACGACCGCCGTTTCTTTAGAGGCTAACGCCAACAGAAAACCAGCTAAAAATAACCAACTGCCGCGCAAATAAAAAATGACCGTTAAAAGTCCGAAAGTCGCTAAAGCCAATTCCTGTATCTGGGAGAGGAAAAAGAGGCGGTAAAAATGGGATCCCGAAAAGGCGTAAAAAAAGGATGTTAAAACAGCCAAGCCGTCGTTCCGGCAGAGAAGCTTTACTAACCAGAAAACCAGCAGGATATTAACTAGGAAGAAACCAAAAGCGATTAGATGATACCCCAGGGGTTGGAGACCGAAGAGATTTTGACCGAGGCGCCAAAACAGCTGCGTCGTCAACGGACGATAAAATTTAAAATCGAGGACGGGGGCCTTAAAAATATTAAAAGCGTCACCCAGGCTTTGGCTGTTAGCCAGAAGCATATTAAAAAAATCGTCCTGGAAGAAAAAATTTCCTAATGCCTGCCGGTAGAATAAGGCGGCAACCGGAAGGAGCAAAACCAGCAGATATTGCGGTTTGGCAAAGGTTTTCATGAACCTGAGGAAAATATCGGACTATGATATATCCCCCATCGATGGAGAAGATATAAAAACACTTCCCAGCAGCTTTCAAGACCGAACTTCAAACCGCGCCAGCCGCTGATGGAAGATTGCTGGTCGTGATAGCGGGTCGGGATAGGGATTTCCCCGATCGCTAGCCCCGCGGCGACCGCCGAAATCGTAAATTGCTGATCGAAAACAAAATCGTTGGAAAAACGCTGAAAAGGAACTTTCTCCAGGCACTTGCGGCTGTAGGCGCGTAACCCGCTCATATATTCAGACAAATTTTCGCCGAGGATAATATTGGCAAAAAGCGTAAACAGGCGGTTAAAAAAATATTTTTGCTTCGGCATCCCGCCGGCCAGCGCCATCCCGCGGTTTTTTATCCGGCTGCCGAACATCATATCGTAATCCCCGTTTAAAATCGGGTCGACCAAACCCTTGATTTTCGATCCGTCATACTGGTAGTCGGGATGAAGCATCACTACGACGTCCGGATTCCTTTTTAACGCTTCCCAATAACAGGTTTTTTGATTACCGCCGTACCCCAGGTTATGAGGATGCCTAAAAACCGTTAAGCCCAGTTTTTGCGCCGTCTCCGCCGTTTTATCCTTGCTTCCGTCATCAACCAGAATTATTTCGCTTACTAACCCCGCCGGAATTTCCCGAAAAGTGCTCTCGACCGTCCGCTCGGCATAGTAAGCCGGCATAACGACGACAATTTTCGGTTTCGTTTTTGCCATCTTTTTACTCCATTCTAGCAAAATTAAAGGCCGGTGATCCGTCGGGGAAATTGATAGTTTTAAACACTGTTAGTCCCGAAGCGTTGTCTTTGGGCGAGAGGATATACAGACCGCCGGGATCGCGCCTATCCAGAGAAAACTGATATTTATCAAAGCCGGCGTAAAAATAACCGTTATTCTTAACTACCGGAGAAACCCGGCCGTAAAAAAGAAAATAAATATAGGGCTGATCGTAAGCGGAAGTGACATAAATCCGGTCGTAATTATTTTCCGTTGCCAGAACGTCTTTTACCACTTCCCGGTATCCATACAGCCAGGCGGGAGCGTATTCTACCGGTAAATGCACAAAATACATATGCAAATAATAAAAGCTATTCAACAACAGCATTAAACAAACAGACGATATTGCAAAACCCCGAGATAATCTTGGCCAAACCGTAGGCGACAGCACAGAGCTTTTAACCTTTAGCCTGAAGTTTTTGGCCAAATTAATAGTTTTAATCAACCCGTATCCCGTAATAATCTGGTAAGTCGGCAGATATAATAAAGCCCGGATGGCGTGGGGAGTTTCCGTAGTCACAGCGGCAGCAGACGGGGCGAGCAAAAACCACCAAGCCAGCGGGAAAAGCCACTTGGGCCTGCGAGCTAATAAAAAATAGCTCCCGGCCAAAAGGAAAGGCAGCTCCCAAAGATAGAGCATCCCCATATTCGGAGCATGGTGCCGAAAGTTAGCGTCCCCGTTTAGAAACAAAAAGTTAAAATCGAGGTGGTCTAGATAATTTTTGGCATAGCGCGCCGCTAAAGCCGGCGGATCGGAGGGCCCCGGTCCGGAAAAGATACTGACTTCTCCGAAACGGGCGCCCACGCTTCCGACATGCAGGGTGTTGCGCACCAGGGGGTAAAGTAAAATGAAAGCCATAATTACCCCCGCAAGGCTTATTTTCCAATGGGTGAAAAATATTTTCCGGTAATAAAAGGCTATTCCCGCTAAAAAAAGCGGTACTACCAGGCGGCTGCTGTGATAACAATATAGCGACAGGATAAAAAAGAAAATTGAGAAAAAAAGGGAAAAATAAGAGGGCAGTCTAACAAACCGGAAAAGGAAAACACTGCCCGCGATAAAAAGAAAAAGTGCCAGATTAGCCTCAAAGGCTCCGCGGCTAAACTGGATCGACCAGGGAGAAATCGCTAAGAGGAAAGCCGCTAAAAACGGTAGGGCTTGCCATTTATCTCCCCCGGTGTCGTTATCCAAGGCTAGCCACTGCCGCACCAGAAAAAAAGTCGCTATCACCGCCAGCACCCCCGCCAAGGCCGAGGGAAACCGCACGGAAAATTCGTTTAATCCCTCCAGAGCGATTCCCGGAATGGCGGCATAAATATAAACCGGCGGCTTGTAATCGTTAAAAGAGCGGAAGGAAACGGGCAGTTTATTCCCATATTCGTCGCTGCCGGTAGCAAGCAAAGAATAGGCATTCCACCCCAGGGAAGCCTCATCCCAATCCAATCCCGGGGGATTAATCCCCAGCCGGTAAAACCGCAGCAAAAAAGCCAACAGGACAATTAGCGCCAGTATAAATAGATATTTCCCTTTCCCGATTGGTTTCATCTCAATATAAATTAAAATGCGGGTAAATACCCCAAAGACTTGAAAGATATAAAGCGTTAAATAAAATTCCCAGGACAATTAGGGATTTGGCAAAAAGCGATAGCCGCGGCCGGAGATTCGGAAGCAGGGCTAAAAAGAGAAAGGGTAAAAAGTCCAGTGCATAGCGATAGCCGAACTGGGTGAAACCGACTCCGTAATATAAGAGCGAAGGAACCGCCAGTACTAAAACACTTAGCCAGGCGGAGCGGGAATAAGCTTCCTTTTTAGCACGGAAAAGCAGGAGAAACAACGGGGAAGTAAACCAGAGGGCCATCCCCCAGCCATCAGCTTTCAGATAGGGAAACTTTAAGACAAAACCACCTCCCGGCGCTAAAACCGGATCCGGAGCTTTCAGCAATAAGGAATAAAGATTGGCCGGCAGATGACTAAGGCTCATAAAACCATACCCGGCATTGACATTCATCGGATAATTTTTTAGCGTCAGATTATAACGGTATCCGGTTTCCCAGGGCGTCCGGAAACGTTTGTAATTATAAGCCCCCAAAATTAAAAGCGAAATAACGACCGGCAAAAAAAGAAGCAGGACCGCCCGGTAATTAAATTTCGTCCGGAAGATTTCCGCCAGGAAATAAACCAGCGAAAAATATAAAGTCATGCGGGTCAACCCGGCCAGCGCTACCAAAATCCCGATCAGCCACCAACGCCGACTGCCGAAATACTCCCCAAGCGCGAACAGAACGAAGGTAAAACCCACCGCCTGAACCAGATAAGCGGAAATATTCACCAGGCCGGCCCCGAAAAGCACGGTGGAAAAAACCAAAAAGAGCGCCAGCCAAAAGCTGTCGCTATCAGAAAACTTTAATTTTAGCGCGAGAAAATAGGCGGTACAAAAAGAAAACAAAAGCGCTCCCCAGCCTAAAACCTCCTGGAGCTGATTATTCTTTGTCAAGAAAGCCAGCGGCATAAGAAGTATGGAAGGCCAGGGACCGAAATAAATAAACCGCCTGTCAAAAAACGCGACAATATCCCCGTTCGGAAGCCCCAAAGGAGAGAGCTCCACGCTTCCCTTGAGAAACTGCCGGGCCAGAAGCATCAGGTGGATATCCCCGCCGGCTTGCTTTGCCGCTATCGGCCCGAAAATCAAAATCGCGGAAAAAAGAGCAAAATAAAGCAACAAAAAGGGCAGCCACCAAACTTTTAAAAAAGCTCTCATGCCCCGCACTCCCCCTTTATTGATCATTGCCCGGTAGAACCTGATATAACTGCAGATAGTCCCCGCTATTTCCCTGCTGATATTTGGCCAGAAGCTTCACTTTCCAGCTGATGGGAGGCTGGGGCCGTTGATAAACAACAAAAAAAGTGGGCTGGCTCTTTGCTGCCAGGGCAATCTCCGCGGGCACTTTTTCCGGCAGCGGCCAATAATCTTTAATCCGGACATTCGGATAATCTTTCTGATAAAGCTGCAGGGAATAAGGCATCAGGCCGAAAGTGCCCTCCGTTCCGATTAAGACTTCGGGGTATTGCTGTGACTGTGCAGTTAAAAAATCCCGGATCTCTTTTACTCCGTAACCCGCCGGCCAGCCGTTGATATATTGGTGGGAATCGCCGTCAGGGATAGGAGCCCCGGGCGGGTCAGTGACCAGCTTAAAGTCGGTAAATAGTGGGATAAATAAAACCCCGGCGGTAATAAGAAGCAGCAGCTTGGGCGGGGACAGAAACTTAATCTTGGGTAAATGACTAAACTTTACTATTCCCGCTGCCGCCAGAACCAAAAGCGGCGGAGTAAAAGTCAATAAAAAACGCGGAAAAATGCTTTTGTTAAAACTGGCCATCGCGATAAAAAAACAAAGGTAAACGGCAAGTAAGACAAAAGCGGTAATATTTTTACGCACTATTGCCAAAGCGGCGCCGAATAAAGTGAAAAAAGCTACGGGCACCGTCAGATAACCTATCTGCCAACGTAAGAGCGTAAGCGCGTTATCGCGAAATAAACTGAAGGGGTGCCTTAAAAATTCCCCGAAGGAAACGACAAATTCCGCGTTCTTTTGGGCAACCATATGGAATAAAGGAAATAAACGTAAAATCCCGTAAATCAACTCCGCTTCGAATAATGCCACCCCCAGGAGACCGGCCCAGATCAATAACCGGGTAGGCCGCCGCTCCTTTTGCCAATCAAAAAATACCAGTAGCAGCGGTTGGAAAAGAAGAAAAAAAAGTGCCGGAGTTTTAGTCAACAAGCCAAAACCGACGGCCCAGCCCAAGAGCAGGGCTGCATCCGGACGCAGGCTGCGGGCCAACCAGATGCCCAAAACCAGACTCCAGGTGGCCCACATGGCAAGCATCGTATCCGCCAAACCGAAACGATCGTAAAAAAAAGTGAAAGGCACCAGAAGGTAAAGCACCGCGGATAAATAAGCAATCTTCCGATCGCCAAAAACCTGGCGGGCCAATAAATAGATACCGACCATGCCCCCGAACCCGGCAGCAACCGAAACCAAACGCCCGGAAATAACCGGATCGAACACGGGCAGCAGCCTCAATACGCCGGATACCGCCCACATAAAAAGCGGCGGTTTTCCGTCCACCAGCGGTAAATAGCGTAAAGAGGCATCGTAAGCCATAATCTGGCTCCAGCGCAGATAAATTGCCTCGTCGGTAAATATAGGTATTATTCCGAGGTTAACCAGCCTGGTAAGAACATAAACGACGCATAGCGCCGCCCAGGCTAAAATTACCGTTCTATATCTTTTCCACATTGCTTTGATAAAAATAAAACAGCGCCGGCGGAACAGCCAGCAGTAAATATATTATACCCGTCCCGGCGAAACTTTGCGGATTAAGCCGCAAGACGCCCCAATATACGGCATAGGCCAATAGTGAGGTGAAAGAAAAGAGCAAAAAAGTTTTCGCCAACCTGCCGAAAGGCAGAAGCGGTATAAAAACCAAACCCCAGAGAACATACCAGTTCCAGTAAAAAGTGGTCACAAACAGCAAATAAACCAGAATAGCCCGCAAATAGAGGGATAACGGTTCTTCTTTGCCCAGAAAATTTCGCCGCAACAACCAAAGGAAATAAATTAGAAAACCGGCGGTAATGATTACCCTGCTGCCCGGAATTATGGGGGTTAGTAACATCGGCAGGGATTGCCAGTAAATACCCGAGCCGTAAACCAAGCGGTCGAGAAAACCCGTTAAACCGTTCCCCAATAGCGCCAGACCGGTAAGATTAGCCGCTAAAAAAGCGCCGGTAAAAGTAATCAACGGTTTCCGCTTTAGCTCTTTAACCAGCCCGGCAAAGAGAAAGACCGCAAGGACAACGGCGATAAATTTCGCCTGGACCGCCGCTCCCAAGAGCAGCCCGGCCCAAAGGTACTTTTTCCCCAGATAAAAATATAAACCCGCCAGGAGGCAGAAAAGCATAATGATATCGTTATGCGCCGAGCCGGCAAGTTCCCAAACGAAGAGCGGATTCCAACCGACCAATACCAGTCCCTGTTCTACCCGGTCAGGAAAAAAGCGGGATAACGTTTGGAAAAGCAAAATAAGAAACCCGGCAGCAAAAATTATGGCTACTAATTTATGGGTAATGACACTGAGTAATAAACTATTGCCGCCGGCCAAACCAGCCAGGGTGTAAAAAAACTGGTTTACCGGCCCGTAGGGATTTACCGTAGTCTGCCAACTGGCCAGTTGATAAAAAGGGTCCTTGGGATAAGCCGCCGGAGCGGTTACCCAAATGTTCTGGTGATAAACGTTAACTATCCGGTCTTCTAAAATGTAATCAAAAATATCCGTGGAAAGCACGGGATAAGAGAAAAAAACAATACCCAGGAAAAGAAAGCTGAAAAACAGAATCTTTTTCGCAGATATCCGGCAGCGCAGCGCCCGGTAATAAAAATAAAATGCGCCGCTAACCAGTGCGGCAAATAAAGCGGTAGGGACCGTATTTAGGTGAAGGGAAAGCAATAAAGTCCGGCCGGAAACAAGAAGCGCACCCAGATGCGGATATAATTTTTCGTACACGGCGAGCGCTCTTTCGTCCCGGAAGAGAATTATCCAGGAAAGCAGGGTATAAAGCGTATAGAATATGGCTAAATAAATACCCATTTAAGTTTTGGCAGAAATTTCCCAGATACTCCGGCCGTCCGGGGCGGAAATCGTTTTTAATAATTTTGCGTCTTTGGGTGTAGCCCCCGGCTCACGCAAATAAAGCCAGCGCCCGTTATCCCCTGACGTTGTTCCGAATAACAGCTTAGCGAAACCGTGAACATACCAAAAACCGTACCAATCCCGATCCGCGGATCTGGTAGCCCAATATTTCTCCGGAGGATATTGCTCGTAAAAAAGAAAAAAGATATAAGGACGCCCATAGGCCTCGCTGACGCTGATATGATCATACTCATCAGCGTGCGCGGCAACATACGCTACCGCTTCTTTATAACCGTATTGCCAATCCAGGGCATATTTTTCCGGATAAGTGAAATAATAATCCCGAAGGTAAACAAGCAGGGACAAAGCATAGATTACGGCGACGGTCAAACCCAGGGCTCTTTGGAAGCGGGAACTTCCCGCTATTTCCCAAATTGCCGCCAGCCCCCAGGCGGCAATTACCGACCATATGGGAAGTACCGGCAGAATCCTTAGAGCGTGCGGTGTTTCCCGCGCAACAGCCGCCGGTATGGGCGCAATTAACAGCCAGGCAAAAATTACTCCCGTCGCTTTACTCCGCCTCCGCAGGAGATAATATATTCCCGGAATGATCAATAACAAATCGGCCCAGTACAATTCGCCTACGGATTGGACGGATAACCGCGGATTAACATCACCGTGATAGAAAAGAAAATCACCGCGGAAATGATCAGTATAATGCTGTAAAAATTCCCAGGTATAAACTACTCTGCGGTTGTGCAGGATCTTAGACCACCAGGTATCGCCGTCTTGTGTGATCCTGGCGTTAGAAAGTTCGATCGGTTTTAGGTCGTTAAGCCAGGTAACCTCATAAAAACGCAGACGCCCCTCCCGCGAAAATATATGGGGCAACATAGGTAGAAGCAATAAGGCGGTGACTGTGCCAAAAACAATAAATTGCCGCCGGTTTGACCAAATATTCCGATAAAAAATAAGTAAAAGGGCGGCTATCATTAAGGGTACAAAAACACGGTGGGAATTGAAAGTATACATGGAAAGAGCAAAAAAGATACCCGATAAAAGACAACTTAGCCATCCCCGGGTACGAATTGTGCGCAAAAATAAATAAATACCCAGGCCGCTGAAAAGAGTTGCCAAGTTTGCTTCAAACGCCCCGCGGCTAAACTGCAACGCCCAGGGGGATATCGCTAAAAACAGAGCTGCTAGGGCGGGTAAATATTTATTCCGCCCCCGGGCCATCGATTTACCACCGTCCAAATAGAGCAATTCCCGGGTTAAATAATAAGAAACCATGACTAAAAGTGCGCCGGCCAACGCCGAAGGCAATCTGACGCTGAATTCAGATAGGCCGAGAATTTTTACAAAGAGAGCGTCGAGATAAATATAGCCGGGAGGTTTATAATCACCGAAGGCGATAAAGCGCGCTATGGGCAGAAATTCTCCGTGTTCGTCGCGCAGGGTTTGAGAAATCGCGTAAGCGTTATAACCCAGCGAAGCCTCATCCCAATTAAGGCTGGGCGGAATACTTCCGAGATCATATAGCCTTAAGACAAGCGCGAGGAAGATAATCAGTGCCGGAAATAATATTTTTTTCATTTACGCGGCAAAAATATTTTAAATATACCGTAAACCAACTGCCAAACAGCATAGATTATTACCAGGCCTTCGACAACATATAAAATAACGGCTTCCGCAGAGATATTATTAGGTATCTTAAATAAAGGAAGCAACGGAACTATCAGTAACACGGCCAAGAGCAACCAGCGTCTATTAAAGACCAGGTAAAATACACCCGCCAGAAAGAAGACCATGCCGATAAAAGAAAAAGCGCCGGTAATAAAATCCGGCGAGAGATAGGAGAGATAACAGCGCAAAATATTGTCCGGATAGAACAGGAATTTGTTGTGAAAAAGCCGCGTCAGAAAAGTATGGGCCCGGATACCGTCCGCGGTTTGCGCTTCCCATATTTGGTGGGGAACATCCAGCTTGATCCACTCCCAGTTGCAGGTAAAATCAGTACTCATATACCCGGAAAGCAATATCGCCGTTTACCATTCTGATCGGTGCCAGTTCTTTCTTCGTGGCTATCCCCATCCAGGAGGGCGTGATAGCCAACGATTTTTCTAAAGGCCTCGGCCTTGTCGGTTCGGTCTTAAAATCCACGATATAATATTTGTCCAGAAAGCGGGTCAAATTATGCCCGCTTCTCTGGAGAGCGAGCGGGTCATAAGGCAAATATAAGGCTAAATACACCGGATTGAGATCTTGGGTAATAAATATCTGGCCGTAGTTACCCTGTACGCGCTTCAGATAGCTGACTAGTTGTTTGCTGCCGTCCTGCCAGTCGGGAGCATAAGCTTTTGGGTAATGGATAAAATAAATATGCAGGTATACTAAAAAGGCAAAAACAAATAAAACCATAAATACGGGCCTGCTTACTAACGGAAATTTGGACAATAAAAACACCATTCCTATTGCCGATAAGATCTGCCAGCCGATTACGGAATCCAGACCTCTTAGCGCGTGAGGAGATACCCTGGTTAAGGCGACGGGAAGGGCTGCGGAGAGGATTAATAAAATAAGAATTAATCCCCCCCTGCCGCGGCGGCGGAAAATCAGGTATGCTCCGGCCAGGACAGCGGGCAATTGCCAGATATATAATTCCCCAATCTTTTTTACCGAGTGTCTGCCCTCCTGGTCTCCTTTGAAAAAAAGATAATCGCTGCTGAAATTGGCGACATAATTATTGACCACGTTGGTCAACAGATCGCCCGGTTCCTGTTGCACGCTCTCCGCGCGGAAACGTGACCCCCCCTCGGGGGAAAATACATAGGTCTGTAAATAGGGCCATAATAAAATGCCGGCAAGTAGAATTGCCACTAAAACCGTCTTCCAGGCGGCCAGCAGTTTTCGCGCGTACGCCATACTCAAACCTAAAAACACTAAGGGAATAGTAACGGCCGGGCTCAGATAAGTATAAAAACAAAGCACCAGGGAAAAAGCGGAAGCGAAAAGATAATTAATATTTTCTCTCACCGCCAGCAGAAAAAATAATATGCCCATACTTAAAAAGAACAACGCCAGGTTGGCTTCAAATCCCGCCCGGCTGAATTGTATATGCCAGGGAGAAACGGCCAGAAATAAAGCGGACAGCAGGGCCAATTTGGCACGGTAGGGAAACAACTGCCTGACCAAATAAAAAATTAGCGCAACCGTGGCCGTCCCCGCCAGTACGGAAGGGAAACGTACCGCAAAATCTTTCAGCCCGAAAACCTTCTCCGAGACAGCAACCGCGTAAACATATAGGGGTAATTTAAAATCTCCGAAGGACTTGATCGTCAACGGGTAAGCTATCCCCCATTCGTCTTTACCCGTCTGCAGAAGGGAATAGGCATTGTAAGCGATAGAGGCTTCATCCCAATAAAGCGACGGCGGATTAACCGTAAACTTATAAATACGCAAAATAAACGCCAGCAGTACGGTCAGCCCCAACAACAAGCCATAGGTTTTATTCATTTATTTCTCCCGACAATATAAACCGATTCCTGCCCATTCAAATAATAATACTTTTTCAGAACCGGGGCATCCGGCGGGAACTCGGAAGGTTTACCCACGGCCAATATTTCCGCATGGTCCTTGATTGTTCCCCAATCAATCGGTTGAAAATAATATTTTCCGAAATGATTGCCGGTTTCCCTGAATCCTCCGGAAACAGTCCCCCCGTCTTGAGAAAGATAGGTCCGCGGATCGTAGCGGAGGAAAAAGGTAAAAAAATTCTGGGGCTGGCGGAGATTAGTGGAAACTATGATCTTTTGATATTTTCTGCCAAGGCGATCGGTATCGGCTACGACCTCTTTATACCCGTAAAACCACAATTGCGAATAATCCGCCGGAGCATGAATCAACATCATGTGCAGATACAAAATTATACCCCCCATAACCAGAAGGGGGAAAAGGTACCTTAAGCGCTGCAGCAAAAACCGCTCTCCGGCATATTCCCATAATCTGAAAAGGCCGAATGCCGAGAGCAATTGGTAAGCCGGTAAGACCGCCGTGGTGCGGATAGAACTGGGCGTGGCGGAAGTCACTGCCGCCGGAAGCGGTGCCAAAAGAATCCAACCGCTAAGCAGCCAGGCCAATTGTTTGTGATTGCGCCAAACATCGAAAAGTCCGATTAAAAGCAGGGGCATTTCCCAAAGATAGAGCAAGCCGATATTAGCAACATAATTTACCGGCGGTCCGCTCTCTCCCAAAAAAAGAAAGTCCGGACGGAAATGGGACAAATAACTTACCGCCGCTTTTTGGGCATAGGCCAAAATCTGGGGATGGAAAAGAACCAGGGCGTTATTATCGCCTTTTGCTTGGTCATAAAAGCGCCAGGAAAGATTAATTTCCCGGGGTTTTGGATCCTGAAGAATACTGGTTCCCTGTAAACGCATTTGGCCGGCGGTGGTTGTTGCTAAAAGCAGCGTAGGCAATAACAGCAAGCCGAACAGTAACAGGGGTAAAGATATTTTTTTACGCTGCGGCCACAGCGTGCGGAAAAAAACCCAAAAAAGCAGGAGAATAAACAAGGGAACAAAAACCCTGGCGGCCTGATATAAATATAGTTCCGTACCGAAAAAGAGAAAAGCCAGTAACCAGAGGTATAATCTCGCCATTCTAAGACCCCGCAGCCACAACCATAAGCCGGTGGCAGTCATGAAAACGACGCTGCCGGACTCGAAGGCTACCCGCGTAAACTGCAAATGCCAGGGGGCAATGGCTAACAAGAAGGCGGCCGTGAAGGGAACAACCCAAAACAATTTCGGGTCCGGATTGGGCCTGCCGAGATACAAGAGCTCCCGTGCAAGCAGGTAAGTGGCTGCAACAGCCAGGACTCCCAAAAGCGCGGAGGGAAAACGTACCGCATATTCAGTTAACCCGAAAACCGCGACAGCAGGCACTGTCAGATAAATATATAAAGGAGGCTTGTAATCATCATGGGAACGAAAAACCAGCGGCAGAAATTGACCGTACTCATCACGACCGGTTTTTAAAATGCTGTAGGCATTCCAGCCGATTGCTGCTTCGTCGAGATTGATGCCCGGCGGAATTTTACCCAATTGATAAAAACGCAGGACAAAAGCCAACAAAAGGATGAATATGAACAATAATCCTTTTCGGTTCATTAGCCGATAAATCGATATTTAACTAATGTCCAAACGGCGGCAAAACCATCATGCCAGCGGATTTTTTTGCCTTCGGAAAAACCCCGCTTGCGATAGCTAATCGGTAATTCCCGGATGGGAATTTTCTTTTTTAGCAGTTTTGCGGTTATCTCCGGCTCAAAATTAAACCGCCGGCTATTAATTTCGATCCCCCTTAAAGACGCCCGGGGAATTAATTTGTAACAAGTCTCCATATCCGAGATCCGGCAGCCGTAAAGGAAATTGGTTAGCCAGGTAAGCAGCATATTGCCGAATTTATGTCCTGGTACCGTATCCTCATACGGTCCGGTAAAACGGGAGCCGTAGATTGCCGTTCCGGGCAGGTTTTTTGCCAACGTCACCATTCTCCGGATATCCCGGGGGTCGTATTCCAGATCGGCATCCTGAATAATTACGTGAGTACCGTTAGCATGCCGTAAGCCGCTTTTAATCGCCGCTCCTTTGCCGTAATTTTGGGCATGATTAACCACAAACAATTTTTTCCGCCGCCGGTAAGCGGCCAAAATTTTATCGGACCCGTCGCTGGAACAATCATTCACCGCAATTATTTCCCGGTCCCAACCGTCAAGGTCCAGTGAGAGTAACCGATCAATAACCGTACCGACAGTCCGCGCCTCATTAAAAACCGGAACAATTACCGAAAGCTTAGAAGAGCTCTTCATTTTTCAGCGGCCGGGCAAAGGCAAAATATTTCCCAACTTCCCGATCGGAAAGGATAAATTTTTTTCCGGTCTGTAAACGGCGCCTAAACGCCTGGGGTATTTTAAATATCGCCAGGATTAAACCGTAAACCATCGCCCCGTCCCCTCTTAAAATCGCCCTTAAAAGGTGGAAGGGCAGCCAGTAAAAATAGTTGAAAATATATCCCGGATCCGTAATATCTTTCCACACGATTATATTTTGATTACGGAATGCTACCGCCCGGCGATAAAAGGGGGAAAAATGTCCCCGGATAGGACCCTCTTCGTGGAAATGGCCTACGACAATCCGCGGATCAAATATTATGCGGTAACCGCTTTTCCAGGCGCGATAACCTAAATCCAGGTCTTCACCGTAAAAAGGATCAAGTATTGTGTCCAAACCTCCCAAATCCTGCCATTTTCGGCGATGGAAAGCCCCGCTGCCGCCGTTGGCCCAAAGACTGACCCCGGGCTTAATTTCCCCTAAATTATGCATCAAAAACCCGCGGGCGAATCGGCCTACCGCCCTGCCCCGTTCCACGATCCTCCCTTTTTCGTAACTGCGATCTAAAAAACCTACGGCAAAAATACGGTCGTCGCCGAAGTCTGCCGGCAGATACTGAAGGAAATTATTTTCCGGACGAACATCGGTATTTAACAAAACGACAATCTCTCCCCGCGCTTTACTAACTCCCGCATTGACCGCGCTGGAAAAACCGCTATTTTTTTTCTGGACAATTAATTTTAAATTCTCAAAGCGTCCGGCCAATTCCCGGACCACTTCCCGGCTATTATCCCGGGAGCCGTCATCGACAACAATCACTTCCGTCTCCGGCCCGGCGGCAGTTAACACCGCCGGTAAATTTTTCGCCAGCAAGGCGGCACCGTTCCAATTGGGAATCACGATACTAATCGCGTTATTTGCTTGCACAAGATTTCCGCTGCCTACCAGCCCATATTATATTCTACTTTATGTTTCCCCGCGGGCACGATTAAACCGCGGAAATTATAATCGCTTAAATATATTTTGCTCTCTTTACCGTCAATCATTGCCTGCCAGCCGGGATAAAAACTATCTGTTAAAATAAGAAATGACTCGCCCGGACTCTGCGTAAATATTTCTATCCTGTTTGCGGAATAATAGCTGATCTCAGCGCGTCCGGCGGTAAATTCCCCCGCCGGCACCGCTTCTTCGATAACCGCGGTGTTTCTTAAATCAACGGTGAACATCTTTTCCAATACCGCCTGTTTTGAGCCGGCAGTTACGACACTACCGACCATGAATGCCCGGGGAAAGGCCCCGCTATCCTCATAAACTTTTGTATTTCCCTCAGACATTACCTCTTTTAGGTTTATATCGGACAGGGGCCCCAAAGATAAAAGATACCTGACGCCCAGAAGTTTGAGGAACGGGCTCCGATAATTTTTGGGAACTATTATGCGGTTAAAGCCCCAGGGAGTATGGATATCGGCCCTGTTTCTTTCTGAAGCTGCCATCAGTTCTCCGTATCTTTTAAGATACAGCGGGTCGTAACCTCCGGGCATACTCAAGCCGTAAACAGAATTAAAATTAGGCGGAAAGATACGGTCATCAAGGGCTAATATTCTGCTATGATCACTTCCCGTATGCGTTTGCAGATATCGGGTAATTATAGTATCCGGATATAAGTAAGACCTGTCTGTGAACGGCGTATATTTAGTCCCAAACCTCAGTAAATCGAGCAATAAAATAAATATCAAGCCGTACTTGGCAATTTGAGAAAGCAAACGGTTACGAACCGCAAACATGACGACCAACAGGCATAAAAATACGGAAAACGCGAAAAATAAGGCGGGGAAATAAAGATTTCTTTCGCTAATTAAAAAGTTTCCCGTCCGGTGGTTCAACACCCAAATCCACAGCGCGAGGATGGCCGTGCCCGGAATCGCCAGGGGGACAAGGATCATTTTTAAGCGTTTTTTTAAGGTAAATTCGTGTCCTAAAAAATAATCTAACCCCAGCGATGCCAAAACGGCCAAGCTAAAGTCGACAATCATGATAATTCTGGAAGGCTGGGCGGTAGAAATAAAAGGCAGGTTTAGCATATAGGGAAGTTTCGCCGGCAGTGTAGGAAGGGCCAGCAATAAAGCCGATAGACCAACAACAGTATAATAAAATGTTTTGCGGTCCCGGCGAAAGATTACGGCGAAGATAGCAAAAACCAAAGGAAGCAAGCCGATATAGCCGACAAACTCCTGGTAATTCCAAACCCCAAAATAATTTAAAGTGGCTGGATTACCAAAGAAATCCGGGGCTACAAACTGAATTAAATTCTGCCATGGTAGAAACCAGTCGGGCCGCTGCCAATTAGCCTGATCGATATTGCGCGCTGATTGCAGGATAAATTGCAGGGTTGGTATCCATTGGACAGCGGTCAAAAATAAAAAGACCACGAAACAAATAGCCAGGAGGGGAATTTTTCTCAGGCTCCCGGTAATCCGGACTTTGGCCAGTATATACAGAAAAGTAAAGGTAATGACATAAAAAGCGGGCTGTAAATAACCCGCCAATAAACTGGCCGACAAGGCAAAGACCAGTATTGCCGCCCACCTAAGGCTTTTCCCCCCCGCCATGATTTTATCGACAGTAAGGAGTATCAGCGGAAGCCATAGGTATGCCTGCACCGTAGTATTCCAAACCAGCCAGGCAATAAAAAAACCGCTCCCGATAAAAACCAGGGAACCGAAAGAGGCGGAAAAGGGAGTAACACGCTGCTGGCGCAGATATAAATACATAAACACGCCTCCCATTAACATTTGTAAAAGAACCTGCCAACTCCAGGCGTCGGCAAATCTTAAAAATACATATAAAATATTTAGGGGGTAAAACGGGGCTGCCTGCATATTAGCCAGAAGCGGGGTTCCGGAGAAATTGTAAGGGTTCCAAAGCGGCAATTGCCCTTTTTTAAGGCTGTCCCAAGCAAGCAGCCGCCAGGGATACTGTTGTCTGACCGCATCGGTAATCTGAAAATTTTTAAACGGAACTCCGTTGGGAAATTCACTCTGCCGGGAATCAATCCAGGGGTGATACATTCCCATAATTGTATCCGCGGGAATGGGTAACCTGCCCCGTAGGATAAACGGGGAGAAAAATAACAGGATGAATAAGATCACAATACCAAAAGGGAAATTACGCTTAAACGTCTTCATAGCGCAAGCAGTTTCTCCAATTCCCCGAAGAATTTCTCTTTGCTAAAATACCCGCTCCTTATGACTGCGCCTGAGGATAACTGCTGCCACAAATCGAAATCTTTAATAAGATTAAGGGTCTTCTCTTTTAATTCTTCCGGGGTTTTCCAAAGAAAACCGGACTTGCCGTCTTCAATTATTTCCAGTTGCCCCCCGCCGGCAAAACTTAAGGGAACACACCCGGCCGCCATGGCTTCCACAGTAGCGATACCGAAATGTTCGGCTTTATCGGGGTATTTCTCCAAGTTCTCTCCATATCCTGCAGCGTGCCAGAATATTTTGGCTTTACTATAATATTCCTGTAAAACCGGAAAAGCGCTATCGGCGATAATTTTTATAGGAAAGCCCGTGCTTTTTTTGCGGAGCCGGTCGATTTCCTTACGCGACCCCGCAGTAATCCCCCCGATAAGCACCAGCCGCCAGCCACGCAGTTTATTTTTATATAAATCCACAAATTCCCTAATCAGTATTTCCTGTTTTTTAGGATTTGCGGGGGCAAAAAACCGCCCGACAGCAAGAATGATATTTTCCTTAACCCCCGGCCGGAAAGACTCTACATCCACCGGCGGATAAATTACCCGGCTTTGTACATGGTAGCTTTCGTCAATATATTTCTTGGTAAAATAAGAATTACAAATCACCGTATTTATACGGCGCAGTTTTAGCCAATCCAGGATATTTACTCCCTTAGCGGGGATCGGCATCTGGAAATGAAGTATATTTTTGGCAGCGAAACTTAAGGGGATACTGCCGTCCGAGAGGAACAAAATCAGATCATATGGTCGGGTCCGGGATATCTTCTCACGGTAATTTCCCCTTTGAGCAAATACATTTTTAACGAATTTTAAACCCGTCAGGTCAAGATTAAAACGATCTTTGATTTGGGAAGTGCTTGCTTCCCCCTCCCCGAAAATATCTACTTCATCACCGCGGCGTAAAAAGAATTCCGCCGCCGTAAGCATGTACCTTTCGCCTCCCCCCATGGTGGCAACATAAGGAGTGAACAGCCCGACTTTCATATTTCCGCCGCCAAGATTTTTTTATCAATATTTCTGTAAGTTTCCGCCAGCGGCTCTTTCCTTTGCAGCTCCCAGAGACGCACATAGACGATAAAAAAGGAAAAAACCTGGAAAAGGCCGTCAAGCCATCCCTCGGTACCCTGTCGCCAGGCTTGGTATTTGATAAATCTTTGCCAAAATTCCGTAGCCATTATCCGTAACAACCGCCACCAGGAAACGGGCGGATGGTTATTAGCAAAGCGCAATTTGGCTTCGTGATCGGAAAAATTAATGGTTTTAGCCATCATGGTATAAATATCCCGGTGCGTGAGATGATAAAGCGGCTTATAAAGCTCGCCTATCGGGCCATCCACCCGGGAAGTTTCATGTATCTCGCCGCTCCATCCTTTGAGCTTATCCTTTTTAAAGAGCCTGGTAAGATAATCCGGGTAACGGTCGCCGTAGCGCACTTCTTTTCCCAGGAAAAAATTTACCCGACGTAACTTATAAGCACAATATTGGGGGTTCTTCAATTCCTTTTGCATTTCCTCCCGCAACGTAGCTGATACCCGCTCGTCAGCGTCCAGATACAAAAGCCAGTCTCCCCCGGCTTTTTCTTTTCCCAGGTTATGGCGCTGGGAAAAATCAGTTGAGCTGCTGGGGTAAATTTTGTCGGTATATTTTCGCACGATGTTAAGAGTATCCGCATCTGCGCCGTTATCAATAACGATAATCTCGTTGGCCCATTTTACCGACTCGAGGGCTGCGGAAATATATTCCTTTTCTTCCGGCCAAAAAGTAAATAAAATTACGGTTAACATTAATTTTCCCTCTCAAAAACCAGAGCGCTTTCGTTCTCAAAAACGATTTTAAACCTTCCGGCTTCTACCATTTTAGCAAAATCGATCGCTTCGGGCCTCAGGAAGAACAGATAATCATAATTTGCCGACGGCGGAGTAACCGCCCCTACTTGTTGGTTAAAATCCTCTCCGGCCCCGATAGTCCGGCGTTCGGCAAGAGAGCTAAACCATAGATACCTTCTGTTGAAATCATTCGGGGGTAAATAAAATACTGCCGACGGGGGGGTCTTAGTTTTAACATAATCCACGGCCGCTAAGACCTTCCGGGGGATGACAATCGGTTCACGGTTGGGTTGCCATCTCGAGGATAATTCTTCCCGATCAGACCATAAGACAAATATTACTAAAAGTCCCAGCAGCAGAGCTTTGCTTTTCCCGGTCCCTACAGAAATAATTTTAAACACGGCCACCGTGAACATAATCCCCATAAGGGTCGTAAAATAGGGCGTAAACTGAACCACGTCATAGGCTTTTTTCATCTGGTTAAAAAACAAAGGGATTAGCAAAGAAATGAAACCGGCACATAAAAGAAACGCTTCCGCAGCGGTAATCTTGGTAGTTTTTTTAAGGATCGCCACCAGAGATATGATTCCCATGAGCCTTATCCCCAAACTACCTACCAGATAAAAAAGGAGAGCGTAGCTATATAAAATAATTAAGCGCCAATAGCTGTGGATCAGAAGATATTGATCCCGGGCAATTAAAAATCGGGGCGTATTCAACCGGTCAAGATCAATCATCATTTTATCCAGGAGCCAAAAGGGTGCGAATTGTAAACCGGCTACTCCCCTGTCTATCGTGAGGAAAAACCATATCCCCATAACTATCCCTCCAAAAATCCCGAACCAGAGGATTTTTTGATCCCTGCGGAAAATTAATTGCCAGACCCCGGCCAATAATACTGCCGGCAGCATAACAATCCCCCCATAGGCTTTTATGCCGAAGGATAATCCCAGAAGCAGCGCCATTAAGACCAAATTGCCTACTCTTCCGGTTTCCTGGTATTTGCTCAACAGGAGAAAAATAACCAGAAACAGTATTAATCCCACCAGGGCCTGGGGATTAACCATCATTCCCAATAACTGATCGGTCATAAAAAGATTGCTGGCTGAGTGATTGGGGTGCAAACCGAAGCGGTACCAAAATGACGGATCCAGGGTTCCGAAACCGGTTCCGAAGATGGTAAAAAATATCGCCGTCGCGGCACAAAGCGTGTTCCCCGTCAGCCTTTTAGTCGTAAAATAAACGGCTGCCGCCAGGCTAACGGATATAACCGCCGGAATAATCCGAAAATATAAGTCCAGCACGGAAAAGGGGGAAACCTTGCTTATTAAAGCCACCCCGGCGTCAAAGAGATAGTGGTAATTTTTAAGAGGTGTCGTTCCGCCAGCGGCAAAGTTGGTCGGCGGAAAACGGTGCCGCATTTCCGCAATTAAAGACAGATGAACGTTGCTGTCGTGGAAAAGGACATAACCGTTGAACAGCAAATTTCCTTCTTGGTCTCTTAATCCGCTTCTGGCTATCTCAGAGCCCTGGGCCCAAACCGACAGCAAGGTAAAAAGGACGGCGATAATAAAAACCATGATTGGCTTGGGACGAGAAGGAAATTTAAAAGCCGATCTTTTGGGAGACGACATAATAGGGGCGGTGTTTGACTTCATCATAAATTCTGCCGATATATTCACCGATTATTCCCAAGATAATCAATTGGCCACCCCCGACAATCAAAATGGAAAGCATGGGTCCGGACCAACCCAAAATAGCGGTATGGCTGATAAACTTCTGATAGAAAACATCCAGAATTCCGGCTATAGCCCCCAGGGAAATAAGTAAGCCGAAGATAGTCGCCGCCCGCAGCGGTACGTAAGAAAAAGAAAACAGGGCATCAAACCCCATAGCAAGCAATTTCCGAAAGGTCTGCGGCGGTTTACCGGCAAACCGCTCCTGTTTCTCATAAACCAATTCCGTCTGGCGAAAACCGACCCATGCCCGCAGCCCCGCAACATAGCGGTTGCGCTCGGAGAGGGATACTAATATGTCCACCACGGGGCGGCGCATTACGGAAAAGGCTCCCACATTGGCGGGCATTTTGTATGAAGCCAGTCTGTCCATTAACAGATAGAAGGAACGGAAAAGGAACATTCTTAAGAGCGGGTCCCTGCGTTTATCATGGGTAGCCAAAACTACATCATAACCTTCGTTCAGTTTGGCAAGCAAGTTGGGAATAAACTCCGGAGCATCCTGAAGATCTCCGTCCATTAAAACCACTGTTTCTCCGCTGGTATTGTCCAGCGCCGCCGTAACCGCGGCTTCGTGACCGAAATTCCGGGAAAGAGAAACCACCCTGACATTTTTGTCTCGTTCATGAATACTTTCCAGTTTAGCCAGCGTTGTATCCCGGCTGCCATCATCTACCGCTACGATTTCATAGCTTTTGCCCAAATCCTTAAGCACGACACTTACGCGGCGGTAAAACTCCTCCACGTTCTGTTCCTCATTATAAAAAGGCACCGCCACCGACAAGCTTAAATTGTTCATAAAAGCGGCAGTTTATTTCTTAATTTATAGTACAACTTTTTTAGGGGATTCGTGCTTTTAACCATTAGCCAGTAACGGAAGTCATGGGCGGTCTTTTTCGCCTCTATGGTAATCTGGTCCATAAAATCGCCGCTATCGTAGGCGGTAAACCCCTGCATTTCCCATAGCTTAGCAAAAACAATTAAACGATTGGATGCTTGTAATAAAGAAAGAACCAAGCCATGCAGACCGTCTAAATAACCCTCCCAAAAGAAAAAACGCTTGAAGAACTCATCGGTGGGAAATTTAATAGCGTCCGACCAGACAACCCTTTCTCCCTTTTCCTTTAAATAGCGGGCATCATCCGTAGTATAGCGGTTCAGGCGGTCTACATACTGGAAGACGGAACTATAATGATTATGAACCAGGTCGCTTTTCAGGACTCCCGGATTCCCGACTATTTCTATCTGCTCATGAACCGATTTACAGGGATATTTACCCTTCCCCTTTTTAAACAATTTTATCTGGTAATCGGGGTACCATCCGGAATGTTCTATCCATTTACCGAAAATGTAATTTTTCCGGGGAATCTGATATCCGAAAGATTGCCCGTTACCGCTTATCACCTTCCTGATTTCCTGCTCCAGATCCGCCGTAACCACTTCGTCCGCGTCCAGCTGTAAAATCCATTCCCCGCTACAGGCATCAACCGCTTTCTGCTTCGTCCGGTGGAACATTTCCTGATGTTCCGTAATAAACACCTTATCGGTAAATTTTTTGGCGATAGCTACAGTTCCGTCCGAAGAGTTTTCGTCAAACAGCACAACTTCATCCGCCCATTTGACTGATGCCAGGCAGTCGGCAATATTATTTTCTTCATTGCGGGCGGCAATCGCCACCGATAGTTTCTTCATTTCCGGTATGCCTGATAAATCAGATTAAAATTCTCGCGTATTTTTCTTCCGTCCAGTAACCAAATCGCCGATAAGTAAATTATAGCACCGGTAAGGCCCGCCAAAATGAAAGTGAGGTAGGTAACCGGCAAAAAGCGCCATAATCCCCAAAGCACCGCAGCCATAATAAGGCTGGCCAGGGCAGGTTTAAGAACGTTCCCCAGAAAATTAAACGTGACCACCCGTTTGACCAGATAGATAGTCAGAAATATGGTTAAACTGACTACCAGGGGGGCGACGGCTACCCCGTTATACCCGTAGAGGGAAACAAAAAAGATGGTAAGCGGCCAGATAAGCAATATCCATAAAACCATCAGCCCCAGGGTTTTGCGGACATTGCCGGTCGCGTCTAAAGCATTAACTAAAATCCCGGAAAGCGAGGAAACCGCCGCCCCGGCCAGAAAAAAATAAAATAGCGGCAAACCCGGAGCCCATTTCTGGTATTTGGGTAAAAGGAAAAGCAGCTTGTCAATCAATACCGCCATGAGCGTCAGAACCGGAAACATGATCAGGCTCACCCCATATAAAGAGCGTTCAATCCCCGATTGTAATTTTCCCGCCTGATCCTGGACCCGCGCATAGGTCGGAAAAGTAACTTTGGTTACGCTGCTGACAATAAAATTAAAAGGGCTATATGCCCACCTTTGCCACCAGCCGACATAACCCAATCCGACGGTTCCTACGGCAGGCAAACCCGAGAGAAAAACTACCAAAAGATTATCCTTAATCAAAGCCAGGCCGTTTTTGGCTTGATACATAATTCCGAAAGATAATAACCGCCGGGCCCGGCCCCAAGACAAACCGAAAGACACTTTCCAGGGCGACAGCAAATAATAAAGAGGCAAGCCTGCCAGGGCGGAAATAAGGTAAGCCCAGGAGTATGCGGCCACCTGAAACTTATTATAAGCCAAAATCACGACGATCACGCTGAAAACAAATTGCTCCACGAGAGACGGAATAATCTGGGTTTCAAAAGCGATTTTCCTCTCCAGGAGTATTGAGGGAATAGATTTCAGGGAAGAAATGAATAAAACCAGGAGAAAGACATAGTAAAGATTAATGCCGTCAGTTCCCAGCCGCGCAAAGGAAGCAATAAAAGGAGTTAAAAGCCATCCCACGGCGATGACCAGGAAAACAAGAATTTCCTGGAGCGTAAAGACGGTCCGGAGATCATTTTCTTCCAGGTTTTCGTGTTTCTGCACCAGCGCGGCTCCCAAACCCAGATCAACGAAAAAATTAAAGAAGGGGTAAATGGCGGAGACGGCAACATAAGTACCGAAGGCCTGCTGGGACAAAAACAATCCCAGAGGAATAAGCGTCAGCATGGTAATGACCTGGTTGATCATCTGCCGGCTTGTCAGGGCGACAATACTCCGGATGGTTTTATTTTTTATTTCTTCTGATTCCATAAATTAATACCGCTAACCCTCCCAGGGAAATAAGAGACAGCGTATTCCCCGCAGTTCTTACCGGGGTATTTGTAAATTTCCCGGCAATCCCATGGTTCCCCGGGGGGACCATAACCGAGATCAGTTTATATTGATTGGCGTCGTTTATCGCTGCCGGCTTATTATCGATCCAAACTTTCCAACCGGGGAAATCAGCAAGATGGAACTGTAACTGCGCCCCGTAGGCAGAATTTCCGCTCAGCAAAAAACGATCCGGGGCGAATTGGGAGCTGCTTGGGGTAAAATCGCCGGATAAAATCCGGAATTTTTCGTTCCACGAAGGCGAAACAACCTCGTTTTCATTGATATCCACCAATACGGTTCCGAGGGGGCTAATTTTGGTAGCAATTCCAAAAGGCAGATACTCAAAAGAGCTGTTGCTGACGTGCCATTTAACCTGTTGGTCGGTTAGGAGACTGTTATCGGTGGCGGCGGTCAAATATTTTTGGGGTACAAAGAGTTTAGCGTTGTAAAAAAGTAGTCCGGCCAATACTACTATGGCAGTCAGTATCTTGAGATAAAACTTATTGAGCAGGAGAAACAGGGATCCGGCAAGCAAGGAGGCAAATAAGGCGGTAAACTCTAAAAAACGCCAGGGAAACTGCAGGTACCACAAGGGAGGAAGGTTATCCCAAATAAAGCCGGAATAAGCGGTGGTCATCCAGGCAGAAAAAATCAACAGCAAAAAGAGAGAAAACAGCAATCCGGCGGCTTTTTTCCGCTTTCTTAACCACAACCAGATAGCGGCGGGTAAGGAAAGAAAAGCCAAAATTAAATGCAGCTTGCCGATTTTAAAAGACATCCCGTCCAGGCAGCCCGGCCCGGATCCCCCGTAACCCCAAAGGCTGTTCCAGAGTTGTTCAGGACAGACAAAATGAATCCGATAAGAAGCCAGGTTTTTAATCAGCAATTGGTCCACTAGGGTATCTTGTTTTTCGGTAAGCGCGGGCAGCCAAAAAAAAGCCGTCAGCGAGAAAGTAATAAAAGTTAAAAGCAAATAGCTAAAAGCAAATAGCTTGATGTTCCCTTTACCGTAAATCAAATATATAAGTACATACCAGAGGGAAAATACACCAAAAAAGGGCAGGAATACTAAATTGTGGGTAATCATGAGAAGTGCAAAAAATATTCCCGTTAATACGGCCCATTGCCACTTCCCTTCTTTAATTAGCTTATAGGAAGTTAAAAGAATTAAGGGGAGCCAGACAAAGGAGAAGAGTTCCGCCAGGGCGCCGCGGACGTAGGCGTCCACGGCGTGGTAAGGCGCGTAAAGATAAAACAACGCGGCAACTCCTCCTCCTATCCGACCGAAAAGTTCTTTCGCCAGCAGGTACATTGAGACCACCGATCCGGCGAGAGCCAGGAACCAGACAATTTTTGTGGAGTCCAAAAATCCCGTTCCCAAAAACAGGTGTACGGCCTCTCCCAAGTAGTAAACCAAAGGCGGGTAAAAATTAAAGAGGGGATAACCAAGCCCGAAGCCGAGATCCGGTACCCAACGAACCGGGAATTGGCCGGCAGAGAGCGATTTGTCCAGCTGCGCGAGACGCGCTACCTGTTGGTCATCATGCATGACAAAATAGCCCTGATGCACCAATGGCTGCCAGGCAAAATAACTTAATACCAAAACTGCCAATAAAATCCCCAGGCCGCGCTTGTTTAATAGGATATTCACTGCTCGTCTTTAGCTAACTTCTTATTGTAGGCTTTCAGAAGAAAAAATAATAATCCCCCCAGGCTTAATAAACTTACTAAATCAGCCAATTGTCTTACGGGAGTTTCCCGGAAACGGGCGTTTATCTCATGTTCTCCCACCGGTATACTAATATCCAGAAACCCCTCGTTTTCATAACGGATATTTACCGGTGCTCCGTCGACTAAAACCTGCCAGCCGGGAAAATAAATCCTGTTAATCCGCAATTTTAAAGGGGTATCAGCAATTACCTGTCGATCGGAAACAATAGTCCCCATGCCCGATAAGATCGTTAATTTACCCGGCGGCAAGGTTAAAAATTCATTCTTCACCCAGCGACTCAGGTATTCATTCTTAACCGTGGTCGTATCGTCTTTTCCGGTATAGTAAGTTTCCGGATAAAAGATTTTATCGATTTTATAGCTTTGAAGCCCGTTGATTATGATAATACCCATGACAAGCAACACTGCCGGCCATTTTCCCCATCGCTTTATTACCGCACCGGCAAGAACCGATCCCAGAAAAACCGTGACCGAAAGAAAGCGCCAGGGAAACTGGACCAGCCGGGGTAAAAATCCGTATCGCCAAACAGGAGTAAATAACGGCAGGGCGGGGACAAGCGATAATATTGTCAGCGCAATTAAAATAAATAAAGATCGGTTATGGTTCTTAACGGCGATCAGCAATGCCGCAAGGACCGCGAATGGCAAAGCAGGACCCAATAAATAATTAAGATTATCCGGGTAAAGAAAATAATTTTTAAACTCGGCAATCTGCACACTTGCGGCCCGGGTATATTGCAGATCATAAAATGCCGGCAGCCAGAAAAACGTTGTTAAACCGACGCCAAGCGCCAGGGAAACAACCTCCAGGACAAATCCGGAAACATCCCGGTCTTTTTTAGTTAACGGCTGGAGGACAAAAAGAACGATCAGCGGAGTGAAAATAAAAGCCAGGACATTATGCGAAGTTATTAAGGCGGCGTAAAAAAAAGCGCCCAAAGCGATATCGACCCCGCGGTGTTTTTCCCTGACGCGAAAGAGGTAATAAATAATCAACGGGAGAAAAATAAAAGCCAGCGCTTCACCCAACGACCCGCGTTTATAAACGTCAAATACCCGGTAGGGAGCGTAGGTATAAAGAACGGCCGAAACCAACCCGGCTTTTACACCCCATTTGGAAGCAACCAGACGGTACATGGCAAAAGCAGAGAGCAGAAAGCTTAAGGCAAAAAGCAACTTTATCGAATCCATAAAGGAAAAACCCGCCAGATGGATTAATTCACCGATATAAAAAGGCAACGGATAGAGAAAATCCAATACGGGATAGCCATACCCGTGGTTGATCGTTTCCAGAAAACGCACGGGAAACTGCCCGGTTTTGAGGGTTTCATGAAACGCAAAAAGACGGGTAATCATAAATCCACCGTCATCCGTCCGAAAAAAACCCGCGGTAAGAATCGGCTGGATAAGCGGAAGCGTAAACAGGAAAAGCAACAGTAAGGGCATCAACTTCTTGATCATTTATTTAGCCGGCTCCTTTTTTGCCGGAATATTTCCCAAAGGATTCCTCCCACGATGACTAACAAACCCAGGGCAGTCAGCAACCCGCCGTAACGGAAACTTTGAGGGTCATAATTAAATTCGACGGTATGTTTTCCCGCCGGTACGGGTACAGCCCGGAAAGCATAATCCGCCCGATAAATTTTAGTTCCCCGGCCGTCAATCATCGCCTGCCAGCCGGGAAAATAAGTGTCGGAGAGAAATAGCAATTTGGGCTTGTCCGCCCTGGTTTCAATTACCACTTTATCGGGTTGGTATTTAATAATCTTCACCGAGGCTGCGCCTCCTTCTGAGGGGACCAGGCCTGGTTCTTCTTCCAGAATCAAAGTGGAACGCAGATTTGCACCCGGACGATAAATTGCTGCGAGAATTTTTCCCGGATCCTTCTCTACCAGGTAGTTGTCGGCCAGAAAAGCCCGCGGCAGGACAGTTTTGCGCTCGTAGGCTTTCCATTTAAAATTCTGCCAAAAAAGCGCATATTTCTGCGGAGAAAATTTCGCCGTTTCCGGTTCCCAATTGGATTGGGGAAAATCATTCTTATCTAAAATATATTTCACTCCCAAAAGATCAAAAAGTCGGTTGCGGTAAGCATTATCCTGCGAGGGGAAAACGGCATCTGAACGCAAGACCGACCGGGGGAACTTTCCGTCAGCAGCGGAAGCTAACAATTCTCCGTAGCGCTTGATATAGAGCGAATCCCATCCCTCAGGGGAATAAACAGCGAAATAAGTCGTAAAATTATTATCGATGTAAGCCGTACCGAAGCCGTAAAAACGGTCTAAACCCGCTTTCTGCTGTAAAAAATTCGTGACCGGATGATGGGGAAAAACAAATTTCTCCGGCGCAAAGGGCTGGTATTTATTAAAAAAATAAGCATACTCTAACACGGCCAGGGTCGTCAAAACTCCGGCGGATAGCCAAATTATTTTCCGGCGGATTTTAACCGCTAGAAACGCTAAAGCCGTTATCACAAAAGTAGCGCTGGGCAGAAGCAAATTATTACGGGCGATGCGGAATTCCCAGGTGTGGTGCCCCAAAACTACGACCCACAACAGCAAATATGCCAAGCCGACTGCGGCTATCGGAAAAATAATATTTCTGTCCGTCTTTTGCTCTGTCCACCAACAATGGAAACCGTATGCCGCAAGGACCACCGCCGAGAATTGGAAAATAAAGAGGCTGCGCGCCGGTACCCCGGTGGCTAAAATAGGAATACGCAGAAGATGCGGCAGATAAACCAGCGGCGCCAAAGCGAAAAGTAAGCCGACAACTCCCAGGATAAAGAACAATTTCATCTCCTTGACCGCTAAACTCCGGACCGCCCCGATCAGGGTGAAAACAAAGGCGACAACTCCGAAATAAACCTGGAAATCACCGTACTGCTTGCCCCAAAAATTTCCGCTCGCCGGATTGCCGAAAAAATCCGGAGCCAGAATAGTAATTAAATTAGACCAGGGGAGGATAAAAGGGGCGAAAAGCTGCCGTGTTGCTTCCCCTTCCCGGGCGGAATGCAGATATATTTCCAGAGTCGGCAGCAACTGGATTGCCCCGATAAGAAAGCCGCATCCCAGACAAAAAGCAATTTCTCTAAGCGTCAGTTTCCGCAAGAACATATAAGGGACGGCTATTATCAATAAATAGATATAGGTTTGGGCATGCCCTCCGAAAATGGCAAAAGCGAATAAAAGCGGCAGGAAAAGCAAATAGATTAAGCGGCGTTTGTTACTGTATTGATTGACCACCCAGAGAATCAGCGGTAGAAAAAGCACGACCTGGCTGATGATCAGTTGCTCGTGCCATACCACCAGGTAGCCGATATTGGCCATGGCAATGCCCCCGAAAACCGCCGCGGGGCGGGAAAGTTTCAGGGAACGGAAAAAAAGATAAGTAAACACCGTCAGCAAAAAAGGAAGAGATATAACCAGAGCAATCCAGGCCTTAAGGGTAGGTAAGCATAAGAAAAGGACATTGCCCGGAAAGAAGATCGAAGATTGCAGGTCGGCAATTAAAGGATAGCCGGAAAAATTATAAGGATCCCAAAGCGGCCAGCGGAAATTTCTGATTTGTTCAAAAGCGAAAACCTTCCAGGGATACATCTGGCGGATCACATCCGCGGCAATTACCGCTTTATGGGTTGTCCAGGAATTGTACCCGGCGAACCCTCCGGAATTCCAGGGAAAGAAAAAGGAAACCAGCAAATCTCCGGGAAAAGGAAGCAAACCTTTAAAATAAAACTGCCAGAATACGGCCAGATGGGCAAAAAGAATTATCAGTCCGACCAGAACTATCTGGTAGCGGCGAACCAGCTTTTTAATAACAGCCATAGCCATAAGAAAAAACCCAGGCCGGAAATAATTGCACCCGCTAAAAACGATAGCGGACGATAGGCAAATAAAACCATCTGCTCGCCCGCGGGAAGAGCAACCGCACGGAAAGTATAATCGGCCCGCAATACCGTCCAGGGAATGCCATTAACCTCGGCCTGCCACCCGGGATAAAAAGTATCGGATAAAAAAAGAAGTTTTGGTTTATCTGTCCTGGTTTTGATCATAACTTCTCCGGGTCCGTAAGAAATTATTTCCGCAGAAGCAGCGCCGCCCGCTTCCGGTTTAATACCCGGCTCCCCCTCTAAAATTAGGCGGTTATGATAATCAAAAGCCGGGTCATACAATCTTTTAATTATCTCCCCTTTTCCCCTAATTATCTCATAATTGCCGGTTAAAAACGCCCGGGGCAGGGCGGTTTTTCTTTCGTAGGCTATCCATTTGTCCTGTTTCCAGGCGAGGGTATAAAGCTCCGCCGGGAATTTACCCCTGTCGGGTTGCCAATCGGGTTTGATATCTTCCTTTTTATCCAATAAGTATTTAACCCCAAGCAAATCCAGCAGCCTTTCTTTGCCGGGGCTCTCCGACGGGGGCAGCATGGCATCTGCGCGGGAAAAATCCTGCGTCGCTTCGCCCTTTTGGGACGCAGCCAGTAACTCTCCGTACCGGCGGATATACAACGGATCGTAGCCCTGGGGATCATAGATGCCGTAATAGGTTGCAAAATTAACATCTATTTGCGCCGTCCCCTGCCCGGCAAAACGGTTAAAACCTGCCGTCTTTTGCAGAAATTGCAAGACCGGATGCTCCGGATAGGCAAATGCCTGCGGCGCAAACGGCTCAATTTTATTAAAATAACGGGCATACTCCCAAATCGCCAAAGTAAAAATCGCCAGCGCCGCGAAATACCACAATCTCCGAATTGTCCCCGGTATAGCTAAAATAACCACCGTGAGGATAAATATTCCCGAAGGCAAGAGAAGATTACGGCGCGAAACGGCCAGCTGTTCGCCCCCTTTTATAAAAACAAAGAGCCAAAGTATCAGATAAGAGAGGAAAAGCAGCAAAAGAGGGCGGCTGATTTCTTTAAGGACCGCCCCTCTCTTTTTGAGCCACCAATTCAAACCGTAAGCCGCGAGAATACAAAAACCGAATTGAAAAAGAAAAATCGTCCGGGCGGCGATACCCGTAGAAAAAATCGGGATCCGCAAGATTATGAAAAGATAGGCCAGCGGAGCAAGAGAAAAGGCTGCTCCCAAAAAGGAAAGCAGCAAAAAAAAGCGCACATTCCGGTCCGATCCGGATTTAACGATTGCCAGCAAAGCAAAGACTAAAGCGACAATTCCGACATAGGTCAGCGAATTATGATAATCCCAACCCCAGAAATTCCCCGTCACCGGATTGCCGAAAAAATCCGGTGCCAAGATAGTAATTAAATTACGCCAGGGGAAAATATGTTCCGCAAATAATTTAGCGGTATTTGCTCCCTCCCGGGCCGAAAAGAAATATAGCTCCAGGGAGGGTCCCAGTTGTATAGCCGCCAGGATCAGAGAAAAAAAGACCGTAAAAAGCAGCCACTTTATAGGCACCCGGCGAAACAGAGCAAATAAAAATATAATGGCGTAAAAATACAAGGCCGTCTGGGCGTGGCCGCCGAAAACAGCTAAAGTCAAAACCGGGGCTAAAAGCAGGAGATAAAAATTCCACTGTTTTTCCCGATATTTGTTGACCAGCCATAGACCCAGCGGTAAAAATAACAGCGTCTGGGTAATCACCAGCAGCTCATGCCAGTTAAGAAGATAGGTGATATTGGATACCGCCAATCCCCCGAAAGCCGCAGCGAGGGCTGATAAACCCTGCGAGCGCAGAAAAATATAAGTGAAGATTCCGAGCAGAAAAAGCAAAGTCAATACCTGTAAAATCCAGGCGGACAGCGGCGGCATCAGAAAATAAAAAATATTTCCGGGGAAAAACACCGACGACTGGAGATTGGCTAATAAAGGCGTTCCGGAAAAGTTGTAAGGGTTCCAAAGAGGAAAATGTCCTGCCAGGATCTGTTCCATCACCAAATTCTTCCAGGGGAATAATGCCCGGATGGCATCTGAAGCGATTAACTCCTTGTGGGTTGTCCAGGAGTTGTATCCGGCAAACCCCCCGGAATTCCAGGGAAAATAAAAGGAAACCAGCAAGTCTCCGGGGAAGGGAAGCAAACCCCGGAAATAAAACGGGCGGAAGGAGATAATATTTGCGGCAACTAAAAAAAGAACCGGCCAGTGCTGCTTAATAAGATTTTTAAGAAAAGACATAAGGTTACCGCCAACCCTACAGTGCTTAGCCACAAGCCGTAACGAAAACTGTCCGGTTCGTAGCTAAATACTACCTCATTTTGACCCGGGGGTACAGATACCGCCCGGAAAGCATAATCCGCCAGCAAAATTTTTGTGGCTTTGCCCCCGACCGTTGCCTTCCACCCCGGATAATAGGTGTCGGAGAGGAAAAGCAAACTCCGGCCGGGGGAGTCGGTCTTTATGGAAACTTTCCCGGGGGTATAGTTTGTAATTTCCGCGGTACCCGGGCCGATTACCCCGGATAACGGTTCGTTTAGTATCACTGTTTTGCTTAGGTCCGTTGCCCCGGCA
Source organism: bacterium (assembly GCA_021836035.1). Classification (GTDB taxonomy): domain Bacteria; phylum Patescibacteriota; class Microgenomatia; order JAMCZE01; family JAMCZE01; genus JAKBJL01. The sequence goes on from JAKBJL010000002.1 coordinate 126,470, forward strand.
TAAAAAGTTCTGATCGTTTCCTCTTTACGTCTGACCAGATAATTTTCCGCTAAAAAGACCCTGGGCAAAGCTTCCCGATTTTCATAAACGGCTGCTTCTCCCCAATGTTTTAAAAAATTAAACTGCTCCGGAGGATATTTCAGCAAATTCGGTTTGTCGGTTTCTTGCGGATTTTCGGCCCGGTCGAAGAAGTACTTAACTCCCAATAAATTTAATAATTTACGGCGATAGGGGGTATCCGCTTCGGTTAAAAAAATATCCGCCCGGTTTACTTTCTCCGGAATTGTCCCCGTCTCCGCCGAAGCGATCAATTGGCCATACCAGCGCGGCGATAGACTATCGTAACCCTCCGGACTATAAATCCGGTAGAAAGTAGCAAAATTGGTAGCGAAGCGGGAGGAACCATATCCGAAAACCCGGTTATATCCGCCGTAATTTTGCACAAAACCCAGCAGGGGATGACGGGGATAAAAATACTTGCTGTCTCCGAAGGGGCTGACCTTTAAAAGAAAGATACCCCCGCTGACCAGCAGCAGAAGAAGCACGGCTCCGGAAAATAATTTCCGGGGAAGTAGCAGGCTGAAGATAAAGAGCAAAAGCCACGCCAGCTGTAATAAAGTGTTGCGGACCGCCGTCGACGATTGCCGCCCGAAAAACAGAAGTCCTAACGCCGCTGCTAAAATTATCAGTGTGATGGGAAGAACGCGGCGGGGGTTTTTCGGCAAAACTTTATTTAATCCCCAGCCAGCCAGAACCGCGGCGGCAAATTGAAAAAGAAAAAGGCTGTTCCAGGGGCCGCCGCTGGAGAGAATCGGGATACGCAAAAACCTCGGCAAGTAAGCGATCGGATTCCGGAAAGAGAGTAATAAACCGGCTGCGGCTACGGCAGCCCAAAAGGCGATTTCCTTCTGCTTTCTCAGGGAGAACAACGCGTAAACGGCAAAAATCAGCGGGATAACCCCGAAATAAGCGTTTACCCCGCTGTAATCCTGTCCGCCTTCGTAATTATTGGTTGCCGGACTGCCCCAAAAGTCCGGAGAAATTATTTGCACCAGGTGCTTCCATTCGACAATTGAACCGTTATAGGCATCATTTGTAGCTTTCCCCTCCCGCAGCGAGTTTTGGTAAAGCTCGGCTGTCGGCAACAGCTGCACGGCACAAACCATTAGCGTTAATAAAACCGCCGCTGTTAACGGCAGCATTCTTTTTATGCCCGCCCGGAATAAAAAATAGCTGCCGGCGATGAGAAATCCGAAGACAGCATCCTGCGGATACCCTCCCAGAACGTTCAAAACCAATAGCGGCGAGAGAAAGGCGATGAATTTTAACCCGCCTATCTTGGTATCTGCGAACTTATCCACCACCAGAAGTTCCAGCGGCAGCCAAATTAAAGGGTGCAGATACACCCCCCAAAAATAGCGGGTGGCAAAAAAGGCGCAAAAGATCAAAGTCAATGCTCCGAAAAGGGCAGCCGTTTTTGACTGCAGTTTATTTTTAAGAAACCAGAACATAAAAATGCCCGCTAAAACCGGTTGGGAAAATATATAAATAGACCAGGCAGCTATTGCCGGCAGGAAAAGAAATCCCCAGCTTAGGGGATAAAAAACCGAAGACTGGAAATTAGCCAAGAGCGGCTGACCGGAAAAGTTATAAGGGTTCCAAAGGGGCCATGTTCCCTGCCGCAAAAGGGAAAAAGCATATTCTTTCCAGATAAAAATCTGGCGCAGGGCGTCAACCGCCAGCAATTCTTTATGTGCCACAAAAGGGGTAAAGCCCGGCCAGGAGGGCGTATTCCAGGGGAAAAACCAGAAAGGCAAAAGATTGGTCTGTAAAGGCAACCAGTTCATTTATCCGTTACTAAGGAAACCAGATCGGTATTCGCCGGTACTTCCGCTTCGATCAGGCGGAAAGCGGGAGTATTATCAGGATAAGAGATAGTTTGCCAGACTTTCATCCGCGGCCTGACTTCCGCAGGTTTATAACTCCTTTGAAGATCCCCTTTAATAAAACCGGGCGGCAAATCTTCATCCCAGTCGATAAGCAGCAGGCGCTTAGACGGTGCCTCAAGAAAACGCGAGGCGTCATAAATTTTACCCCAGGCAATCGATCCGGGAAAATAATAATTCGCAAAACTGCGGACATGAACAAAACCCTCGCTGGTTGCCGGATACCTTACGGCCTCTTGCCAGTAAAGTGCGGGCGGAAAACTCTGATAAAAAAGGAAAAAAATGTAAGGCGAACGGTCGGGATGAGGTACCACGACCATATCAAATTCCTTTTGCCGGCTGATTGCCGATTTCACCGCTTCTCTTAAGCCATAATTCCAGGCTCCGGCGCGCTGGGCCGCTTCCAGGGGTCCGTAATTCCAAATCTCGGGAGATGTTTGGGGGAAGTGCACAAAATAAGCATCCACAAAAAGCAAATTGCCGTATATATAGGCGCCGCCCAGAAACGCCAGGCCGGCCAAGGACAGAACCCGGGACAAATTTCTTAATATCCGGTAAATAAACAACAATCCGTAGGCGGAAATGAGGGGAATTACTCCCGCGGCGAAAATCGACCGGCTGAAATGGGGCGCATCCCGGGTTATGGTTGCCGGCAACGGAGCTAACAGCAACCACGAAAGTAAAATCCATTTATTAGACAGCCGGCTATTTAACAAACCTAAGATCCCGGCAAGAAGCAAAAAGTAATCGAGGTAATTTAAGTTGCCCCGATCGGGAAGATTATGTTGAATGTTAGTACCGCCGCCTTCTACTAAAAATTGGGGCGAGAAAAAGTTGAGATAATTATTGGCGGATTGCTGCAGCATATAAACCAGTCGGTTGTGAAGCAGGGGAACCAGCGGCTCCAATATTCCGTGCGGTTGACTACGCGGTAAATCAATAATTTTATTTAATTGAGCCCGGTCGCTTAATAAGCCGATTCCGGAAATTTTCACCACATCCGCCCCGGTTAAAGTGGTCAGTAAACTTAAGGCCCACAAAACGATAAAAACTAGCCCGGTTGTTAGGCTTAACCAACCCCGCGGCAGATTTTTCCTTTGCAGAAAGAGAAAAATAACCAGGAATGCCGGAATGAAAACATGGCTGGCATGATAGGAAAAAAGGGTAGCGGCCATTAGTAAAGCCGATAAAACCAGTAAAACACGGTGCCTGTCAGAATCATAAAAAGAAAGCACAGCGCCTAAAAATAAAGCCAAAGCAAAGTTTGCTTCATAAGCCGCCCTGCTGAAAAAAACGCTCCAGGGCAAAAAAGCGAAAAGGGCTGCCGAAATCAGCGCCAAAATATCCCGGTATTTATCCTCCGGATAGATTTTGCGGGCCAGGAAAAAAAGCAGAATAACGCTAAGTACCCCGGAGGTGGCGGATACAAAGCGAACGGCAAACTCCGTTAAAGAAAACAGCTTTACCGCCGGAATAGTAGCAAAAACGTAAAGCGGCAATTTCCAGTCGCCGAAAGATTCGAGCGACAACGGAAAAAACCGCCCGTACTCATCCCGGCCGGTGGTTAAGAGGGAATAGGCCGTGTAGCCGATTGAGGCCTCGTCGCGGTTTAATCCTACCGGAACGGTCCCCAGCTCGTAAAAACGCAATAATATAGCCATCAGCAGGACTAACCCCAGGGAAAAACCCAGCAATTTTTTGCTCATTAAATTCCCTCCAGTTTTACTACGGAAATATTTCCCGGAAAATCTTTCTGCTCAAGAATCTTCCCCATTCTCTGTAGCCCTTTTTGCCACTCTGCCCTCGCTGCCGGCCTGTCCCTGTCCGGCTCTAAGATTAAATAGTATAACCCTCCGATCTTTCGGGGAATTTTAACCTGCTCTCCGATTCCTAACGGCGGTACCGCCACATTTAAATTCTGCGGCGCATAGCCGTAAGTTTTCCGGCCGTACCAATAAAAATCATATTGCCAGATATAATCATAGACCGGCGGGGTATAGGCAAAAAAAGCAAATTTATTTCCTCCTGCCGAATGGTACACGTAATCTACCACCCGGATTTGGTTGCGGAGAGTCCCGGTATCCCCCGGACCGGGATTGGTTAGGCCGGCTAAACCTTCGCCGCTGACCAGGCTGGCCGAGAGCCCCCAAATGCTCAGGCCCAGTATTAAATAACGGGTCAGATTGGCGCTCTGCCAAAGCACGGCAAAGGGGATAACGATTAAAAGGGCATAAACTACCGGTAATCCGGCACGGTACCAAGCCCAAAGCGGTCCCGGATATAAGCTGAAACCAAGGTAAAATACCGCCAGAACCGTAAGGAGAATTTTTAAAACATTTAAACAGGGTACTAATTTTTGGCGATAAGCGGTAATCCAACCCCAGAGGGCCAGCAAGGTCACCGGCAAAATAAAATACCAGGCAGATAGCGGCATGGCCATTTGGATAAAATCGGCGGCCATGGTTTTAGCGCGTTCCCAGAACCGAAGATAGAGAGGCAGGGCTGAGCCGTAAAGGCTGCGGTTCTCGCCGGTCAGAAAATGCAGCAAACTGTTAGCCATTAAAAAGCGGTGCCGGATATCGAAAATCACCTGGGGTAAAAATGTCAGCAACAGGATACCTAAACCCAGGAAAAAATAGCGGGACTTTAAAGTATTTGTTTTTTTAAAAATTAACAGCAGCGCCAATATCACCGGAAGAGTAAAAACGGCAAAGCCGATCTCCAACTGGAAAAAGACACCAACCAATAACCACCAAAGCAGCCAAAAAACATCCCGCCGGTTAACCATAATTTCGTAGGCGCACCAGATAAAGAAAAAGAACAGATAGGCTAGCGGCAGAGGACTTAAAACCACCTGAGAACCGCCGATAAAATGCGGGCTCAGCAGCAGAAAAATATAAGTGGCGACAGCTTCCTTTTCTCCCCATATCCGACGCACGATAAAGTAAGCCGCAACTGTTGCCGCCAGACTAAAAATTACCAGATAGAGCATATTAGCTGCGGGATTACCGCCGCTTAAAAGGAACGGCACGGCTAAAAACCAGGTCCAGAGCGGTCCCATCAGCACCCCTTCCAAACCGCTGTATCGGCTGATCAGGTTGAGCTTATGATCTACAACCAGCTGCTTGACCATGATCATATCCAGGCCCTGATCAAAACCGAAAAAAACGCCGTTGTGGATGAGCGGAATAATCCGCAGGAATGCTGCCAGCAGAAAAACAACTATTAAAACAAGTGGTTTAATCTTTGAACGCATAGCAGTCATACAAATCATTAGCATAATAAGGAACTATTAAACGCGGCAAACCAAAAGTTTTTATCGCACCTTGCGCTACCGCGGCTAATTTTTTGTTGATCGCCTTTAGGCGGGAGGCCAGATAACCCAGGGAAAGGCGGCGCCAATGCGGGCGGAAGATTACTTTGGAAAAACCGATGCGCTGAAGATAACTATCCGCTGTCCGGCGGCTTAAAAAGACCCGGTGCATTTCCATATACCAGGGCCATTTACTGCCCATAAATCTCGCCAGGGGGCTCTCCGGATCAACAGTTGAAAAGGCCAATACTCCCCCGGATTTTAAATACCGGCAAACTTTTTTTAACTCGGCTACGGGGTCGGCAAAGTGTTCGATTACGTCCCACATGGTAATAACATCAAAACTGTTTTCAGGAAATACGCCCGAGGCGAAAGGTTTATTAATTAAATCAATTTGGTAGTTCTTCAGGGCAAACTCTACCGCCCAACGGTTGGGCTCCAGTCCCCGGGCGTTCCAACCGCGATCGCGGGCAATTTTGACAAAAAGCCCGGTATTGGTGCCCACGTCCAACAGCTTTCCCCGCTCCGGGTAAATTTTTTCCAGCTTAGAGAGATAAATTTCAAAAGTCTTGCGGCGGGCTTCTTGTTCCGCAAAATAAAGGGGATCCTGGGAAACTTCATAATAGGTACTGATCCGTTCCTGGGATAGGTTTTCATTGCTGTAGATCATTCCGCAAAGGTCGCATTTTACAATCGGTCCGTGCATCCCGAAGCCGCAGTTGGTACAGGAAAATTCCCCGGCCTTCAGGGAACCGGTATTATTAGTCGGAGGATAAATCAGCTTTACCGCCCCTTGGCCGCAAAAACGGCAATGATCAGTTTTTTTCCGTACATCCATAGGCGACTCTCTTCTGAACGGTAAATTGCCCGAATCTCTTTTCGGAAATTAAATTGGATTCCCGGTTTTCGCCGTCATAAAACTCACTGACAAACCATCCGGCGATACCTCTTTGCGGCTCCGCAATAACATACCGCCGGCAAGTCCCCTCCGCCCCCTCGGGTAAACTGCCCGGAAACTGTGGATTATTGCCCCAGGAAAAAGCAGGAAAGTAGCCGTAGGATTTTCCGTATTGCCGGTAAAGATAAGCCCAGGTGGTTTGAATCTTGAGCGGCATGGAAAGAGTTTTAATCTGGAATTTTTCTCCCGCGGCTTCACGGTAAGTATAATCCACAACCGCCCGTTCATCCCGCAGCATCATGCCGTTTTGAACCGCCAATAATCCCCAGACCAGCCCGTTTCTTCCCTGGCTAAGCAATAATTTAATATTACCAAGGAGTATGAGGATAATCAGCAAAGTTAAAACCGCTTTATTCCTTATTAGCTTCAACATTAAAAATACCGTAAGGAGGGTAAGGGGTATGGCAACGCCGATATTGGTCATAAAATAACCCAGGGTGGCAATATTGGCAAAATACAGAACCAGCGGACCGGCAACCCAGACCAGTAAAAAAAGCATTTCCCGGCGGTAGCGTTGCTCTTTTAAAGCAAGATAAAGGAGAAGGAAAAAAACCAATGCCGAGAAAAATAAGCTGAAACCAAATAAATTAAGATAAATATGCTGGAAATATTTCTCGAGAATGACGGTTAGATGATCGCTTACCCGGTAAAGTTCCTGCCCGGAGGAAGCAAAAAACTTTAACAAGGATACGGTCATTCTGAGCGGATACTTAATTTCAGCTAGAAGATAATTTCCGATTGTCCCCCCAAAAACCAGGAGGGAAATAAGCAGCCACTTCCGGTTAATTTCAACAGTCTTGTGATATAAAAATAAATTGACCGGGGGAATAATCGCCAGGTATATTAAAAAAAATTCGAAATGGATAGCCGTCCCCAGGCCCGCGGCTAACAGCACCAGGCCCCAGGGTTTGTTTTTTAAAAAGAAAAGCAGGCAGCCGAGGTAAAATATCAAAACGGATATCATTGCGGGTGAAGGATTGGCCGCGTAATAGGAATACTGGTATTGCTCAAAGGAAAAAGCATAAAAAAGGGCCGCCAGGAGTCCCGCCTTTTTCCCGAACAAAAGGCTTCCGATAAGATAGACCAGAAATACCCCGCCGGCATTTAAGACCATAAGCGCGGCAAACGGCAATTGCGGATCGCCGCGGGACAAAGCGTAAAAAGGGCCGATTAAATAATAGTAAAGCGGCCCCTGGAAGACACCGCTAATATCCGTGGGCGGACCGAGAAGCTTAATACTGCGATCCCCTATCCATTGCCGGGAAACATAAGCATCCCTCGCCTGATCAAAGCCGAAATAAATATTGCCCGGGAAGTAGACAAAACGATAGAGCAGAGCGCCAGCAAAAACCGCTAGCAGGATAAGCCAATACTTCACTAGGCTATTCTATCAGAAATTTTTAACTACCTTAATATCCCCGAAAGTTGCCCCGCTTTCAGAGCTTAAATCCCCGGGGAGAAAGAGGGTGTAACGGGAATTAACAGCGCCGGATTGAGCCTGAGGATCGCGTAGCCAAAACAGGTAGGGAAAACCGTTATTTAATCCCGGTGCCGCCATAACCCCGTAAGTCACCTGGGGGCACTGACAGTTTGCCAAAACATAATTTACCGCCCGCTCTTTAGAAAGGAGGCTATAGGGATTTGCCGCGACCATAAAACTCCTGAGATTAAGATAAAAAAACACCGCGGCTGCGATTGGCAATAACGCCCGTCCGACCCCGCTTCCGGCCAGACGACGGGCGAGGGTAGCGTAAATTAAAATAATCGCGGGAAAAGTTAACAAAAAATAATATTCCGGAACGGGACCGGGATAAAAAGAGAACACTAAAAGCGGGACGGCGATCCAGATTAAATATTCCCGGATGTGCTGCCGGGCCAACCATATTACCGCCGCTATCATAATTATCCCCTGCCAGGCACCCGGTAAGCCGAAAATGGCCAAAAAATTCTGGATATTAATCCTGGCCAGGAGCAGCATTTTAAAAATAAACGGATAAGCTGCGCCCGGCTGCGCGCCCGCCGTAAAAATCTCCCCAAATCTCTGAACCTCCCCGAATCCGTGCCTCAGTTCAAAAAGAAGCGAAGGCAGGATAAGGAGGATAAAACCGGCTAACCCCAGATAAACCGAGCTACGGGAGGCTTTGAATTTATGGCCCAAGCCCTCCGCAAGAGATACCGGCAACATTAACATTCCGGTAGGATGAAAATTCCAGCTGACGCCTGATAATAAGAAACTCACGGGGATATTCTGCCGGAATTCCCAGGCTAATAACGCCAGGAAAATCAAGGGATTGGAAGGCGCGCTACCCCGGTCTACTAAAATAATCCGGAAGGAAAAAATATAGATAAAGAGGGCCCATATCCCGCCGAGCCGATAGATCAAAACCATGCTCCCGAGAGCGAAAAACATCTGCAAGACATTTCCCGCTAACGGGTTCATTCCCCCCAGAAAATAAAAAACGCTTAACAGGTAATAATACCCCGGGCCGGTAAATATCCCGCCGAGGGAAATTTGCTGCCCGATGAGGGAAATTTTATGATCCACTAAAAAACTTTTTATCCACCAAGCGGCAGCTTCCTGGTCAAAATCAAAGCCGGCAAAGCGCTCAATTTGATAAAAGCGAATAGCTAAACCCAAAGCCATAAATCCGGCCGCCAAAAAAAACTTCAGAAAACGCTTATTTTTAATCACAGTTTTATGATGCCGACGGCACCGAAGCGGGTTGCCAGAGCATTTGTATCTACTAAAAAATAAGGCAGGATAATCTTGTAAGTTCGGTGGGTGGCAACGGACATGTCTTCCACCAAATTATTTCCCCGGAGCCAGAAAAGATATTTAAAGCCGGTTTTCAGACCGTAATTGGTAATAAAGTCTACCTTGAAACTATCGCCGCCGGCATCGGCAATGATATAATCCACCGCTTGCCGTTTATATTTTAGACCCAGATCGTTTTGGTTGGTAAAGACCTGCGGCAGATTAAAAAAGCAAAAGGCGGGTATCATTAGCGCTCCCAGGATTTTCCCCGCGCCGGGAATACGCCATACCCGCTCAAAATATTTTGCCCAAAGCAAAACAAAAACGGGGAAAATGAAAAGTAAATATTGCGAGGGAATAGGCCCGCGGTAAAAGACCAGTCCGGAAAAGCCCACCGCTCCTAATAATAGCATCAGCCTTGCTCCGATATCTATCCGACGGAAATTAATAACGGCATAAATCACCGCGGCCGCCAGTAATCCCCCCGCCGGGTAATCCAGCAGGCTGCTCGGATAATTGTATAGTACCGCCCGGGAAAAACCGACAAATATTTCCGTCACTCGTAGTAGGGATTGGCTAAAATTTAGCCCCGCTCCGCCGGCGCCGCCGGCCAAAAAGAACTCCAGAAAATGGCGGGAATTAAGAAAACCGTGTCGCAGATCAAACATTACCAGGGGGAACAGGGAAACGGCAAAAGAGGGAAAAATAACAAGCAGATTCGATACCGGCCGGACTAATTTCTTTCCGCCGAAAAACAGGAGGGCAAGGACAAAAAAGGCGATGAGGAAAATAGCCATAAAATGCAGCTGGATTGCGGCGGCCACAAAAAGCGAGGCGAGAAACAAATCCCGCCGATTACGCCCCGTTAAATATTGCCTTAAAAAATAAAGCGCGAGAAGAGTTACTAAGGGCATGGGGGACGGGTTCCAGGATGTCCGGTCAAAAAAGATCAGGTTCTGGGAAAAAGCATAGATTAAAGCCGCAAATATTCCGGTCGCCGGCGAAAAGAAGCATTTCCCCACCAGATAGACAGCTCCGATTGTTAATGCCGCCAGAAGGATGTTAAGTCCCAAGGTCCCGACAGGATCCATACGGGCAAAAAAATAAAAAAGGGCGACGAGATAATTATAAAAGGGTCCGACATACATTCCCCCGACGCTGGTTTCCGGCCCGATCAGTACCGGCTTATGGTCTACCAGAATGGTTTTGGCAATCCAGGCGTTAATTTCCTGGTCATAATCGAATCCGAACCAAGCCGGAAAGTTGTTTAAGCGCACGAGAGAGCCTAAAAAAATAATCAGTAAAAGCAACAGGGTATATTTATGATGATGCAGAAATAATCTCAACTCGGTCATAAAACGGGAATTTGCCTTTTATCAAATTTTTCGATGGTATAAACGCCGACATTAGTAACCCTGACGACCGGTCCTTTATCGGGACTGCGAAAATCTTTAAGCCATTTTGTTTTTAGCTCCGGCAGATAGGGATCCGGTTCATAAATTAAGTATAGGGGGTTACCGGATCTTCTTTCCGGCTCATAGCCGTATTTACCTTTACCATACCAGGAAAATAAATAGCGCCAGTTGTCGTCTTCCCAATAAGGAACAATATTATAGGTATGGTAGCCGAAGCTGCCTCCCCCGGCGTCATGATAAATATCATCTAAAACTCTTATTTGGTCACCTAGCCCGGCTCGATTGGGATCCGCCGGCTGAGCGATATGGTCCTTTAAAATGATTTCCTGATTTAAACCGACGGCATTAAAATAAATAAATAAAGCTAGCGGGGGCACTACCAGAATCCAGTGTTTTTCCCAAAGATAAGAAATCAGGCCCGCCAGACTGATAATGGCAATCGGTACCCAGGTAAGTACATAATGGGGATGGGATTCCGCCCTGGTATAAAGAAACAAAAAGGTGACCAGGGGCAAAATAAACCAAAGAAGGTATAACTTCTTTTCCCGCGTCCGGAATAAGAATATCGCAGCCGCAATAATGGTAATAAATAGGGACAATAAATACTGTCCGTAAAAAGTATAAGCGGCTAATTCAAATTTCAGGTTCTCTCCGTGCAGCCAGACGATCCGGAAAAAATCTCCCTTCGTACCGGAAGAGAGGAATATTTTGGCAATCAGATTTAAACTTCGGAAAGAATTTCTTATTTCAAAAAGAACCTGCGGTAAAAAGGAGGCAATAAAAATTAATACCGCTATCAATAGAATTTTACGATTTACTTTTTTAGGGCGTATCAAAATTAGCGAAACCGTTGTAAAGGGAAAAAGCAAAAAAGCCCCGGCGGCATTGAGCTGGAATAACACCGCCTGACAAACGGCGGCTAAAATCAAATAAAACTGCCTCCCGTCAGATATCCGGATAAGCGCGTAAACAAGAAGTAACGTCCAAAAAGCGGTCGTCCCGGGATTGGAAAGTGTCCGGGCGTAAGCTACGGGAAGCGCCCCGGTGGCCCAGAAGAAAGCGGCTATTAGGCCGGTTTTTTTGTTTAAAAACCGGGTACCGATAATATAAAACAGCGGTATGGTGGCTAAATCCAGGAAACTGATTAACCAAAGGACGATTGCCGGGTTTCCCCGGGCAATAAAATATAAAGGAACTAATAAATAGTACCAGAGAGGCCCCATAAAAAGTCCGGAAGTATCGGCGGAAGGTCCGACCAGGACGAATTTTCCTCTCATAATCCCCAGGGCTTTCAGCGCGTCCCGGCCCTGGTCATAAAAAAAAGACATGGACTGCGTTAAATTAAACCAACGCAGGAGCGCCCCGATACCTATTAAAAACAGCAGAGGCCAGTAATTCTTAACTAGAATTTTAAGGTCAGCCATTGGCCGGAATAAAGAAAGGGCAAATAACGGGCCAGAAGCAGGGCAAGGGAGAGGATAATCGTTGCTGCCCATAATCGGCGGCTCTGCGGCAGGAGGGCGGAAAATCCGATAGGCACAAGAAAATAATGGGGTAAAATCTCGCGGCTGGCGATCTGGGCCAGCACTCCCAGATAGGCCAAGGCTATCAGGTAATAAATCCGCTGCTTTTCCGTAAACCTTGTCCAAAAAAGCCAGACCGGCAGAAAAGTAACCGTGGCATATTTAATTCCTATGGAAATAAGCAGGTTAAGATAGGACCAAAATTTGATACCACGAACCAGCAGATAAAAAGCCAGCAGGGAGAAAAAGAGCATGACGATATCCAAATGGCTGCTGATTACCGCTTCGATAATCACGAGGGGATTAAGGGCAAAAAGGAGCAGGCCTTTGGTTCCGGACAGCCTGGCAATCAGATAGGCGCTTCCCAGATAGGCAGCAACCATCAGGCCTTTAAACCAAAAAAAGGTCAGGATAAATTTGCCCAACCCGGGTAAATAAAACAGGGCGGAGAGGGGCAAAAATAGGGGGCCGTAAGGATAGGTACGGTGCGTCCATTGCATGAAACGGATCCAGGTATCGCCCGGAAACATGAGGGCCGTCGAGGCGTAAGGATTAGCGTGGTGATAAACCAGAATCCGGGCGTCAAAAATATAATTAAAGAAGTCATGGGAGAAAGCGGGATAAGAAATCAAGCCGAGTATGGCCAGCGCCCCCAGGAGGATAAGGACGCTTTTTTTATTTAACCTGCCTGCTCGGCGGATAAAGAGGAGATAGAAAAGAAAGGAGAGGATCAGAAGAAATACAAAGATGGCTGTTGATAGGGGACGCTGGAAATAGCCGAGCTGAATCATATCGTGCTGAAAAGCCAAGAACCAGGAGTTTTGCAAGAGGGTTAAATTTAAATCAATCTGGGAGTAAGAGTAGACCGTCCAGGCAAGCAGTACCACCGTGAAAGCTATCACCATGTTATTTCCGGCTGTAAAACCCCCGGAGCTGGTTAAACTTTACCCTTATTACCTCATTAACCATTTCCAGCGATTCATCAATAAACTTTATAGTGCTCCGGCTCTTTCCCCGGGAAACATCCCGGTCTTCCCAGGAGACCGGCACCTCGACAATTTTATACCCGCGCATTTCGCCCGCGACCAATAACTCGACATCAAACGAAGTTACTTTCCAGCCCACGGTTTTTTCCCGGGGAGCGCGCATAATGGCGAGAAGCGGGAAAATTTCCCGCGCTACTTCGCTTCTAAACGCTTTGAACCCCGCCTGGGTATCAATAATTTCCGTCAAAAGCACGCTGCGGCGAAATTCCCGGAAGATCATGGAGGCCAAGCGCCGGAAAAGGGAAGATTTTTTCCGTTCAAGGCCGCGACTGCCGATGACAATATCATAACCTTCGTGAAAATAAGGCAACAGCTTTTTTATTTCCGTAAGGGGGGTAGACTGGTCCATATCCGTAAATAAGACAATCTCACCGCGAGCTTCCTGAATTCCCGACCAGACGGCAAAAGGCTTACCGGCATGTTCGTTATCCAAAAAGCGGAAACCGGGGTTAGCCTTACAAAAATCCTGAGCCAATTTCCGGGATTCTTTATCGGGAGAACCGTCGTCAGAAACAATTACTTCCCAGGAAAAATCCTGCTTTTTAAGAAAATCCCGTACCTCCGCTAAAACCCCGCGTCGTATATTCTCTGCTTCGTTGTATGAGGGAATAATAACCGATAAATAAATCATAAAACAAACGCCCCAAAGTTAATAAAAACCAAAAAAGTCGGTGTCCATCTTTTATTGTTTTTATTTAGGTTATTTCCCCATATAGTGTACTAGCTTGTAGACGGTAATGCCAGCCGGCCCCTGTTTGGCTCCCGCTATCTCTCCCCTGCCGAATCCGGCAACCTCCCACAAGGGATTTCCCAAAGGCTTACAATCTCCCTGCTCGCAAACCGCGATTAACTGATCGGTAACGGTTTTTCTTTCCGGATCAACCTGAGGGCTCTCGATAGTTATCGGTGGCTTTCCCCAAATTTCCAGGAAATAGCGATAAGCGTGGTCGCTGTTGCCCAGACTTAAAAGAGCAAAATTATAAGGTTTATTATCCGCTAAATTTAAAACAATCTGGTCCACGGTTTTGGTTTGGGCTACTAAATTATTCGGCGGCTGCCAAAAATACATATTATTAATTTCCATAAAAGTAAGAAGCGCCAGAAAAACCGCCAAGATAGGCCAGAAAGCCCGTTTTTGTGTTAAATAAGAGAAAGTTACCCCCAGGAAGATAAAAGGCAGCGGATAGAGGAAACCAAAATAATGATCCAGCAGCTGACCGCGGTAGGATCCCATTCCCAAAACGCCGACAAATAACCAAACCAGCAGCAGTTTTATTTTTGCCTCGTCCACCCGGGCTCTTATCCGCCTGATTGCCCAGAAGGAAAAGCCGGCGACGGAAAAATAATAGAAAAAATCCAAAAGATATCCCCGGAATCCTAAAACGGTTTCGTATAAACGCCGCAGCATAGCGTCAAACAGCCAGAGAAAATTGAAACTGCGGGGCCCGACCGCCCCGCCCCGCCGGGTGATAAACTCTAACATGGTTTTGGTATTGGGAAATCCGTGCCTGATTTCAAAAAGTAAAAAGAGCGAGTCGCCTACCAGAAAACCGGCAACAATTGCCAATGTCTGTAGGAGCCATTCCCTGACGGGAAAAACTAAAAGCCCCGTCAAAAAGATTATGGGGATAAAAACCAGATCCATATAATGGAGCTGGAACATAACGCCGAGAACTATTCCGGAGAGAAAGGTATAAAGCTTTTTCTTACGGATGACCGCAAGATAAAGTAGCCCAATTCCCAGGAGAGCAAAAAACGGCACCGGATTGGGATTCCAGGAAAAGCGGGAAATATAAGTCATTTTCGGCGATATCGCCATTAGAAAAGCCGCTAGTAAGGCGGTTCTTTCGTTAAAAAAGGCCCGACAGAAAATATAGACCAACACGACGGTTGCCAAACCGAAAAGTACCGCCATCACGGCAGGGCCTACGGGGTCTAAGCCGAAAAGCCAAAGAAACGGCAGCATAAAGTAATAGTAAATCGGGCCGATATAGAAGCCCCCGACGGAAGCGGTCGGGCCGAGAAGCGTCCACTGGTGATTGACGATCATGTGTTTCACTACCAAAACATCACGCCCTTCATCACCCAAAAACTGCAAATATTCCGGTAAACGATAGAAACGCAGTATGGCTGCTAAGCAAAATATCAGAAAAAACCAGAAGCGGGTGTCTTTTAAGAACTTAGGCATGATATCTCGAAGTCAGCAAGCTCATCGCTATTTTTACCGGGTTAGGGATTTACTTTTTTTCCATATCACCTTGCTGTACATCACAAAATTCCAGATTAGACCGACCCCTACTCCGGCGCAGTAAAAAATAAAATACCAGGTAATCAGGCGGATTACGGGTAAATCGACGACTGTCATTTTAAACCGGGTCATTCCGAAAATAATTTCCCCGGCCTTAAGAAAAATGTACTGGATGACCACAGAACCGAAAGAAAGGACATTAAACTGAATAAATTTAACCGGGATTTGGTTCCAGGAAGTAAGCTTTCGGTCGGAAAATGTCCAAAGGTTGTTCCAAAGAAAATTGGAAAGGATGGCCAGTTCGGCCCCCAGAGGTCCCGAAGCCGACGGCGATAAACCGGCTTGCACTCCCAGAACCAGGATAACCGTGTTGATAATAAAACCCATGGTTCCGACGACCAGAAACTTAAAAAAGGAAGCGGATTTTTTAATCCGGTAGCGCAAGGCGTAATGTAAAAGGTTTTTAGCATAGGAAAGAGTGTGCATCTTGGAACGGCCGCCGAAACGGTCAAAATAGACAATCGGCTGTTCCGCAACACGTAAGTTGGTTTCTAAGGCTTCAAAAAGAAAAGCCGGTACGAAGAGCCAATCGACATGGACGGAAACTTTTCTGCGCAAATCCCGCCAGACCTCTTTTTTAAATGCCCGGTAGAGGTTGGTAAACTCATGGATATTCGGCGCCCAGGCAATCAGGCGCAATGCTAAATTGGCTCCCAAACTTAAAGCCTTACGCCACCACGACCAATTGGTAATTTTTCCTCCACTGCTATAGCGGCTTCCGATAACCAAATCGGCGGTTTCCAACTTGCGGATAAATTCCGGCAACTGTTTCGGGTCGTTAGAAAGATCCGCCTCCATGGTGACGAGAAGATCCGCGCCTAGTTTATCCACAGCATAATCTAAACCCCGGGATAGCCCCAAACCCAATCCCCGTTTTTGGACATCAAGATAAATGACTTTTTTATTCCCCGCGGCTATTTTTTGGACAATCTCCCCTGTCCGGTCCGGCGAATGGCTATCGGAAATTAAAACACACAGGTCATAACCGGGCAGCTTCTTGTGCTGTTCCAAAACCGCCGTAATAAAACCTCCGATATTCTCTTCCTCGTTAAAGGTCGGGGCTACGACAACAATCTTTCTTTCCATATTTCTGCGATTAATTTAAGATTATCAAAAATTAAATTTGTGGTGCTCTTACTGTCCCCGCTCCGGCGCACGTCAAATGTTATCGGAATTTCTTTAATCTTGGCTCCGCTTTTATGCATTTCATATAGCAGTCTGGTCTTATAAGTAAACGATTTTGTAAACACTTTATTAAAATCAAGTTTTCCGAAGGGTCCTTTTACTTTGGCCAGACGATATCCGGTGGTAAAATCATGCAAGCCCGGCATAAACATAAAAAGAGTCGTCCGGTATATCAAATTGCCCACGACAGATAAAAATCTCCGATCCGGAGACCATTCTTTGGGGATCGATCCGCCGCCGATATATCTTGCCCCGATTATATAATCGGCCCCGTTTTCTAATTCCCGCACGAATCTTTTTACATCCTTTGGGTCATGCTGAAAGTCGGCATCCATTTCCATGACGGCATCCGCTTTTAGTTTGTCAATCGCGTAACGGAAACCGCGAGCATAAGCCGCCCCCAATCCCGCCCTCTCGCCTTCCAATAATTGTAAATTCTGATACTGGGACTGTTTCTCTTGAACTATTCGTCCCGTTCCGTCCGGGGATTTATCATCTACCACCAGGAGGAGCATTTCGTGGCCCTTTATTTTAGGAAATTCCTCACCTACCAAAATGTCAATCATTTGCCCGATATTGTCCTTTTCGTTAAATGTGGGCATGACTATTACGATTCTGTCGCTCTTAGCCATATTGTCCTGATTTGAGTATAGCAGGTAAGAAGCTTAAAATATAGATTATGCAGGTCGATATTCTCACCCTTTTTCCCGGGATGTTTGCCGGACCTTTTGACGAGTCCATCCTTAAAAGAGCCCGGGATAAATCTCTGGTAAAGATTAATTTTTATAATCAGCGCAACTGGGCTATTGACCAAAGGGGGACTGTCGACGACCGACCCTACGGCGGCGGAGCAGGCATGATCCTCCGTATCGAGCCCATCTATAACGCTCTTCTGGAAATTAAACAAAATATAAAAAATAAAAAACAAAAAATCATCCTTACCGATCCCAGGGGAAAAAAATTTAATCAGGAAATGGCCAGGGAATTTGCCAAACTGGATCAGCTTATTATTGTCTGCGGCCATTATGAGGGGGTGGACGAAAGGGTCAGGGAACATTTAGTTGATGAGGCAATTTCCATCGGCGATTATATTTTGACCGGCGGAGAAATCCCCGCCATGGTCATTACCGATGCCGTCACCAGGTTAATCCCCGGAGTTCTCGAAAAACCAGACGCAACTGCTATAGAGTCATTTTCTACTAGTCTCTCGCCGCTTGCCCCTAGCCCCTCACTCGAATATCCCCAATATACCCGCCCGGAGGAGTTTAACGGTTGGAAAGTCCCGGAAGTGCTTCTCTCGGGCAACCACGCAGAAATTGCTAAATGGCGCGGACAAAAAACTTCCTAGCTTCACCGGGTGCCACCCCGTGAGGATAACCATGGGTATTGCGAAAAATCCACAGTATCGTGAAATTTTTCCCAAAGTGTCGGGTGTTTCCGGTCTGTATTGCTCACAAGGGGATTCTCTACCCGCCAGCCGCCGAATTGCCTTGTTAACAACGGGTCATTCCAGACTACCGAAGGTGTTGGTTTCCCTTCAAAGTAAGCGGTGACGAAATAATTATAGTCGGACTCTTCCAGGGCGCAAAAAGAATTTGCTAAACCCCGGGAAATGTATAAAGCCTGGGGGCTGCCGTCTCCCAGCGTTTGCGCGACTACCTTGCCGAAGGTCGCCGATTCGGGACGCAGGTCGGCAACGACCGAGAGAACTTTTCCGCGCGGAACATAAACCAATTTGTTCCAGGGTTCCGCGTGAAACCCCCGAATAACACCGGGAAAGGAACGGGAATGGTTCCATTGTACTAACCCCGTCTGCCCCGGCAATATATTTATTAAATCGCTCTCCCTAAAGATCTGCTGCAGGCAACCGCCGTTGGTAATCCGCTGATGATATTTCAGGACTTTCAAGCCCTCAATATCCGTAGAAAGGCTCGCAAAAGGCACATAGTTGTTATCTTCGCGGGTAAGGGCGCAAAAAATATCCGCCGCTTGCGACCCCAAGGTAACTAAGGAACCGTCCACTCCCCGAGGAAGAAATAAGGCTCTTTTATTTTCCTCTCCCAGGACAAAACATTCCTTATTATTAAATCGCCGCGTTCCCTGTTCGCTTGCTTCGACTATAATGCTTGCCGTACCGCAAGCAACGTAAACGATTTTATCCTGGTTTGCGGAAAGATCTTTCTTCAGCAGGCCCTTAGTATGATAATGGTTCCATTGGACAAAGGATAAAGATCTTCCCAGTTTTTCCTCCAGATCCCGCTTCTCCACTACCTCCCGGAAAAATCCCCGTTCATCAATGTTGGTCTTTCTTTCTAAAACATAAAGGTTGGGAATAGAAGTCCGCTCAACCGGTGAAGGCGTATTTTTCGTTTCGACAGTAACCATGATCTGGTTGCATTATATCGATCGGAGAAAAATTAGCAATAATAGAGCCTTATTAAGCCCTGAAAAGGAAGATGAGAAGAATAAAAACGACGAGGGCGGCAATGCTTACGTATTCCCAAATAATTTTCACCTTCAGATTTTTTTCGTGCCAATGATGCAGAATCCCCCAAAGCACATAAGCCACGCCTAAACTTAGGGTAATAGTCATCTGGGCCCTTACTAAATTACGATAATAATAGAGGCCGTATAGGGCTCCCGCCAGAATCAGAATCAACAGCGAAAAATCCAAAGCGTGTTCTAAATAGCGCCAAAATCGCTTCATAAGATCACCCCCCTGCCGAAAATACTCAAAGCGATAAGCAGGACCAGTAAAATCAGCATGTGCGCGAAACTGTGGCCGGTAAAGCGGACGGTGCGCCGCCGGTAAACAATCAGGGCATCCGCCGCCAGTACCAGCATCAGCCCCAGCGTTAGCGCCAGGAAAATATTTTTCGTCAGGCTGAAAATATCCAGGCGCAGATTATTTCCCGTTGCTGTTGCCCCGGCGGCCTCCACCGGCGGATTAACCGGTCCCACCTGCGGCGGTTGCTGCTGCGCCGTCACCGTAGCTACCGGTTGCGGGGTAATTAGCGGAGTTACGACCGGGCTGGGCTGCGGCTTTTCCGGTGCAGCGACTGTGGGTTCCGACTTTTGCCTCGTTCCAAACATCTGCACCACCAGGGTCGTCTCATAATTATCATATTTACCGTTAACGATCGCCAGTCCCATCTCCTGGTAACGGGCGTTTAAAACATTCTCCCGGTGGGAAGGCGAATTCATCCAGGCGGTTACCACGGACCGGCTATCGGCAAAATCCCGCGCCAGGTTTTCTCCGGCATAAAGATAGTTATAACCGGCGGCGATAATAAAACTCCAGGGGTCGCGGCCGGTCGGCGAAGTATGCGCCCAATATTGATTGGCAAACATATCCTCGGCTTTTGCGCGGGCGGCCGCGGAGAGCTCGTCATTCATTTTTACCGGCGGGATGCCGTTTTGCTGGCGTTCATTATTGGTAAAATTTAAAAGGTCCGGGACGGTAATATTTGTCGCGTAACCTAAAATTTGCGGATTAAAGCGGACCAGGAGGGAAAGCAGAATCTGGAAAACCAGCAGCACGGAGATATAGGAGGAAATGGCGGAAGGATGTAAAACGCGCGCCCGATGGTTATTAGAATTACGGGGCAAAAAAAGGTGCGCCAGGAATTCCTTTAAATTAGCCATCAAATTCCATTGTAGCACTGATTACTCGCCGGCCCCAGCTTCAGCTATCACCAGCAGGCGCTTAAAGGTAGTTCCTGCCGGCCAACAGGTCATCAAGGTCACGGTTTCCCGTAAAGAAGTTAACTTGGCGGGAATATATTCTACCCTCTCCGGATCCACAATTTTTTTCTCTTTAACCAGATAAATATATTTCTTCCCCCGGTAATAAAGGTCTATTTCATCCCCGCTCTGCAACTTATCGATAAGATAAAAAACCGCGTTGTAACGGCTGGCTTCCCGGAAATCCGCGCCGGAATGGGAAAAGAGGAAAATATTGCCTCCGAACCCCGGCAAAGAAGAATCCCAGGCATGGGCGACCCCCAGCGCCAATTTTTGTTGGTACTCTGCCGGGTCAAAAGGATTGACATTGGCGATAATTCTAGCGTTGGCCCCAATTTTGGGAATCACGATGCCGAAATTGGTATCTATCGGCAGCAAAGGTTTCGGGGCAACTTGGCTATTTTTGTCTACCAGGCTCTGGATTTTAGCCTCCGTGCCCGCGGCGTAATAGTTAAATTCCAAAGAGAGGACGCTGCCGAAAAGCAAAAAGAAATCGATCACCCCGATTATGATCAGCAAACCGCCGAGAACCATGAGGATCTTAGGCAAGTTATACCTAAGATCGGCGGCGACGGAGATAAAAGAAATATACACCAATTCCCAGAATAGCAACCAAAGACAGCCAAGGCAAGACCCGGTCGGTAAACCGGCTTAATCCGGAAGGCGCTTTGCCTCCTTCGGAAGCAACTTCTTCCTTGCCCAAAACTTTCCCGGCTTCGCTTGCAGTCTCTTCCGTTCCCCCGCCAACCTGTCCCGCACCCGCGGCCACCGGAATAGCCGCCAACGCTGCTCCCGGAGTAGGGCTGACCGTAACATATACCGTTTTGGTATAACTATCGCCGATAATTCCCGAACCGTTTCCGGCCGCATCAAAAGCCCGGATAACGTAAAAATAAGTCTGGTCGCAAGCTCCCGGAATCGTATCCAGGAAACTGCCGTTGGTAGCTGAGCCGATGCCTACCGAGCCTACCCGTGTGGTATCGTCGACATTAAAGCTGGTGGCGGTCGAGCGGTAAATCTCTACCTTTACGGTTTTCCCGCCGTCGTCCGCGGTAGTAAAAGTAATTTTATTTTGGCAAAGGGCTACCTGCGACCGGCCGAAATTGGTCGGTGTTCCCGGCCCGTCGGTCAGATAATTTACGGAAACGGTAGGGCTGGTTATGGCCGGATCGGCTCCCGCCTGCGCCGTCACATAAAAGGAGTAGGTTCCCTGCGCGCTGACAACACCGCTGTCGACGGCGCAATCACCCGTTGCTCCGCCGGCCGGCAAGGCAAAAGTCTCAAAGACATAAAAAGCGGCGTCAGAGGGCGCTTTTTTGTAACAGGTGATATTTATGGCGCGGTTTTGTAGGTCCAGGGCGACAAAATTCACATCAAAAGTATTGGTGTTTACCGGGCTTTTTGGCTCCGAAATCCGCAAGGTAAGGTCGGCCGCATAAACTTTTCCGGACAATGTTAAGCTTGTCAGTATCCCGATAATTGTGAGGGTCACAACCTTCTTTATCGCCCTGCCTGCCCAGCGCCGCCGGAGAACAATTCCGAAGATAAAGAGCGCCAAACCGGAGAGGAAAATAAACAGCGCCCCTATTACCCTTGCCAACTCTACCCCGGTAGATGGCAAACTGGCTCCTAAAACCTGTCCTTCCTGGATATTTTCAATGTTGACGCTGGTATTATTTTGGCGCTCCCCGATTACATTAACCGTGGTCCCGACATAATTCGTATCCCAATAGCCGGGATTAATTGCCTGGGCATAAACCGGGCTGCCCCCGAGCGTTTGCCCTACCGCCCAGGCCAGATCCTTGTAAAGCCCCAGAGTAATATCCCCGGCAATATCCGTTTGGTAAGTAAGGGTGACCGTCTCGTCTTTAGCCATATCTCCTAAATCCCATTCCCCCGGAGAATGGTATCCCGGATTGCAGGGCAGCACTCCGCGGACGCTGGATGTTGCCGTGCAGGATCCGCTCTTATAGCTGAAACCCCCGGCCGGCAAGTCGTAAAGATGCACGTTTTTCACTCCGCTTTGGGTCGCGGTGACCGTCAGGGTAAAGAGGACAATTTCCGTCGGGTGTTTATCCGCTCCGCCGGTATCATTGATCTTGGTGATCGTCAAAATCGGATTCAGCGCCTGGTTGCAAAGCGTGATTACCCGCTGTTCCCCGTTGCTACCCAGGGAAAAGCTTATCGGCAAAGTTTTTTGATCTTCCGGAATTTCCCGGCAATCCCCTTCCCCCCCCAGGTACCACCCGGTGAATTGGTAACTGGCAACGCTATTTTCATTAACGGTATGATTATCAATTGTCGTTACCGTTTCCGGGCTGCCCATCTCTCTAGAAGCCAATGTCGGGTCCTCATTGTCCAAACTCCAGCGAAAACCAATCTGGTTTGCCGAGCTATCTCCGCCTTCATATTGGCCATCTCCGTTTATATCCACTTTCTTGTGTACTATCACTGTCCCGGTATCCCGGGCGTTGATAAAGGTATAGCTATAATCATGGCCGCTTTCTACCTGGCCAAAATCATAATTTGGAGGTGTCAGGTTGTGCCAATCGGTAACCGGACTCTCTGCGACGCCGTAACTTTCGGGTCCGAGACCGCTCCAGGTATAACAACCTTCAGCGCCGGTAAACTGGCTATCATTTACCTTCCCGTTTACAAGCAAATTAACCGGCCATCCCGGTTTAACCGTCTGGTCATTAGTAGTTGTTAAACTTCCGTCACTATCAACTAATTTACAGGCGGTTAGGGAAACTTTTTCAAAATTACCGAAAATTTTATCGGTTAGGTCAGCCCCGGCATACACCGTTGCTGTCTGGCAATGCGTACCGTTCCACTCAACGGTATTTGACGGGTCGGTCTGGATCCAGCCCGCCGGGGTGGGATCTTCGCAAATAAAATAACTTCCGGGAACCACATCCTCAAATTTGTAATTTCCGTTCAGATCTGTCGGCATTTGGGTAACCTCATTCCAGCCGCTGTCAAACAAATGGATGGTCCAGCCGGGAAGCTTCGGCTCACCGGTATCAAAACCCCCGTCACCGTTTAAATCGTTATATTTATAACCCGAAATCGAACCCCGCTCGGTGTTGGTAAACGTGCAGGTCGCTGATTCTCCCGGCTGCAAGTCAACCGTGACTATTCCGCCGTTTAAAACGGCCGACCAATCCCCGGCCCCGGTACAATTAATAGCCGTCAGATCCCACCCGGTTAAGCCGCTTTCGGTTACGGTATAAGTACCCGGAGCCAGCCAACCGGAATTTTCCTGCGCTCCGTCAGTCAAATTGAAATTCTTGACGCTCCAGCTGGGATCAAAGGTAAACGATTGGGAAGCACCACCGTCCGGCAAAGTTTGTTTCTCAATAATAATATTTCCGCCCTGGTAAATCTTATTCGCGTCCCCGCTGGATCCGTGGGTACCGTCCGTCGCCCGGGTCAAAACTAAACCGCCCACATGGTCATCAACTACCGCGTGGATATCGACACTGCCCGGCGTAGCCGAATTAATCTGGACCGTACAGACGCCGCCAGCGTCTGTCGTACAGGTATTTCCCCCTGTAAAAACTGCCCCGGCAGTATTATTTAACAAACTAAAGGTGACCAACTCCCCCTCCGCCGCGATAAAACCGGAACCCGGATTTTCCTCTACGGAAGCTGTGATCGTATGCGGTTCGTTAATATTATTTGTCGCTTTCAGCTGGCTTAAATTAATTTTGGCGTCCACGTAAGTTTTTACCGCCTCGCCGGAATTGAGGCCGTTGCCGTCCGTTTCCAAATCAAAATTGACCCCGTTAACCGTCGCGGAAACCGCCGCGTGGGCGGTAAAAATTCCGGCGGTTTCGGAGTTTATTATGACCGTGCACTGTCCCGAAGCGTTAGTACCGGCCAAATTGCAATTATCAGTTACCGTTCCGGGACTGGTGGGAGCAAAAGTTACTACCGGATAAACACCGGAAATGCCGGTCCAACCGGAACCGTCATTTTTTACCGCCGTTACCGTAAAAATATGCGGCGTTCCGACTTCGTTAGTCGCGGTACCGCTGATAGCGAGGCGGGCTTCAACATAAGTTTTTCCGGCATCTATATTGTTGTTATCTGTCCCCGAAGTTTCCCGGTGCAAAATAATTCCCAGTATAGTGACATCCGTGGCGGCATGAACGGTGACCGTTCCTGAAGCCAGGGAGTTAATTTTAACGGAACAGGTGCCGCCAACTGTATTACAGGTATCTATATCGCCGACAAAGGTTGCGCCGATATTATTTTGGGAGAAACTGAAAACGACCGGGGTACCGTCAGGAGCGTCAATAAGACCGGAACCGCTGTCGGCAAGAACGGTTGCGGTTATCTGGTGCTGGCTGCCGACGGCGTTAGTAGCCGTCAGTGGAGATAAAGAAATCCGGGCATCCGGTTTGACGTTAGTTAAAAGACAATACTTTGTTTCCCCCGGTCCGACATCAACATTTTGGCAGGTATCGCCGGTTTTGCTCCATCCGGTAGGAACCGTTTCCGCAACCGAATAAATTCCGGGAGTAACTTCGTAACTTTTATCCGCGGCGTCAGTTACGGTTCCCGCTCCCCCGCCGACAATCGTGCCGTTTCCATCGGCATTAATGGTAAATATTGTCGGGTCTCCCGGGGGGTAGGTATTTTTTTGCACTACCAGATGGCCGTTCTGCAAAGAGTTGGTAAAGGTGCAAACTACCGCGTCACCGCTTCCTATTTCGACAGCGTTTAATAAGCCCGGAGAATAAATATTACCGTTTTTAGTACAGTCCAGGGCAGAATTGTAACCCGTTAATCCACCCGTCTCGGAAACATAATAGGTACCCGTATTTACCTTCTTAGCATCGGTCGTTAAAGGATTTCCGCCGCCGGAACCGGTCTGTTGGCTAAAAACTTCACTTCCTCCCGCGGTGGTCCCGATATTTAAAGTTGTCTGGCTGCCGGTTCCTACCCAAACCTTTTTCAATTCGATAGTTCCCGACTGGCGGGTATTAGTATAATAACAATCGACAATTCCCCCGCCACCTCCGCCGATTGTGATCGTGGCGGTCCGGGAATTTAAATCGGTCAGGGCTTCAGTATCATTACCCGAAACATTGCAAGTTAAACCAGTCAAAGAATATGTTACTGGGCTATTCTCCGTAACGGTATATACTCCGGGAGAAACAGACAGAAAAGTTCGTGTCCCGCTGTCATCGAGATTAAATCCCGTCGGGGTCAAACCGTTTGTGGTAAATCCGAATCCGCTTCCGCCGGCCGGATCTGTTGTTTTATGAATAGTAATTGTACTTGGGGGAATTATGGCGCTAGCAGCTAGTTGTAAATCTTGGCTGCCGACATTTTTATCAACGCCATTTACCGTCAGAGAAACCTGATGGATATGATATGGAGAACCATCGATATTAATAGCGGAATTACCTATTTGCCAATCACTCTGCGAAGCTATATGACCACCAAAAGCTATAACAACATTGCTGGTGCCGGAGGTATGCGAAGTAGCATCCCAATCAACACGTACTGTAGTCGTGCAATCGGAACTGCCGACATTTTGACTTTCGTAAGTAAAGTGGGTCAGATTTAAACCCCAGGCTTTTATCGAACCCGCTATCTGGCTATCGATAAAGGTATTTGATCCGCAGGCAACAGGAAACGAAGTTAAAGTATCATCGTTGGTTACGGAAACCTGGCTAGTCGGTGTAGAAGGAGTACAGGCAACACTCATGCCGCTAACATCTCCGCAGGGATTGTTTTCATTAGCATGAAGGCTGTTCGGCGAACCTGTTGTTTCCGTGTAATCATAATTTCCCAGATAATCTATAGCGTGTTTACCGCCTTTGGTTACATCATAGGAAAAAGTATATGAGCCGCTCCCCGATTCCACATTGTTAATAACTACCCTGTAGGAGAGAAAGTCGGCCTCATTCCAATGAGCTTTTTGTTTGTTTACATCGCCCTTTACCCAGTTACCACCGGAACAACTCTCGGGAGCATTTCCGATACCCCCGTTAGCACATTGGAGGGGATCAACGCTTAAAGGGCCCCCGCCACCACCCGGACCCCCTCCGAGAAGAATCGTAAAATTATTGTTACCTCCGGAATTTTTATTGCTTTTACCGCGGAGGACTCCGCTCGTACCCAAAACATCTCCCAAGGTCGCCCCCCCGGTAGAAACCGGGGCTTGCCCCAAACCTTCTTGCTTCGGGGTTGGTTCAGGCGAAAGAGTTGGCGTAGGTTCTGGCGAAATTGACGGTCCCGGCGTCGGGGTGGGCGTCAGATTTTCCGTCGGCAAGGGCGTTAACGAGGGATCCGGGGAAGGCGTATATATAATAGTATCCGTAGGGGTCGGTGTCAGTGATAATTGTGGAGCGGGAGTGAGTTCGGGGGCGGGAGTCGTTTCCGGGGGAGTTACTTCCGGTGTCGGGCTTATCTTCGCTGTATCGCCGGGGCTTGGGTTTGTACTTGGACTTGGACTAGCACTTATGCTCCCGGTGGGCGTACCTGTCGGCGCATCTTCCGCGTAAATAATCCTGTTAAAACCGCTGAAAAGGACGGGAGAAAGCAATTGGAATACCAGGAGAAAAATATTGACCGCTGATAAAATCCGGTAAAAGTTTTTCCCGCGCACTTCCGCAGTTTAGGACAGTAACACTTACCCGATAGTATTCTTAATAAGCTAACTTGTCAAGAACTTAGATAAAATTCCTATTAAAAAAATCCGAGAAGGAATTAATGAGGAGGTCGAGAAAAGAACCAAGGAAGCCATCGAGAAACACGAAAGTTTAAAATCATTTTCCGCCCTGGTTTTTATTATATTTTTTCTCCAAGTTCTTCTTCTTAAAATTCCGTCGGTCTATGCCCTTTATTCCTCTACAGTTACCATTACGGGAATAAATATTCAGGTAGAAAATTATATTACCATTGATATTAAACCGGGGTCCGACGACAACCCTATTAACCTCAAGGCCCACGGTCTTGTTCCGGTCGCGATTATTAATAATGCGTATTTTGACCCACAGAATGTTGATCCCGCATCCGTCAAATTTGCCGGAGCAGCGGCGGAAAAATATAAATTTGATGATGTCGACCACGACGAGGATAAGGATCTCGTCTTCTTTTTTGATATTCAAAAGCTCACGGATTTAAACGAAAGCAGCACAAAAGGAAAACTTACCGGGAAAACCAAAGGGGGAATAGATTTCTGGGGTATAGACTCTTTAAAAATTGTCCCCGATTCATCAAAGTCAGACTCACCCGTAAAATTGGATACAATTTCGCAAATAAATATAACCGAACTTGCCTCTACCGGTTCTGCAACCCCACCCGTCCTGACCCCGGTATCCTCGCCGACTCCTGCTCCAGAATCTTCCCCCTCGCCTACTCCCGATGTCTCGCCCACTCCCGCTCAAAACCCTTCTCCCACTGCTTCGCCTAGTGCGCAAACGCCCTAAAAAGCGAACACCCCCGTATTGGAAAAAAGCAGCCCGCCGGAATTTAAATCCGCCGGGTTGTTTTTGGGGGATCAAAGTTTGTTTTAATTCTTTGGGGATGATTAGATCTATATATCTTAAAATGTCGGACTACTACGCAGTAGCGTAATACTTTTACATTGATATAGTTCGATACGGGCAACTTCAAACGCCACCCCTTGTGAAGGTAAACCCCTGTACACACCCACTTGCATACTCGCCGAGTATACTGAGGCGATATCTCCGTACCAATAAAGCTTAACGGGGGCAACTGGTTATAGTTATTATGTGTTTAACTTAGATAGGAACTTAATAAAATCGGTTTGTCTTTTCCCCTCCAACAGAACTCCTTTCTCTGTTTTCGCATCAGAAAGGTCACTTAACTGCAACCAGAATTTTTTTATACCGTTGGGAATAGGCGGATGGGTCGTTTCCTGACCGTTACTTATCCCGCGTATCGGATAAAGGTCTTCACAGGCTTGGAGAATCGGGTCGACAAAGGGCATCTTATCCCGCTTCCACTTTCTTATTATTCCACTATCAGATAACCTATCCCAAGGTTCAGCCAGATTTCCATCACATATTAACCTAATGCCCGCGCGGATTATCTCAGCTTTCAGATGACTTGAATTTTCTTTATTTGTCATGCACTGAGTTTAGTTATAAATTTTTTCAAAAGCAACCGCTTATACCCGCTTGTGCACCCGACGACTGTACTGAGGCGACACCCCCGTATACCACCGTACTTCCTTCTTCCATAAAAAGTCTATAATTAAATTATGGTGGAGAGATATTTGGGATCGGAAGAGGTAATTTATAAATTAGAAGCCTGGGAAAGCGAACGCTTTTTACAAAAGACGCTGGCGGCTAATCCCCTCCCTTGTCCGGCCGAAAACGCTACTCCTATACAAATTACCTGCCTGGCGGGGGATATCGAGCGAATCGAAGAGGTATTTACGAGAATCGGCCTGACGATAACCCCTATCAGAACCGGTTAAAAATAATATCATCTGGCTACTTGCTATTGATTTGACAAAAGATTAAAAATATTTAATACTAAACCGGCATGCTTAAGAAGCTTTTGTGGTTATCCTTAATTCTTATTCTCCTATCGAGTTTCCGACTCTCTCCTGTTGCCGCTAAAAATAACGAGGGGGAAGACAATACCCCGGAAGTTGACGGTATTTATAATGTTCCCGGCCGCCCGGACCTTAAATTACGCGTATTTGTCCACCGCGGCCGCCCGGATAACGGGAGTAACAGCTCCTTAACCTGCGGCCTTGCCGATCCCGATTCATCATCCGCCGTCCCCGGCGCGGGCTGGCACCTTCCCGACGGTACTTGGACTTACCATCTTAATCTGGCTAAAACTCCCGCTTCTGTCGGAGGAACCAATTTCGTTAATTTAACCGCTGCCGCCTTTAATACCTGGGACGCAACTAAAGTCGGGCAACATGTAACTTCTTTTACGCGGGGCAGCGATACTACCCTGACCCGGAAAGCTCTTGACGGCCAAAATATTATTTCCTGGAGCAAACTCGGCGGCGGAACTTTGGCCGTAACCTATACCTGGTATTACACGGCAAACCAGCAGGTCGCCGAGACCGACACTCTTTTTAATACCCGCTATCCCTGGAGCTGGTCCGGAAACGCGACCTGCGCCGACCCCAACTCTTACGACGCGCAGAATATTTTAACCCACGAGCTGGGTCATACCATGGGGCTTAATGATGTTTATAGCAAAGAATTTGTCAACAATACCATGTACGGCTACGGAGCAAAAGGGGAAGCGAAAAAGGATACTCTTACTACGGGAGACATTAACGGAGTAAACACCCTCTATTATTAGTCCTTCGACTGCGCTCAGGACTAGCACCTCGCAAGGTTCGGTGCTAGTTCACCGGCTTCCCTGTCTGCATCCGTCCCTCCGTCATAATCAGGAGTTTCTCCAATTCGGCGACAAACTTTTTTGCGTGGCTCTTACTCATCCCCACCCGGGAAACAATCCGCGTCTGATTGGTATTCCCAATCCGCTGACTAATATCCAGGACGACCCCGTCCTCATTGACCGACATAAAAATATTATCCGTGTATAAAATAGGCGTAGTGTCCAAATTTAAATTAACGGCCATTTGCGGTTTATTCGCTTCTTCGGCCATAAATAATCACCCCCTGCGGCAAGTATACCAGATGGAAAGCGGGATGGTAGAACAGCAGGGCAGCGCTATACCACGATAGCCCAGATTAAATCGGGGTTAGGAAGTCGGGGAAAAATAGAAATAGAACTAGAACCGAGGGGCAAGAACGCGGTGACGGATGCGGCGGACAATAAGCAAAGCTGCGAAAAGGGGCAGAAGTAAAAGCAGCCAGGCCAGATTAATTTTTAAGATCTTCTTACCGCCTAAATTAACCGTCGCGGCTAAAGATTTAGCGCTATTGTCAACCCTTGTTCCCGCGATAAGACTAACAACGCCGTGATATGCCGGAGCGTAACCGGAATTACCCAGTACCTGCCCGGCTGTCGTCGTTACCGGATCGCTTCCGTTACTACCCGCGCTATTACTTGTATTATTAATACTGGTACTTGAACTGTTACTTGTACCGTTATCACTACTGTTTCCCACACTTATATTATTGCTTGTACTTGTATTTGAACTATTACTGTTGTTTGCCGGCTTACTTGCTCCCGGCGTTAGAAAATCTCCTACCCAACTGCCGAAAACGTTAACCACCGTGACAAATAATTTCCCGCTGCCGACAATATTGTTGTCCACAAAATTAACGATATTGGCAATAATTTTTGCGTCACCGGTATGAATGATATTATTCCCGCCCGTGTTTTGGCTGGTATTGTTGCCGCCGGTATTAGCGGAAAGCGAAAGGTTATTGACAATACTTGCGGAATTGGACTGGACCGTCGTTGTATTGCTGTTTTGGGAAGCACCGGCCGTATTGCTCGAGCCGCCGCCGTTGCCTCCGTTAGTAACGCTGATTTGGCCGCCGGGATCCGAGGAAATTTCCATCCCCGGGCTGGCGGCGACATTGCCGTTTTGATTTCCCCCGATCAATTGACCGATCCATTGCCCGGCTTTATTAATAATCACCAGAAACCAATTGCCGCCGCTGAGATTATTATTGGCAACATTTACCACACCAGCGGATACTTGGGTATTCCCGGTAACGATATCCGTCGCTCCGTTGGTATTCAGGCTCCCAAGGTTATCGCCGGTGTTGGCTGCTAAATTTAAATTATTGGTAATCGTCCCGTTATTATTTTGCACCGTGGTATTCGTTGCCGAAGCACTGGCGGTCGCGATATTAGCCGAACCGCTGCCGTTGCCGGAATTATTGGCCAGAATAGCGCTGGCGGTGGCGTTAGTTGCTCCGCAACAACTGCTCAGCGCCGATTCCGGAAAAATAATATCCCCGACTAAATTTCCGTAAATATTAACAACGCCGTAAACTATATTGCCGGAAATATTATTGTTGGCAAAGGTTAAAACGTTGCCGTTGACATTGGCGTTACCGGTAGCAATGGTATTATCCCCGCCCGTATTTTTACTTGCGGTATTCGAGCCGGAATTAGCCGCTAACACCAGGGTGCTGCCGACATTAGCGTCATTATTTTGAAAACTATTTTGGGTATCCGCCCGCGCGGTTGTTGCCGCGTTAGTACTGCCAGCCCCGTTATTGGTATTTCCGGCGCTCAAACTGGTACTACCGCAATTTAGGACGCAGTGGGCCGCAAAATTTAAAACGATATCCCCGGTATGGTTGTCGTTAACATTAAATTCCGCAACGGCAATCCCGTCCACGTTGGTATTGACCGCCGTAATGGCCGTACCCGAGACATTAGCGTCACCGGAAGTAATCGTTGAGTTACCGACGTTGCCGGAAGCGGTATTAGCTCCCGTGACCGTTTGCTGGGATAAATTATTATTGATCGTCGCACTGTTATTTTGCGTACCGGAAATCGTCGCTGAACTGCTGGCTGTCGCCATATTCGTCGAGCCGCTGCCGTTACCGGAATTCGTCGCGCTGGGATCGCTCCCGGTGTGACCGCCGCCGGTAGTGCTGTTATTGTTCCCTGTGGTTATCGCGGTGACATTATTAGTAGCGCTTCCGGTAGTAATTTGGGCAGCCCCGGTAACTCCGTTTTGACTCTGGCCGCCGGTTTGGTTTCCGTTTGCGGGCATCGGAGTGGGAGTTGGAGTCGGAGCTTGCCCCGAAGCGCCCTGGTTTGGGGTCGGGGTGGGCGTAGGACTAACCGTGCCGCCTGCGGCTACGGGTGTAGGGGTTGGGGTAGGAGTAGGGCTGGGCGACAGAGTGAGTGCTTGCGGCGGGGTGGGAGCGGGAGAGGGAGAAGGGGCAGGACTGGGTGCTGTAGGCGCTGTCGGAGCAACCGGCGGGGTCGGGGTAGGCGTCGTATCGGCCAGAACCGCGCCTAACCCGCTTTGAACGAAAATCATTGCCGCTAAAGCGATGCTGATAATTAAATTTTTATTTTTCATTTTAATAAATTATCTAATAAAAATTTTTCCGGACCCCTTCAGTGATAATTCAGTCTTTAGGCTTATGCTCTTGGCGTAAGGTGCTTATCGGAAGTGCACGATAAGCACCCTACTAACCAAAAAAGATGCTTAACCAAAATGGAACAGCGTCATCAGATCTTGGAGATCGAAGCTCACGCTCACCCCCCCTAAATCTGCTAAACGACCGAAAACATTTTGATTACCGGTACTGGATACGCTGGCCGTAGAATTGGAATCGCCGGTCAAAACCATCACCGGATCAAACATGACCGGTCCGGTGTTAGCCGACGCGGCATTGTCTCCGGTTTGGACATCGGTCCCCAGAGAGTTTAAAAGATCGGCATAATTGCCTCCTTTTTCTCCACTCCCCTGAAAGACCTCGGCGCTGTTGCCCAGATTGACACTGGCAGAGTTAGCCGAGCCATCTCCGTTACCGGAAGTCTTCGCGGAAACATCCGCCAGACAACCGCAATCTATTTCGGCGACATTGAAATTTACCCTATTGTCAACCGAAGCAGCGGAATTAGCGTTTCCGGTCAAAACCAGAACGCTGCCCCCGGTATTACCGCCGGTGTTATTGTCTCCGGACTTGGCATAGGAGCTGACCCGATTAGATACCGCCGCCATGTTATCCTGAGTGATCAGGTTATCATGAGACAAAATGGTATCAATCGAATTTGTGCTCCCGGAGCCGTTTCCGCTTTCCGTAATATCGACTGAACCCGTACTCCCGCCATTATTTCCGCCGATTAAAGCGGCATTGGCGTTAGCATTGGTCGAGACGGTGGACTGGATGTTGGCATCGCCGGTTAATATCCGGGTGGTCCCGCCGGTATTGTTGCCGGCCGTATTTTCTCCGGTTACCGACCGGGAAGTGACACTGTTTTCCACTTCCGCACGGTTAGTCTGGAACAATTGGTTTGTATTAGCCTGTTCCAAGCTGGCGCTGTTGGCGCTTCCGGCACCGTTGCCGGAGATAGTGGTACTGCTCGTCCCGTTAGTGCAACAACCAACCGCCGCCCGATTACCGTTTAAGGTATTGGTTACGGTCGTGTCGATATTAGCATTTCCGGTACTCACCGTTACCTCTCCGCCGGTATTCCCCGAGGCCGTGTTATGCCCGGTTTGCGCACTATTATCAATAGTATTGGTAACAGTGGCCGAGTTATTCTGTACCGCGGTCGTTGTATTGCTATTCGTCAACGAAGTCGTAGAAGTACTGCCGGCGCCGTTGCCGGAGATAGTGACACTGGTATCAGCTAAAGCCGCAGCGGGAAGCAGGGTATTAGCTACCAGTAGCCCGGTAGCAAAAACACCCGTTAATTGCTTTTTCAAAGAAATCATATTCTTTCACCCCCTCTCCTCTTTAGGCAAACCCCGATAGCGATCGGGGGCACCTCTTTTTTAAACAAAAAAAACGGAGGCCACAGTATCAAGGAGATTATCCTCGAACTGTTAGCCTCCGTTTGCGGTCAGCCTAAAGTTTTATTAAATTGTAAATATGTACTTATACATATCTTATAAATATTTTTATAAAATATGTATGTCCATTTTTTACATCATTATCTGTCAATTGTCAATACCCCAATAGCACTTTTATATAGATGATCATATATATATTATGATAGAATTAATAATTATTTTGATACCCTATAGACTAGTAAATTCTTACCGTCTTCTTACTTCAGTTATATTGGTGATTCCGTTAAGATCTTCTTGAAACTGCCGTTTATTTCCAGGTTGGTTTTTTTAATATGGCGGATGGTAATTTGGGTTATTACTCCGTCCTGAACATAAATTTCCACACTCCCGAAAGATACTGTCTCCAAAGCTTTGCGTAATTCCTCCAGGGATTCCCCGGTATGCCGGGCCGGGGTTTTTTTAAACTTGCTGCTTAAGGCAGTACTCATATTAAAAATTCAGGGGAATACGCTGCTTTTCCCCGTCTATTTCGCCGATCTGCAAGATAAAATTTTTATCGGTAGTATTTACCGGGAAACCGATCCGGGTATCTTTTGTCGAGATCGGCTG
The DNA here is from genome assembly GCA_021836035.1 of bacterium. GTDB lineage: Bacteria > Patescibacteriota > Microgenomatia > JAMCZE01 > JAMCZE01 > JAKBJL01. The sequence goes on from JAKBJL010000002.1 coordinate 160,692, forward strand.
GATAGTAATGGGATCGTTATGAATATCCGCCGCGTACCATTGGCTTTCGTCACCGTTTACCGCTAAGCGGACATAATCCCGGGTATTCATGGTTATCTCCTTGCTTGTATTGTTCACGACATGCAACGAGAGGATAAGAAAAGTCCGGCCCTGAATCGCGGTAGCTTTTTGGCCTTTAACGATAATCTGGTCGCGCAATTCCGCCGTATCTAAAACATAGCTAACCGTTGCCGCAACGTTTCCTTTGCTGTCCCGGATAGGGAAATCAAAAGAACGGTTAATCTTGGTGGTAGCTTGGGCTGCAGCAAGATTTACCTGGTCATTTGCGGGCTTTTTGGCGGAGGCGCTTTGAACAATATTCCTGGCCCAAATACCGGCCCCGGCGACAATCAAAACCAGGAGAGCAATCGGCAGCGCTTTCCTTAATATCCGGCGTCCGCCGGTTCTGAACCGGACAGTTGCTTTTCCCCCCAGAGGATAATTGCCATTATCGGGATTCATATGTTCACGCTCGCTCCTCCTCCGCTAGCCTTAGTTATCGAGATGCCAATTGTTACCGGAGCGGCAGCCTCTTTTTGGGAAATCGCCACGGAAATGTTCTGCCGACTGTCCGCCCCCACCAGCTTATTCATCACCTTGCCGTTTGCTTTCGTTTGAATAAAAGTTTTGACATTCATATTCAGGGCCGTAATTTTTTGCTTGTACCAATCGGTCACGGCGTCGGCGCGATCATTACTGGTGAAGCTCAGGCCGGAAACGCTTTCCCCAACTTGTACTGCGCCGGGATAACGCCAGGGACCATAATCCGGTCCGGCAGGATCCGCTGATACCGCCGGAGAAGGCAGAGGCCGAGAAATATTTTTTTCCGGCTTAGGGATTATCAATCCGGGGATAGGAGCCGGGGAACTTACGGGCGGGAGAACGGGTTTTCTGACGGCAACTGGGGATTGTCCGGTAAGGACGCTTAAAAGGGTGGTTAAAAGAGTGATGATTGCCGTAAGAACAGACATTGATAAAGACCTTAGGCCTCTATAGGATTAGCTCTAATAATTGGCTATCCGTGTGTCTATCCCGAAATAAGCGGGCAAGAATTCAGTAAGTAGGAAGAACCACTTGTTTTCCGGAGATTAGTTTCCCGTTAACCGGAATTTGCAGAGCAAAACCTAAGGCGTTGGCGATCGCTACCCCTACCCGCAAACCGGTAAAAGAACCCGGGCCAGTAGCTACCTCGATTTCCGTAATATCCTGCAGGGTAAGATCCTGCATATCCAGTAGCTCTTTAATCATCGGCAAGACTACCTGCGAGCGCCAAACGGAAGAGTCTTTGACCGTTTCTTTTTCCCCAAGCCATATAATAGTTTTTTGGTTGGAAGAAGTGTCAATAAACAGTTGCATGCTTTTTACTTCCCAAAATTGGCAATAACCTGGGACAAATCGAAGATAGAATAATTACTTCCAAAATAATTTAAAACGATTCTTAGGTCATTAATGTCTACCTTGCCGTCACCATTAAAATCGCCGCCTAGGGGAGACGGAGACGGCGAGCCCGGATTGGCCACTAAGCTATATAAAGCCGCGACTTCAGCAGGATTTAGCGCACGATTATAGATTCTAACTTCATCGACAAAACCATTGTAATGTCGATTATAAGCAAGGTAGGGATGGGTACCGATTTTAAACTGCGCCCCAAGCGTTTGACTAGGAAGGCCAACCGCCGTCCCGGTTTTTGCTAAGGCGCCGTTAATATATAAGTTATAAATATTATTGGTATAATCATTAACTACTACCAGATGCGTCCAGTTCTTCAAATCGTAAGAATAAGAATTAACCCGGCTACCATCACCACCTGATAAACTGATTTCATATCCGTTAGAAGTTGGATCATATATAAGTTCGTATGAAGCGTTATTATTTGTGCCTCCCCGTGCTTGAGCCAAGATATCCTGCCAGTTACCACCGGTGTCATCTGCTTTAACCCACAAAGAATAAGAAAAGGTGGGATTAGTAGCGTTAATCATCTGAACGGGTATATTAATATTTTGTCCTGTTCCGTTAAAATAGCCACTATTACCGGAGACACCGACCACTCCTCCGACAGGGCCGGTACCAGCCGGGCAAGACATACCGTTGTATCCGTTGTTTGAAAAATCTATTACAGTAGGGGTCTGGCAATCATTTATCCACGAACTTTCATCCATCTTCCAATAACCCGCTAATCCCCGATTAAGATCAACCTGAGCCGGGGTTGGTATAGGCGTAGGACTGGGGTGAATATCATTCGTCCAGGCATTTTGAACATTTTTAATAACATTAAAGTTACCTTCAATCGTCGGATCATCATGAATTTGTTGTAATGTCTTACCGAGAAATGAGGTCTCTAAATTAGAAACAGCGCTATCTATTTGCGAAGAGCTTGTGCCGATATTATTTTTAAAATCATTAAGGGTCCACGTGCTAAAATTTGTACCGAAAACCGGGTTAACTCCGCCGACAAAGACATTGCCGCTAGCCGAAACTCCGGGGAGAGAAGGCAAAGTACTGTTAAGAAAATTTACCGGACCGACCAGGTTGTTGTTGAAAATATAGGAAGAGGTATAAGGAGGACAATCCGTACCCGTAGAAAAATTGAGAGTTCCCGAATGGTTAGAAATATTCGTACTCCAAAAGATATTTTTGTATGCTTGATGGTTAAGACCATTCAAGACCAAACTCGCCCAGGAATCAGCGATAAAATTATTACGGATAGTAGTATAGTTTGGCCCATGCCAAAGATGGATACTATATCCTGAATTATCAACAAAAATATTCCCATCTATTAAAGTCCCATCAGTTGCCTGCGAAACGGCACAATTATTAATATAAATGGGGTGGTAATATGGAGCACTGCCATCAAAAATAAAGCGGTTGTTAATATATTTATTTCTCATATGTGTTCCTTCATTTACCCCACCAAAATAATTAAATAAGGTTAAACCGACTAGCTCCACATCATTACCGTGTTGAAAAACATGGTCATATGTGTCTTTTACGGGCGAGCCGAACCAAAGACCCGCTACATGGACAAAACCTCCCACCAGGACATTCGGCGGATGCCCTGCTACATCGGTAATAATCGGCCTGGCTCCTGTATCAGCATAAACATACGATCTTGTTGTTGTGCTGGATGGACCAAGGTTTAACCAACCGTTATTCACGGTATCAATGGAATAAATTCCGTCTTTCAAAATCAGGGTATCTCCAGGAACCATTTTGGAATTGCCGGTACCAAGATCGTAGGGGTTGTTGCTAGAGCCATCCCCCGAAGAAGATCCGCTTGGCGAGACAAAATATGTGGCCGCCAATGTCGGTTTAGTTGCCCAAAAAAACAGGCAGATAATAATTAATATAATTCTTTTCATTTCCCAAAATTAGTAATCACTTTGGATAAATCAAAAATTGTATATGGGGTATCAAAACCTATAAGAGCAATTTTCATATCGTTTATATCTACATAACCGTCTCGATTAAGGTCTCCAGGAATTAAGCCTGCTCCTGCCCAGGCGTCCTGAACAGCTGAAATAATTTTGAAGTTGCTTTCAATCGCTTGGTCGTCATGGATTTGTTGGAGGGTTTTGCCGGTAAAGGAGTTTTCAATATTGGCAATGACCGTATCCAACTCCGGACCGGAAACTCCTAGTCGGGCGGGAACATCGTTTAGGGTTAAAGTCTTTTGATTGTTGCCAAAACCTGGAATATTAACAAAATAATTGTCATCAATAATTACCTGAGGATCATAACTCGTCATCGGAGAAACCAATCGATTGGCATTGTTTGGGCCTAAAAAATTATGGCGGAAAGTAAAAACATTTTTGCCGTTGTTGGCATCCTGTGGCGGCGGCCAATATTCATTATCTGTCGGTAACCAGAGGGCTACATTTTGCCAGCCGCCCGAGCTCCATAAGATATCATCTTGGACACTATTACCTTTGCCCTGAACAACAATACCATAGCAGACATCACCATAGAAATTATTATGGACGGTGACATAACCAGGATTGTGCCAAAGGTGGGTAGCATAGCCCCCTTCAAAACTCAGAGGCTTTCCGATGTGGATATTTTTCTCGATTAAAGCACCTTCCCCGGGTTTGGCCATCATATTATTAATATAGATTGAATGGCCCCGGTTATCATGGCCTGAGCGGATAAAACGGTTGCCGATATATTTGTTTCTCGTACTGCCTCCTTCATTAAGACCGCCAAAATAATTAAAATAGGTATTATTGACTAGCTCAACGTCATTACCGTTTTGGATCACGTATTCTGCCGTATCCTTACTAGGCGTCCCGAACCACAAACTTTCCACCCTGGTGAAAGAATTGGTGAAAACATTCGGAGTATGGACGGCAATATCAGTAATAATTGGTCTCGCATTGATGTCAGCCTTGACAATTGATCTCACTGTGGAACCTGATGGTCCCAAAAACAGCCAACCGCGGTTGACCGTATCTACAGCGTAGATGCCGTCTTTAAGAATTAAGGTATCCCCCGGTCGCATCCGGGAATTACCGGTCAGTAAATCCCAAGGATTGGACATAGAACCATCGCCCGTTGAAGAACCGGAAGGAGAAACATAATAGTCAGCGGCAAAGGTTGGGGAAGCAAAGATGCCAAAAACAAAAATAATAGCTAAAAGGAAAAGTATTTTTTTCATTTCCCAAAATTAGTAATCACTTTGGATAAATCAAAAATAGAATAGGGATTATTAAAATCGATTAGAACTTTTCTGATATCCATGATATCCACTTTACCGTCCTGATTCAAATCCCCGGCTAAATTAACAGTTTGAGATATAAAAGCGCCTAAATTCTTACCATCACTGCCAGCATTACTTGCCAAACTACCAGGTAATAAACGGAAATCTCCGGCAGCGGCGTTAACAAACAGGGGATCAAAATGCATGGTATGTACCCCCAAAGTATTATTATGCTGGACAAAGTAAGGAGAAATCCCGTAATTATCAGCCGAAGTAAAATAATCGTCATAGTCGTCGGTATTATACTGAGGATAAGAGTTCATCGAACCGCCAGAATCATAGTCAAGATTATTGCTGCCATTAAAGACAAACAAATTATTTTTAACGTTATTATAGGCGGCGCCCTCACGAAAATAAAATATTCCCCGGGCGTTGCTGACCGAGGTGTTGTTGAAAACCTGGTTGTGGTCGCCGGCGATAATAATTCCACCGGCCCCGTTGCCAAAAGTAATATTTCGTGATAATACCTGCCCGGTGGGATTGCTGTAGGAATGAATGCCGTAACCGGCATTGTTAAAAATTATATTCCCGTCCACGGTAAAATAACTGGCCGGAACGTAAATCCCGTGGTCGGTGCCCTGGGTTCCGTTTTCAAAAACGATATTGCCCTGAATTAGGGCATTTGTTCCACCATGTCCTTCCTCCTTAATCCCACAATGGAGATGATTATAAACGACATTATTAGAAATACGATCTCCTTGGCCGGCACCATTGAAAAAGATAATACCGACATCACTGTAAGTCTCCTGTGCTGGAGCTCCGGGATATCCCCGATAACCTTCAACAACAAAACCATTGAACCATACATAGTAAGCGCTGTTCCCCTGGAGGGTAACAATCGGGCCGGCAAGGTAATTATCGGGTGGAAGTATTTTTACTTTTCCTAAGTCACCCGGTGCGGAACTGATTACCAGAGGATTACTATCACTGGTCCCACCCTTCTGGATTAAGACAGTTTGTTTATAAATTCCGGCAGTGACATAAATAATATCTCCGGCAGAAGCAACAGCAATTCCTTTATTAATAGTCGCAAAAGGTGATGTTTGAGTTCCAGAGTAATTATCGTTGCCTTTGGCTGATACCCAATAAACTTTTCCCGCTGTAGGGAAATTTAACTCCGGAACTACCGGGCGGACCAAATTCCAGGTACCACGATCATAAGAAACGGTAATTGTTCTTTGATCAGGAGAGAAGTAAATATCAGGGGTCGAATAAGCTTCAGCTATGGGTGTTTTAATTAAAGATAGAAAGGCTGCAAGCAGGAAAACGCCATATTTTAAAATTTGTTTCACGCTCAAAAATACCCGCAAAATGGCAGGTAAATACCAGCTTAAGATTAACATAAATTTGGTAAATCTAGAATGAGGGGCCCGCTTTTTTGCTTTACGAAACTGGAGATACTGCCTGCCGATTATTTCCCGATTCTGGTAATTAATATTTCTCTGGTATTTTCTCCTTCGGTTGTTATTCCAATTTCCCATCTTTTTTCGGGCAAAAAACCCTCAATTTTTTCCGGCCACTCAATCAGGACAATATTTTTCGGATCCTGCCAAAGTTCCTCAATACCAACGGCTTTAATATCGTCGACGGAAGTCAAGCGATATAAATCCACATGCCATAAATAAGCCAATTTAACACAGCGGATAACGGATAGCAGGTAGCGTCTGGTGATAACGAATGTTGGGCTGACAAGCCGGGATTTAATTCCTAAACCTTCCGCAACCCCCTGAACAAAAGTAGTTTTACCGACGCCCAGATCACCGTAAAGAGCCACTACTCCTCCGCTTTTAATCTTTCTGGCAAATTCACTCCCCAATTTCCGGGTTTCCCTGGCCGAGCTGGTTACCATAGAAATATTTTACTATGAAAAACCTAACTGATCCCAGGCAAGTCAAAGCAGCCCCAATCAGAACAGTTGGTAAGTTTTAGTTTTTGCCGCTGCCGTTTCTACCCCGACAACGCTGACCGTTACCTTCTGCCGCTTCTTTCCCTCGGGGTATCTACTCCGACAATTGTTGCTAAATCCTCGCTGTTAGCCGCCACTTTTTCGTCCAATTTTTCTATTTCTGATCCGGTAACGGAAGATTTACCGGTGTGGGAACGGGCATTGATTTCACCGCTGTCGACATCGGTAATTACTACATTAGCGCATAAATCGGATAGAAAAACCGAAAAGATACCGGTAACCTTAGGCCTTTTACATTCCCAAATTGCCCACCAAGATTGGTATATCTATAACTTAGCAGGTGTCAACATTGCGGCAGCGATTAAGAGAAAATTTTAATTTACGCGGACTACATTAATTACCGAAATATCGCTTAAAGAATATTTAGATTTAAAAGATAAATCATGGCCACTCTCAATATAGGGATCATTCATGATATAGTCATCGCCGTTCTTAGATTTAAAGACGATAAAATGATCAGGACCGCGGCCGATACCAATAATTACCGGATGCCCAGCTGCTAATTCTTCATCCAGTTTCCCGAAGTCGCGCCCATAATTTTCGCGACTAAAAGTTACGCCATCAATCTGCCAGGGTTTTAGAAGCATATAAGCTGTATCGGCAAAAAAGGCATCATATGCAGAAGCTACCTGCGAAGGCTTAACGTGATGACCATAATGACTAAGCACCATAGCCGAAGAGGTTACCAGACAACCGTACTCGGCAAGCGAATCGGCAGAGTGGCCGATCGGCATCAGGCCCCACTCGGAATCCCGTTGGTTATAATAACACCCCCAATCATTACAACTGGTTTGACCTGATAAAAGGCTAAAGCCGCCGCGGCTGGTAACGAAGTTTCTAAACGCTGCCAATTGTGCCTCAGCCTGAGCTAATAATTGCTGATAGCGCGCCTCATCGCTGAGCGTATCATCAAGTAGCTTCTCTTTTTCTCTTTTTTGCTGTCCCAAGGAAAGGTTATAAGCATCAAGTTGTGCTTTTGCTTCTTCTTTCTTATCCTTCGCCTGCTGCAAATATTCCTTATTAAAATTGTAAGTTTGTCTTACTATGGTCGTATTTTTTAATATTTCCTGATCATGCTTTTGGACAATTTTAAGGTATTCGATATGAACCACGGCGCTTTCCAGATCGGTGGTAAAAAACAAAGGTGAGAGCCCTTTATTACTTGCTTCCTTATAATTGCTTACCATACGCGCTATCAAAACCTTCGAGGTTTGCGAGAGCTGGTCTTCTAATTTCCCGATTGCTTCTGAGGTAGAAGAGATATTCTCTGTTAGTTTTAATAATTTATCCTTAGTAGTGGTAATTTGAGCTTGAGTTAACTGAATCTGGTTGTTCAGATAAGAAATACGGTTTGATAATGTTTTTTCTTGGTCTTTGGCAGCAGATATTTTTTGTGTCAGTTCGTCGATCTGTTTCTGACAGCTGTCAGCATCGGTACAACTCTGCGCGTAAGTCTCCCCTGCAGCCGTAAAAGTAATTAACGGAAGTAAAGCTAACAAAATTAGCTTTTTAAATAACGCCATACGGAGAGGAAACTGCCGATAAATCCGATAAAAATCCCCAAGAGAATTTCGCCTAAACCCCAGATGAGAATATTGGGGGGGGTAATCGCAAAGGGAACGGCGAAATCGGTCAGTGCCGGAATTGTTCCCAGGGGATTAATCTGTTTAACGATGACAAAATAATAAGAAGCGCCCCAGGCAAAAAGTCCGGCAATTATTCCGTAAAACATACCCTCAAATATAAACGGCCAGCGTATTTGCCAAACGGAAGCCCCGACCAGGCGCATCACCCCGATCTCCTCTTTACGTAAGGCAATTTTTAAAGCAAAAACAATGAGAAGCACCAGAATCGTTTCCAATAATAAAACGCTGACTAAAATTGTTCCCGAAAAACGGAGTGAGCGGACCCAATTGACCAAACCCTGGGTTTCTTCCTGTTGGAAAGCAACATCCTCAACAATCGGGGCGGCTTTCATAATTTTTACTACTTCCGGCAGATCCGCGGCATTGACCGCCGATACCTCCAGACTCGCCGGGAGAATCGTGGCGGTTACGAGTTCCACCAACAAGGGATCTTTTTGATTTTGTTCCTTATAGCGCTGCAGTGCTTCGTCTTTAGAAAGATAACGAGTGCTTTTTACTTTAACTGCCGCCTCAATTTCCTTTGTCAGAGAACTCACCTCCTCAGGTTTTGCCTCGTCCTTAAAGAAAGCAATTGCCTGGGGTCTCCCTTCTAAAGTCGTCAGCATTCTCTGGGCCGAGAGGGCGGAGAGAAAATAGACCGTACTGACAAAAAAAGCAATCGCCATCATGAGAATTGCCGCAAGACTTTGGTAGGGAGAACGGCGTAATCTTTGGGCAGTACTTTTTAAAGTTTGGTTCATCGGTACTTAGCTCCTTTCTTATCGCTGACAATCCTACCGTTTTCCAAGCGTAAAACCCGTTTTTCTAAGGAATCGACAATATCGGCATTGTGGGTTACCATAATTATGGTAATTCCCGCCTTGTTAGCTTTTTCCAGTATTTTTATTATAGCCCAGGAATTTGCCGGATCAACATTTCCCGTCGGCTCGTCGGCCAGAATATACCGCGGATTGCCGACCAGTGCCCGGGCGAGGGCTACCCTCTGCAGTTCCCCGCCCGCCAGCTGAGCGGGAAACATCCCCAAATGTTCCCCCATTCCGACCAATTCCAAAGCCTCGCGGACATCATCTTTAATCTTTTTCTCCTTTTCTCCCAAAATCTCCAGGGACAAAGCGACGTTTTCGTAAACGTTGCGGTCCCAAAGCAACTTCAGATCCTGGAAGACAAACCCGATGTCCCGCCGCAGGCGGACAATATCCCCCGCCTTCATTTTAACCAGTTTCCAATCGCCGACGGTAATCTCCCCCGAACTTGGCAAAAAATCCCGCAGTATCAGTCTTAAAAAGGTAGTTTTCCCCGCCCCGGAAGGACCAACTAAAAAAACAAATTCGCCGTCGGCACATTCAAAATTGATATCTGCTAAAGCCGCGGTACCGTCGGGAAATTTTTTAGACACGTCGGCAAATTTGATCATTTAAGGTAAGAACGGGCAGCCGGGGAGAATCAATTAACTATTTTGATCCGGCCAATATCCATCAGCCAACCGGCTTTCTGGCCCTGGAAAGTCTGTCCCCAGACCTGGACTTTTTTCCCAACAAATTTATCGAGGTCAACGACAGAGCTGGTTAAATAAGCATTCTGGGAAACATCCCCGCGGACGAGCACATAGCTTCCCTCTTTGGTGATCTTCCCGTCATTAACTTCTAAAGTCCCGGTGGCCGTATCGGGAAATTTGGCGGCATCGACGACACCCTCTTCTGTGGGAGAATTAACTACTTTCACCCTTTCCCCGCCGATCCTCACAGTTCCGGATGTCCGCACTTGATAAATGCCGTAACCGGTGGCGGCTCCGGCGATAATCGCGACAAAAATTACGGCCAGGGCAATCAGTTTACTTCGGTCAGTACCGTTAGATGTCGGGACCATTGGCTGTATCAAAGGCTTCTCCGTTGGATTATCGACCATACTTTATACAGTAAACCATAGCATATTTGTAAAGAGATTTCTAGCCTTGGGGTTTTTGGGCAACGGCAGGCGGTAGCCTTCTAAGCCAAAATTTAGCTTTTGGCAAAATAGTGCAATTCCGCCTCAATAAATTTATCCAGTCCTCCGTTAAGAATCGCTTCGGTATCGCTCTCCTCATGTTGGGTCCGCAGGTCTTTGACCAGATGGTAAGGGTGCAGGACGTAGCTTCTGATTTGGTTTCCCCAGCCCGGGGTAAGATGCTTTCCCCGCAAACGCATTTCTTCTTCATGCAATTTTTCTTCCCCGATAGCTAAAAGTTTCGCCCGCAGGACTTTTAAAGCCAGTTCCCGGTTCCGGCTCTGATCCCTCTCCTTTTGAGAAGTAACCACAATTCCCGTAGGTTTATGGGTCAGACGCACTGCCGAGCTGACCTTATTGACATTCTGACCGCCGTGGCCGCCGGAGCGGAAGAAATCCCAAACGACATCCTCATCTTTAATTTCGATTTCGGCCGGACCGTTACCCGCTTCTTCCGTCAGGGGCAAAACCTCCATTAAAGCAAAGGAGGTTTGCCGCAGATGGTCGGCGTTAAACGGTGACAGGCGAACCAGGCGGTGTACCCCGGCTTCATATTTTAAGAGACCATAGGCATAATCGCCTAAAACCTCAAAGGTAACGGTTTTAATCCCGGCTTCGGTACCGGGTTCGTAATCAATTTCTTCCGTTTGCCAACCTTTGCTAGCCGCATACTTCCCGTACATCCGGTAAAGCATTCCCGTCCAATCCATCGCTTCCACTCCGCCCTGGCCGGCATGAAGGGAAATAATTGCCGGCAAATGATCGTATGGACCGGAAAGATAAAGCTGCGCTTCCAATTCCTCTACTAATTCCCCGGCGGGATTTTCCGTTAACCGTTCCAATTTTGTTATTAATTCCTCTAAGGCTGCCAGCTTCTTTGTTTTCGCTGTCGCCTCCGCCCGGTTAGTCCAAAAATCAGGTCTGGACATTTCCGCTTCCAATTCCCGGGCTTCCCGCCTTTTCGTATCGGGATCTAATTTTTCCAGAATTTTTTTGGCTCTTGCCTCCAAATCAGCCATACTCTTATACTTTAAACCTTAAACTTTTGAGCTTATTCTAATTCAGAGCCGGGAATCTATTTCCTTGGAGAACTCATTGAGGGTCAGGCCACCGGTAAAGCGTGTCCCGTTAATAAAGAAAGTGGGAGTAGCCGAAATTCCTGCTTTATTTCCGTCCGCCTGATCAGCAAGAACCCGTTGCCTTACGGCGTCAGAGTCCAAATCTTTATTAAACTTTTCCGTATTCAAACCCAAGTCTTTAGCGTAAGTTTTCAGGTCGTCCATAGATAACGCCGGGGATTTCTCAAAAAGTAAATTATGCATCTCCCAGAATTTTCCCTGGAGAGCGGCCGCTTCCGCGGCTTCCGCGGCGGCAAAAGCGTCCGTATGCTGCGGCAGAGGGAAATGGCGATAAACAAAGCGAATTTTGTCTTTATATTTAGCCAATATCTGTTCTACCGTCGGTTCGGCCTCTTTACAAGCCGGGCATTCAAAATCGGAAAACTCCACCACCGTGACTTTTGCATCCTGCGGCCCTAAGGTGTGGCTGTCAGAGCGCACAAGCACCTCAGCAGCTACCGGCTGATCCGGAGTAGCCGGCGGCTGGGAACCGCCGCCGGAAAACAGAGTCGCTCCTAAAACAATTAAAAAAGTCGCGGCAATAATGCCAATCGCCAACTTAATTTCTGAATTCATACTGTTGATTATACAACCTGTTTGCCGGTCGGACAAAAGGTTGTTCCGGTCTTTTCTTGCCGACCTGACCGTAATAAGCAATCTTAAAAATATCCAAAACAAAAAGATAGATAGCGGTTATAGCGACAATCAGCGCTAAAAGTCGGAAATCCAGCGCGGTAAAATGGAAAACGGCAGCAAAGGGCAGATACGGCAACAGTAAAACAAAAAGGCAAACCAATAAAGTTGCCGCGGTCAGCACCATCCCCGGCGGCAGCCCCCGGAACATGCTGCCCCTGCGGCGGACGGAAAATATCACTACCAAATTGGTTAAAGTCAGCAAAACAAACCAGGCGGTTCTTAGCGTTTCGATCGGAAGCGGGTGCAAATAAAAATAGAAGGATAAATTTAAAAGGGTCGTCACCCCGCCAAGGAGCAGGGGTAAAAGCAAAAGGTCGGCAAGACGATGCTTAGCCGGCCGGTGTAGTTCCTCGTGGTCTACATTATCACTGGCAACCGCCAGCTGCGGTAAATCGGAAAGCAATCCGGTCAAAATCAGCTGGACAGGTAAGAGCGGCAAAAAATCCGTGACCAGCGAAATAATCGCCACCGCAAAAAAATTGCCCCAATTGGATACCATGGTATGCTTTATATACTTATCAATATTGGCAAAAATCCGGCGACCCGATTCAATCCCGTCAATGACCACTTTTAAATCCGGTTTGAGAAGCAGAATATCCGCCGCTTCCGTAGCGACTTCTGCCGCCCCGCTGACGGCAATACCGACATGAGCCGCTTTCAGAGCCGGGGCATCATTAATTCCGTCACCAAGGTAACCGACAACATAGCAGCTCTTCAGGGTTTCGATAATCTTATATTTTTGCTCGGGCATAATCCGGGCAAAAACCAATCCTTCCCGGCAAGCCCGGGTAAATTCCTCTGCGGACATTTTTTCCAAATCCGGGCCGGTAAAACAAAGGTCGTTTTTGTCCAATAAACCCACGTTCACAGCGGCATGACGGGCAACTCCCAAACTGTCGCCGGAAATAATTTTTACCTGGACAGCCAGTTTCCGGGCCAGGGAAATCGCATTTTGGGCCGTAGGTCTTAGGGGGTCATCGAGACTGAAATAGCCCAGATATTCCAGACCGCCGTCATCAAATTGGTTTTCCAGAGTAAAGCTGTTGCTGACCTTTTTATATGCTACTACTAAATGCCGTAAGCCCTCCTGTTCTTCGCGGTCAATTTTATTTATCCAGATACTTTTCCCGTCATCGGTACATTGCCGGAATACTTCCGCCGGAGATCCCATGACAACCAAAACCCGCTGTTTGCCGTCGCCAATCAAGGCATAACGCCGCCGTAAGCGCGGATCAAAAGGCAAATAAGCTATAAGCTTCAGGTTTTTGTTCCGGGATACTAGATCCGCCGGGATTTTTCTTCTCAGAGCGGTATCAATAGTATCTCCCTGCTCCAAACAAAAATAAGAATAAGCAAATAATTTAGCCAAAGTTTTGGATACCGCTTCTTTGACCGTCAGCATATTCTGGGTAATGGTTCCCGTTTTGTCGGTGCAGAGGACCTCAATGTTCCCTAAGTCTTCTACCGCGGAAAGCCTTTTTACCACCACATGTTCCCGGGCCAGCTTTAACGCCCCGGCCGAAAGAGTCAGAGTCGATATCGCCGGCAAAGCCTCCGGGACTACGGAAATAGCCAGCGCCAGGGTAAAGAGAAAAACGTTCAGTATGGTAGCCACGCTTACACCCCTGATCCCCAGATGCAGACCGAAAACAAGGGTCAGGGCGATAACGGTTACCAGCATCAAAAAATTGCTTAACTGGGCAATATTTTCTTCGTACTGACTTTTTTTCCGGAGAGCCGTACTTAACCCGGCGATTTTACCCAAGCGCGTCTGCATGCCCGTAGCCGTTACTTCCATTTCCGCATAGCCATGAAGCACCGTCGTTCCCATAAACGCCCGATCGCCTTTGGCTTTGTCTGCCGGGAAGGTCTCGCCGGTCAAGAGCGACTCATCAATGGCTAAACCCTCACTGAACTTAATCTCCCCGTCAGCCGGAGCAATATCTCCCTCTTCTAAAATCACGCTATCTCCCGGGACGATTTCCGCTTCGGGAATTTTTACCACCCGGTTATCCCGCCGGACCGTCGCGGTCTTTTTAATTAGGTTATGCAGCTTTTCGATAAACTTTTCGCTTTTATACTCCTGATAAAAACTCAGGACGGTATTAACCAGAAGGATTACGGTGATGGTCAGGCCGTCGGCAGGTCCGGAGAGGAAGAAGGAAATAAGAGCTGCCAAAATTAAAAAATATACCAACGGGCTTCTGATCTGCTTTCCCAAAGTCCGCCAAATGGAAAGCCGGTAGCCGGTAATAAGGTTGGCGCCATTTTGCTTTAACCGGTCGGCGGCTTCAGCCGAAGTTAATCCGGGCAGTTGCTGTACCATGATGCGCGAAAATTAAAAAAAGGCTACGGATATCGTCCCCAAAGAGGCTCCCAGAAAGACCCCGCCAAAGACATCAGAAGTCCAGTGTTCTCCCAAATAGATCCGGCTGACGGCCATGATAAAGGCCGTGAGGATGGCCAAAGCCAAAGCTGCTGTTTTTTGCTGGCGGTTGCCCAGATAGCGCCAGGCCAAAAAAACTCCGACTACCAGGAGGTATATTGTCCGGCTGACATGGCCCGAAGGGAAACTATAATCCGTCCGCACATAAGCTGTGGGAAAAACAAAAGGCAGATTATAGCGGAAAAAAATCGATGGCGGGCCGGGATGGAAAACAAACAATTTACCGATAATTTCAAAAACGAAAATAAAACCGAAGAGAAGCAGCGCCAAGGGAAGCTTTTTTGTCCGCTGATAAAGTAACCAGGCAAAAAAAAGCAGGATCAGGCTCGTTACCTCTGAACTACCAAGCAACGAAAAAAAGGAAAGGGGAATATCCAAAAAGCGGGGGATCAGCCGCTGGACATATTCCGTAATTATAGGATCGATCACGGTGAAATAACGCTGGATCTCGAGGAACATCAGAAGTAAAAACCCGGCAAACAGTACCCCACCCTTACCCAAAACCACCCGTTTCCCTTTTTTCCATCTCATCCCTTTTATCTTACCAAATCTCCTCCGGAATTTCCCGGCCGCTAGTAAACCTTAATAACTTCACCCTGGGGAGACATTTCCACGAAATGATGAGCACGACCTTCACGGAAATCGGCGCATTGGTTCTCGGGTCGGTCGTCAAGAGGCTGGCGCGGCAGATGCGCAATATCCAGCACCCAATCATCAGCAATTTTTCCCAGACAGGGACCGTTTTGCAAATCTTTCTTCTGCGCCACGGCCTGGTTATAGCGTAGCCTTGCTTTGGCTAAAATATCCGGCTTCTGGACTAAAAGCACCCCCCAGCCGACTAAAGCCAATAAGATTAACAAAATCCCCCCGATAAGCAAAAACGTTTTTCCGGCCATTTACCCATTTTACCCTAAAGCGCGGGATAATTTTGAACGGGGCGGCATTTGTTTCCCTTGCGCGGGAGGTAACAATATTTATACCTATTTTAATTACGACAGTTTGGGTTTTGCTCCGGTAAATACCCTCCGGTTTCGTCAAAAGCTTTCGGGAATGTCATAGCGCAATCTGTAAACGCGCAGGTCAATACCATTGGCAAATTTTTTCTCCTTCAGCATTTGATAATGGGTATCCAGATAGTTGCGGATCCGCGATTCGTAACCCTGGTCATAAGACAAAACGAGAAATAACCGGGCGTACTCCGTTTTGTAACTATTCAGCTGGTCGGTTAATCCCGCTAGGGTAAAAGGGGGAATCGGCCCCTGGACATAACGGTCCCAGTTGGGAATGGTATCGATGCGGGCATGGCCGGTATAAGCATACTCGAGAGGATAAACGGTAAATGGGGCGCTGACGGCAATAATGTCGCCCGGAGTAGCGTTTTGGGAAAGATAATTAGCCACCCCCCGATAGTTTTCTTCCGCCGGCGTAGAGGAGGTGAAGTCCTGGTAAAGCAGCAGGCCAACCATAATCACCAGTAAACCGACAATGAGAAAACGCGCCATCCGTCCGCTGAATCCGCTCAGCGACCAGGCAATAAGAAAAAATAGGGTCGGGAGAACAAAGATAAGATAGCGTGAAAGATAAACCGGGCGGATAAAAGAAGCCATAAAAACCAGGATAATCGGGGCAAATGTGATCAGAAAAAAATAATCGATATCCCGTCCGGCAATTTTACCGCCCCGGGTAAAAGTAAAAAAAAGGAAAATAACTAAAAGCGGCCAGAGGGAAACCAGAACTCCTTCAATCGTTCGGTTTTGAAAACCGAAAAGAAAATCGCTAAAAGTCTGAAACAGGTTATAAGCGGAAGGCCGGGCAAGTACCGGTTGTGAGCTGGCCGCCAAACCATGACTTAAAAAATAGATCGCCCAAGGTAAAAAAATTAAAAAGGGCGGCGTCAGCAAAGCTAGAAACAAGAGGATAAAGCGTTTCTGGGCTAGGCATTTGAAAAATATATAGACGGTTTGGACAAAAACGACCAGGAGAAAGAAGTAATGCGTATATAAACCCAGGGTGGTTGCCAACAGATAGCCCACTTTCCCCTGTCCGCCCCGGGAACGGAAAACGCGTAAAAAATATATATTACTCCAGGTAGTAGCCAGAGTAAAAAGCATATACATCCGCGTTTCGCTGCTATACCAGAGGGCAAAAGGCGAGAGGGCAAAAAGCACTGTGGTCAGATAGGCAACGCTGTACCCGGCCGCTTCTTTCGCCAGAACGAAAATAAACGGCAGGGTCAATAAAAAAAAGGCCAGGGAAAGCGTGCGGGCAAAAACAATATCCGTACCGAAAACCTGGACCCAAAAGTGTAATAGGAGGTTATAAAGCGGCGGATGGACATCCTGAGACATTAAATAAAAGATATCCCCGGCCGATTTAGTGGCCACCCAAATCGATTGAGACTCGTCCAGGCGGACCGATTGGGTATAAAGAGAAAAAGCGCTAAAAAGCACTGAAGCCATAATTAAAAGCACCATCCAAACCGGCAAAGAAAATATTTTTCTAGACACGGTTCTCTCCTTTCATGGCAGCATTAATAAAGGGTACAAAGGTAATAATATTAAAAATTTCCCAGGCGACGTTGGTGGCGACCGACGGGTCAATGCCTTCCCGCATAATACCAACCGCCGCCGCGGCCGCGGAGAGAAATATATAAAAAAGGTGGGGATAAGCTAAGAAGAGAAAATTCCCCCGCTGGGCAGTTTTAGGCGTGACCGTAAAAGCTTTCGCCTCCCGAAAAAGCGCGGATTTCAAAGCGGAAAGCTGCAGGAACCAACTGCTGTGGGTAAAAGAGATTGCCCGGAAAGTCAAGCTGCCGCGCGAAGCAACACTTAAAGTATACAGATTCAAAAACATGAAAGGCACAAAAAAAACGGCAAAATTCGTCGTCGAAGAAACTACCGGCTGGATGCCGGTGAATAAAAAAGCCAGCGGCATGATCATATCAGCCAAAACAATCAAGCCGTTAAGGTAGAAAAGAGAAGAAGCCAGATATTGGATTTTTTGCGGGAGCAAAAGACCCTTTTTAAAAAGAGGGTTATTATAAATTAAAACTCCGAGGTTGCCGTGAGCCCAGCGGATCTGCTGTTTGTAATAGGAAAGCAAATCCTCCGGCCCCAAACCGGCGGATAATACGTCAGTTAAGTAATAAGATTGCCAGCCCTTGGCGTGAATTAACAAGGAGGTCAGAAAGTCTTCCGCAATATTTTCCTCCTGCATACCGCCGACTTCGAGCAGTGCTTTCCGCCTGATCGTCACATTGGTACCGCAAATAAATGCCGCATTGACGCTGTCTTTCCCTTCCATCACCGGACCGAAAAAAAATTCCTGCTGTTCCCAAGCTCCCCCGGCGACGTTACTGTCCGCCGCATTGCGGTAAAACTGAGGAGTTTGTACAAAACCAACCTGTGGGTTTTTAAAATAGGGAACGGTCCTCTTTAAAAAACTTTTCTTGGGCGCCATATCCGCATCAAAAATAGCCACTAATTCTCCATCGGTTTGCTGCAGCGCATCGTTGATGTTTCCCGCTTTAGCTCCGTGAGCAATCTTCCGGGTAAAACAACGGATATGCATTTCCTGCGCCATGGTTTCGATCTCCTGCCAATTTTCTTTTTTAGCCACATAACCGTCATTTAAAATAAACACCTGGTGATGGGGATAATCCAGGTTTTTTGCCGCCAGCGCCGTTTGCGCGACAATCTCCAGCGGTTCTCCGGCTACCGGGATAAAAACATCGACTGTCGGATAAAAACTGCTGGCAGTGACAAAATCCGGGTGCCGCTTTTTCTGCGGCCAGACGGTGTACCAAAAGGACAAAGCCATCAGTAAATGATAAACTTCTCCGGCAAAAAGCAAGCCGAAAAGATAAGGATTGCCGATCTTGCCGGGAGCCAGCCACCAGGAAAAATAAACCGCCGCCACCAGAATATTCACCAACAGTAAACTGCGGGAAACTTGCTGTAAATTGATTGCTTCCTCTGGCATATGACTCAGTAATGATCCAGCGCTTTCGCATACAGAGCCGCTCCGAACCAAAGCCAATTCTGATCATAATAAGGTAGTTCGGAATTAAAACTATTGGTATCGTTGGAATAAAGCCGCACTATTTTTTCATCATAAATTCTTTTAGCCAGAAGGGGATGGACGGCAAGGAAATAACCTATCGCCGTCGCATACATGGCCGGGCTCTCATGGCCGTTGAGAACCGTTCCGTCATGCGCGTAGGAAGTCGCCAATTTTCCGTTATGATTAAAGTCGGAAAGCAATCTGCCGAAATTATTCTGCAGATAAGATAGGGCCTGCGGCTCGTGATTCCACTCCCAATCCAAAGCGATCCGCCAGGGAATGCGCATAGCATCAAAGGAGTAATTGGTCGTGAGACTTGGGATATCCGGCGCCCGGGGTTTGCCGGTAGTGCGGTCGACAACTATCCAGTCCGGCGGCAAGCCCGCGGAGACAGATTTGTCCAGAGGGTCCCGGCTGACTTCTTCTAAAAGACCATATGCCGGTCCGATTAAATCGTTCCAGCGGTGCTCCGGTTTTTTATCCGTCTGAGCAAAAATTCTCCAGGCGTAAGGGGCGAAATAAGAAGGGTTGATAACTACCTCCTTATCGTTTTGCGCCCAATTACCTGCTGTCACATAAAAATTCCCCGAAACCGTAGCGACCTCCTTGCCCCAAATATCACCCAAAATATTTTGGGCGTCCCGGTCGTAAGTAGTCACGTGCCAACGCCGGTCCGCCAGGATTAAGGCAAGAGCAATATCGGTATCCGCATCGCTGGCGCTGTTATTCCCCCCTCCCGAGAGAAAACCGAAACTACCGTCCGGCTTCTTTCCCCACCGCCAGCCGAACAAATAATCTCCCGGCCGTTTTAAATTTTCCCTGGTCCATTTCCAGATCTGGTCAAATGCCTGCTTATCGTCTACCCATACCGCCCGTAATAAAGCATAGCTTTGCCCTTCGGAAGTTGTCAGCGAATTATTGCCATAATCAATAACCCGTCCGTCACCGTTAATAAATTGCCTTTTATATTTTTCCCAGGAGGAAGTTAACAGCGTATAATTCGAAAACGGACGGGTCACTCCGTTATATCCGTTGTTGATGTACAAAACGGAAATAAAGATAATGATACCGATAATAATGGCGGTATAGCCGAGATATTGGCGCATCTTTTCAGGTAAAAGTCTGGTTATTTTCTACACTCCCGTTTTCCGGTTTAATTAATATCAGGCCGATAAAGACGGAAACAGCGGCAATTCCCAAAAGCAAGTAAGTAAAAAGCGTTGGCAATTTGCTGCTTTGGTAGAACTGCTGGGGAACGGCATGTGATAAAAGTACGGCCGGCGGCTTTAAGAATTCCGGTAAAGGCAGTCTATTAATTCGACGTACCAAGGGATTTTCCACTGCGATCGGGGAAATAGCGGGTGTGGGCACCGGGGTAAGGAGAATCGCAGAACCGGTAGCAATTAAAGTCGGACTGGGGGTAGCGGAAATTTCCGGGGAGATACCCGGAGTTGCGGAAGGCGAAGAGACAGCCGGAGTCGGAGTTACCGTTGCCGAAGGGGTAGCCGTAAAAGGAGCCGGCGGAAAGATTGTAACGATCCCGGAGGGGGTAGCATTATCGTCCTGAGAAAGCCGGAGAAACCGGACGGCAACAGCTCTCTGCGCTCCCGCAAACAACAAGCCGCCCAGAATAGCCACGATAAAAATAGTTTTCCTGACCATAATCCGCAGATGACTTTAGGCTGAATTTCCATAAGATCTTTTTTCCATTCTCTCATAGACGTGATTCGTGTCAAGTACATTTGCCCGGTCTTGCCCGATTCTTACCCTATTAATACGGATCACTGCCAAGCCCTGAACCCGGGGGATCTTGACAAAATTTACGACCCCGTGTTAGTATCCGCTCTCTGTCGATAAAACTAAGACTGGTCAGCCTTGTTTTTGCAGCTCTATTCCTCGGGATGGCTTTCTTTCCTTTTAAAACCCGGGCGGCTGATCCTCCGGCGGTAGTTTTTGCCAACGCCCTTTCCGCCGGTTGGACTAATTGGTCCTGGGGGAGCAATGTCGATTTCGGCAATGTCATTACTTTCACACCCGGTCCCTGGGGCGGTCTTTATCTCCATACCGATAATTCTTTAGATCCCGCCGATTTCGCCAGCTTAGATTTCAGCCTGAAAGCTACCCGGGACAACCAAAATTTTCGCGTGATTGTTTATAACGCGGACAATCAGGCAATCGGCAGCAGTACCATCCCGGATGGTGCCCCTCTTTCCGTAGATAACTGGCGGGATTACAGTATTCCCCTGCAAAACCTCGATCCCGATAAAAAGCCCGTTAAGGGTATAGCCATTCAGGAAATTTCCGGCCAAGCCCAACCCGCTATCTATTTCAATAAAATCCAATTTGCGGCCGCCCCTTCAGGGGGTAATTCCGCGTTAAACATTTTTAATAGTGCTCTGGCTTCCGGTTGGACCAGCTGGTCCTGGGATTCGCAAATAAATTTCGGTCCGGTAATTGCTTATCAGTCTTTCCACCAATGGTCCGGCATTTACCTGCATAACGAAACCGGAGTTAATCTTCAAAGCTACAGCTACCTGCACTTTTCCGCTAAGGCCGGAAAACCCGGTCAAAAATTTGCCGCCATAATCTACGACGCCAATAATTCTCCAGCCGGTAATTCCCTGCCTTTAACCAACTACGGCGGTGATCCCGGAGCAGATAACTGGCAGGATTATCAAATTCCGTTGAGCGATCTGGGCGCCACGGGTAAAACGATAAAAGGAGTTGCGCTCCAGGATATCGGTCCGGTCCAGGACACTCTTTACCTTAATGATTTGGCCTTCACTTCCCTTCCCCTAACGGATAATCAGCAGGCTGCCGCTAATATTTCCGTCACTCCGACGCCTCAGCCCGCCCCCCCTACCAGTCTTACGGATAGCGGAGGATTTAATACGGGCAACGGAGCGATTTACCGAAACGGCCAAAAAATTAATCTGCACGGTATTAACTGGTTCGGTTTTGAAACCGATGCCCATGTCGTCCATGGGCTCTGGGCAAGAAACTATAAAGATATTATTTCCCAAATTAAAAACCTGGGCTTCAACGCCGTCCGCCTGCCTTTTTGCCCTGCCAGTATCCAAGGTGCGTCTACTTCTTCGATCGATTTCGTGAAAAATCCCGACCTTAACGGGCTGAACAGTCTGCAGGTTTTGGATAAGATCGTGACGGAAATGGACAATCAGGGTCTTTTTACGCTTCTGGATTCCCACCGGCCCGACTGCAACACCCAATCGGAACTTTGGTATACCGATACATATCCGGAATCACAATGGATTAACGATTTAAAAACCCTGGCCGGACGGTTTGCCAATCTAACTAACTTCCTGGGCCTGGATCTGAAAAACGAACCTCATGGAGCAGCAACCTGGGGAACCGGCAATATAAGCACGGATTGGAACCTGGCAGCGGAACGCGCCGGCAGCACCGTACTCTCGGTTAATCCCCATATTCTCTTATTTGTCGAAGGAATTGGTGATAATCCCAACTGCCAGGATAATAACGCCCATTTTTGGGGCGGTAATCTCGCCCCCGTTAAATGTAAAGGTTTAAATTTACCCGGGAACAAAGTGGTTTACTCACCGCATGTTTACGGTCCCGACGTCTCCTGGCAATCATATTTCGGCGAGAGCGGTTTCCCTAATAACATGCCGGCGATCTGGGATGCCCAATGGGGATATCTTGCCGGCAGTTATGCGTTAGCTCCCGGGGAATGGGGCGGGAAATACGGCAATAACGGCGGCAACCCGCTGGATGTTACCTGGCAGAATGCCTTTGTCGGTTACCTAATAAACAAAAAGATCTGCAGTTCTTTCTATTGGGACTTAAATCCTAACTCCGGCGATACCGGCGGAGTTCTCCAAGACGACTGGACTACCCCCTGGAGCGATAAACTCTCCCTGCTCCAAAACTATTTCAACTCCTGCCAATAAAAAAGGACTTTTCTTCTAAAGATTCTCCTTTTTTCCGATTTAAATTTTCTTTACCTTTTGGCCGGATTTATTTTATAAGGGGAATTACTCCGAATCCAATAATTAACGTTTTAATTAGAGCAGAAAGAAAATCCCCCGTTTTCCCCCGAAGGCTGATTCGATCAGCTCAGAGAAAAATCCAGTAAGAATTACAGCCATGACGACAAAAACCGTTTTTAAGGTCAGCTTTCCTCCGCCAAGATTAAAGAAAAAATAAGAAGCGGCGCCGAAAACCAATGCCTCTATCCAAAGGTTGTTATTATCTTCGAATATTTGGGCTTTTGAACCGGGGATTAATGGAGCAATAACCATGGCTGCAAATATAAAAGCAACGAACATTAACGCTACGCCTAACTAGCGAGAAGTGCTAAGAGACACGAATTTTTAACCATAAACTATTTCTACAGCATTTAGAGCGGTAAATTAAACCTAACGGGCGGGTTCTCCTGCATAATTGGACAACTACCCGGAGTAACAGGCCCTCTTTGCTGCAAAATACTTCAATTCCCGGCAGTTGATGATTTTTCGCTTGACCTTCAACTTTGAACAGATAAATATTTTATGCCAAGTTAATGTCTATATTTAAGTGCAAAACCTCTTATGGATAATTATATAAGTGGCGTAGCCGTATTCCTATTTGTTATTTTCTTGCCCCTTATTAAACTATATCTAATTCATTCTATTATCAAAAACTTATCGAAATTAAAACAGCGCAGACATCACCAAAACAACATGCTCTTATTTATTTCGGCTATGGTTGTCATAATGTATATAGGTATTATTGTAATAAGCCTCTTTCCTCTGGGCTGGGCATGCGTTCCGGTAATCGGACATTTATTCAATTTAGGTTTATCCTGCCAGTTAGGCAAACAGATGGTGGTAGAAATTTTCGGCAGGTTATCGATGTATTAACAAAAGAAGAAACTGTTAAATTACGATAATAAAATTAATCCGCTTCGGGGTTAATGATTACTCTTTTGGGAACTGCTCTTTTTAAATAACTACTTTTCCTCCGGCTTTTTCGATTTTAGTCCTGGCACCTCCGGAGCAGGGAAGTTTAACGAGAAGGGGCACGTTTAATTCCCCGTCCCCCAGGATTTTTACTTTGGAAACGCCGCCGTTAATAATCCGCGCTTCCCGCAAAGTTTCCAACGTGACTTCCGTTTTCGGCGCTAAAAAATTTAAATACTTGACATTAACCACCATCGGTCTGACCCGCAGCGATTTATTCTTCCCTTTGCCGCGTAGAAGCGGCAGCCTTTTAAGCCATGACGCCTGCAGGGACGAGCCGGCAAAGGTCAGTTTAATATTTTCCCTGGCTTTCTGCCCCTTGGTCCCACGCCCGGAAGTTTTCACTTTTCCGGATCCATGACCCCGGCCAACTCGCTTAGCTGACCTGGCGGTAGTCTTCGGTAAATTATTTAATTTCATATTACTTTAGCTGTTTGTCATTAGCCCTTAGCTCTTTCAGCGCTTCTATGGTCGCATAAACATTCGTAATTTTATTGTTGGTACCCAAAACTTTGCTGCTGATATCCCGAATACCGGCAGCGGAAACCACCGCCCGTACCGCTCCCCCGGCAATTACTCCCGATCCCGCCGGTGCAGGAGAAAGAATTATTTTTGCCGCGCCGAACTTCTTGTGGATTTCGTGCGGAATCGTGGTTCCCCTGACAGGAACGGTAATCAGATGGCTTTTAGCATAGGTAATGGCTTTTTTCACTGCGCTGCTTACATCCGTAGCGTGTCCCATCCCTACTCCTACCCGCCCCTTTTTGTCTCCGACAACGACCAGGACACTGAACCCTACCCGGTTTCCGCCGGCTGTTTTTTTGGAAACCCGGTTGACCTGAACTACTTTTTCGTCAAATTCTTTGACTTCCGGAAAACCGTTCATGCTAAAAATTTACTCCGCCCTCCCGTACGGCTTCGGCAAAGGCCTTCACTTGGCCGTGATATTTATAACCCGCACGGTCAAAAACAACCTTGTCGATCTTGGCTTTCTTGGCTTTTTCTGCCAATTCCCTGCCGGCTGCTGCCGGATCGGTCGTTTTATTTACGGAAGCTATAGTATAACCCTTTTGGTCATCAATTATCTGGGCATAAAAATATTTATGGGAACGAAACACGACCAGGCGCGGGCGGCTTCCGGTTCCCCTTAATGTCTGGCGCATTTTAGCTCGTCTGATATCGCGTCTCATAATTAAATATTGACTATTACTTAGCAGGCCCCCCTACGGCCTTAGCTGCTTTACCGGCTTTGCGGCGAATTACTTCACCGATATATTTTATGCCTTTGCCTTTATAAGGTTCCGGTGGCCTGATCCGCCGGATTTTTGCCGCCGTCTCACCTACCAACTGCTTATCAATCCCGGAAACATTAATCTGATTTTGGTTAACGGAAAAAGTAATTCCCGGCGGCGCGGTAAACTTTACAGGGTGAGAAAAACCTACCGACAAAACTAAATTAGCTCCCGAAACTTCAGCCCGGTATCCGACGCCAACCAGCTCCAACCCCTTATTCCATCCCTTATCCGTACCCCTAACCATATTCTCAACAAGCGTCCGGGAAAGACCATGCAGCGACTTAGCTTTAGCCGTATCGCCTTCTCTTTCCACCAGCACCTGATTACCGTCTACTTTTATCGCGACCTCGGGGCGAAAATCGTATGTCAAAGCCCCTTTGGGCCCGCTGACACTAACTTTTTGCCCGTCCACCTGAACGGTCACGCCTTCGGGAATTTTTACCGGTTTTTTGCCAACCCTGCTCATAATTTTCAGCGTAAAGCGTTTAGCGTATCGAAATATTCTTTACGCTTTCCGCAAACCGCCGATATCTACCATACTTTACAAATTAATTCCCCGCCGATACCTTTTTTCTTAGCTTCCTTGTCAGTCATCAGTCCCTGCGGGGTAGAAATAACGCTGACCCCCATGCCGCCCAAAACCGTCGGAATTTTATCCTTGCCCACATAGACTCTCAGGCTGGGTTTACTTATCTGCTCCAAATCGGTCAGAGCCGGAACATGTTGTTCGTATTTGAGTTCCAGAACCAAATTATTCTCTTTTACACTGGCCATTTGCAGATAACCGCTTTTCACCAGCAAATTACAGATAGCCAGCACCATCCGGGTTTTAGGTACCAGGACCTCTTTCTTGCCGGCCAGATAGCCGTTCTTGATCCTTATTAAAGTGTCCGCGACGATATCGTTTACCATGATGCTTTAACTACCCCGGGCAATTCCCCTTTGTGGGCTAATTCCCGGAAACAAATCCGGCAGATACCAAACCGGCGTAAATAACCGCGGCTTCGCCCGCAAAGGCTGCAGCGGTTATGCATCCGGCTTGAATATTTCTGCTTTTTTTTAGATTTTACGATAGCGCTTACTTTTGCCATATTATTTTTTAAACGGCATACCCATTGCTTTAAGCAAGGCCAATCCCTCTTCCTTATTTTTTGCCGTAGAAACGATAGTGATTTCCAGCCCACGGAGACGGTCTATTTTATCATACTCAATTTCCGGAAAAACGATTTGTTCGCGGATCCCCAGAGTAAAATTCCCCCGCTGGTCAAAACTTGAGGGCGCTACCCCTTGGAAATCCCGGACCCGGGGGAGAACTACGGTAACCAACCGTTTCCAGAAATCGTACATCTTCTGACCCCGAAGTGTAACGGAAACACCGACCGGATCCCCCTGGCGGAGTTTAAAAGCGGCAATCGCCACCTTGGCTTTGTTAATTACCGGTTTCTGCCCGGTAATAATCCCCAACTGTTCGCTAACCGCTTCTAAAGTTTTGGGATTGGTAATCCCTTCCGCTACCCCGACATTTAAAACGATTTTTTGCAACCGCGGTACGGCCATCACATTATTTATTCCCAGTTCTTCCCGTAACCGGGGGGTAACTTTTTTCTGATATTCTTCCTGTAAATTCATATTTCCTTAATTTGCAATTTATATCTCCTGTTCACATTTCCGGCAAATCCTGACCTTATCGTGGTCGGTTATCTTATAGCCGACTCTTGTTAGCTGTTTGCATTTCGGGCAAACCAAAGCTACATCAGACACCGGTAGCGGGCGGACAAAATCAACGATGCCGCCTTTTTGTCCCTCAGCGCGGGGTTTCATGTGCCGTTTAAAAAGATTGACTCCGGCAATGGTTACCCGGCGGTTTTTCGGCCAAACCCGCTCCACGGCTCCTTCTTTGCCGCTGTCTTTACCCTTAACTACCCTGACTTTATCGCCCTTCTTTAGTTTCATATTTAGAGAACTTCTGCCGCCATAGAAACTACCTTGTTAAACCCCCTGGCCTTCAATTCCCTGGCCACCGGACCGAAAACCCGCGTCCCTAGAGGATTTTTATCCTTAGGGCTGTCAATCACAATCCCCGCATTATCATCAAAGCGGATATAACTACCGTCATCACGATGCGCTTCTTTATGTACCCGGGCAATTACGCAATAGACCATCTGCGAATCTTTAACCATCCCGTTGGGATCAGCACCGTCGACAACGGCCTTGACGACATCACCGAGATAGGAAAACTTGCGCTTCGATCCGCCGTAAAGATGGATTACCCGAAGTTTATAAGCCCCGGTGTTATCAGCTACTTTTAAAACGGTTCTTCTTTGGATCATTTTTTACTCCTTCTCCGGACGGTTACTTTTTTCCCCCTTGCCGGCTTGATAGCCCCGGTAACCTTTTCCGCTCTCTTTTCCGCTTTGACTTCCTGCGGTTTGGTTTTAGCACCGCCGATTATCTCCATAACCTGGAAATGGATCTCCCGGCTAAAGGGTTTTACCTCCGCGATATTTACTTTATCACCAACAAGAACACCCGGAACTTCACAATGCGCTTTGATTTTTGTCGTCCGGATCATAATCTTCCGGTATTTGGGATGCGGCACAAAACGCGCTATCTCCACCACGACAGCCTTATTCATCTTGTTAGATAAAACCGTACCGGTTAGTTGCTTAGCCATTTAACATCTCCTTTTCTCTGATTAAAGTTAAAACCACGGCTGTTTTACGCCGCAAGTTAGCGACCGTATTGGTATTTTTTACCCGGCGCGCCCCCAACGCCATTTTCGCTTTTTCTGCTTCTTTCTTTATTTCCGCCAAAACCGTCTGTAATTCCGCGAGGGATTTTTGGCGTAAATCGTTTTTATCTTTGCTTTTCATATTATCTGGTCCTGACGATAAACCGGGTTGCTACCGGTAATTTATCCCCTGCTCTTCTGATCGCTTGCTCTGCCTGGTCGCGGGTCAGTCCTCCCATTTCGAAAAGAATCTGGCCCGGCCGGACAACCGCAACATATTCCGCGACATCCCCTTTACCGCTGCCCATCCGCACGTCCAACGGCTTTTTGCTCACCGGCTTGTCGGGAAAAATCCGGATCCATACCCTTCCGCCTTTGGCGGTATAGTGCGTCAACGCTTTGCGGGCCGCCTCAATCTGCCGGGCACTTACCCAACCGCGGCTGGCGGCCAGCAGCCCGAATTCTCCGAAATCAATATTGTTGCTCCGCAGAGAATATCCGGGCATCTGCCCTTTGAACATTTTGCGGAATTTTACCCGTTTTGGTGCTAATGTCGCCATATATTTAAGCCTTGCGGCAAATCCAAACTTTTACTCCGACGTAACCCGACCGCGTCAGGGAAGGTACGGAAGCAAAATCGATATCTTCCCGGATGGTCGACAACGGCAAAATTCCTGCCTGAGCGTGCTGCACCCGGGCTATTTCCGCCCCGCCGATACGGCCGCCCAGCCGGATACGCACCCCTTTGGCTCCGGCAGACATCACTTTTTCTATCGCCTGGTCCATAGCCCGCTTAGCCGGAAATCTTTTGGCCAATTGGTCGGCTACCATCTGTCCTACAAGCTGGGCGTCAAGATTCGGTTCCTTGACGGGTTCGACTTTAATATCGACTTTGGACGCCTTTTTATCGTCCGGATTAATTTTGAGAATATTTTTGACAATATATTTCTTCAAATCCTCCATCCCGGTTCCGCCGCGCCCGATAACCACCCCGGGACGGGCTACGTGGACTGTAATATCGATTTTGTTAATGGAACGCTCAATTTCTACCCGGGAAATCCCGGCAGTTTTAAGTTTCCCCATAAGCGCCCTCCGGAGCAGAATATCTTCTTTCAAAAGCTCCTTGTAACGCTTATCTTCGGCAAACCACCGGGAAGACCAGGTGTATAAACTGCCTAAGCGAAAACCGATCGGATGAACTTTTTTACCCATTTTCTCCCTCCAAAATAACTTTAATATGCGCTGTTCTTTTCTGAATAATTCCTCTCTCGGCCCGCGAACTGTGGCTCGTATCCTGGCGCTTCATCCTGGTCCCCTCATCAACCAGGACATTCTTCACTTTCAAACTTCCCGCTTCCAGCTTGTTGTTGTTCACCGCGTTAGCTATCGCCGACTTCAAAGTAATAATCAAAGGCTTAACCCCGGCTTTCGATAGCGTCTGCAATTTCGCTAATGCCAACTCCACCGGAAGACCTACAACCACTTCCCGGACCAAGCGCAACTTTCGCGGCGACATTCTTACGTGTTTTGAGATTGCTGTTATTTCTGTCATCTTAATTCTCAACGCTACGCGATATGCTTTAGGCTATTTACGTCTTGCTCAGCTCCCTGGCAATTACCCTTCCGTGTCCGTGGAAAGTCCTGGTCGGGGAAAATTCGCCCAAACGGTGACCGACCATGCTCTCTGTGATAAAAACCGGGGTATGTACTCTGCCGTTATGAACAGCAATGGTAACCCCGACAAACTCCGGCGGGATCTGGCAGGCGCGGGACCAGGTCTTAATCGCCTCTTTCGCGCCCCGGTTCTTCGCCGCAATAACCCTGGCCAAAAGTTTTTGGTCTACAAACGGTCCTTTTTTCGATGATCTGGCCATATTTATTTACTTCTCCTTTGTACGATATATTTGTTGCTGTATTTATTGTGTTTTCTGGTCCTGATTCCCCTCGCCGGTTTGCCCCAGGGAGTTTTAGGTTGCTTCAGCCCTACTCCGCTCCTGCCCTCTCCGCCGCCATGCGGATGGGTACGCGGATTTTGCGCGGTACCGCGGACTTCCGGCCGGTGGCCCAAGCGCCGGCTTCTCCCCGCCTTTCCCATTACTACATTTTTCCAATCAACATTTCCGACAGTTCCCACCGTAGCATAATTATCCTTATTAATCAGCCGCATTTCCCCCGACGGTAGTTTCAAAGTAACATATCCGCCTTCTTTAGCGGTAACTATTGCCCCGTTGCCCGCGCCCCGGACAATCTGTCCGCCGTGTCCGGAAGACAATTCAACATTGTGGACCACCGTTCCGATCGGCAAATTCTCTAAAGGCAAAGCGTTGCCTGTTTTTATTTCGCACTCCGGGCCGGCGGAAACTTTGTCCCCGACTTTCAGCCCTTCCGGCTGTAAAATATACCGCCGCTCTCCGTCGGCATATTGTATTAAAGCCACATTTGCCGTCCGGTTGGGATCGTACTCAATCGCCAGCACGCTTCCGGGAACATTAAATTTATTGCGCTTAAAATCAACCAGACGGTAAAATCTTTTTTGTCTTCCGCCGTGATGCCGGGCGGAAATATGCCCGTAATTATCCCGTCCGGACCTCTTCGGTAAAATCATTACCAGCGCTTTTTCCGGTTCCTGCGCCGTCAGTTCAGACCGGTAATCCAGCCCGGTCATAAATCGCCGATACATTGTTCCCCGCAGTTTTTTAAGCATTTTTTGCCTCCCCGACGTCAAATAAATCAATCTTTTGTCCCGGCTCTAACCGGACGATTGCTTTCTTCCAGGCTTTTGCCGGAATCAGTAAGCGCCGGCGTCCCGCCCGGCGGGCCTTGCCCCGAAAATTATTGGTTTTCACATCCAGGACTTTCACCTTAAATGCCTGGGCTACCGCCTGAGCAATCCCGCGCTTGTTGGTGTCCTTGTCCACTTCAAAAGTAAAGCACCCGGCAGCTGCATCCCGCATTGATTTTTCCGTAATGATTGGCCTTATCAATATATTCATAAGTTATTCCCCTTTTGTCCTTCTGCCTTTCAAAGTCTTTTTAGTTTCTCTCACTTTTTGCGTTTTCCCTGTCTCTGCGTTGACCTTCTTTTCTTTGCTTTTCCTCTTCTCCTGTTTCTTATCTTTGAGCTCACTACCCGCTACTTTTGTCCCCTTAGTCGTCTGCGAAATTTTTCTTACCGCTTCCTCCATGAGCAAAACCTTTCCTGCTTTTAAAACTTCATAAGTATTCAGTTGGTTGAACGGCATAATCGTTACGCCGGCGATATTTCTTCCCGCCCGGACAATTTTATCCTGAAAACCGTCCGTCACAATTAAAAAGTTTTCTGTCTGCTTTTCGCTTTCCGCTATACGCTTAATAAACGCGGCGACTTCCTTGGTTTTTCCCGGTTGTTTTTTCCATTTCCGCAATGACTTTTAGGTTCCCCGCCTTCGCCTGAGCGGAAAGAGCACCGTATAAAGCCAACCGGCGCATCTTCTTAGATAATGCCAAACTGTAATCCCGCGGTTTCGGCGCAAAAGCAACGCCGCCACCGACGAAAATCGGCGCTTTCCGGTCTCCATGCCGAGCGCCACCGGTTCCTTTTTGGCGGTACAATTTTTTTCGCGTCCGCTCTACTTCCGCCCGGGTCTTCGCGTTTTGCGTCCCCTGCCGCTGGTTGGCAAGATATACCCGTACCGCCTGAGCTAACAGCTGTGGCTTGACTTCCAACCCGAATATTTCTTCCGGTAATTTGGTATTTTCGCTGATTTTCATAATTGATTAAGAATTAGAAATTAGTTATTAGAAATTATATTTTGGTAATTTTTACTAATCCCCCTTTTGCTCCGGGAATAAGCCCCCGAATCAGAAGGAGGTTCTCCTCCGGTTTAATGTCAAATACCGCTAAATTCCTGACGGTTTTTTGCGTATTTCCCATATGCCCGGCCATACGTTTGCCTTTATAAACCCGGCCCGGAGTGGTTGTTTGGCCAATAGAACCAGGATGGCGCTGCCGGTCCGACTGGCCGTGAGTTTTCGGGCCGCCGGCAAATCCGTGGCGTTTGACTACTCCGGCAAACCCTTTGCCCTTGCTGATTCCCGTTGCTTTGACCCGGTCACCGGAATTAAAAACGTCGGCAATCTGTACTTTATTGCCGACACCTTTCGTTTCCCCTTCAGCCATTTTTACCTCCCGGATAAAGCGGGGTGAAATTTTCTCCTGAATACTTTTCAGCATTCCGGCGGTCGGCTTTTTCAGGTGCTTTTTATGGCCGATCGCTACCTGGACAAAGTTATTGCCGGCCCGGATTACCGTATGCGGTTCAATTTTGACTATTGTCACCGGCACGCGCCGTCCTTCCTTATCAAAGGCCTGCGATTGATCCAATTTAAAGCCGTACAGTGAATCCACGTTTGTAAGAGTTCTGTAAACCCGACAATACAATAAAAAAGTCCCCGAACGGGGACTTACCTTTATTCCCTACATCCGGCTACTTCAAGTAACGAGTTTAGGAAACTCTCTTATCATTACTTAACTGGGGTCTATTTTAACACGAAGCTAACCCAAGGCGCAAGTACAACATCTTTACCTTCGCAGGACTCCGTTTACGAAGCTGGACATTCCTAAGGCTATCTTTAAATTTCCCTTCGATTAAAGTGGGAAAATCAAAATCTCCGTCCTTGGCTTATAGAGTAATTTCCTGCATATTTGCGCAAGTTAACTCTTTAAGATCTGCTTCCACAATTGGCTAAAAATCGCCTTTAGCAAGACTGCCTGAAGCGCCGCTTATGTGACACAATCCCGCCTCCAATTGAGCGGGAAATTACTACATTTTGATCTCAATACCCACCCCTGCGGGCAATTCGAGGTGCATGAGGGAATCAATAGTCTTATCCGTTGGCTCTATAATATCGATCAGGCGCTTATGTACTTTGACCTGGAAGTGTTCCTGGCTGTCCTTATCGGTAAAAGGGGATTGGCCGACGGTAATTAAGGATCTGTCTGTCGGAAGGGGAATCGGGCCTACCACTGAAGCGCCGGTACGGATGGCCGTATCCAGAATGAGCTGGCAGGTGCTGTCGAGCACCCGCCCGTCATAAGCCTTCAACTTAACTCTGATTCTCCCTTTCGGCATATCAAAGAACAAAAAAGATGATAGTTGTAAAGACCCTAGCGAATCGTCAAAGACTTTTCACTACGCTTCGCTCATTCTATCATCCTTATGCTAATATTTTCGTTACGGCTCCCGCTCCGACGGTTTTCCCGCCCTCGCGGATCGCAAAACGCATCCCGTCTTCCATGGCTACCGGCTGGATCAGCTTGATTTTCATCTTCGCGTCATCCCCCGGCATGACCATTTCCACGCCCTCCTGTAAAGTTACTTCCCCGGTTACGTCCGTAGTGCGGATATAAAATTGCGGGCGGTACCCGGAGAAGAACGGAGTGTGCCGTCCACCCTCTTCTTTGGTTAGGATATAAACCTGAGCTTCAAATTCGGTATGCGGGGTAATCGAACCCGGTTTGGCAATAACCTGGCCGCGCTCGACCTGGTCTTTTTCGATGCCGCGCAAAAGCAGTCCGACATTATCTCCGGCCTGGCCTTCATCCAATTGTTTGCGAAACATCTCGACTCCGGTAACGACCGTCTTTTGGGTAGCTTTCAGACCGATAATTTCGACTTCTTCGTTAACTTTGATCTTCCCGCGTTCAATACGTCCGGTAACTACTGTGCCGCGGCCTTTAATGGAGAAAACGTCTTCTACGGGCATTAAAAACGGTTTATCCAGTTCCCGCACCGGGGTGGGAATATAGGAATCCACCGCGTCCATAAGCTCCATGATATGTTTTTCCTCTTCGGCATCGCCTTCAACCGCTTTAAGTGCGGAACCTTTGATCACGGGAGCTTTTTCTCCGTCAAAACCGTATTTCGTTAACAGTTCGCGGACTTCGACTTCGACAAGATCCAGAAGCTCGGGATCAGTTACCATATCGACTTTGTTAAGAAAAACCACAATCGCGGGAACGTTAACCTGTTTCGCCAGAAGCAAATGCTCGCGGGTTTGCGCCATCGGACCGTCAGCCGCCGATACCACGAGAATTGCCCCGTCCACCTGAGCCGCACCGGTAATCATGTTTTTAATGTAGTCAGCATGCCCCGGCATATCGATATGAGCATAGTGCCGCTTGTCCGTTTCGTATTCGACATGGGCGATATTAATCGTAACCCCGCGGGCTTTTTCCTCAGGAGCGCTGTCAATCTCATCGTAATTCATGGCTTTGGAAAGGCCTTTTTTGGCGAGGACTTTGGTAATTGCCGAAGTTAAAGTTGTTTTTCCGTGGTCCACGTGACCCATTGTCCCGACATTAACGTGGGGTTTGGTCCGTTGGAATTTTGCTTGCTCAGCCATTTTTTATCTTCCCTTTAATTTTGACCAAAAAGAACATCCTTTGTCAAGGCTATCTTTGATTTTGATCCGTGTTCAGCCGATCGCAATCGGCTTTAGCTGATTATATTGAGATTACCTTCCCTTTGCAAGAGTCAAAATATATTTCCATAATTTCAGCAATTCAATAAATTACTTAGTTGCGGGGTCACTCTGATTTACTAAATCATTTCTTCGTCAGAATCTGTTCCTGAATATTTCTGGGGACTTCTTCATAATGGGATGGTTCCATGTAATACGATGCCCGGCCCTGGGACATACTGCGTAGCTTGGTAGCATAGCCGGAAAGCTCCGCCAGAGGCACCATGGCAATAATTACCGTCGCGTTCCCCCGCTGGGAAGTTCCCAATATCTGCGCCCGTTTTGCCGAAAGATCGCCGATGACGTCCCCCATAAATTCGTCAGGGGTAGTTACTTCCACTTTCATAATCGGCTCAATTAAAACCATATCAGCTTTTTTCACCGCATCCTGAAGAGCCATAGAGCCGGCTATCTGGAAGGCGATATCCGAGGAATCAACCTCATGATAAGAACCGTCAAACAAAGTAATTTTAATATCCGTCAGCGGAAAGCCGGCTAAAACGCCGTTGGCGGAAGCCTCCTTAGTGCCCTTTTCAATTGAAGGAATAAAGTCGGAAGGAATCGCGCCGCCTTTGATGGCGTTAACAAATTCCCAACCTTCTCCGCGGGGCTTCGGCTCCACCCGGAGCAGAGCATGTCCGTATTGCCCCCGGCCTCCGGTCTGGCGGATATATTTCCCTTCGCCCTCAGCGTTTCTCTTGACGGTTTCTTTATAAGCCACCTGGGGGGCGCCGACATTGGTTTCGACGCTCATCTCCCGGCGCATACGGTCAATCCAAACATCCAGTTGTAATTCTCCGATGCCGGAAATAATTGTCTGGCCCGTTTCTTTATCGGATTTCACATGGATTGTCGGGTCTTCTTCCATAATTCGCTGCAGGGCATAACCGAGCTTCTCCTGGTCCGACTTGGTCTTGGGTTCGATAGCGAGGGAGATAACCGGTTCGGGAAAAGAAATCCCTTCCAAAACAATAGGATGTGTCTGGTCGCAAATAGAATCTCCGGTCCGGGTTTCTTTAAAACCCACCACCGCCACAATTTCCCCGGCGTAAGCCTCATCAACCTCTTCCCGTTGGTTCGCATGCATTAAAAGAAGTCTTCCGATGCGCTCCTGTTTATCACGCGAAGAATTATAAATATACGAGCCTGCTTTCAGCGTTCCGGAATAAATCCGCACATAATAAAGCTTCCCGACGTGCGGATCCAATTGGATTTTAAAAGCTAAACCGGTCAGAGGAACGCTGGTTTCCTGTTCCCGCGTTTCCTTTTCTCCCGTCTTGGGATTGACTCCCTCGACCGGAGGCCGGTCCAAAGGACTGGGCAAATAATCGACAATAGCGTCCAAAAGCGGTTGGACCCCTTTGTTTCGCAGCGAAGTACCCGTATAAATTGGTACCAATTGGTAATTGACAACCGCCTGGCGTAAAGCTTTCTTCAGCTCTTCTACCGTCGGTTTCTCACCGTTGAGATATTTTTCCAGCAACTTCTCGTCGGTTTCCGCAATTTGCTCGACCAACAGATGCCGGTATTCTTTCACTTTTTCCGGAGAAAGTTCCGGGGGAATTTCTTTTTTCACTTCGTATTTAGCCCCCATATCGTCCCCGCCGGGGGTTTCGCCGCCGGGCGATAGCGGGCGGGCCCAGATATAAGCTTCTTCGGCCAGAAGATCATAAACTCCCCTAAATGTACTCTCTACGCCAATCGGCAAAACCATAACCGCCGGCTTAACTCCCAGCCGGTTTTTAACCGCTTCCACCGTTTTATAAAAATCAGCGCCCAGTTTATCGATTTTATTAACAAAAATAATTCTGGGGACTTGATATTTATCCGCCTGGCGCCAAACCGTTTCCGTCTGCGATTGGACCGTTTCTTCCGCGTCCAGTATGGTCACCGCTCCGTCAAGAACGCGCAAAGAACGTTCTACTTCCGCCGTAAAATCCACATGCCCCGGGGTATCAATAATATTGATGCGGATATCTTTCCAGAAGGTGGTCGTAGCCGCAGAAACGATAGTAATTCCCCGTTCCCGCTCTTGGGGCATCCAATCCATTTGGGTCGTTCCCTCGTCGATATCGCCGATCTTATAAGTTTTCCCGGTATAAAATAGAATCCTCTCGGTTGTGGTTGTTTTTCCCGCGTCAATATGCGCAATAATCCCGATATTTCTGATTCTATCGAGCGGGTAAATCCTTGATTTGGTTTTTCCTTCCGCCATAGCCAAAAAATTCGTGCCGCATCTACGGCACTATTATGACAATTATAACAAAACGCTCCGGTTAAGGGAATCCCTATTCGATAATTAAACAGGCGCTAATCGCGCCCTTCGCAAGGCCTCCCCTTGCAGGCTTTGATAAGAGGAGTTACTGAACTTTTGCCGTCGCAGCCGCCAGAGATGGTTCTCTGCGTAAGGCAATTTGCTTCAGCTCCCGGGCTACGACAATATTGGGTATTATTTTCCCCCACCACTCTTGTCTGGCTAAATCCTCTTCTGATACCGGGCGGGGATGAAGGGGTTGTAACTTATCAAAAATATCTATCCCGACTTCCTCGAGCCCTTTATGCGCTAGTTGGCGCACAACGCTATCCGCCTTCTGTTTTACCGTACGGGCTGTTTCTGCAAGCGTCGCCCCCGAGAATTTAGCGGCATCGGTTTCCTTTTGCCGGCGTTCTACGCACTGCCGCATGGATAAAGCCAGTTTCCCCTTTTTAAAAGGGACCGCTACCGTCAAACCGATTTGGGGGTATTCGCTTAGTAGCGTAGCCATGGCATAAGTATCTAGAGGACTGGTGTCTTCGTGTGCCGCAAGTTTAAGAAGATAGAGATACTTATCCTGGGAAGCACTGGGAAATTTCTCCTGGCGGGCATTATATTTGGCCAAAACTGCCAGGTAAATATTTTGCCATTTCTTAGCCTCCGTAATATCTAAAACCTCTTTTTCCGATAGTTCCATTAAAGATAATTATATAACGCGCTACAAACCATTGCCACGGCTATCGGGTAAAATCGGGCTCAATTGCCATTAAGGCGAAATCATTTTCCAGTCTACTCTCGTCAACGTGAAACCCGCTAGGGTATTAGGCATTGTTATCGTCGTCCTTCTTTTGTTTATTGACTGGCTTACTTTTCATGATTTATTAGAACCGCACAACCCTCGCGACTGGTTAACTTTTTTAGTTTCAGTCATGGTTTTTATCTACTTTGCCGGGGAACTTTTAAAAAAATCCTTACGTTAGCCGACGCAGGAGTAGAAACTTTCGTGAATCATATAGCCCAAACTATATCCGTGTAAAAGCACTACGCCGTTGCATAATGGTTTTACTTTTAAAACGGAGCAAAGGGCGCCATTTGCAAAGCCTGGGGTATTTAATTCTTTTCGGAAATTTATGTTCGGGGAATATTTTTGGGAAGGATTCGTGGGCTACTCTCATCATCGCGGGCCATCTTTTTCTCCTCGGGAACTTAAAGCCCCAGTCGGTTAATTAGGTGGGGACCGTTGGCTACCTGGCAGCAGAGATATCCTCTTTAAAACCCAAGTTTTTTACCAGCGGAAGTGGGCAAACGCTTTGTTGGCCTCTGCCATTTTGTGAACCTGGTCGCGTTTTTTAATCGCCCCGCCCTGGCCGGCGAGGACATCGGTAATCTCCGCAGCCAATTTTTCCGCAAAGGTATGATATTGCTTGTTGGAGCGGGCCCGGGCGGCATCGATTAACCAGCGCATAGCTAAATGCACTTTCCGTTCACCGCGTACTTCCACGGGAATCTGATAAGAAGCCCCGCCGACACGGCGCGGGCGGACTTCCATCCGCGGCGCAACCGTTTGAATAGCGGTCTCAAAAGTTTTAACCGGTTCTCCCTCCCCGGGATTCTTAGTTTCTAAGCTCTTCAGAGCTTCATAAACCTGCTTAGCGGCAGCACCTTTTTTCCCGTCGCGCATTACTTTATTGATAAATTTTCCCAGCAAACGGTTTCCGTAAACCGGATCGGGAGTAGCTAGTTTTTTAAATATTTTTTTCGATCTGGGCATAGCTAATTATTTTTATTTCTTATTTCCTATTTTTTATTTGATTATGCGGCAGAGGCGGGTGCAGCTACCGGGTTTTCCAGGCGCGGACCGGCACCGCCTTTTTTAGCCCCGTATTTGCTGCGACCCTGCATGCGGCCATGCACCCCGGAAGTATCGAATTTGCCCCGGACAATATGGTACTTAACCCCAGGTAAATCCTTAACCCGGCCGCCACGGACCAATACAATTGAATGTTCCGCCAGCTCGTGACCGATCCCCGGAATATAAGCCGTCACTTCCTGCTTATTAGACAACCGGACACGGGCAACTTTTCTCAGCGCCGAATTCGGTTTTTTCGGAGTCATCGTTTTCACCACGGTGCAAACTCCCCGTTTAAAAGGCGAGGCAATCGTCTTTATCCGCCGTTCCCGAGCGTTAAAAAACTTCCTGAGCGCTGTCGCCCGGACTTTTTTCGCGTTCGGGTGACGTCCTTTTTTGATCAATTGGTTAATCGTCGGCATATTATTCGCCTATCCTCGCCCGATCCGGTGAGGTCGGGATTAAACGTCCGATAATAACATTTTCCTTAATCCCCAGTAAAGGATCTTCATTCTTGCGGCTACCCAAAGCCGTATCCGCCAAAACATTGGTCGTCTGTTCAAAGCTGGCTGCCGAAAGCCAGGAATCAGTAAATAAAGCAGCCTTAGTAACACCAAGGACGGAAACTTGTGCTGTTGCCGGTTCGCCGCCTTCTGCGAGCACCCGGGCGTTCTCTTCTTCAAAACGGGATTTTTCTAAAATTTCCCCCGGCAGGAGGTAGGTATCGCCGGCAGTTTCCACGACTACTTTATCCGACATCTTACGGACAATAACCTCAAAATGTTTATCATTGATGGGAATTCCCTGCGATTCGTAAACCGCCTGCAACTCTAAAATCAAATAAAGTTGCGCTGCCCGCATCCCCCTGATGGAAAGAATCTCCTTAACATCCAAAAATCCGCTGGCTAATTGCGTCCCCGGAACAACCAAATCTCCTTCAGCCACTTTGAGTGTCGCCGTCAGGGGGATTAAATATTCCCGTTCTTCTACCGGTTTAATATCTACACTCCTGACCCGTACTTTGTAACCGTCGTCGGTGTCGGTAATACTTACTTTCCCGGCAATTTCCGCAATCGGGGAGAGAGCTTTGGGCGTCCGGATTTCAAACAGCTCCTCAACCCGCGGCAACCCCTGAGTTACATCCATGGCGACAATACCGCCAGTGTGTTTGGTCCGTAAAGTCAGCTGAGTTCCCGGCTCCCCGATCGATTGGGCGGCTATAACTCCGACGGGGGTTCCCAACTCCACCATCTCTCGGGTGGAAAGATCCCGGCCGTAACATTTCCGGCAGAGGCCGAATTTCGACCGGCAGGAAAGCGGCGAACGGACAACCACGCTTTCTACTTTTGCTTCCTCCAACTGCCCTAATTTTTCCTCATCAATTAACTCCCCGGCGGAAAGTGTTGTTTTTTTACCGACCACCACATCCTGAGCCAATATCCGGCCCAGGATTCTCTGGCCGAAAGTAACCATTCTCTTTTCCGCCCGATTTATCTCCACTCCTTCTGTCGTACCGCAATCTTCTTCACGAATAATTAAATCGTGAGATACATCAACCAACCGCCGGGTAAGATA
The DNA here is from genome assembly GCA_021836035.1 of bacterium. GTDB lineage: Bacteria > Patescibacteriota > Microgenomatia > JAMCZE01 > JAMCZE01 > JAKBJL01. Next base: position 200,585 of record JAKBJL010000002.1, read on the forward strand.
ACCGGCATCCGCCGTTCTTAAAGCGGTGTCCGCAAGACCTTTGCGGCTGCCGCGCGTCCCGGTCACGTATTCAAATACGGAAAGTCCCTGGCGAAAATTGGACTTTGTCGGCATAGGAACAATTTTCCCTGTCGGGTCAGCCATCAAACCCCGCATTCCGGATACCTGTTTAACCGTATCCCGGCTGGCACGGGTACCTCCGGAGCTGATAAGCATCTTTACCGGATTGTTTGCCGGATATTTTTCCCAAGTTAAATCCGTAATCCGGTCCGTCGCTTCCAGCCAGTTGTCAATGCTTAACCTGCGGACCTCGTCGGCAGTAATCAACCCCTGGCTGAAATTGCTTTCAATTTCGATGTCTTTAGCTTCTGCTTCCTTAACAATCTCTTCTTTGTCAGGTACCATAAGAAGGTCAAAGATACCGACGGAAACTCCGGAAAGAGTGCTGCCCTGGAAACCGAAGTCCTTCAGTTTGTCTGCCAGCAGCGCGACTTCCTGACGGCTGCATTGATTCATTGCCCGCGCTAAAAGCTTTTTAACCGCGGACAGGGACATCGTCTCGTTGACAAACCGCAGGTTTTCCGGCAAAAGTTCATTCAGCAGAATCCGGCCGACAGTGGTTTCCAGGAGGTCACCGTCATAAAAGACTTTAATTTTCTGGCGCAATTGGATCTTTTTATTCTGGTATGCCTGAATCGCTTCGCTAAAATCCGCGAATATAGAATCGTTGACCGGAATATTTTCATCCAGGGTCGTGAGCATATAGGTCCCCAGGACCATTTCTTTGCTGGGAGAAATAATCGGCGAACCGTCCGCGGGTTTTAGCAAGTTGCTGTCTGCCATCATTAAATTTACCGCTTCCGCTTTAGAAGCTGAAGAAAGGGGAACATGAACGGCCATCTGGTCGCCGTCAAAGTCCGCATTAAAGCCGGAGCAAACCAAAGGATGCAGCTGTATGGCAGACCCTTCGATTAATATCGGATAAAAAGCCTGGATACCCAATTTATGCAAAGTCGGAGCCCGGTTTAAAAGAACGGGGCGGTTTTTGATTATTTCTTCCAAGATATCAAACACCTCCGGGATGCGCCGCTCCAAAACATATTTAGCGCTCCGGACGTTGGGAGCCAGGCCTCTTAAAATCAATTCATGCAAAACAAACGGCTTAAACATCTCCAGGGCCATTTCTTTAGGAAGCCCGCACTGATTCAATTTCAGGTGCGGCCCGACGACAATTACCGAGCGCCCGCTGTAATCGACCCGCTTGCCCAGTAAATTCTGGCGGAAGCGCCCCTGTTTACCGCGAAGCATATCCGATAAAGATTTCAATTCCTGCGCCGCCGCCCGGGTCGTCGGCCGCTGCGAAGCATCAATCAGCGAATCGACCGCCTCCTGGAGCATCCTTTTTTCATTGCGGAGAATTATTTCCGGAGCTCCTAAACTCATCAGATGCTTAAGGCGGTTATTGCGGTTTATCACCCGGCGATAGAGATCGTTAAGGTCCGAGGTGGCGAAACGGCCTCCGGAAAGTTGGACCATCGGCCGAAGATCCGGTGGAATTACCGGTAAAACCGTTAGAATCATCCACTCCGGCCGGATTTTGGTTCTCCTTAAGCCATCCACAACTCTTAATTGTTTGGTTAGCTTCAGGCGATTCCCGGCGGAAACGGTCATTAGTTGTTCACGCAGATCCGCGGCCATTTTATCCAGATTGATCTTGCGAAGCACTTCCAGGAGTGCTTCGGCACCCATACCGACCCGGATAAAGTCCGCAGCCTCGTATTCAACCAGTTTCAGGTATTCATCTTCCGAAAGCTGCGAATGGGGGCGGACTTCCTTTACCAGCTGTCCCAGGGTCTTATAAATCTCGTCCAGCCGTGAAAGTTCCAGCGCTTTCTGGTCGTTCAACCGCGCCAATTGTTGCCGGCTGTTAACTTCAATTTCGGAAATTGCCAGCCTTAACTGATCCTCACCTTTAATTTTTTTCTGGGTATCCGCGATTTTTTCTCTGGTCGCTTTTTCTTCCGCGGCAATAAGGTCCGCAAAATTCTTCTCCAGTTCTTTGTGCCGCCCGTCCATCGTCTGCTTAAGCTGCTTGAGAACTTTTTCCTTTTGATCCTCCTGAACATCCAGAACCAGAAAGGAAGCAAAGTAGATAACATTTTCCAGAGCCCGCGGCGCGATATCGAGGAGAAGCGAAATCTTGGAAGGCGTCCCCTTGAAATACCAAACGTGAGCCGCGGGTGCCGCCAGACTGATATGCCCCATCCGCTCCCGGCGGACCTTGCTCTGAGTTACCTCCACGCCGCATTTGTCGCAGACAATTCCCCGGTAACGGATGCGTTTATATTTGCCGCAGTAACATTCCCAATCTTTGGTCGGACCGAAAATATTTTCCGAAAAGAGGCCGTCTTTTTCCGGTTTCAAAGTCCGGTAGTTGATCGTTTCCGGTTTAAGCACCTCCCCGTGCGACCATGAGAGAATCGCTTCCGGAGAAGCCAGTTCTAACTTCAACCCCCGGAAATCGATAATATTGGCAATGGAATCGTTTGGTTTAACCATATTTATTCCTTATTCGTATTCGTTCCGTCGTTGCCCGCTGCTTCGCCGGCCTCGCCTTTCGCCTGTTCGACCTCCATTGGTCCCTGATCGGCCGTCAGCTCCCTCGTCGGTACGGCCACCGCCCCGAGTTCCAGTTCCAATTCTTCCGCTGCCGTCTTCGCTTTTGATTCTTCCGAAAGCTCAGCAAAAGCCGCCGCCCCCGTCTGCTGTTGCGCGGTTATAGCTCCCGTCGGAATAATATTTAAACCCAACCCCTGCAATTCTTTAACCAGGACTTTAAAAGACTCCGGAACGGTTGACTGGGGAATATCGACACCCTTAACAATCGCTTCAAAAGCTTTTGCCCGACCGATGACATCGTCGGATTTAATCGTCAGCATTTCCTGCAAAGTATAGGCAGCACGGTGCGCCTCGAGAGCCCAGACTTCCATTTCTCCCAAACGCTGCCCGCCCATACGGGCTTTGCCGCCCAGCGGTTGCTGGGTGACCAAAGAGTACGGACCGGTCGAGCGGGCGTGAGTTTTATCCTCGACCATATGGGTAAGTTTGAGTATATAAGCTTTACCCACGACGATTTTTTGTTCGAACGGTTCTCCCGACCTTCCGTCAAAAACTTCTATTTTTCCGTCTGCCGGCAATCCCGCTTTCTTTAAAGCGTCGACCAGCCAATCTTCGGGAATATTTTCAAATACCGGAACGGAAACGTAACCGGAAATTTTATCCATGGCCCAACCGAGATGCGCTTCTAAAATCTGGCCTAAGTTCATCCGGCCGAGAACCGACAGCGGGGAAATAATTATATCGACCGGCGTACCGTCCGCTAAATGCGGCATGTCCGCGACCGGGACGATCCGGGAAATAACCCCCTTGTTGCCGTGGCGTCCGGCTATTTTATCGCCGACTTCCACTTTCCGCAGCTGCGCTACTTTGACTTTAATCAATTTATTGGTTCCCGGCGGCAGTTCGTCCCCCGCTTCTTTATCTAAAATCTGGATCCCGATTATCGTGCCTTTTTCACCGTGCGGCATCCTTAGGGATGTATCATGAACTTCGCGTGCTTTTTCGCCGAAAATCGCCCTTAAAAGTCTTTCTTCTGCCGAAAGTTCCGTCTCTCCTTTGGGCTGGATTTTACCGACCAAAATATCATTCGGGCCGACATCGGTTCCGACAACAACAATCCCCGTTTCGTCCAGGTTTGCCAAATCGCTTTCGCCAACATTGGGAATATCCCGGGTAATTTCTTCCGGACCCAGTTTAGTATCGACAACTTCCGCCTGGTACTCTTCGATATGAATGCTTGTTAGGGTATCATCTTCCACTAACCGCTCGGATACGACAATAGCGTCTTCATAACCGAAACCTTCGAAATGCATATAGGCGATTGTCAGGTTGGCACCAAGGGCCAGTTCTCCGTTTACCGTTGCCGGCCCGTCAATGAGAATATCCCCTGTTTTTACCCGATCGCCGGCATTAACTACCGTCCGCTGGCTGTAACAACCGCTATTGGGATTAGTCCGCACAAATTTATTTACCCAATAAGTTTCCGTATCCTGCCCGTCGAATTTTTTATCCAATTTGACAACTACTTTAATGCCGTCGGAGAAACTAACAGTACCGGCGTGTTCCGCCCGGCGTACCCAGCCCATCGCCTCGGCAATTTCGCCTTCCATTCCCGTCCCGACCACCGGCCGCTGAGGGGTAACCAAAGGCACGGTTTGCGCCTGCATGTTAGAGCCCATTAAAGCCCGGATGCCGTCGTCATGAGCCAGAAAGGGAATAAGCGATGCGGCGGTCCCGACAATTTCCCGGGGAACAATATCCATAAAGTCCGCCTCTTCTGCCGGAACTTCAATGAATTCCCCGCGGTATCTTACCGGCACCCGCTCGTCGGTTAAAACCCCGTCGGTGCTCAGTCCCACCCCGGCGTGGGTAATTTTAAAGTTGCGCTCATCGTCCGCGGCCATATAGACAATCTCGTCAGTAATCAGAACCTTTTTCCCCCGCTTTTCCAATTTGCGATAAGGAGCAACCAAAAAACCGTACTCGTCGATTTTGGCATAAAGGGACATGTAGGTTACTAAACCGATGTTCGGACCTTCCGGTGAGCGGACGGGACAAATCCGGCCGTATTGGCTGGAATTAATATCCCGGATGGAAAAACTGGCTCTCTCCCGGGAAATGCCTCCGGTACCCATCACGGATAATTTACGAAGACTATCCACTTCCGAAAGCGGATTAGTTTGATCAAGGATCGCTGATAATTGGGAGGTGCGGAAAAATTCGTTGATAGCTGAAATAATCGGCCGGGCGTTGACCACCTGATTCGGCATCGCCTTAACCTTGATGTCCAACATGCTCATCCGCTCTTTAACCGCCCGTTCCAGTCTCAAGAGTCCGATCCGAAAAGCGGCGTTGCCGACCAGCTCCCCAACCCGCCGCACCCGACGGTTGGCCAAATGATCAATATCGTCAACCTCCCCGCTGCCTTGCTGTAACTTAATCAGATATTTAACGGTGGCAATAATATCGTCGCGGGTCAAAATCCAGCTTTGCTCCTCGTTCGGAGTAGACAATCCCAGCCGCCTGTTGAGTTTATAACGTCCTACTTTGCCTAAGTTATAGCGGCGGGGGTTAAAGAAAAGGTTTTTAATATACTCCTGGGCGGTTTCCAAAAGCACCGGTTCTCCGGGGCGCATCTTTTTATAAATTTCCATGGTGGCTTCGGCAGAACCCCGGGTGTTGTCTTTCTTGATCGTATTTTCGACATAGGAAATATCGCCTTTATTATCTACGTCGGCAAAAGTCTTAAATAATTCCTCATCGCTGCCCAACCCCAGAGCGCGGAGAAATGTAGTCACAGGAAATTTTCTCCGGCGGTCAATGCGGACAGATACAACACCGTTGCGGCTCACGTTAAATTCCAGCCAGCTGCCGCGTAGCGGCCTTACCTCCGCAAAGTACAAAGCGCGGCCGGTCACCGGATCGATATCGCCCAGAAAATAAACCCCGGGAGAGCGGACCAATTGGTTGACGACATTTCTTTCGATTCCGTTGACAATAAAGGTCCCGCGCGGAGTCATCACCGGGATATCGCCTAAAAATACCTCCTGGGTAGTTTTTTCACCGGTTTGTTTGTTCATCAAAGTCGCTTCCACTTTAAGAGGCATATCGAAAGTCTGGCCCTTCTCGATACATTCGACAGCGGTTCTTTTGGGAAGACCGAAAGAATGAGCGGCGAAAGTAAGCGTCCAGTTCTTACCGGTAAAATCTTCAATGGGGGAAATTTCCGCTAACAAATGCGGGATGTCATTTTGCAGGAAATCATCGTACGATTCCCTTTGCGGTTTAACCAGGTCTAAATTGGGAAGATTGGAAAACTCTTTACCCCAATATAACCTTTTCGGATTACTGTCGGCTGCGGTTTTTTTCATTAGTCGTTAAACGACGACAAATAAAAGCGTACCAACAAAATGTACGCCTAAAAATTTATTCAACTGGAAGCTATTATAGCCTAACGGGAGTTATTTTGTCAACCACCAAAACTTAGAGATATTTGGCAACATTCGCGTTGTGTTCCTGGAGGGTTTTGGCAAAATGGGTCACGCCGTTTTTATCCGATAAATAATAATAGTAGGGGGTTTTAGCGGGATAAATTACCGCTTTTATGGCAGCCAAACCAGGGTTGCAAATCGGCCCCGGCGGCAGACCCGGATAAAGATAAGTATTGTAGGGCGACCGAAATTGCAGGTCCTCGGTGGTTAATTCTTTCGGCCACCAGCCGTCACCCTGCGTTTTACCGATGGCGTATTGAACCGTCGCGTCAACCTGCAGCGCCATATTTTCTTTCAACCTCTTTAGTAAAATATCGGCGATAATCGGCCGGTCCGCATCGTTTTTCCCCTCCCTTTCCACCAGGGACGCCAGGGTTAATAATTTCGTCAGGTCCAGATTCTCTTTGTTGGCATCTGATAGCATTTGGGGCGTCACTTTCTTGTTAAAGTTATCCTCAAACATTTTAATAATCTTTGAGGAATCCGAATCGCGGGGAATCAGATAGGTATCGGGGAATAGTCGTCCTTCGCTGGCTTTAAAGACCGCGGGATCGGCAGATTGGCTGGCCAAAGCGCCGCTTCCCACCAATTCCGCAAAAATTTCCTCCGCCCGCCAGCCCTCCGGGATGGTTATCCAAACATCTAAAGTCCCGTGGGTTAAAGCGCTGGCTACCCCGTAAGCACTCATCCCGGGTGATAAACGAAAATCCCCTGCCTGGATCTTCTTTTCTAAGCCTTGGAATTTAACCAGCAGAAAAAAAGCGACCTGGTCTTTAATCAATCCTTGCTCCTTCAGTTTATTGGCCAGATCACGAATCCCCACCCCCTTATCCACAACAAAAATCTTGGTTGTTTTATCCCCTGCTTTGACCGGCTGTAGCGAGAGACTCCACCAAAAATACCCGAAGGCCAGCAACGCCACCAGGACAACTAAACCCACAAACACTCTTCTCATAAAAAGATTAAGCCTCGTCCAGTCTCCCCCGGCGGAACTTTTTTCCCGCCGTATCAAAAATATAGACTCGGCCGCACTTACAGGTGACTTTTTGACTCCCGTTCTGGAAGTCTTCCGTCCTCCCCCCCGAAAGGCTGGCGCCGCAACCGACGCACTTGCCCTGAGATAAGAGCCAGGCCTGAACCGGCGAAATAATATTTTTAAACATGCAATTTAGCCTTAAACTACGGCAGGTGGCTTTGAATTTAAGATCTATTTGCTATTTGCTCTAAATATCTTTCTAAAATTACCGCTGCCGCCATAGCGTGTTGTTTCTTTTTATCTTTCTTTCCCAGGGCCTCTACTTCCCTGCTGGACAAGGTCTCATCGCTAAACTCTACCTCCAATCTTAACATCCCGGCAAGGTGATTGGCAAATTGTCTGGTTTTTTCCGCCATTCTTCCCTCTGAAATTCCGAAAATTAAAACCTCCGGTTCCAGACGCTTGACTTCGTCAGCAAGCATCTTTTTTTCCACTGCCCCCCAAGGTTCGGCGATATCTCCCTGGCTAACCGCTAAACCGCACCACCGCTCTCCGAAATCGACCGCGACGAACTTGGCCATTTAATTATTTTGGGCAATCCGCGCCCGGACAATTAATCTTTTCCAATAAGTCCCAGGCGGTACGCAGGTAACCAGGGCAATATAAGAGTCATCAAAACGCTGTTCTAAAATAGAATAATCATCGGGGTCAACCGTCTGCATGTCAAAAACCAGGTATTTGTAAGCGACGCGGTCAGCAAAAATATAAATACTATCACCTTTGTCCAAAGTCGGTAACAGGGAAAATATCGTCGTATAATTTTTAGGATTATAAAACTGCGGCAGAGCGCTATGGCCAAAAATAATATTGGTACCGGGTATCCCCGGCAGACTGCTGGTTCCCCACCCGATCAGGCTCTTTTTTAAATCTTCCCCGCCGAAAGTTACTTCCGCATTCTCAATACGCAATTTCGGAATCGAAAGATTATATGTTATTCCGGCCGACGTAGTACTGTTTTGGGAAACCCCGGGATACCAATTACTGGCCCGCAAAAGGTTGTCGCTACTACCCTCCTGTACATTCATCGGCAAACCATTTTCTTCCGCGATCGCCGGTGAAGCAAAACGCGGTATGGGACTGGCAAAGCGGCTCTGGGGTTGTTTCGGGAGGTATATTATCTGCCATTCAATTAGGGGCCAAATCACATTGCCTAAAAGCAACACTCCCGCGGAAAACATAATCAGCGAAGCGCTAACCAATAGTGATCGGGGAATTTTCGGCAGAGCCGGAAAACTGACGGTAACAGCGGGAGCAGTTACCGGCCGACGTTTTAAATAAATGTAGACAAAACTGCCCATAAATTCAGTATATCAAAATATGACATTTATCTGCTGATCACTTCAAGCGAAATATTGCGGGAGAGACGGGGAAGAACGGCAAAGCGGGAAAGGATTCCGGGGCTAAGGTTAATATCGCTATCCACCACTCCGGTTAGACTCTTAAGATAGCTTGCGGCTTGCGTAAAATTCTTTCCTGCCAAGTTTTGGATAGTTTTTCCCTTATCAATCTTCGGCAGCAACCCGGCTTTAAAATGGACGGTTAGGGTAAAACCGCCGTCTTGATTTTTACCGGTGTTGATAATATCTACCGTGCTTAACTGCGGATCAAGCTCATATCCTTCCGGGATGCTTCCCGACGCGTTTTTACCCATGAGTGCAATTAAACCGCTTTGGTCAAAAAGAATTCCGGTGCAATGCTCGGTGGCTGAGAGCGTAAGATTTTCAGCCTCTGTATCCACCTCCTTATCAAATTTTTTCTGGGTAAGAGAGCAGGATACCGCTTTATCCACTAAATTTTGCGAGGCGGATAGTTTAGAACGCAGTGTTTTGGTGGCTTTATCCGCAAGTTCTGCCGAAAGGGTGGCCGATAACCGATCCTGATCCAGTTTAGTGACCACATCAGCCTGGTGGCTGCTGCCGCCGGAAAAGGCAGTATCATTTTTCCCTTCATAAGAAATGCTGGGAAAATCGGCAATGGCGAAAATCGTATTGGCCGGTAAATTATAGCTGTCCCCGATTCCGGAAGCGGTAACATTGACGCTGGCTGTGGGTGTTTGAGAAACCGCACCCGCTTTGGACGCGATATCGACACTGCCGTCCAGAGTGAATTTAAGACCGTTGGCGCTGGCAACCGTTCCTGAGGAAAAAGTTCTCGCTACGGTAGCGTTACCATAAATTGTCAGCGAACCTTTGGCTTTTTCGCCTACTAATTTTTTGCCGGTAACCACCCCTTTTTTAGACCCCCGTTCATCGGTTTCAATTAACGTTCCCGGAACCTGGTTGTCCCCGGTTGCTTCTCCGGAGGTGACGACAAGAACCTCCTGATTCGAAGGTTCTAAAACCTGCGGATCAACATAAACCGTCACCTTGGCTTTAGTCATAAAACCGGTCGCCGCCCAAACACCGCCTACCCCTAAGAGAACCGCCGCCAAAACAATTAACAGCACCACAAAAACGCCGCGACCCAAAGCCAGCCGCGGTAACTTCAGGGATCGGAAAAGAGGAGCGATTTTGCTACCCAGCGCGGGAAATCTAATTGCGGGCTTGGAAGGTGCCTGTATCTCCGCCGATATATTCTCCGGTGGAAAATTCCCGCTTTCCCCGGCAGGTTCCGCAGTTGTAGTCTTTTCCTGGTCTGCGCTCTGTTCCGTAACCGCCGGCGGAATATTCTGCGCCACATCCCGTTCTTTAAAAAAACCCACATCGCCCGCTTCCGCGCCTTCCGCCGCCGGAACCGCGTTTGCAACAGCTACCGGAACCTCCGCACCCGCCGGTGCCTCTGCTTCTTTTGGCGCCGCAGGTAAAGCCTCGATTTTCCCGCCCATTTCCGTTCCTCCGGCAATCGCGACAGCCCGCACTCCGCTTTCGCCTTCTATCACCTCCACCTTCGGATAATGTAAAAAGGGCAGCCGCTGGGTCCAGGGATAAGATAAAATCTCTTCCTTCAATTTTTCTAAATCCAGCGATCCGTCATAAATGAGAATCCGCGAGGGTAAAATTTCCACCCCGATAAATTTTTTGAGAGCTTGCTCTACCAGCTCATTAATCCCGATACTTTCCTGGGTTTGCTCCGTTTCCGTCTGAATCACCTTCCCGGCTCTCACCAGCGTCACTGAAAGATTCTCCCCGTCCATGCCGATAAGAATTGCCGTTAAAGGCACTGTCTCCGTTTGGTGGTAGTAATTGGCAATCGCTTCCGGCAAGACCACAAAACCTAAGGGGGTTAATTCTAACTCTTTACTCAAATTGCGCAGCTTCAAAAGATAAGGATCTTTAATTTTCCCCCCTTCCGCCCAATTGGGAGGAATGCCAAAAAGGACTTCTTTCGGTTCCGGACTTATGCCTTCAGTAACATGCGAAACGACTTTATCGCAAGCCAAGAGCAGTTGCTCCGGATTCCCGGAAGGCAAATCGGTGCTGTCCACTTTGCCGATTTCCACATTACCGTCGGTGATTTGCCAGGAAGTACTGCTGACGAACTGGGAAGAAACGCGGAGAGCAATAAAATATTTGACGGGTTCCGCTTCCTTGCGAAAACCTTTCAAAATGCCTTGCAGGGCAGCCGGCAGTGCCATCAAGGACATGATAGCCCAGCCACATTAATTTAGCAAGATTATCCGCTATATTAATCTGGCGTAAATTCTGCGGATACCGGCCCCCGCTGATTCCTCTTTAAAAATTTCCACCTGCCCCAGCTCTTTAGTGTTTTTTACATGGGGGCCGCCGCAAATCTCCCTGGAAAAGGGAGACCCTGAGCCTGTCGAAGGATCGCCAAAACTGAACACGGTTACTTTTTCCGGATATCTTTCCTTAAAAAATGCCAGAGCTCCGCTCCTAATCGCCTCTTCGTAAGTCATGGTCTCGACTACTTGCGGTAAGCCATTAGCTATTTGCTCATTAACTAAATCTTCCACCTTTTTTATCTGTTCCTCGGTCATTTTTCCGGGATGCGAAAAATCAAACCTTAATCTTTCTGCAGTAATGTTCGAGCCCTGCTGATGCACATGTTTTCCTAAAACCTGTCGCAATGCTGCCTGCAATAAATGCGTCGCTGTATGATATTTTGTCGCTTGCTCCGACCGGTCCGCTAGGCCACCCCGGAATTTCCCCTGACTACCGGACCTTGACTGCTCCTGATGCTTTTGTACTTCCTTTGCAAACTCCGCTTTCCCCGCAACGGAAAGACCTTTATTTTGCGCTTCTTCCCGGGTAATTTCGTAAGGGAAACCGAAAGACTCATAAAGACGGAAGGCTTCAGAAGCGGAAATCTTTCCTTTTGGGGCAATTTTTTCCAATTCCCGAAGCCCGTTTGCCAAGGTTTGCTGAAATTTCCTTTCCTCGTTGATAAGCGCGTCAACAATAGTTTTCTTTTCTTTTAAGACTTCCGGGTAAACCCCTCCGTAAACGGTAAATACGGCGTCGGAAACCGGCTCTATAAAACTTTCCGTAATATTTAAGTAACGGCTGAAACGAATTGCCCGGCGAATTAATCGCCGCAGAATATAGCCGCGATCTTTATTAGAAGTCTGTACTCCCGCCGAAATCAGAAAAACGGCAGCTTTAATATGGTCGGCAATAATGCGGAAATTCCGATCTGCCAAACTCTCCTGCCCGTACTGTAAATCGGAGGCCAGTTCAATACTTTTAATAATCGGAATATAGACATCAGTTTTAAACTGATCCGGTTCATTAAGTATCGCTGCCAGCGTTCTTTCAATACCTCCGCCGAAATCAACATTTTTCTGGGGCAAGTCCTTAAAACTTCCGTCTTCCTGCTTTTGGTACTGGATAAAAACGGAGTTGCCGATTTCCAGGAACCGGCCGCAGCCGCAAGCCGGATGACACCGCTTTCCGTATTTAGGGTCATGCGGAATTTGAGTAAATTCATAATAAACTTCGCTATCCGGCCCTCCGATTTCTCCAGCCGGCATTTGTTCCGGGGTTCCGGAGCGGGACCACCAATTATGTTCTGCGCTGTAAAAATGGATATGGTCGTCGGCAATTCCCAAAGATTTCCAGATCCGGGAAGATTCCCCGTCTTCAGGAATATTTTTATATCCGGCAAAACAGGAGATATATAATTTTCCCTTTTCCAGACCTAATACTTCCGTTAAAAACTCGTAATACCAGGTAAGTTGTTCTTTCTTAAAATAATCACCGAGCGACCAATTGCCCATCATTTCAAAATAAGTATCATGACGGTTATCACCCACTTCGTCGATATCCTGTCCCCGAAAACATTTCTGAATATCGACGAGCCTCCTTCCTGAAGGGTTAGGGGTCCCTAATAAATAGGGAATCAGCGGCTGCATTCCCGAACCGGTAAATAGCGTGCTGGGATCGTTTTCCGGAATCAAAGATGCCGACGGAATGGCCGTGTGGCGGCGCGGCTTCTCCTGCCAAAACCGGAAAAACTTTTCCCGAAGCTCCAAATGGGTCATGAGGAAATTATATGACAAACATCTTGAATTTACACGAATTGCTTACGAATTTACGCGAAGAGATAAGTTATTTAGAGTTTCTTTCCCGACCTGAGGAAACGACGGGGTTTAGATACCTCCTGGATTTTCTCACCCAGGGACTCAACTGCAGCGCCCAAATTATTGACTTTTTCTTTAACGGTTATGCTCGCTTCGTCGCTCATACCTGATACCTCTTCCTTTATTTTTGCCACTTGCTCGGCAATACTCTCATATTGTTCATCCAAATTTTCCTTCGTATCCTCTAAGACATCATCCAGTTTCGTAAAAAATTCCGGATAATTTTCCCGAAAATCCCGGCGCAGTTTTTTCCCCTTTTCTGTCCCGAACAAAAGAGTTGCTCCAGCCCCAATCGCGGCTCCCGCCAAAAATCCTAAGACTATACCGCTGGAATGTTTATTATTCTGGCACATATTTTATCGATTTATTGAATTACTGGTTCGCTGTTTTACCCTCCTCATCCTTTTTAAAGAATTTCATTAATGCCGCGCCGCCTTTAATCCCTAAAAGCATGGAAGAAAACATATTCGCCGGTTTACTGACCGCTTCGGAAATGACTCCGGTATCATCCAAAACTTTATTTATTTTCCTGACGGTATTGCGGAACTCTTTAAGTATATAAAAGACCTGCACGCCGATCAAAGTCAGCATGACCGTCAGGGAGATAATCACCATCGCCAGGAGTGCCTGGGTAATGTCAATCATAGGGCAGGAAAGTAAAATCGGCTACTCAGTAAAACAGTAACCCAATAAAGTATAGAATACAACTATCATATTTGCTACTGTTCGAGTCGTACATGGCGGATAACCTTCGCCTCTTTTTTGAACTTATTTTCCGAGACAATGGTAAATACGTTCAGGCCGGCGTTGACCGGAATTTTTACCTGAAAATTGCCGCTTTCATCTAAGGAAACCTGCTGGTCATTAATATTTAATGTCGAAGACGGGTCGGTTTTTCCCGAAACTTCGACGGGGGATTCGGTAACAACACTATAATCCTTAGGCTGATCAACCGTTAAATACGGCGCTCCGGTAAACATCAAATATTGTCCGAGAAGATAGGCAAAAAAAAGGATCAATAAAGCGCCCACGCCGATGACCATGAGAAGCCGCGGGGTAAAAGTCAGTTTGGGCGGCAGGGGAACAGTCGCCGTCGGCAAAACCGGTTGTTTCTCCACGTTCACCTCCCGCCGGTAAAAAGCCAGCATCTCTTCCGGCGGCAGTCCCAGAAAAACAGCATAGTTTTTAATAAAACCGCGGATAAAAGTTTGCGGCGGCAGGAGATTGTATTGCCCCTCCTCTAAGGCTTCCAGAAATTTTTTCCGGATTTTAGTCGACTTTTCCACGTCCGCCAAGCTCAGCTTTCTTTCCGTTCTTCTCCTTTTTAACATTTCGCCGACGGTTGTCATAAATTTAAGAGGCAGTATAAATTCAAAATACGAATATCAAAATCCGAAACAAATTCAAATGACAGAAATTCTAATGTTTAAAACATTGGAGAATTTGGATTTAGATCATTGTTTCGAATTCTATTGTGTTTGTCCCTCTCCTCGGATTCTGTTGGCAAAATATTCTTCGGCGTTTCTAACCAACACATCCCGCGGCTTACTGCCTTCCCCGGGTCCGACAATTCCCATTTCCTGCAGCTGATCCAAAATCCGGGCCGCCCGCGCGTATCCTACAGAAAGTTTTCTCTGTAAAAGCGAAGCCGACGCCCGATCAAACTGACAAACGACCTTAATCGCTTCGTCCACCAACTGTTCATCTTTTCCGCCTCCCGATTGCCCCAAAGCCCCCGGACCTTTATAGGAAAGGGGCATATTGGTAACTTCGTCGGTGTAATTAACGGGAATACCTTTCGCTTTGAAAAAGCCCACCAGGCGGTTTACTTCCTGTTCGGAAACCAAAGCTCCCTGAATCCGTGAGGGTTTACTTTGGTCCGGCGGAATATACAACATATCACCTCGCCCCAGTAATTTTTCCGCTCCCGGCATATCAATAATTACCCGGGAATCCACCATCGAAGTGACATTAAAGGCAATCCGGCAGGGAATATTCGCTTTAATAAGGCCGGTGATCACATCAACGCTGGGCCGCTGGGTGGAAACGACCAGATGAATTCCCGTCGCCCGAGCCATCTGCGCCAACCGGCAAATCGCGTCCTCAACCTCTACCGCAGCAAACATCATGACATCGGCAAGTTCATCAACAATAACGACAATATAGGGCAGCGCTTGGAAACCGGAGAGTTCGTTATAGCCATCAATATTACGCACCCCCGCTGAAGCAAAAAGCTTGTACCGGCGATCCATTTCCGAAAGAGCCCATTTCAAAGCCGAAAGGATTTTTTCCAGATCGACAATCACCGGCGTTAAAAGGTGAGGTATACCATTATATAAAGAGAGTTCGACGCGCTTGGGGTCCACAAGGATAAATCTTAGTTCGCTCGGAGAATTGCGATATAAAAGCGAGGTAATAAAAGCGTTGATACAAACCGATTTCCCGGAACCGGTAGAGCCGGCGACTAAAGCGTGCGGCATTTTGCCGATATCGGCGACTACCGGGCGCCCGGAAACGTCCAGACCTAAAGCCACCGTCAATTTGGATTTAGCGTTTTGCATTGTATCGCTTTCTAAAATTTTCCGGATAGGCACAAATTCCGGTGCCCGGTTGGGAATCTCAATCCCGACGAGAGAACGCCCCGGAATCGGTGCTTCAATCCGGATCTGACCGGTCGGAGCGGCCAGAGCCAAAGCCAAATCGTTCTGTAGCGCCGTGATCTTAGACAGCTTGGTTCCCAGAGCAATCTCCAAGGCATATTGGGTCACTGCCGGTCCGGCATTGACTTCTCTGATTTTCGTCGCAATCCCGAATGACTCCAGCGTCTTTTCAATCACATCCGCGTTGTGATTCACATCCCCCCGGTCAGCTTTGCCGTAAGCCGCATCGGAAAGCAAACTCAACGGCGGGTATTCCCAGATTTTTATGGCTTCATCATTCTTATTTTCCACCAGCTCTGTCCCCAAACCGTTTACGCCGGCAGGCTTTGGTAGCGGTGCCGCCAAGGGTTGCCCCGGAGCCGGCTTCTGATCGGTTGCCGGTTTGGAAATATTTTGCCCGTTAATGGGAAAATTAGCCCCTTGGGATAAACTGTCTTTAATAAAAACCGGCTCTTTTTTCTTGCTTTTCTCAAAAGCAAAAAGTTTACCTAAAAATTTCCCGGCTTTAGCGCCGATATCAATCAGCCGGTTAAGAAGCTCCCCGAACGGGACGTTTAAAAGAACCGTCAACCCCAGCACGCCGGTCAATAAGAGGACTAAGGCAACCGCTAAACCCGGTAAAAAGACTTCCAATGTCGTCCAGATTTCGTCGCCTAAAAGACCCGACCGGCTGATTCCCAAAATCGCCAGCCAGGTTATAGCCATACCGACAACCGTATGCATTTGGATCATCTTGACTTTCAGACGGGACAGCAGGAGAGAAAATAACAGCAGGATGATCCCCAGAATAAACCCGCTCCAGGCAACATAGCGCCCGACTAAAATATTTACCCGGCTAAGAATAATTCCCTGGGGAGAAACCGAAGCGATCAAAATCAGGACGGCGCAGAGGGCTAAAATGACGGAAACGATGCCGTAAACTGCCTGTTTCTTTAGTTTTAATTTAAACACCGAGCGTCTACGGTATCGCATAGCAGGATCATTATATAACAACAGAGAGAAGTGATGATATTAGATCTCAACAATAACCGGAAGAATTAGGGGGCGACGATGGGTTTGCTCAAAAAGAAATTTTTCCAGGTGGTCGCCGATATGGCGCCGGAAGAAACGGAAGTCGGAAACCGGACCTTTATGATCGGCTAAAGCAGCGCGAACTACCTCCTTGGCCTCCCCGATTAGCTCATCAGACTCTTTCATATAAACAAAACCCCGGGAAACAATATCTATTTCCCCAACAATTTCTCCGGTGGCTTTTTCAACAGGAATGACCACCATCACAACACCGTCAGCCGACATCGTCCGCCGGTCGCGCAAAACCACATTACCGACATCCCCGATTCCCAAACCGTCAATCAGGACATTTCTCGTTTCCGCCCGCCCGTCCAGGTTGACCCGCCCGTTACCCAATTCTACGATTTGCCCTTCATCAGGAGTCAGGATCCGCTCCCGCGTATAACCCATCGACTCTGCCAGCCGCACGTAGTGCTTGATATGCCGGATTGTTCCGCCGATCGGCCAGACATATTTTGGTTTTGTCAGAGCCAGCATCAGTTTCAGCCCGTCCGCTGCCTCATGTCCGGAAACGTGCAGGTCGTCAAGAATTGCCGAATAATAAACCTCCGCTCCGGTCTTAATCAAAGTATTAATTAAATCATTGACCGCCGTCTCACTGCCGGGAATCGGATCCTGCGAGAAAATGACAAAATCCCCTTCGTTAATGCGGATTTTATGTTCACCGTTTGCAATCCGCGCGAGTGCCGAGTTATCCTGGCCCTGCGAACCGGTCGCCAAAATCAACACTTTTTCCGGCGGAAAGCGCCCGACCTCCTCGATTCTCACTACCCGGTCCCGCGGCAAACTTAAATAACCCAGGCGGATCGCTACTTCCACATTTTGTTCAATGCTCCGGCCGGCAAAAACGATCATCCGGTTATGCCGTTGGGCTACATTAACCGCTTGCTGGATCCGGCTGATGTTAGAAGACTGGGTAGTAATAAAAAATTTGCCGCGGCACTTTTGGATTTGTTGCTCAAAGGTCTGTTCGATCATCTGTTCGGAAAGGGTATAACCCGCTTTTTCCACCCGGAGACAATCGGTCAACAAACATAATATTCCCCGCTGCCCGGCTTCCGCGATTTTCTGTACCTCCGTCGGCAGCCCATCTACCGGTGTCCAGTCGAACTTAAAATCCGAACCGTGGTAAATAATCCCGGCCGGCGTTTCGATAATCAGGTTTGCCGAATCCGGAATGGAGTGGGTTACATGCACAAAGCGGATGCTGAAGTCACCCAGTTTTACCGTTTCCTCATAATTAACCTGGTACCAGTCGGTGTTGACACCCGCTTCATCGCACTTGACCTTGGAGAGCCCCACGGTCAGTTTCGTCCCATAAACCGGGACGCCGGGCAATTCCGGCAGGATATAAGGCAATCCGCCGCGATGGTCTTCGTGACCATGAGTTAACACTATCCCCCGGATTTTATTTTTTTTGTCCTTTAAATAACCGATATCCGGAATAATTAAATCAACTCCGGGCATATCCTCTTCCGGAAAAGCGATTCCGCAGTCAACGATAATAATATCCCGGTCCGTTTCGTAAATATACATATTTTTATTAACCGCGACGCCGCCCAAGGAAAGGATCCGGAGTTTTCCTCCGGCAGGTAATTGATTCTGTTTAGGTTTATTAAATAAAGCCATAATCTCCGAATTTGAAATCTATAATTTTAAATTTGAATTGAATTTTTACAAATTAAACTAATTTAAGTTGTTCTTCCGTCTCTTCCTTTGCTTCTTGATGATCCTCCATTTTCCGCCCGATATTTTGCCCTTTATTTATTTTATCCAAAATCTCCCGTAATTTCTTAAAATCCTCCAAAAACATCTGCATTACTTTGCCGTCACGCAGGGCCGCCGCGGAATGAAACATGGGGAAAACGACAATTTCCTTTCCGTTCCATTCTCTTGTCCGCGATTGTCCGTGCACTTTGGTAATCCCGGCCGCCGGTCCTAAAAATTTATACATGGAAAAGCGGCCGACGGTAACGATAATCTTCGGATCAATAATTTCAATCTGTTTATCCAAAAACGGCTGGAAAAAAGCGATTTCCGCAGGGTCCGGATCGCGGTTCCCCGGCGGACGGTACTTGACGATATTCGTAATATAAACTTCGTCTTCGCGGAAACCGTTATCCCTGATTGCCTTACGCAAAAGTTTCCCCGCCTGGCCAACAAACGGCCGTCTTTCCTCGTTTTCGTGAAAGCCGGGCGCTTCGCCGATAAACATAATCTCCGCGTCCGGATTTCCCTCGCCCGGAACGGAATTTACTCCGGCAGCCGCCAAGGGACCGCCGCCGGTCGCCGCGATTTCGTCAGCTACTTTCTGCAGGGCATTTTTCTTTTCGTCGGTTGTCATTGATAAGGAGAGACCCTGCGGGCTCGCAGGGTCTCTCCTTGCAAACTCGCATGAGCTTATTTTATCAGATTGCTAAAAATTCCTGGATATTTTTTTCCGTCAGGACAAATTGGCGGCCCTCACCGGAAACAATCAACCGGGCGGTCCGGCGAACAATAGTATTGATCGTCCGCTCCAGTGTCCGAATGCCCCCGTCAAACCCCAGCGGACGGACAATTTTAGGCCAGACATCAGGTTCAATTTTAATCGCCTCTTTAGGCAAACCCGCTTCTATTATTGCCCGCGGTAAAACATAATCCCGGCCGATGGTAATTTTCTCCTCATCGCTGTATGACGGCATGAGAATCGGTTCAAGACGATCCATGACTGCCGTACTAATATTGGTGGTATTGTTGGCCGTGGCAATAAAAAGTACTTCCGACAAATCGAAAGGAAAGTCAATATAGTGATCGCTATATGCCGCGTTCTGCTCCGGGTCCAGAAGCTCGACAAGTACCCCCATAATCGTCGCCCTGGCTTCGTCCGCCACCCGGTCAATTTCATCGAGTAAAATTACCGGATTTTTCGACCCCGCCCGCCGTAAAGCTTTAATAATTGCTCCCGGTTCCGCGTCCGGATAAGCGCGGGATTGGCCGCGCAGATATAAAGCGTCGCCGATCCCGCCGAACGGAATCCGTTCAAACTTCCGGCCCATGGCTCCGGCAATGGAATATGCCAGCGTGGTTTTCCCGGTACCCACCAACCCTACTAAAGCTAAAATCGGGGCCCGGCCAAATTTCCGCTGGTTGTTTGTCCCGACGGAATCGGGATTCACGGCGCCCTGCCCGCTGTCACTTGATAATTTCAACACCGCCAGGTATTCCAATATTTTATCCTTAACCGGTTGCAAACCGTAATGATGAGCGTTTAAAATCTTCTGCGCGTTATTTAAATCCAAAGCGTCCTGGGTTTTTTTGTTCCAGGGCAAATTGACAATCCAGTCAAGATAACGTGCCGTGGATTCAAATTCGGCGGCAAAATTGCCGCCGATGCGGGCGATACGCCCCAAACGCAGGAGCATATCTTTTGCTTTTTCTGCAAGATCCGGCGGGAGATTCGCTTTCTGCAGTTTTTCCTCTAGCTTAGTGATTTCCGTAAAAACTTCCTGGGCCATAAAATCAGTATATACCAAAAGGAGAGGGAAAATTTAGGAGTTAATAGCGGTCGCGTCGGCCGCCGCGATCCCCGAAACCTTGTCTGCCGGCAGAAAGGCCGCCACCGCGTGGCTCTCCGAAACCGCCCGGTCTTCTGCTGCCACCGGGTCTTTGTCCAAACCCTCCGCCGAATCTCGGTCGGCCGAAACTTCTGCGTTGTTCCAGCCCCTGGCCCCTAGCCCCTGGCCCCTCCGTCTGTTCTTTGGGCCCCCAATACATCGCCAGGTTAATCCGCCCCATCTCGTCAATTTCCATGACTTTGACTTTGACCTTTTTGCCGATCTGGACTACCTCTTCCGGATTGCCGACATAACCCGCGGTCATTTTAGAAATATGGACCAAACCCTCTTTCCCTGGTAAAATTTCCACAAACGCTCCGAATGGCAAAATCCTTTTTACTTCGCCTTCAAATTCTTCCCCCACCTGGACCTCCCGGGTCATTCCCGTAATCCAATCACTTGCTTTCCCGACCGCCGCTTCGTCGATGGAAGAAATTGTCACCACCCCGTCATCGTCAATATCGACTGTCGCACCGGTCGTAGCAATAATATTGCGGATATTTTTCCCGCCCGGACCGATAACTTCTCCGATTTTCTCTACCGGAACCCGCAAAGTCACGACTTTCGGCGCATACTGGCTCAGGCTTTTTCGACTTTGTGGCAAAACGGCCAACATCCGCTCCAAAATAAAAAGCCTGCCGGCTCTGGCTTGCGCCAGAATTTCCTCGACCATCTTCAGGGTCAATCCCTGAAAACCATCGCTGATTTTTACATCCAATTGGATTGCGGTAACTCCCGTCTGATCGG
>JAKBJL010000003.1 GCA_021836035.1 bacterium
ACAGAAACTTGAGGAATGGGTGGTATACTACAACCAAATCAGGCCCCATCAAAGCCTGAATTACAAGACACCAGACCAATATTTACGAGAAAGGGCCGATTGTCTCAAATGTATGTGACCAGGACAGAGCAAACGATAATTTTACTCCTTGCCCGAGAGCTAAGAATCCCAAACCGATAAGTACTGCTCCCAGACTCAATGGTGCCACGGAAAAATGGGGGCGAGTCCGTAATAGGTAGGGGATATTCAGGATTCCCTGGCCTAAGACCTTTTCCGGAGCTACCGGGTTTTCCGCAAGAGCCGGCGCTTCAGGACTGACAACGGGTGTGACCTTAAGTACCTGCGCTGAACTCCGCGGGTTATCGGAAGGGAAAGGAGTGGACCCGCTCTGCATACCAACGGGCGCGGGGGTTGAGGAAAGGGTTGGGGCGGGAGAATTATCTTCAGCTACGGCGCCGGTCAGGTCTTTTTTCTTCGTTGTCACGGTTAAAATGCCCACACCGGTTAAGACGTCCTGACCATGAGCGGCAACGACGTTGGTATCGTTGGTTTGCCCCGTTGTATATTCCAGAGTAATGTAAGTCCCGGTGGTTTCTTTTATTCCTTCGACCACAAACTCGGCAATATTGCCGGAAGTCTTAACGAAACTGCCGTAAGTTTCCGACAGCGAATAACGGGCGATACCTTTGTCGTTGTCAATTATTTCCCCGGACTGGAAATCGAAAACGGAAAGACCGCGGAAATCAATAATTTTAATCAGGGCCGGATCAAAACGGACGACCAGATCTACTCCCAAAATACTTTCTCCCGCTAAGCCGAGGCTGACTGTGACTGCTTTCTGGTCGCCTTCGGTTAGAAAAATGCTTTTAGGCGCAAAGCTCAGGGTGGCGGCGGAAACCGCGGGGGGTTTGGCTAACGCCATCATAATGATTAACAACAAAAGTGCTTTTTTCATTCGTCGGTTTGCAGGAAGTTGGAAAGAATGATCCAATAGTCGGCGGAATTGACGATCCCGTCGTGGTTTAGATCAGCGCTGCCGCTTCCGAACCACTGGTCGTACTGGAGGGAGAGATCAATATTGTTGATAATCCTGTCGTCGTTTAGGTCTCCGGCTTTAAGCTTGCCCAGATCGGCGGTATTAGCACCCGGCAAGGGAGTAAGCGTAAATTTGCGGCGAAGGTACCCGGAAACCTTAAGGGTAAAGGTGGTTAGTTGGTTGACAAAGTTGTCGATATTGATTGTATTACTAAGCCCCGTGGGGTCAGTTTGTAATTGTGAAGTCCAGGAGGACTGGTCGACGGAAAGAGTGCCGCTGACGGTATGGCCGATCGCGGCATTCTCCGAAGGAGTGGTAAGCTTTACCGATAACAGCGCGTGATCGGTGACGATAAAGGTTAAGTCCGCGGGTTGGGCAAGAATGTTATTACCATTTGCGGCCGAAATCGCGTTGCTTTCCGTCTTGGCGTCCGGAAGAAAGTCAAAACCGATTTTATTCTCCGCCAGATTCAGAGCTCTAAATTTAATCGTGGCAACCGTGCCGCTTCCCAGGAATGGCTGGTTATATTGCGCCAGTTGGGAAAGCATGATTTTGCCGTTGCCGTTATTAATATCCGTTTTAGGTGTAAGAGGCAGTAGGTGTTTGTCAGTTAAACTGACCGCGGAAAGTTTGGTGGGGTCAAAAAGAATGATGGCATCCAAACCGGAAACCGCTTCGTTGGTTTGGAAGTTAAAATTTGCATCGAATTCCTCGCCCTCAAAAACCGGCGTTTTTGTAAGCGCTAAAGTAAAGGTAGCCACTCCGCCGGGCGGCGGAGTCGGGGTAGGGGTGGGGCTGAGCGTTGGAGTAGGTGCGCCCGTGGGAGTTGGGGCGGGGGTCGGGTTATTGACGCCTACGGTAATATCGGCTTCGGTGGTAGTTAAGCTGATACTATTCAGACCGCTGGGATCAGTAAGCAGGGGATTGGTGAGACTCAGCGCGGAGGTGCCGTCGGCTACGGCCTGCAAGGTAATTGTAGCTAAAACGCTGTCGTTGCCGTCCGGTCCGGTCTGAGAGCCGGTGGAATATGCGCCGAAAGTGGTTTTACCGGTACTATTATCAATTGAAAGTACTGGTATGGGCGCCCTTCCGGTAGAAGCCAGCCAACCACTGTCTTGCACTGCCTTTACGGTAATGACCGCGGGATTATAGCTTAAGGTGAATTGGTAAGAGCCGATATTTTGACCGCCGGAAAGTTTGATATCAACGGTGCTCTCGCTGCCGGCGGTAAGCGCGGTATGAACCGGGTCGATTGAGACAAGTACGGTATTTTGGGCGGCGACAGGGAAAGCCTGCCGGCTGCCTAAGACCCAGAGACCGGTTAAAGTAGAGAAGAATCCGATCCAAAA
The DNA here is from genome assembly GCA_021836035.1 of bacterium. GTDB lineage: Bacteria > Patescibacteriota > Microgenomatia > JAMCZE01 > JAMCZE01 > JAKBJL01. Next base: position 2,386 of record JAKBJL010000003.1, read on the forward strand.
AGCGAAAAAGAATAATTTACGGCTCATAATTTTAGGGGCAAACCTCCAGCCAGCGTCCTGCTACCATTTGAATATCTCTGATATCGATAGCGCCGTTTTGATCTAAATCATATAAAGAATTGTAGTTTTGATCTCCGGAAAAAGTGTTCCAAAGGGCAGCTACCTGTTGGATATCCTGAATATCAATATTTTTGTTACCGTTAAAATCGATAGCGGAACAAGCCTGGATAACGTTTAGGGTAACTCCGGCAGGGGCAGCGCTAAGAACTTCCGTGGTGACGCCTCCGTCGTTGCTGACCGCGTTGCTGTCGGAAGTAACCCCCACTCCGTCAAATTGCCAGTCAATATTTACTTTCCCGGGCTTTTTAGCCGTAAAAGTGATTTTCGCTAAAGGGTTAGTCGCCGGATCAAAATTGCCGGAAATAGAAGCGGTAGGCTGTTGGGCCGCCAAATCGAAAGAGGCCACGCCCAAGTGCAATATCGATTTGGCCGAATCGGTTGCGTCCACCCTGACGGCCTTTGCCAAATCAAATTGCCCGGTGTCGGTTTGGGGCGCCAATAATTTTAAGGTGGTATTACCCAGTTGAGCATCAGTTACGTCCGTGAGGGTATTGTTATAGGATAACATGACATCAACGCCGGAAATTTGGGAAACGGGGCTGTTTAGCCCGACACCGACAGTAAAAGTTTGCCCGACCTGGACGGTGGTAGCTGAGGAAGCCAGGGAAAGAGTAGCGCCGGTGTTGTTTTGCGCTTTAGCACGGTTAAGAAGCGCGGCCAACACTGCCCCAAGAAGCAAAAAAACGGAAAAACTTATCAAGCCGGCCGCCAATAATAACGGTATTCTCACAAGAATTTCCTTGCCGGATACCCGGGCAGGGAATTTGGTGGCCTGACAAGAAACTTCAGCTAATTAACCATGGGATTAGAATTTTGTCAATTGCCAAAATAACTCAGTTTGGGGTGCAGACTGTCAAAAGTGCCCGTCTGGTCTGAATATCGTTGGACGGTCGCCGGGTCATAGCCCGACATTTCGCCGTAAAAGGAAAATTCCGGATAGCGGAATTGTTCGGTATTGGCGGTCGTGTCTGTAGCGTTATTCCCTGTCGGACCGGCGCGATAAAGGCCAGTCGTAGTATAAGTTGCGGCCGCCTAGATTCTTATTGTGGAAGGATTTTCCCGGGGCGCAAGCGCGACGGTGTTTTTGTCTTTGCGGACGGCTTAGTTCCATTTCCAGCCCATTATCGGAAATCTGGTCAAAAAGACACGGAGTTATAGTCAGTGATCAGCGGTAAAGTGTGGGTAGCGCAGACGGGGCTGGCCGACATTTGAATTTTTCCAATGATTCAAATATTTCAAATCATCACTTCCCGAAGTTATTTATCACTTCCGAGACCTGAAATATATTGTAGGGATTTCCAAAAGAACTTAAAGCAATTCTTAAATCGGTAATATCCACGTGGCCGCTATTGTTAAGATCGCCTGGTAGGAAGCCCGCAGGAAGATACGCGACAGTAAGGCGAGGATAGTAGGCTTTTCCGGCGATATAGCGGTTGGTGGCCATGTTTACCCCGTCGGTATTATCCGGGTTAGCGATGATAACACCGAAATTCACCGCAGCATTGTTCACCCAATTTTGGACAGTGGCTACCCCCGCAGAATTAAGAGAAACGTTTTTAAAGACAAAATCGGAAGCAGGTCCAAAATCAGCAAGGCTGACCGTACCCCGATCGGATAGTCCTTTCGCTCCTGGTAATTCCCAAACAAGGGAATTACTGGCTTTATTCCAAGTTACCTCACAATCTGTCCAGGGCTTTCTTAACTCGTAAATTTGATATGCCTGGGTTGTCCCGTTAGTCACATACAAGGACAACTGGGCTCCGACCACTATCGAACCGGCAGGCACGGCACTGATGTCAAACTTAAAAAGGGATGACCGGTCCTTGCCGCTTCCCGAGGATTCGCTTCCGCTGACTTTAACCGTCTGGCCACCGCAATAATTAGTATCGGGAGTGGTTTCACTAATATCGTTATCATTGGCCCCGTAATTGCTATCCGGAAAGACAGAGGTCCTAAAACTAATGACGGTTGCTCCCGGAGAAGAAGTGGTTGCTGAAACGGCCGGCGTTGGCGCCGATTCATTTCCGGCAGCGTCAAAAGCGGAAATCGTATATGAATAAGCGGTATTTGGGGTTAGATTGGAGTCAAGATAAGAACTGACATTGCCGACAGAGGTTAGAAAAGTTCCGTTACGGTAGATTTTATAGCCGGAGGCGCCGGTGGAACTGGCGTTATCATATGAAGTTCCCCAACGAAGTTCAAATTGATCGGCTTTTTCTAAAACCGCGTCAAACGCCCGAGGGACCGAGGGCGGAATCGTATCTGACCCGTAATTGTCGGGCGGTTCTAAATAAACCGGAGCGCCTGGCCTTTTTAAAACGAAGGCGCCGAATTCTATCGGCGTGTGCTTGGCCGGATAAGCGAGATCCCCAATCGGTTGAGCAACGGCTGTTGATGTCATGGGAATAGCGATATTTCCTCCCTGGTAAGTGCCGGAGGCAATCGCCGGTCCTAAGTAATTCTGAGCGTCTTTAACCTCATAACTATCCCCGGCGTTTAAGACGCTGGAAACATCAACCTCGACCGAGCTGCTGTTTGTCCAATTGTAAACGGTAATATTCGCCCGGCCCTTTTCGTATCTATTAGGCCGGACAAAAATACTGTTGGAAGTTGGACGGGAAGAATAATATGTATTATTAGGATAGGTTGATGCTAAAGAACCAAGATTGCCGTAAAAAGTATTGCCAGTCATGGAAATATCTGAACAGTTAACAAAGGTAATTAAAGTTGAACCACCGGCAAAATAGTTACCGGAGCCGATCCGGGGATGTAGACAACCGCTATTGTAACCCAGGTTAACACCGGTGCCGCCGCCGGAACCTGAATAATAAGTATAGTTATCTTTCAAGATAGGCCACTCGGCTAAATCCGGCTGGTAACCACCGATCAAGATGTTCGTTTTACGCGATCCGCCGATTTCGCCATTGGAAAAAGAAGTGTTACCCTGAACGTTAATATAGTTAATGTAACTGCCTTCAGCATAACCATGAATTCCATATCCGGTATCATTAAACATGATATTGTCAGTGGCATATTTGGTGCTATTGGCGTTTTGGATATAAATCGCATGGCCTCTTTCACCATTCGGGGCGGTGACACCGTTATAATAAATAATATTTCCGTAAGCTTCCGCGTAATCACCCCCGTTGGCCATAAAAAAACCAAGTCCGCCATCATGAACAACGAGGTTTATAGCTTTGTTGTTGTGTCCGGGAGCTCCCAAGACGATATCAGTTGCTCGTTTAAATTCGCAGGGCGAATAAGAACAAACCCGATGCGGATCGGAGCTCATAACTTCAAACCCCCGATAGATGGTATAATTGCCGCGGATATCGAGAAAAGCTTCTACTCCAGAAGGTAAAACGTCTACTGAATTCCTATTCAAAACTGCCCATTCACCGGGGTAGGATTGGACTTTAATATAAGCGTTGGCATTGCCGGTTAAAGTCGATCGGAAATAGCCAGTTTGGTTATAAGTTCCGCCCCGCAAATTTATAGTATCACCCGGTAAAATTTTTCCCGCAGCACCAGATAGAGCCGTTTGTAAATCCCAGGGGTTGCTTATGGAACCGTCACCCGTAGAGAAACCCGTTGGGGAAACAAAATAATCAGTAGCAAAGACTGGTTTTGACAGGGAAAAACAGAAAATAAAAACCAGCAATGAAACAATATAGCAATAGAACAATGTTTTTTTATTTTCCATAATTAGCAATCACTTTTGTTAAATCAAAGATAGTGTACGGATTGTTAAAAGAATTTACTACTGTAAGCATATCATTAATATCAACTTTGCCGTCCAGATTATAGTCTCCCGGAATTCCTCCGGTTGTCACTGTGCTGGGGGCTGATTGGGCTGATTCGTTTCCGGCATCATCGGTGGCCGAAACCGTATAAATATAAGAAGTTTGGGGGAGGATACTCAAGTCTGAATAGGAGCAGTTATTATTGGTCGTACAGATTTGCCCAAGAGTTTTTAAAGCCGCTCCATTACGGTAGATTTTATAACCGGTTGGACCGTTAGAACCGGTATTATCATAAGAGCCGATCCAGGAAAGATTAACCAGATTGGAATTTGCCAATCCCGCTTTAAACGACCTGGGAACCGACGGAGGTATAGTATCCGGTCCGTAATCGTCGGGTGGTTCTAGGTATATCGGTGTGCCCGTTCGTTTTAAGACGAACGCGCCGAATTCCGAAGAAGTATGGGTGACCGAAAGGGTTGGGACTGTTGGTTGGGCAACAGCCGTCCCCGTCATGGGAATGGTAATCGATCCGCCCCGATAAGTTCCCGAGGCAATCGCCGGGCCCAAATAATCTTGAACATCTTTTACTTCGTAACTGTCGCCGATTTGTAAAATATTGGAGACATCGACATCAACACTTGAAACATTGGCCCAATTAAAAACAGTAATATTAGCTCTGCCCTGTTCATATTTGTTGGGCCGAACAAAAATACTGTTGGTGGTTGGCCGGGCGGAATAATAGGTGTTGTTGGGATAGGTACTTTGTAGGGAACTAACGGAACCATAAAATGTATTGCCGGTGACGGTAATATCACTGCAATTAACAAAAGTAATTAAGGAACTGCCGCGGGCGATATAGTTACCCGGCCCGACTTGCGGATGATGGCAACCCGTACTGTAACCAAGATTTATTCCCGTACCGGAAGACCCGGAATAATAAAGATAATTATCTTTTATGATTGGCCATTCCGCTAAGTCCGGCTGATTGCCGCCAATTAAAATATTGGCTTTATTTGAGCCGCCGAGACTGCCGCTTTTAAAAATAGTATTGCCGGCGAGATTAAAGTAATTAAGGTAGCTCCCCGAAGCATAAGCATGAAAACCGTAGGCATAGGAATTGAGAATCATGTTATTGGTGATATATTTGGTGCTGTTGGCATTTTGGGCATAAATACCGTGCTGAAGGTTGGAAGCGCCGTTGTTATAAAAGATGTTCCCGTAGACCTCGGAATCGTTATGGCCATTAGCAAAAAACATGCCGATGCCGTTATCATGAATGACTAAATTAACAATTTTATTATTATGGCCGGGCGCGCCGGGAACCACTCCTGTTACCCGATTAAAACTGCAATCGGGTGCGGCGCAACCAAGGAGAGGACTGGAGTTCGTTACTTCAAAACCCCGGTAAATAGTATAACTGCCCTCAATTTCGAAAAAACCCTCGGTATTGGCTGGCATCATTGCCGCCGAGGCCCGGTCAACTATCGCCCATTCACCCGGGTAAGATTGAACTTTAATATAATTGCTTGCGGAACCGGCAAGTGAGGAATGATAATAAATGCTCTGATTGTAAGTGCCGCCACGTAAGTTAAGCGTGTCTCCCGGGATAATTTTCCCGTTACCTCCGTGAAGAGCCGTTTGCAAGTCCCAGGGATTATTTATTGAGCCATCGCCAAGTGAACTTCCCCCGGGTGAAACAAAATAGTCAGCGGCAAATACCACCGTAGGAAGCAGCAGGTAGAGGGTGGTAAAAAGCGGAACAATAAAATAACTAAGTAATATTTTCATCTCATTTTCCGAAATTGGAAATTACCCCGGTGAGGGTAAAGATATTATAGGGATTACCAAAATGGATAATCGCTTCCGGTAAATCATAGATATCTACCCGCCTGTCGCCGTTTAAGTCTCCAGCAAGGCTTGCGTTTCCCCGGACCGCTTTTACCGGGTCGGTTAAGCCGGAAATATCTTCCGGTGAGGATGCCCAAATACCGATTTGCCCGGTTAAATCATTTAACTGTTTTGTTGGTACCATTCTTATCGTTTACCGAAGCGGGGTCAGTAATTTCCCGGTCATAATTGGCAATCGCCGGGTCAGTCGCCCAGGCAAAAATATTTAATGGTGGGTAAGGCAGAAGACCAAAACGGAGGTTAAGGTAATTGTTTAATGCCGAACTAAGAGGAGAGGCGTAATTAGAAAAACCCCGAGCTGAAATGGAAAGAGCAAGTCTTTCGGAAACACCCGATATTGCCAGCCAAAAGCTAAGGACTGATAATAAACGGCTGACTGATGAAACACCCTTCATAGGTTTTCCCAATTTTTGCGCGGCTTCACCTTTTCCCCGCCCTGTTTCCCAACTTTACCATATTTTGGTTGCCAACGCCTCTATGAACTATTATAATTAGGAAGCAATGTCCCAGGGAAACCTAAAGGTTCTTTTCGTGGCCGCTGAGGTAGCGCCTTTTTCCATGATGGGCGGTTTGGGGCAGGTAGGTTACTTTCTGCCGCGGGGACTACTCAAAAAGGGTGTTGATGTCCGCATTTTTACTCCCCGCTACGCGAAGATTGATCCGGTAAAATTTCCCCTGAAGATGGTTGTAGAAGGACTGCGGGTGCCGACCGGAGAACCGCCGGGTACGAATAATCCCACGGAGCTTATCTGCAATATCAAATCTTTCGGTGAGACGAAAAAGGGCGAACCGACAGTCTATTTTCTGGAAAACCAGGAATATTATGAACAACGGGCAAACGTTTACGGCTACAGCGACGACCATATCCGCTTCGGTCTCTTATCACGTGGGGCTTTGGAGTTTATCAAAAATGACGGTTTTGTTCCGGATCTGGTTCATTGTAATGATTGGCACACCGGTTATCTGATAAACTTTTTAGAACAGGAAAGCAAAGAAAGCCGGATTAATAAAATTGCCCGTCTGATGTCCGTCCATAACCTTTACCAGGGCAATTTCGATTTTGCCCATTGTTCGGAGATGGATTACGACGACGGTAAAAGTCCCCTGGCGTCTTTTTATACGGAACAGTTTTATAAGCAAAACGCCCTGAAGCGGGGAGTGATTTACGCGGATGCGGTCAATACCGTTTCCGAAACTTATGCCCGGGAGATCATGACTGACGAGTACGGTAAGGGAATGCACAATTTATTCCGGGAGCTCCGCGGGAAACTATTCGGCGTCCTTAACGGCTTGGATTATCGCGAATTCAATCCCCAGACCGACAAAATTATTAAAGCTAACTATAGCCTTAACTCCTTGGATAAGCGGGCGGAAAACAAAAAAGATTTACAGCGACAGTTTGGTCTGGACGAAGACCCGGACGTACCAATTTTATCTTTCTGGGGTCGCATTGATACGCAGAAAGGCGTTACTTTGATGCAGGAGACGATGCATTTTCTACTTTCGGAATTTGATGCCCAACTGGTGATGGTCGGCCCGATTGACGACCAATTCAGGGATTATTTTTTACAACTGGAAAAGGATTTCCCCGGTCGGGTGGGAACGCATTTTCTGTATAACCCCATACTGCCGCGGAAGGTGTCTGCCGGAGGGGACATCGTGCTTTTACCTTCCAAATATGAGCCGGGAGGAATTGTGGCTTTGGAAGCGATGCGCTACGGTTGCGTGCCGGTAGTCCGGGCCACCGGCGGTTTGGCTGATTCGGTGACTGATTATAATCCGGCTAAAAATATCGGCACCGGTTTTACATTTAAGAAATTTACCCGGGAAAGTTTTATTGTGGCCGTTGTCCGGGCTCTTGAAACTTACAAAGATAAAGATGCGTGGAATAAGATTGTCCGGCGGGCGATGCAACAGGATTTTTCCTGGGGGAAAGTCGCGGAGAAGTATCTGGATTTGTACCAGCGGGCGGTGGAGTTTCGTAAAGAAGCGCTTCTTCCCAATCCGCCCACAGCGTTCAGGCAAATAACAACGTAAGGGGCCAGGAATTAGGGGCCAGGAATTAGAGAATTTTTCGTTATGCTAACTCCTGAACTCCAGCTGCTAGCCCCTTCGATTTATGGTTTGGGCTAATTTTTTGCATATTTTCCAACCGGCGCACCAGTTGCCGGATATTTTGGAAAGGATTGTCAATGAATCCTACCGGCCTTTGATGAAAGGCTTCTTAGCCCGTCCGAAGGCGAAGCTGATTTTAAATATTAACGCGGGGCTGGCGGAGCTTCTGATTGCTCAGGGATACGGAGATATTATCGAAGCGGTTACGACCCTTGCCGAGCGGGGGCAGCTGGAATTTTTAGAAAGCGCGGCTTATCATGCTTTTCTCCCCATGCTTCCCGAGGCGGAAATCCGTCAACAGATTGCTTTAAATAAAAAAATTAATACCGGAATTTTCGGTAAAGTTTACCAACCAACGGGCTTTTTTGCTCCGGAAATGGCTTACAGCGAAAAGGTAGGGAAAATTGCCGACGAGCTGGGTTACCGTTATTATCTTCTTGATGAAATCGCCTTCAACGGTCGGGTGGAACAGGCAGATCTCGCCAAAATTTTTACTTTGCAGGGAACCAGCCTGAAAATTCTTTTCCGCAACCGCCGGATATCGAACCTGATCATGGGCGCGGTGGTTAGAAACGGGGAAACTTTTATCGAAGCGCTCGGGGAAGCGGGTAAGGAAGATTTTAAAGGTTATATTCTCACCGCGATGGACGGGGAAACTTTCGGCCATCACCGGCCGGGATTGGACAAGTTACTTTTTGAAATTTATGAGTCCAAAAAAATTCAGCCGGTGCTTTCGCAGGATTTATTAAATATGTATCCGGCGGGAGGCGAAATTGCTCCCATTGCTTCCACCTGGGCCTGCAGCGCTGATGACATCGCCCGCGGCGCCCAGTTTAATCTTTGGAACGATCCGGAAAATGAAATTCACCGCCTGCAGTGGGAATTGGCCGATTTGGCTTTGGAAGCGGGAAGTTTTCTCACCGGAGAGCTCAAAAGGAAACACCAGGAATTGATCCAGGATAAGCTGGACCGGGCTTTGGATTCCGGCCAGTTTTGGTGGGCTTCAGCCAATCCCTGGTGGAGCCTTGAGGAAATTGAAAGGGGAGCTTGGAATTTATTGGAGGTAGTGGAGGAAGTCGACCGCCTGGGGGGACGGCAAATGGAAAAGGTAACCCGCGCCCGCCAGGTTTACCAGAAAATTATTTCCATGGCTTTCGATTACCAGCGCACTGGGCGGATGCGCAAAATTATTGCCGCCCAAAAAAGCTTTTTAAAAATTCCCGTCAAGGAGCGCGATCCGGCGGAATATAAAGCGGCGGTGGAAATTCTCCGGCGCGAGGAAAAGAATGCCGTCCAACGCGGCGAATACGAACAGGCGATCAAATGGCGCGATGCTGCTTATAAATTAGAAAACGGTTTGGATATTTATGATACAGTCAGTATTATTGACCAACTTCGGGCGCAAAACCGCCACCAGGATTTTGAACAGATTTTGGAAAAATACCGCGAGGAATTCCGCAATCTTCAATCCGGCCAACCGGAATAAATACAGCTTCAGAGGGCGCTGTCTCCTCAAGGTCAAGCCAATAATAAATTATCGAATGATATCTTTACAGGGAAACAATATGGCTTATAATAGCTTCATAAGTTTCTGTCTCAGGAAGTGATAGAAAATGAGTAATCGATATGAAATCAGGTTTCATCAGTGTGATCCGATTGGGGGAAAGATATTTGCAAAACCCGAAGAGGTGATGGAAATTTCCCGTTTAAATTTTACCGAAAGTATTGAAGCGGTGGAGAAAGCTATGGGAGGATATGCGTGTGAAGTAAGAGTGGTGGAAATTAATAACTCCGGAGGAGAAGACGTTTTTATCAAATATAACCGGCACAGCGGGGTTCTGGAAATATTGGGAATTGAAATTCCTCCGGAGACGGACCTTAAAAGGAGAATGAAAGAAACCGGCAAAACAGGGCTTGCCTTATTGGCAGAGTTGGCACGGGAAAGAAATTCCGCTAAGATGGAAGTGTGAAGGTTTTGTATTGCGCTTCGGAGTGCGCGCCTTTTTTTAAACTCGGGGGTTTGGGCGATGTCGCCGGCAGTTTGCCTCAGGCGCTGACTAGGTTAGGAATAGAAGCAACGGTTGCGATACCTTTCTTCAAACAAATTAGCGAGGGCATAGGGGATGGGGGCCCGCTTCGTTCTGGGGGGAGCGAGGCGCTCCGGGGATTAGAGAAAACGGAGGAATATGTAGTGCACTTCGGGAAACCGAAAAGACCGGAGAAAGTAACAGTCTACCGTGGTAAACTGCCGGACGGGGAAACCCCGATTTTATTTTTTGCTAATCCCACCTACCTGACACAATATGTTTCACCCGCGGATTTTGGTGACCAGGATAAGATTGTAGAGCGGTTTATTTTTTTCTCCGAAGCAATTGCGAAATATTTAAGTCTTGGGGTCCTGCCAAGCGACCATCCCCAAAATGCTAGCTTCGCCAAACGGCGTATCTTTTCGGTTCATTCTTCCTTGAATTTTATTTCTTATATCTTATCCGGACAAGTAAGACTTCGCAACGCTTTTGGGGTACCCGCAGGTCGTCAACCCTACTTTGATGTTATTCATCTCAACGACTGGCATGTAAGCATGGTAGCATCAATATTAAATACCAAATTTCAAGATATAAGATACAAACCAAAGACTCTTCTGACTATTCATAATTTATCTTATAAAGGCCGGGTGGTAAGCGATATTTTGGCCGATTTGCCACCGGAGATTTATGATGCGGCTTCAGTCGAGTGGGATATCGGGGACGGAATTTTAAACTGTCTCAAACAGGGAATAGTGGCGGCTGATTATGTCAATACTGTCTCTCCGACCTACGCACGGGAAATACAAACCCCGGAATATGGTGAAGGAATGGAAGAGCTGCTGCATGGCAGAGAGGGGAGATTGGTGGGGATTTTGAACGGTATTGATGGAAAAGTGTGGGACCCGCGCAAAGACGGGATGATAGCAAAAAGTTTAAAGACAATGGTAGCAAGTATTGAGTCTCGGGAAAAGGAAATAGGGGGATGGAAAAAAGAAAACAAGAAAGCGCTGCGGCAGGCGGTAGGATTGCCGCAGGAAGAGGATGTCCCTCTATTCGGAATGGTGAGCCGGATGACGGAACAGAAAGGTATAGATATTTTAAATAAATCAATAAATTCTGTCCTGGGGCGGGGTGCGGGCCTAAAAAACTTTCAATTGGTCGTTTTGGGGACGGGGGAGAAAGAATATGAAGCCGGGTTGCAAGAGTTGGCCGATAAGTATCCGGACCAAGTGGCGGTGAAGATCGGATTTGACGAAAAACTAGCCCATCAAATTTATGCCGGGAGCGATTTTTTCCTGGTGCCGTCGAAGTTTGAACCCTGTGGGCTGACGCAAATTATCGCCATGCGCTATGGCTCAGTTCCCCTCGTTCGTGATACCGGAGGATTACACGATACGGTTAAAGACGGGGGAACGGGGATCGTATTTAAGGAATATAGCTCGGAAGCCCTGACGGAGGCGATGCAAAGAGCAATCGGGATATACGGGGAGCAGGATACAGTACGCAATCTGCGAAATAGGGGGATGCAAGAGGATTTTTCCTGGGAGCAAAGCGCCCGGGAATATGTTAATCTTTATAAAAGAATATTATCCTAATTTTGGGGTCCCGGCGCGAACAGCCCCAAAAACAGCATTTGCTATGGCGACGGCATTATTATCCAGCGTTTTTTTTCCTCTTTTCGTGTCCGATTTTATAAAAAAGAGGGGTTTATTCCATGTTTTACCGGGCGCCCGTTCGCGTGGCCCTCTTTAAAATTAAAATATGGCTAAATTTGTTCCCGATATTAAGACTAACCGCTGGGTAATTATTGCCCCCGCCCGGAGTACGCGGCCGCACAACAACGGCAACAGTAAAGAAATTGACGGCAAGTGTGTTTTTTGCCCGGGTAACGAATATTTAAACCCTCTAGAACTCTACCGGGTAAGCGCCCCGCCGGGAGCGGGGCAAATGCTTACGCCTGACTGGAAAATTCGGGTAATTGCTAACAAGTATCCCATTACTGATATGCATGAAGTGATCATCCATTCTCCGGATCATAATGCCGATGTTGACAATCTGCCCCTGGAACATGTGGAAATGCTTATTCATACCTACCGCCAGCGCTATAACTTCCATACGGAAAACGGTCATGGGACGGTCCTTATTTTCAACAACCATGACGTCCAGGCGGGCGCCTCGATTAAACATGCCCATTCGCAATTGGTGGTTGTTCCTAAACAAATTAATCTGGATACCGTGATCCGTGAACCGGTAAACAATTTGGTGGCGGAAACCGATTACTTCTATGTCTATTGCCCGGATTTTTCCCAATGGCCGTATGAAGTCTGGATCGCCCCGCGGGAGGCGGGACATGCTTTCGGAGAGATTAATGACATTCAGGTTAAAAACTTAGCGTCTTTGCTGCAAAAAACCCTTATCATTATCAATAAGAAATTTTTACCGCCCGACGGGTCAGGGAAAAAGCCCGAAGACAAAGATATTCCTTACAACTATTATATTTACCACGGACCGGACTGGTACTTGAGGGTTATACCGCGCCTTATTCACCGCGCCGGGTTTGAGCTGGGAACCGGTCTTTCCGTGAATGTTATTGATCCCACCATGGCCGCGGCCGAGTATCGGGAAGAGATGGACAAACTTCAGTAATTCAATAATTAATGAGGCGTTATTATTGATTTGTCGGGTGCTGAATTATTATTTACCCATTCCCAGAAGCCAAAGGACTGCTTCTTTTTTGTACCTCCGGTCTCCTCTTGAATTGATACGGATGGCGGGCAGTTTGCCTCTTTTACCCCAGCGCTTAATAGTGAGGACAGAAACGCGCAGGAGTTGGGCGACTTCTTTGACCGTGAGCAGATCCGGAAGGTTATCGATTGATATTTTTTGATCAACCACAGACATAGAAATATGATCTACTATTATTGTATATAACAAAATACCACATCAATTGCAAGGGTCTATCTCTCCTGCTATCCTTCTGTTTTCTCCTGCCCGATATTTACGTGGATATGATACTCTCTTAGCGGATAATGTCCGGTTTAGGGCTACGGAGCACGTGAGACGAAAATATTTAAATGACAAACCGACCATCGCGAAAGCGCTGCTGGTGGCTATGGCGGTTGGGATACTATACGTAATAGTAGCAAAGTGTGGGACAAGCCGGTCGCCGGTTTCGCCCCGGGCCATTTCCCAAATTGCGGAAAAAGCTACCTGGGGTCTTGCACTAGTCGCCGCCGGGTACATTTCCTGTAACAGGCAGGATTTCGGAGCTTCGTGCGAACAATTGGCGACTTGCAATATAAAAAGGGCGAGCTGGAGGATTTAGAAATTATTACGACCCGACCCGGGGTCGGTTAAAGACAATTGCTTACCCGGCGCCGGAAAACCATGAATATTTAACCGCTGATGCTTCCGGCAATTTTGCCGGCTGGGCCGGAGACTGGGATAAGGGTTATTGCGTTTTCGACCTGGGCAGCTGGCATTGAATTTCTTTAAACTCGGAACGCAGCCATGCCGGCGGTTGCCAGGCAGGGTCATCGCAGGAAACCTGGTTGCGAAACGATTTGCCCCAGCACCCGGGCGCTGGCGTTTTGGCTTTTTGGCATGAACCGCGGTTTAACTCGGGCTTCCATGATAATAATGTTGCCTACACCGCTTTTTGGCAGGATTTGTTTGCGGCGTGTGCCACTTTGGTTTTAAACGGCCATGCCCATGGTTATGAGCGGTTTGTTCCCCAGGATCCTGCGGGGGTAGCCACTTCCTCCGGAATGCGGGAATTTGTCGTGGGGACGGGCGGGAAGAAATTGACCCGTCCGGACGGCTTATTATCCAATAGCGAAGCGTTTAATAACTCAAGTTTCGGAATCTTAAATTAAACTTTATACCCTAAATCCTACGATTGGCAGTTTACCCCTGTTCCCGGCGAGGCTATTTCCGGCTCCGGAAGTGGTAATTGTGTCGGCAATACGGGATATTAAAATAATATCGGGCAAAATATCTACCCCTTTACATCAAAAGAACTCTTCCTATTGGGAAGAGTTCTTAATTAATTAGCTTAGGAAACTTAAGCTACTTAAGTTCCACCGTCGCGCCTGCAGCCTCTAACTTTTTCTTGGCTTCCTCGGCTGTCGCTTTATTCACTCCCGTTACCACTTCTTTTGGCGCGGATTCGACTAAAGCTTTCGCTTCGGTAAGTCCCAGAGTAGGAACTACTTCGCGGACGGCCTTGATAGCCGAAATCTTATTGGCTCCGGCATTGGTTAAAACCACATTGAACGTTGTTTGCTCCTCTTTCGGTTCGCCGTTAGCAGCGTCTGATGCGGCCGCCTGGGGTGCAGCTACCGCTACCGGTGCCGCGCTGACTCCGAACTTTTCTTCCAAAGCTTTTACCAAATCAGCCAATTCCAAAACGGAAAGTTCGGATATCGCCTCAATTATTTCGTCTTTAGATAATTTTGCCATTAATTATTTCACCACCTTCTGGAAACAGTTAATGAGTTTTAGCGAATTTACTGTTTCTTGAAACCGCCGCTAAAGCGCAACACGAGCCGTTGTCAATAGATATGAAAGGCGAGCGTTAAGCTTAGGCGAGCTTTCCAATGTTGCCCAATACGTAAACTAATTTCTGTAAATTCCCATTCAGGGTATGCACCAACCCGTACATGGGCCCGGATAATCTGCTGACTACCTGACCTTGTAGTATTTCTTTACTCGGGAGGGTGGAAATAGCGGCAATTTGGGCGCTATCATATGTCGTGTTTCCGATAAATCCGCGGCTGACTGCCGGCAACTGAAAATTTTTGATAAATTTATAAAGTTCTTTGATAGGGGTAATTTCATCACCATAAGCAAGAAGCGCGGCGGTGGGTCCGGGAAAGGCGGTATTCTCCAGATCGAATCCGGAACCCCGGCCGGCAATTTTTAAGAGCGTATTTTTGACGACAACGTATTCCGCGTCCACTTTGCGGAGAGTCTTGTGAAGTGATTCCAGTTGTTTATGGGTTAAGCCGCGATAGTCTGTCAACACCAGAGCTTTCGCCCGGCGGACTTTATCGTTAAGGTTGGCAACCGAATCAATATTCCTTTGGTTTGGCATACTTTTGTACCAATAAAAAACTTCGGCGACGCCGAAGTAGAATTATAAATTCCTGCGTGAGTCTTGCACCCTTCCGGAATGCTCACGGTCTTCGGACAACCATACTATTATACATTATAACTTCCCGCGGGGTCAACCCCGATCGCGATTGGGGCAGGCTCCCTCAGCAGGCTATAACACTGAGCGTAGCCGAAGCGCCGTTCAATTAGTCGCCAGTTTCAGCCGAGATAATCTGGCTACAATATCTACGTTTAGGCAGAAATAGACTCCGGCGGACTTCTCGAGTTCAACCGGTACGACCGGCAGCGCGTCCGGAATAAAATTTCTCATGTTATGGTCGGGGATTTGACCGCCGCGGTATCTATGGCGTCTACCATCGTTTTATCGAAGGTGTTTCTTTAAACCCGGTCCATATTTTGATGCTTCCGCTTCGGCTTCTAATCTTAATCTTCGTATTTTGGGCTAAAAAGATTTGCCTGACGGGAATGCCTGTTTATGGATTGCCAATCCCGCCCATACCTGGAAAGCCGTAGCTGACAATGCTACCATTACCTTATTCGGTTTTTCTCCCAATCATTCCTCTCCTTTAGCACGGCGGGATAAGATAATTTTACCGCGCAGGTTAATTTTTCTTTAGAACCAGCAAATGCTACTTCTGATTTATTTCTAATTTAACTTTCGCTCTGGCCGTAAAATCGGTATTTATACGCGGAACAAAGCCGATGATCTAAACTTACACAGGAAAGTAGATATTACCAATTAAGGATGAAACTACTTGAAACGGGGTACTGAACAATACAAGATTCTCTTTATCATTCCTATCTTCGGGGATCTAGCATGGGGTGTTTGCGGTCAAAGTCTGCGGCCAATTCCGCAGCCCGTTCTTTTAAGAGACGAAAATCTGCCGGAGTGGGTACCCGGATTCCTAACTCCGGACAATGTTTGGCCAGGAATTTAATTACCTCGTGAGTTCCGTCGATATCGGTGGTAAAGCAAAGCGTTCCCCCTTCCAGTTCCGGCCGGTAAGTTTGGCGCCGTTTTCTTTCGATTGCTTCCGTTAAGTTTCGATCATAAGCATGATGTGGGGGATGGATTTCCCAGCAAACCGCTCGGCCGGGGATATCGCTGAGGAGAAAATCGGTTTTAAATCCCCGGTTTTCGTAAGAGGGAACATGCAATCTCCGGGGATCAAATTTTTCTCCGTTTTGCGAAAGATACCAGGTAATAACGGACAACCGTTCCAGAGAAGAATCGAAGCGGGTAATTTCTCCGGTCCCGAATTGATAAAAAGCCCGGGGGACAAGCGGCTTTCCGGGTTTTGCTTTTTCGGGAAGGGGGCAGGGGGGAAATTCTTCAAGTAACCGTTCCGTTTGGCCGCAATATTCCGCCTGATACGCGGCAATTAAGTTCGGATCTTTTACTTTATGATACAGCCAGTTGCGCATTTGCCCTTTAAAAAAACCCGCCAGGGAATTTTTACCGGCAAATATTTTCGGGTGCTTGGGCCAATTAGCCCAGCCGTCGTATTTTTCCCAAAAAGCGGGATTCAGACGATGATCCAGGAGAAAGGAGACAAAATCAGGATAATAGTAGCGGCTCAGCGGGGGATTGTGGTAAATCCTTTTCTTGGCGATGGTGGCCTCTTCCGGTCCGGGATAATTTTTCCGGGTAAAAATATCTACGGCGCGGCAAAATCCCGGAGCGTCGGGAGAAAGCCGGGAGGTGAATTCCTCCTCGCTTTTGCCGGTCCACTCGCGTCGTAAATTAAGATAAAGACTAAAATGGTTAACGGTTTTAAACCTGTCCAGGAAATCGCCGGAGCGCAGCGGCGAAATCCGGCGGCGGGCGTGATGGCGCAGCATAACTAAGGTGTCACCAACGGTTTCCAGGTCCCAGCCGGTTAGCCCGTAAGGGTGGGGGTTGCCGGTAATTGCTATTGCTAATTCAATTTCCGCGGGAGATTTTTCCCGATGATACCGCGGTGGAACCGATAGGGGCAAAGGATGGCCAAGAATATACTCCCTGGTAATAGGAAAAACGAAAAAATTCCCGGAAAGTTCGTTGGTTACCAGCATTTACCGGGCAGACTTTCAGATATTAATAAATATTTTTAAAAAAAATACAAGAGGAAAATATTTGGAGAAAAGTACGGAGAATTATGTTAGATTTAAATTAATGGGGCGAAATCTCCGTGTTAAATTTTTTTTAGTAATTACCTTCTTTTTGGCGTTTGTAAAACCGGTTTGGGCCGCGGATGTTTTCAGCGATAACTTCGAAAATGGTTTGGGGAATTGGCAGATAACGGCTCTGGGAAATGCGGTGGTAAATACTGCTCTGGACACCGATCCCGGCTCTACCCATGGCAATATCCTCCATGTTTATTATCCGGGAAATAACTCCGATATCAAAATTATTTTAAAGAATTTAACTAGCTTAATTTACGGCAAATCGAATTTAGTGTATGAGGTTGACTTTTATGACGACCCGGCCAGGGATTACGGAATTAGTTTTTATGTTCGCGATGCCTCAGGCAGATACCTGGAATTTATTGTTGATAGCCTTACCGGAAATTACCGTTTGCGAAATGATTACGGCGCGCAATCTAAATATTTTGATACCCGGATAAGCCGCAAATTAGGCTGGCATAAAATCCAGATTATCGTCAGCAGCGCGGGTGCCTATCTGGTAATTGACGGCCAGAATTCCGTTTACCTCCGCGGGCAGATTGCTTATCCCAACGTGAGTGAGATAGATTTCCCCATCTTTAACGGGCTCACGGGAATTTCCGAGGTCGGAATCGAATACCCCGCGTGGAATAAACCCGCCGGTAACAGTTACTGGGATAATTTCCGGATTTATGAACTCCGACCCCAGGCGAAAACTACTTCCCAAAAAGAGGAAGATTTAATTCTCGAATACCTGAATAGTTACGAGAGCAATCTCGGCAATGCCAATTTTCTAAACGCCGAGACTACCCTAAAAGGAATTCAGAATTTTCAACTTTCGCGCCTGGGTTTGGCAGCGGCCTATGGGGTTCGTTATAGCGCCGGCGGCGATGTTAACGACCTGGCTAATCTGAAAAAGTATTTAACCGCCGTTATCAACGACTATTGGGCTGCCGGGGGTTGGAAAGGGCAACAATCGGAAACGCCAATATCCGGCCAGGTTATAGCCGCCATTGCTTCCTGGCAGTGGAGCAACCTGGATACGACTCTCCGGAACAAAATTTCCGGAATATTGAATGATATCGGCACCAATACGAACAAAAATAATTGTATAAGCTCCATGGCGGCAGGTTATGATAATAATCAGATTTCGGATAGCCGAGGAGAGGAATTTGCCTGGATTGCTTCCTACCTTAAATTTGTCTCCGATGTTTATCAGGATAAATCGGATACCCCGTCTTGCGGGGTCAACGATCCGGCTTTAACTAAATGGAGTGTGCGGGCAGCTAACTTCGCCTGTGTATCGACGACCCATGCACTTGCGACCGATCCTACTAAAATCGACCCGGGCGATATTTGTACCAGCAACCAGGCGGTCATGCCCCCCAATCCCTCCTTAACAAGTGCCTTTATCATGCGCAATCACGGAATTGATCATCCGGGTTATGCTTTGACTATTGCCTGGGGGTTGGCCCAGGCGCAACTTTATCAACTGAACCAGGGGAAAACCGAAAGCCAAATCGAAACTGATTATCGGAGGAATTTTGGTAACTTCTACACCAACAATATCTCCAACCTCGTCCGCTTTAATAATTATTCCTATAAACCACTTACGCCGGCGGACATGATCTTTGCCTATACAGGGAAAGACGATTGGGATCAGGATGCGACGCTTCAAGATCAGGCTTGGGCCTACTTTGACATTATTTTTAAGAATCGGCCCGGCTGGAATTGGACAAATAAGCTTGACGGGATAGTTAATTATGCCTGGTTAACACGGGGCGGCAAAGCTTTTTATCCTCCCCTTGTTGACGGAGATTTAGCGGCCCATTGGCTTGAGCCGGAGGTAATTTCCTGCGGTCCGGGATCCTGCAACGCTTACAAGATGAACAGCGCTCTCTATTTTTTTCTAAATTCCATGGACGCTATTGACCGCTTTGAAACACTGTTTATTATTAATCCCTCGGTTTATCCCTTGCATCTGATTTGTACTCCCAGTACCAGTTGCGGAACTAAAAACTGTGGGACAATACCTGACGGCTGCGGAGGCACCCTAAATTGTGGTCCAACCACACGGGCCTGTACGGCTGCCTTTGGGACCTGCTCTGTTACCGGAACCCAATCCTGCCAAGTCGATAATACCTACAGTCTAACCTGCACCGCTACTGATCCAAGAACGGCCAACTGTGTCGGGAAGAACTGTGGCACTGACGGTTGTGGAGGGGTCTGTGGTACTTGTACCCTGCCCCAAGTCTGCGGCGGGGGGGGAACCCCGAATGTTTGTGCTCCTCTCCCCGGAGATCTAAACGGAGACGGGAAAGTAAATATTACCGACCTAAAACAGCTTTTATCTTCCTTTACCAATATCTTCAATTACAATTTAGTCGTGGCCAATTTCGGCGAAACCCAATGAAGAGAATAATTTTTATTTTGTTCTTGGGAATATTTTTACTCCAGGGAAAAAAGGTCTTTGCCGCGGGATTTGCTGCACCTGCAAGGATATATGCCTCTTCGGAACTGCAGGTATCCGGGTACAACTGGAGCGCTCAAAATGTCCTGGACAACAATCCCCAAACTGCCTGGTCGTCTAAACAACTATCCGGTCCGGATAATTCTGAATGGTTGACTTTTGATTTCGGCACTCCCGTATCCCTGGCTAAAATCATAGTCACGCCCAGAGTTTGGCAAAATCGCATTCAGGCTTTCCCGAAGGCTTTCAATATCGGCTACAGCGACGATGGCTCTACCTGGAAAATTATTCCCGGCTTTGATTTTCAAAGTTTTCCTGACCCCCAACCTAACTCTGATGGTACCGCGCCACAACTGCCATTTCCTGTTAACTCTACATATCGTTTTTTTGGCCTCGGTTTTTCCAAAGCTACCACTGACAGCTATGGGGGTTATTTTATTCAGCTGGCCGACGTCCGTTTTCTTACTAGCGAATGCACATTGGACAGCGATTGTTCCGCCGGCCAATCCTGCCGGCAGGGAGTTTGCGGTGTCAACACTTTACCGTACTGGAATTTAAAGCCCGGCAGCTACTGGATTTTGTCCGGTACCGATAATTATAGCGGCATTCCGCTTTCTTTTCGGCAAAGATACGATTTGGAATTACCGGAAAATATCTGCACTGACGGGTCAAACAAGAGTGTCTTAACCTGGCGCGTTACCCGAGATGTCGCTTGCCCCTATCCCCACCAATGTTATTGGGGTAATTTAAGATTTATGTTCGTCGATCCGACAGTTGACACCAGCCCTTTTATCTGGGCCACCGCAGATAAGCGCTATACACGTAACCCGGACAGTCCATTTGCCGATATCGGTACTCTTTACCAACACAGTTATTTTAGCGGACGGTTGGATACCTCCCAACCGTACGTGCCGCCCTATCTTTATTCGCCCAAATTCCTTCCGGGCTTAGGCAATAATCTCGAATACCGCTACAACCAAAACTATTATTGGAACTATGGCCAGCCCGGGATACCAATCGCCGATGAGAACATGTGCCGTGATACCTCGCTCGGCCGTGACCAGGCAGATTTGATTATGAGATACCAATTGACCGGCATAAATACCCCGGCGTATCATGGTCCGGCTTTATTAGTCAGTCAGGGGGAGAAGTCAAGCTGGTGTACTAGGGAAGATTGGTACTTAGCACCCAACATCGGCATTTCCAGGGTTGACCAGTGGAATTGTAATACTACCGGAAATTCCTGTTATGACGGACAGCATTTCGGCAGTTGTAACTGCAATTCCTGGACCATTGATTCCGGAAATCACCCGAACTGCTATCAGAATTTGGCTCTACAGGATCCTGCGATGAGCATGTCCCTGGTTAAATATTATCTTGGCCATGCCTTGCAGGCTTCGGTCAACAACACCACTTCCGTCCAAACTAACGCAAGGCAAACATTGGCTTTTAACTTTATAGATCCTTCAACCAACTTTACCTATGAGGGGCAGCTGGATACGGAAAACAGTTTTATTTCTCCCGACGGTAATTCCCTCGTTGCTGCTGGGAAATGGAATACTTGGGTCGGAACGGACGGCAAAGTGACTATGACCATTGGCCAAAATATTCTTCCCGGTACCTACCGCACTCGCTTCCGCCCTCATTTTTTCAGTTCGCCTGACAGCGCCTTACAAACTAATGCCGAATCTGTTACCGGGCAAAACAACCTTCCCTGGAGCAACGAAGTAACTCTAACTATCAATCCGATTCCCGGCGACTTAAACGGCGACGGCCAGGTTAATATCGCCGATTTACGGGCCTTGCTCGGAAACTTTTCCGGCATCTTCAATTACAATTTAGTCGTGGCCAACTTTGGCAAAACCCAATGAGAAAATTTTATCTACTCTCGTGTTTGCTTTTTGTTGGCATTTTTGTATCCGCGCGGCCGGTTTTTTCCCAAATTACCCTTCCGCCGACAGATCGGGTTGATACTCACACTTTCGTTGTCTTTAATGGCAAGCTTCGGGAGCTGGTTATCAAAGGCGACAGGGTTTGGTGGCGCGATTCTGCCGACACAACGGAAAAAAGTTTTCCGGCGAACTGGAGTTCTAAATCTTTAGCCGAAGCTTGGCCGGCAAGTATTTCTCCGATTGGCCACCCCTTGCCTATCTCGGGTATAGACGCCCATGCTTATCAGCGGTTTCCCGGTTGCGGTAATTTCGCCAATTTTGTCACGGAAATTGTCATTAAGGGTAATGAAGAATGGTACCGCCGGTCATCGGATATCACCGGGAGCGACCTTGGGGGTAAAGTTTTCACCTATACCACTCTGCCCGCCGTTTGGGGGAATTCCGGACCGCCGACCGATTTTATTGACGCTTTGAACTATGATATTTTCGACGGAAATCCGCGGGAGTTGGTTCTTAAGGGCGGTAATATTTGGTACCGGACTATAAATTGTGCCAATTCCCAGCTATCCGGCTGGTCTCAAGTCAGTTTATCTTCGGCTTGGGGGTCTAACCTAAATCCACCACCTTTAACTGGCGCCATAGATACTTATGCCACAGATTACGCTGCCTCGGACAACTCTTGGGAAATTGTCACCCAAGGTAATCGGGTTTGGGCGAGACGTTCCTTTGACACTAACAGCCACCACGAAAGTGATGTTTGGCGACCGATGACCTTAAGCGATCTCTGGCAGAGGAATTCTATTTCTCTTTCAGATTCCGATATAGCCAGTCGGTTCATTGATAAATTTATGTCAATTTATGGCAGCACTGATTTTTCCGCTGTCATAAATTATCCTTATGCCAGCGCCTTTGATTCCCAAAATAATTTCCGGGCTCTTATGGGTCAAGCTTTAGCGCACACCGTCAAATTCCGTTTAAGTAATAATTCTTCGGTATCCGATTTGACAAAGGCGAAAAGTTACCTCAACGCGACCCTCGACCACTATTCGACGTGGGGCAAAGATTTTCTCTCAGAAGATATTATCCGAAGTACCCTTCTTGCTTCGTGGGTAATTTGGGACCAACTGTCGGATGTTGAAAAAGCCAATATTTACAACGTAGCTAAAGCTGATGCCGACTTCTGGTCAGCTAAATTGGCCGAAGCTCAAGCTGGTGGCCCCTTCTTATTTAAAATGCAGCGGGACTGCCAAGATCCTAACAGCCAGTGTTATTACAACACCAGCGCTGAAGAGAACGGAGGAATTGTGGGCGGGCTTGCGTTTACGGCTATTATGTATCCGAATGACCCGTCAGCCTGGAAATGGCAACAGGCGGCGAGATGTTTTGCTTTCCACACGATTACTACCGGAGAAACTTCCTGCGGAATAACTACGCAGACAGTGGCCAGTGACTTTAGTTTGACCGAACACGGCTTCACCCCCTCGGTTGTTTATACTTTAGCCGCTCTTTCCGAGCTCGATCAGGCTGGTTTGGGCTACTTTCTCGGCGGATATTATACCCCGCCAGAACTTCACCATAACACGGCCCCTCTTTGGTCCAAATTTTTCACTTATTTTCATCCGGGAGATTACACTATCTATAATCAATATTTTCGGGGGCAGGACTGGGGCGATATTGATGTTTGGCTGGCTATGACCGATTTTAATTATTTGTCTTTAATTGACAATCCTTCAGGGTTAAGCGCTGCAAATGTAGGGAATCTAGCTTTTGACATCACGCATTATTTTTACACGATAAAGAAAGACGATCTGCGTTTTCCTGAAGCCGGACCCGTGATCTCCATGCCGGTAACGGGAACCACCACGAGCAGTTGGTTTCAAAATTCTTTAACTCACGCCAAGGGTTCTGCGGAAATAATCATTTACCAAAACCCCGGATATTTCTTTTGTAACGGCAATGTTGACCGGCTTGGCCGGTCAACCCATTTGTGTAACAGTGCCGTCCCGGTACAGACTTTTCCGACCTGCACCGCCACTACTTGTACCGCCCAAGGCAAAAACTGCGGGACGATTTCCGACGGCTGCTGGGGAACTTTAAACTGCGGTGCCTGTGCTGCCACCCATTCCTGTGTCAGTAATGTCTGTACCTGTGATCCGGCCAAATGTACTCTTCCCAATACCTGCAATAACAATGTTTGTTCCTGCATCCCGGAATCAGATGTTGCTTTCTGTTCCCGTTTGGGAAAAAACTGCGGCAGTGTGACCGCAGCGGATAACTGCGGAACCCAAAGAACGGTAAGTAGCTGTGGCGGTTGTAATTTACCCGACGTCTGCGGCGGGGGAGGAACACCAAACATTTGCGGATCCCTCCCGGGAGATCTAAACGGAGACGGGAAAGTCAATATTTTGGATCTGCGCCAACTTCTTTCCGGCTCCGATACTATTTTCAGTTACAACACCGTGGTGACAAACTTCGGGAGGTGAATTTTGTGCTAAAGTTAAATTAATGGGCAAAAGCGTAGGTTTTGTTTTGCGGGTAGTTTTCGTCCTTTCTTTTCTTTCGGCCTTCTTATTTTTATCCTTGAATCCGGTTCAAGCCTACAACATTTTCAATCAGAGCCTGCATGAGCAAAACTAACTTTCTTTTATTAAGGCCGTTTCCAACCGCTATATAAATATTAATCCGTTTCCGGACTATACAATAGCCAAAAGCGGAGGGTTAACTGATTATTACCGGGTAGTTTGCAGCCAGGTGGTCATTAGTTCGATCAGCAAACTGGCGGCAGGGCAACCCCTTTCCGCAAATTCTCCGGAGATGGGATTGATGATGGCCAATTTCAATAATGATTTCAACCAAATCGCTAGCCCGAATAATCCTTGGTTCTGGCTGGCCTCCGCCCCCGGATTTGATTGTCTGATTGCTCTTGACCTTAACCGGGACGTTATCCCGCTTCAGGCCAGAAACGCTGCTCTCGGCGAGATAAATATTCTGGCAGACATTATATACAACCCCTTTAATCGAATTACCTGCTGATTCGACCTGGTTGATGAAATACACTACAGGAACCTGGAGAAATGAAGCTATCGCTAACTACAATTGGACGTCGGTAAACGACGACTACCGCCAGGTTACTACGCTTAATCAATTTGGCCTGACTCTTATGGATTCCTCCGCTTTTATGCCAGCTTTTACCGGCTGGCAATATCAAATTATGACGGTGACCGATAGTTACCTGGTTGCTTTTAAGGACATGATTCCGGAAGTCGCCAGGCTGTTAGGTGATTACGTTAAAGCCGATGCGGATATATATATAAATAAGATAGCGGCGGCTAAATCCGATTGGTACAGTTCGTTGACAGAATCCTACTACGGAAACGAACATGGTCAGGTCTATCCGGTTGATGCTTATCAGCTTTTCCTGGCCAGGTCCTGGATCGACAAAGAATCTCCTGATAACCCGCGCATTATTTAAGTATTCCCTATACCCCGGTTGGGGACTTCTTTTATATGCAAAAGCTGGCCGAGACCATTAAAGCTTACCGGGGTTGGGCCTGGTCTGACGGGGGAGGGCCGACTCCGCCGCTGACCCTTGCCGGAGACCTAAACGGAGATAACCACGTCGATATTGCCGATTTAAGAATCGCCATTGCGGGGTTCAGCAATCTTTACAACATATATAGTATCTCGGAAATAATCGGTAATTTCGGTAAATAAGCAGAACCATATTGGTACTTGCAATGCATGTGAAAAATTTGCTAGGCTGGAATTAGCCTGTAAAAATGAAAATAACGGAGCGGTTGGGGTTACTTAAGTTAGCGAAACGCAACTGGACAATGTTGTTGGTGGTTGGAATTCTCCTTATCTCTCTCGTGGCTACAGTTTTTCTGGTTCAGCGACAACAGCAAATGCGGGGTAAAGCGGCCGGAGCCAGCGTTACTTTAGCTATGTCTTCGGCGGTAAATTCTACAAACCATGCGATGGTAGGAACTCCTTTCACTGTCAATGTATCTATCGGCAATCAAACGGATGCTTACGAAATTTCCGCCGCTAATGTGGTCGTAACTTATGATTCTAATCTTTTAGACCTGGGTACCAATCCGGTTGCCCTGGGCAGCTTTTTCCCCTTTCCCAGCGGAACGGAAATGCTTAACAAAGTAGATACGGCAACGGCGGGCAGGGTGAGTTTTGCCTTGGGCGCGGCTTGTCCTACCGTTATCCCGGCTCCGACCCCCGTCAACGGCCAAACTCCCTGTTCGACTAATAGAGGCTCCGGAATTTTAGCCACGCTCAATTTCGTCCCCAAAGCGGCCGGTACAGCCAATGTGGCTATTATTGCGGATAGCGGTAATACCGCGATAGCGGCTGTCGGGCAGACGGCAACCGTACTGACAAGTACTGCTGTTTCTCCGCTCAGCCTGCCGATCGATCCCGCGCCGGTGACTACTCCCACCCTTTCCTTCTCGGTGACCGTTCAGGAAGCCATTACGATTCCTACCACCCCCCGCGGAACTATGGCAGCGAATTTGACTCTTTTAAACCCCACAACCGGTGCCGTTGTTGGCTCTCCGTTTAGTATCACCATGAGCCAAAACAGAACCAGCGGTTTGTATGAGACCACCTCTCCGGTTGTTCTAACAGGCATAACTCCCGGCTCTTATCGGGTCATGCTTGATGGGGTAGGGCATTTGAAAAAGGAACTGACAAAGGTTAATGGTGTTTCTACGCCCGTAAATTTAGTTGGTGGATCCAATACTCCCGACTGGAAGGCCCAACAACTTTTTGGTGGCGATGCGATCAAGGATACGGCAAATACGGTTAACGCTTTAGATTTCGGGAAACTGGCCGGGGATTTCTTAAACTCTGCTACCCAGGGGACCAGTACGGCAGACTTTAACTTTGATGGCCGGGTGGATGCGCTGGATTTTGGTGCTTTAGCAGGAAATTTCCTGAAAGCAGGAGATTAAGAGAATGGAAAAAATAGCAAGCTGGAAAACGATTGGATTATTGCTAGTTACTTTATTAGTTGTTATTGCGGTGCCGCTGACGACCCGGCAGGTTAGTAATCGTCAGGAAACAAGAACCAAAGCGGTTTCTGGCCCCGGGGTAGCGGATTTAGCTCTCAGTCCGGCAAGTTTAACCTCATACTACACAAGTATAACAACAAACTCAACTTTTGATGTAAATGTTACGCTAGACACCGGTACTACCCCCATATATGCCGTTGATGTTGCCTTACAATTTGATCCGACGACCCTTCAGGTAGTACCGGATCCTGCAGTAGCGGGGGGAAATGGTATCACTCCGGGAACTATATTAGCTCAGATTCTTTATAATAAAATTGACAATGCTTTGGGTAGAATTACCTTTTCTGCCGGATCTTCGCCTATAGGATCTACTTATACCGGTACGGGGGTAATAGCTTCAATAAAATTTAGAGCTCTTAAAGCTGTGGCTGCTACCAACGTAACTTTCCTTCCTACAACTTTGGTTTCCGACGTAAATAGTTCAAATATATTAGGAACTACAACAAACGGTTCTTATACCATCACTTTAGATACGACAGGTCCCGTCGCGCCCACACCGCAGAGCCCGGCCGATGCCGGTTATCAGGTCAGCGGCAATGTAAATCTTACCTGGTCCGCCTCAACAGATACCCAAAGCGGGTTTGACCATTATGAACTGCAATATGCTAATAACAGTGCCTTTACCAGTCCTACCACGGTAAATAATATTACCGCAACTTCTGCCTCCATCAGTTTATCTGCCGATAGCCCTTATTATTGGCAAGTCCGGGCTTATGATAAGTTGGGCAATGTCAGCAATTGGAGTTCAGCCTGGAATTTTATTTTAGATACTACCCCCCCGGGAGTTCCCGCTCTTTCCGCACCGGCTAATGGTTATTTACAAACCAGCAGAACGGTTCCTTTAAGCTGGACGATCCCTACCGATGCCAACGGTATTGCCAGCTATAAAATTCAAGTGGCTAATAATTCCAATTTTACCGGAGCAACGGAATATACGGTTACCACAAACAGCTACTCTGTAACCGTCGCTACTGACGGTCAATATTTCTGGCATGTTCAGGCAGTCGATCTGGCCGGGAATAATGGCACTTATTCTGTCAATCGCAATTTTACGATAGATGGTACGGTGCCGACTTTACCTGGGCTTTTAACTCCGACAAATGCATCTAACCTTAACACTCTAACTCCGACTTTTACCTGGAACGCGTCCAGCGATACCGGTTCCGGAGTAGACCATTATGATTTACAGACTTCCCTAACCAGTACTTTTGCCACTCCCACTAACAATCAAATTGTCGGAACAGCTACTTCCTTTACTTTACCGTCTGGGGTAATTACCGCCGATAACGTCTATTATTGGCGCTTGCAGGCGGCAGACGTAGCTGGCAATGTAAGCGGCTGGACTGTTTATCGTAGTATGACGGTAGATACTACTGCCCCCGGAGTTCCTACTCTTAATCCCGTGGCTATTACTGCGGGATCCAGGACAGTAAGTTTTTCTTGGTCAGTGGTCACAGATAGTGGCAGCGGATTAGCCAATTATGAGATCCAGGTTGATGCGGATAGCTCCATTACACCGCCATATACCTATAGTGCGACTCCGACATCAACAACCGCTAGTACAACTTTGTCCGCTGACGGCACCTATTATTGGCACGTCCGGGCTATTGACAAAGCGGGGAATATCGGAGCTTGGTCAACAGCGCAACCGTTTGGCATTGATATTACACCCCCGACCGCTATCAGTAATCTCTCTGCCGGTTCGCCGACTACCACCTCTGTCGTCTTAACCTGGACCGCACCTAATGCTAATCCGGGAAATGGTACCGCTTACGATATTCGCTATTCTACCAGTTCGATTACCGGTACTAATTTCTCTTCAGCTACGGCAGTTGCAAATCCGCCGACCCCTGCGGCTGCCGGATCGGCCGAATCTCTGACGGTTTCTAATCTTACTCCCGGTACTACTTATTATTTCGCCCTCAAAACGCAGGATGCAAACAGCAATTGGTCCATTATTTCTAACGTCGTAAGCCTGGCTACCAGCCAGCCGATTCCCACCCTTTCCTTCTCGGTGACCGTTCAGGAAGCCATTACGATTCCCACCACCCCCCGCGGAACTATGGCAGCGAATTTGACTCTTTTAAACCCCACAACCGGTGCCGTTGTTGGCTCTCCGTTTAGTATCACCATGAGCCAAAACAGAACCAGCGGTTTGTATGAGACCACCTCTCCGGTTGTTCTAACAGGCATAACTCCCGGCTCTTATCGGGTCATGCTTGATGGGGTAGGGCATTTGAAAAAGGAACTGACAAAGGTTAATGGTGTTTCTACGCCCGTAAATTTAGTTGGTGGATCCAATACTCCCGACTGGAAGGCCCAACAACTTTTTGGTGGCGATGCGATCAAGGATACGGCAAATACGGTTAACGCTTTAGATTTCGGGAAACTGGCCGGGGATTTCTTAAACTCTGCTACCCAGGGGACCAGTACGGCAGACTTTAACTTTGATGGCCGGGTGGATGCGCTGGATTTTGGTGCTTTAGCAGGAAATTTCCTGAAAGCAGGAGATTAACGGTTGACAGCCCGTAAAATATTATCATAACATTAACTGAAGATGACAAATATAAATAAAAAAGGAGAGTTGATCACGGTAGGTTTATTAGTAATCGCGGTAGCAGCAGTCAGTTTGGTGGCAGGGATGGTCTTAGGATTAAATAAAATTAACTTAAAACTACCGGTGACTTCTCAAGTAGAAAATAATCAGGGAAATAATAACGGCAAACCACAGATTCCGGAAGTACGAAATACTCCTGAAATAAAAAATAAGCCCAAGCTCTCTCTGACCGCTGTTCCGAGCACAATAGCGGTCGGCCAAAATACTAACGTAACCATTAATATAGATTCCAACGGGAACAAGCTTCAGGTTGTTCAATTAACCCTGAGTTTTGATCCTAAAAAGCTGAAGGTAGTTGACGCTGATCCTAAGGCTGCCGGGGTACAGATAGAGCTAAAAAATTTATTTGCTAATCAGAATAACCTTGCGAATCGAGCGGATAACGATAAAGGGAAAATAACCTTAGCCATCGGTAGCCTGACTAATACTTTTGATGGTAAAGGAGTTTACGGAATAATAAAAATGATCGCTTTGCAACCTACTTCTAGTCCGACGATGATTAGTTTTGACCCAGACCCAGATACTTTGGTTGTTCCCCAGAGGGCTAATCAGGCTGCCAAAATTGAAGAAGAGCCCTTATCTTTAAGCATTAGCCCTAAATGAGAAGATACATTTCTTTAATTATCCTAACTCTTTTTCTGCTTGCAGCGGTACCGGCGACCTATTATTTAGTACAAAATAGGCAGTTGTTCTTTAAAAAAGCAGCTCCTACCGCTACCCTCGCTTTAACTCCGGCTTCTGGAAGCCATGCTGTCGGAGATATTTTTGACGTACAAATAGCGATGGATACCGGCGGGAATCTGGCATTTATGTCACAAACCTCAATTTCTTATAATCCGTCACTGCTGGATGTCGTTGACGCATCAGGAAATCCAGCAACTTCGATAATTCCCGGAACTGTTTTCCCCAGTCAATATGTGGCTACTAATACTGTAAACGCTTCAAGTGGGACAATTATGTTAGCGGTAGGAAGCACTGCGGGATTTAGCGGATCGGGAACGGTAGGAACAATAAAATTCAAAGTCAAGGCGGCAGGAACTGCTGAGGTCAAATTTAATCCTGCCCCGGATACCTTAATTGGAGGTGCTAATGGAGAAAGTTTAGCCGGTACTCTAAGTGATGCCAGTTATACTCTAGCCGGCGGTGGAGCGGCGTTGGATTGTACCGGAGTGACGATTTCGCCGGCAGGTAATAATGTTACTTTGGGAGCGACCAAGACTCTCACGGCTGCAGCTACCGGAGGAACGGGGACAATTACTTACACCTGGGGGGTTACCAGCCCCGGATCAAATAAGGGTAATTTGACTCCGACTACCGGTGCGACGGTAACTTGGACTGCGCCTGCAAACCTTAATTCCGCGCAAACCTGGACAATTACCGCTACAGCCCATGACGATACGACGACCGATTCCACCGGTTGTATGGTTAATTTGACCTATACGCCGGTTATTAGTACCCCGACCAATACACCGACCAATATTCCTAGCAGTACCCCGACGGATACACCAACCAATACCCCAACCAACACTCCGCCGGTAAGCTCCGCACCCGGCCCGCAAACATATCAGCATAAGACTTGCCAAGCAAATAGCTGTGTCACGGTCGATTGTTCACCGAAAGACCATTATTGTGCTGACAGCTGTACCAGCGACAGCGGTTGTACGGGCGGTACCGGAGGTTCGGTAAGCGTGACCATTACCAGTATTGCCCAGGGCGCGGTTTTAACTAATGCCCGACCGACGGTTGCCGGGAAAGCTTCCCCGGGAGCCAGTGTCCAAGTTACACTTTATCCGGCGCCGACTCAAAGCGGAACGATCACGGCGGACGGTGTAGGTAATTGGTCCTGGGTGCCCAATGCCGCGCTGGCTAACGGCGCCCACTCCGCGACGGTGATTGCGACTGACGGGACGGGCAACCGGACACAAGCGCAGATCGACTTTACCATCAGGACAACCACGGCAAGTACCGGTGGCACGGGGGAGACTACAGGGAAAGTTACCCCACCGGAAACTGCCTCCTATACGCCGACGGTCGTGATGGCGGTTCTCGGCTTTGCCCTTCTCGGTTTGGGACTGGTTTTGGCTTTGTAGACAGCCGGATTCTGTTGTAATATTATCTCCAGTGAAGAAAATTGTAGCCCTTGCCGTTTTATATTATCTGCGTTTTTGGGCAAAACTGCGGTTGGCCGGATTTAATCCCCGGGTTATCGGTGTTACCGGAAGCGTCGGTAAAACTTCCACCTGCCGGGCAATTCTCGCGATTCTCGCGGATAAATATTCCTGTCACTATAGCGAACATGCCAACTCCGAAAGCGGTATTCCTTTGGATCTCCTGGGTATAACTCCCTTAGACTATTCAGCCGGGGACTGGCTAAGGATGTTAATACTCGCGCCACTCGCGCTTCTGAAAGGTAAACCCGGTTATGGGATTTATATTGCCGAAATGGGGGTGGATTTGCCCGTGTGGCCGAAAAATATGGATTACCTGCTGACAATTTTGCGCCCGGAGATCGGGGTATTTCTGAACGCACGGCTGGTTCATAGCGAAAATTTTAAAAATTTGGAAGAAATTGCCCGGGAAAAAGGTAAATTAATAGAAAATCTCCCGCCCCGGGGTTCTGCTGTCGTTAACGCCGACGATCAGCTGGCGCGGGAATATTCAGCAAAATGTACGTGTAAAATGATATTGTATGGTCGTGCACAAGATGCCAATATGCATATATTAGATGTTCATAGTTCCGGGCAGGGGTTTTCCCTAGAGTTTGCTATTTTAGATAAGAATTACCGGCTGAATTTACCGGGCCAGATTTTAAATCCGGGTTACAGCGAAGTATTTTTAGCAGCAATCGCTGTAGGAATGGTTATGGGAATTGAAATCAAAGAAGCAATTTCCGCGCTGGAAAGAAATTTCCGGCTGCCGCCGGGTCGGATGAGCGCGATTTCTGGCCTTTATGGAAGTATTCTGATTGATTCTTCTTATAACGCCTCCAAATCCTCCGTGCTGGCCGCGCTGGAAGTTCTGGCGACTTATAAAGATAAACGGAAAATTGCTTTACTGGGGGACATGCGGGAGCTCGGGGATGCCGCGGCCGGGGAACACGGGGAAGTAGCCAAAACTGCCAGGGAAATTGCGGATCTGGTTTTGACCGTCGGGCCGTTGACCAAAAAATATTTTCCGCCGGAGATTAAAAATTTTCCTAATTCCTATGAAGCCGGGAAATATCTTCGGGAAATAATCAGCAAGAACGATGTAGTTTTGATTAAGGGTTCGCAGAATACGATCTTTTTGGAGAAAGCGGTCGAAATGCTCATGGCTCATCCGGAAGATGCTGATAAATTGCTCTGCCGTCGCGGGGAATTTTGGGAAAAGAAGAGAAATAATTACAATTGACCCGATAACCAATGGCCGATGAACAATTGTCAAAAACCAACAAATTTGATATTCACGACAGAATTTTTGACTTTGCAGTTTGGGTTATAAAGATAACAAAAGCTCTTCCCAAGACCCAGCAGAACTTGAATATTATTGACCAAATTTCCCGATTGTTCACATCAATGGGAGCCAACAGCCAGGAAGCAGATGGTTTAACCGGCAGAAAACAAATTATAAGTTGTTTCGCTACCGTAAAACGGGAAACGAAAAGAAACAAAATACCGGTTAAAAATTGTTATCTCAACAAATCCAGGTTTTTCTAGAAGAACGGAAGAATTGGTTAAAGAGGGTCGGGAAATTGAGGCGATTGTCTGTTCTATCTTAGAAAAAATGAAAAAATAATTATTTTTGAGAAATTGGTAATTGGATATTGGAGTCGGATATTGTGAATTGAAATTATTAATATGAAGTTAAAAGTGGCGGTAATTTTCGGCGGCCGGTCAGCGGAGCACGAGGTATCTCTCCTGTCAGCCCGCAATATTATTTCCGCCCTGGACAAAAATAAGTACAAAATTGTACTTATCGGCATTGATAAAAAGGGGCATTGGTATCTGGAGGACCAGGCTCATTATCTTTTGAATCCGGATAACCCCAAATTAATCGGGCTTGCCAGATCGGGTAAAGAGTTGGTTTTGCCCCCGACGCCGCTGGCACGGCAAAATCTGTCGGTTGATGTAGCTTTCCCCGTCCTGCATGGAACCTATGGCGAGGACGGCACAATCCAGGGATTTCTCAAAATGGCGGGGATTCCTTTTGTCGGAGCGGGAGTTTTAGGATCGGCGGTGGGGATGGATAAAGAGGTACAGAAGAGATTGTTAAGGGATGCCGGCATCCCCACAGCTAGATTTGTCGTTCTTGCTAACCCCTCACCGCTAGCCCCTAGCCACTTTCTATCTCCGCTTTTTGTCAAACCAGCAAACCTGGGTTCTTCAGTGGGAGTGAGTAAAGTTTATAATCAGAAGGAATTAAAAAGAGCCATCAAAGAAGCCTTCAAATATGATACCAAAGTCCTTATTGAAGAAGCGGTTGCGGGACGGGAAATTGAATGCGCGGTTTTAGGAAATGAAAAACCGGTTGCTTCTCTTCCTGGGGAGGTAATTCCGGCGGGGAGCCATGAATTTTACGACTATGATGCTAAATACTTTGATGAAAACGGAGCAACTCTACAGATACCGGCAAAGTTATCCAAGGAACAAGTGTCCAAGATACAAAAAATATCTGTGAAAGCTTTTAAAGCTTTAAACTGCGAGGGGATGGCGCGGGTAGATATGTTTTTAAAACCCGACGGGAAAGTTTTAGTCAACGAAATTAATACCATTCCCGGTTTTACCGATATTTCTATGTATCCCAAACTCTGGGAAGTTTCCGGTTTGCCCCAAACCGCCCTGCTGGACCGTTTAATTGAGCTGGCAATTTCCCGGTTTGATAATGAACGAAAACTATCAATCTCACGGAATTGAGCAAAATTTTATTGACTTCGGAAGGAAAATTTTTTAGACTGGGGCAAGATATAATTTAATGCTTTATGTTTACAGAAGAACAGTCGAACAATTCCGTTAACAAACAGCCGGTTTCCGGAACTATTAACCGGCGGGACTTTCTCAAGTGGTTGGGCAGTTTTTTGGTCAGTACCGTCGGCCTCTCGGTGCTAACCGGGAGCAATAGCCGGGCGGCAGAAGGATTTAAGGAAACGGGATCAAAAGTTGGGGGAGATCCTGCCGGTAGCGCGGGATCAGAAGTGGGAACCGTTTCTGGAGTGGGGGAAGCGGCTGCTGGCAGTGAAGGAAGGGCCGATGTTACCGCCGGTGAATTGGCAATCCCGCGCGAACTATCCATAGCTATTAAAGACGAATTCGGAGAAATTGCGGGTATTTCAACCTGGCGGGAAATGATGGCGGATTTGGAAAGCCGCAAGTTTATCTGCCTCGGAGAAAACCATTACATCAGGGACGAAAGGATTGTACAGAGGAAAATTATTCAGGAGATTAGGCAGTTTTTGCCGGAAGTTCCGCTTGTTGTGGGGTTGGAATATTTCGACCAGAAATTGCAACCCAAACTGGATCACTTAAAGGACCTTCCTCATGAGGAGGGGATATCCTATCTGCGGGAAGAAATTTTCACTGACCAAGGCTACGTACAAAGGGATACGATCCCGGAAGTTAGCAGGCTTCTCAGTTTGGATCAATTTATCGAAACGGTTGAATGGTGTGTTAATGCGGGGATACCGCTAATTGGATTGGAAGACAAAAGTATTAGTTTAGCTCCACCATCAGGCCAGTCCGACGGTGTCCTAATCTTTAATACAGAAAATATAGATAAGTTTTCCCATGACCGGAGTAATAGCTGGTTTCGGCATTTTCTCACGGTAAAACCGACAATGGCTCACGGAACTAAATTTATCTTTCTGGGCGGATTCGACCACTTCGATACTCTCGACCCGGAATCTTTCAATGGCTTACTACGTAGTAATTTTCCTCCGGAAGAAACGGTTTCCGTAGGATTAGGACGCTTGCCGGCAGAGGGGGTACCGGGGAAAGTAAAGGCGGAAGAGGTAGCTGGAAAATACGGTAAGGTCCCCTTGATTCTAAAAGCGCCGCAGTATATCGGTTTCTATCAAAGCCCGGAAGGGGAAATGATTCCGGATGTGGCCTCAGCGGATTATTGGCTGCCGTTAGCGGCTAAAGAGGATCTTTCGCCACTACCCCTTAGGTTGGTGCGGGCCGGAGGAAATAGCCATAATATTACGCTGGCCGGTGTTTGAAATAATGGTTTAAAGGCTTAGGGGACGGTCCTTTAATTTGTTGACAATACAATTAAGACATATCACAATTTGTTAAGTATGCCGCGCGGTCCTCGTCTTGCATTAAAAAATGCATTCTACCGTGTTTTTAACCGCGGAATTAACAAACAGGATATTTTTATCCAGCCGGTGGATTACGTTTTTTCCTAAAAAGATTAATAAAATTGAAGGAGAAATATGACTTTTCATTGTATGCCGTATGCCTCCTGCCGAATCATTTCCATCTTTCTCTCCAAACGCGCAAGGATCCTATCTTGCAGATAATGTCCTCGTTGGCTACCGGATTTTCAATGTATTATAACCGCGCTTATTCTCACTTTGGTCCAGTTTTTCAAAATAGATATAAAAGTATTCTCATTCAAAATGAAGCATATTTTATCCAGCTCTCGCAATATATTTATTTAAATCCTGTGTTAGCGGGATTGGTATCCGACCCGGTAAATTATTCCTACAGTACTTTTGGCGAAGCTATCGGATTACGCCCTTTGCATCTATTAGACACGGCTATTGTCCGCTTGATCGGCGAAACAAAACATTCGAAAGAGGAGTATAGAAAATTTGTTTATGAAGGCATGAATGCCGATTTTTCCGGATACGGAAAAGTTATTTATGGAAGAGGAGGCAGTACTCGGGAATAATTTGTTTGCTATGGGGGTCAGGAGAAAATACGTCTCGAGAAGTCATTAATATAATTTGCCCCGACAATTAATTCTAGGACCGTCCCCAATATGGTCCCCATATAAGTTTCTTTTAGACGAAGGTTCTTATTTCCAGACAACCCTGGATTTGTTTGTAGAGGCTTTAGCTCAACTGGCCGCGGTAGGTACGTTACCCCCCCAAATACAATCCTAAAATTGAAATGCTTTATCTTCAGAGAGCCTCGCGGGCAGAACATTCACAGGCACGAACTTTAATGCCGGAAACGCAATCGGAAACGCTCCGACCGTAAAAGGGCGATTGACAAGAATGAGCAAATATATATAATAAACCTATAATGTTTAAGGAAATTACTAGTCGACGGGAATTCCTCCGACAAGCAGCTTTCGCCGGTACAGCTTTGGCTTTGCCTTGGCTTCGGGCCAAAGAAATTTTTACTAATTTTCTTGCTACCTCCGAACGCCTTAAAAATCTGCAACCCGGAGAAACCGTAACCGTGAGCCGGGACGAATGTGATACCGATCCGGTGACCGGCCAATTTTTGCTTGAAAAGGGAAGCAAAAGAGAAGAGAAGGAACAGGTAGGCTTAATGGTAAAAGAAGCGGTTAACAGCCGGAAAGTGATGGCTATCGGCCGGACAGTGCATGAAAAGGAAGAGGCTTTGCCGACCGATTATTTCCCGGTCAATAGCATTACTAAAAGCGGATTAAATGAAGATAGCGCCTTGGGCTTTGAAGTTATGGCCGGACCTAAAGAAAAGGAAGTGTCTGAGGGGCTTTCAGCTTTTGATTTAACCCTGGTAGGCCTAGACCCGAATTGGACGGAGGCGGAGCGAAAACAAACTTATGAGCGTCTGGCTGCCACGTTCCCCCGCCGCAGCCACGTACTGCGATTATATTTTAAGCTTGAGTCCCGCTAATTTATATTTTTTCGTTTGACTCCTCCCCCGTTTTATGGTTCGATGAATATATGGTGAGTTGGTTCTTGCGAAAGAGAGTTCTCCTTGTTTTCCTTTTTATATTGGCGGTTATTATTCTG
This sequence comes from bacterium, assembly GCA_021836035.1. GTDB lineage: Bacteria > Patescibacteriota > Microgenomatia > JAMCZE01 > JAMCZE01 > JAKBJL01. The sequence continues at coordinate 39,549 of JAKBJL010000003.1, forward strand.
GCGGAATTTGCCTATTATTTTATCCTTCTTGGGCACAGAAAAGTCCCCCTAACTGCAGGAAAACAAGGCGAGGCGGTAAGTTCCCACCGAAATATGCTGCCGGAAGATTACGAAATTCCCTCAAGCGCAACCGGTAAACTAACGGACACCATAAGTTTGGAGAAGGACATAAGCAGTCTTAATTTAATTACGGACAAGAGTTTAAAGGCTCTGGCTACTGTCTCCGGAGTATCGGCCTCTTTTAACGGAACTTCTTTTGAAAAGGTAATGGGGGGTAAAGTTATTAAGGTCGAAGAGACCAACGACAAATACCAGATTACTCTGCAGCAAGAGCAGGGTGCGGTATCGGTACAATTAGCATCGGGTCTAATTCTTTACTCGAAGAATAAAGACATATTTATTGCTAGGCAAATTGTTTGGGGTAACAAGGATTTTGAGAAATATTTTTTAGATCAGGTCAGACCGGGTAAAGAAATAATGCTCTCGGATGTGGCTGGGGAAGCGGGGGGGCAACTTAGTGCCGGGAAAATTATCGTTGTAAATTAACACATGAAAAGAATATTATGGCTAATTGCTCTCTTCTTGGCGATGGTTTGTTTGGGAATTTTCTTTCAAAATAACCCTTCCTTCGTGCGGGCCCAAACGTGTGATCCCAATGACCCCTGCTGCGATCCCTGGCGCCCGGCTGCCTGCCATTGTTGCCAGCCGGATGATTATACAATAGCATGTGTAATTTCTATGAACTGCGGCAGCAACCCTACTCCGTGTCTCGCAGGAGTTTGCTCTAAACCTGGCAACAACAGTGAGGCGGAATGCCAAAACGCCGGCGGTTCATGGTATTACACCTGCTGCGATTATAACAACATTTACACCTCGACTTATAACCCCAATAAAGGTTACTGTTCTTCAGTTTGTAACGGCACCTGCACTTTCTGGGATAACAATATCAGCAATTGGAATTACAATGGCCATTGCAACGTAGACGTCCAGGGCTGTTACCCTACCTGCACGGCAACTTCCGGGCCTGGGACTGCTTACGTCAATAAAAGTACGGCCCCCAATAACTATAGTGCCAGTCCACAGAATGGGGGGACGAGCTACGGAATTTATAAGTTAGCTCCCAGCTCGGACCCGAAATTAGGCACTTCCTGGTCTACTATTTGTGGCCCCGGAGGCTGCCCGGCACCGGGTACTTTTTCCAGTACGGGAACTTGGACAGCAACCTGCAATACTTCTCGGTTAATGGACAGGTACGGAGTTTCCACTACCTATGCCTGTTCGGGAAACCCCGCTTGTGAATCGGATCCGGCCTGGTGTAGCTCTATAGGAGGTTCGCCGGGTTATAAATGGTGTGGTCCGGGTTCCCGGATGCCAGTCAATGTATATAATATTCCTACCTGCAGTATCTCCTGCAGCCCCAACCCTGGAACCCAGCCGAATGCGATTGATATAACTACTAATGCTAACGGGAACGGGGGAGGCATTTACGGGGTTAATGTTTATGTCAATCGGGATCCTAACGGGGGTTATTCTACCTGGGACTCAATCGCTAGTGCCAACGGGGGAGGAGCTTCTACTTATTCCACTACCAATTCCTGGTCTTCTACCAATACGGCAACCAGCTATACGGTCGGTACTCACCGGGTAGCGGCTAATCTTTATGACACTAGCGGCAATTATCTTTATCAATGCGGCAATACCTGTACCCTTAACCCGCCCCCGCCGCCCAGTTGTACTTTAGACCTTCTTCCTGCTACCAATACTATTTACACCAACGGTACGGTTAACCTTACCGCCAGCTATACCGCCAACAATGCCATTATTTCTTATGTTGATTTTTCCTCTAACACCAATACTGCCGCGACGACCGTTAATCCCAGCCGTGATAGTTATGCTCCTTACATAACCAGAGTTACTGCCGGGAATACGGCGGGTACGGCCATTATTACTGCTGTGGGAACGATGAGTGACGGGAATACAACCTGCCGGGATACCGCTACCGTAAATGTTATTTATCCTCCTCCCACCTGCGGGACTTTAGCTTGCGCGTTTAATCCCAACGTTTTAAAAATTGGGGATAGCGGGAGCGGCCAGATCAGCGGCGCCCCGACCAACGGCACAATTACCGGGGGTACCTGGCTTAATCCGCCGTCTACTACTACTTTACCGGTGACCCAGCTTGCCAGTCTTTCTGCCCCCGGCCTGGCCCCCACCTATCGGGTGGCGGTAACCCCCAAAGCGGTGGGCACGGGACAATCAACGGTAAATGTAAATGTACTCGGGCTGGATGGAACCAATATTATTTGCGCCCGCACTTGCCAACTAACCATTTCTTCGCCGGATGTTTCCTGCCAATTTAATGTGGATGTTTCGGGCGCGACCGGGCCGGGAGGAAGCATTATCGTCGATGACTCGCTCACGGTCACGACTACGGTAAGTGTGCCTACCGGAGCTTTATACGCAGCTCCCACTACGGCTGAAATCAATTTTGCCAGCAGCGTGCCTGCGGTTATTCGCGCACCGGCCGATGTTACAATGTATAATGCTCCCAGCTCCACTAACATCCAAATTTTATCAGCCGACCATACAGGCTCAACGACTATTACCGCCTCCGGTTATTTGACCAATTTCCAGCCGGGTTTGGGGATTACTTCCATTACCTGTACCCCCGGGCTGTATAACGCCGTGGTTAATGAATACGGAGGCTGGTGGCAGACGGGGGCAGCTAATGCTTACGGGGATATTTTTGCCAAAGGAACAATTCGTAGCCCGCTCCCCAATGACACTACTTTTTTGGATTTAGGCAACAATCCGCTAACTCATTCCACAATCGTCTCAACTGATGTCGGGATAACGGGACATCCGGAAACACCGTCCATTGATCTTTGGAGCCATGAGGGGAAATTAAGTACTGCACAATATCAGGTGAAAACCGACAGTACCAGCCCTGCCGGGGAAACGGGGAAATATGCCAGTTATACTTACTGGCATGATCTCTTAACCGGTCAGTTACATACTTTTACCTGGCCCGGGGGACACGTGATTGACTCCATCCACAGTATTCCTAGTATTATTTCCGGTATGGCCGCAAACGAAACCCGGGTTTATGAAGTCGATGGTGATCTGACCGTCTCTAGTATCCAACAGGTAAACAACGCCGGCGGTTCACCGAAAGCAGTCATCTTTCTGGTCAAGGGAGATTTGTTAGTCAATGCGATTATTACCTCCCGCGATCCCCAGCTTTTCCTGGGCTTTATCGTCAAAGGCGGGGGGGCGGTAGATGGTATTAAAGTCCAGGATGGTTTACAGCGCGGGATAAATACTACCATGGACGGCTTTTTCCTGACTGACGGTACTTTTGATACCGGTACAAATGTTGGCGGCAACCAGGATTTTAGCGGCAAAGGTGTCTTTATCGCCCACGATTTCAAATTGCAGCGCACTATGGGAAATCAGAACAAAATCTTCCCGTCGGAAACTTTTATTTTCGATCCCGCTTTAATTTTAAACGCTCCTGCGGAGATGATGCACCCCCTCTACTCCTGGAGCGAGATGGTGCCCTAGAAGGGGATTCCTTTGCCATACTTCGACCCGGTTGACTTCTTCTGCTTTCTGAGTTAAGAAAGCCCTATGAAGGGGTTTAGCCCTGAGGGGTTAAGGCACCGCCGGGATACAATTACTTTAGTGGTATTATTAAATCTGCTGTCCGGGTGCCGTGGGGATTTTACTCCGGTGGCAAACTTTTCCTCGGGAGAGAAGACTCCGATCCCGTCGACAGCCGCGACTGCCGAAGTAACGGCTACTATCGCCGAATCTACCTCTACGCCGACTGCGTTTCCTTTTCCAACGCACACTTCGGTCCCGACCGCTACCCGCACAGAAGCGCCGAAACCTGCACCCACCAAAATGCCAACCAAAACGCCGCGGCTCTGGCCGTCAATTCCGCCTTTGGCTTCAGCCGAGATCGTAATTAACTGGCAAAGTTTTGAAGATGACAGCGGCGCTCGCGGACTGGAAGGAAAATATGTTAATGTAGAAGCTCTTGACGGGCAAATTGTCCGTTTTTGGATTGATGTCAGCCGGGACGAAATAGAAAATCCCGTGCCTCTGGAATTTCCGGTTGACCGGGAGAGACCGCTGAAAATTTATGATTCCCTGGTGCAGACTGGTTGGCGAAAGTTTTACGGTCCAAACGGCGAGCAGTGGTTAACGCCGGTTTACATCAGCGGAGCAGAAGCTTACTCTCCGGAAGAGGTGGTAGAAATGGTTAAACATTATTTCCGCAGCGGGGATTTTGCCTCTGTTGATTATTTTTCCCGGGGCGTGCCTGCAAGAGGTCCCCTGCAAAATCGCAATGTCAACGAATTAGGTTACCTGGTTAAGTAAAAGTCGCTTACCGGACTCGTCGGATTTCTCCCATTGTCAGTAATACAGGTAGGTGCTAATCTGAAATTAATGAGGGTTGCCGGGATGTTGGTGTTGGCCACGGGGGTAATTGTCGGATTATTTCTTTTCTTCCGTGCCGGTACGGTAAAAGCCCAGACGTGTGGTCTTTGTAACGGGGGTAAAGATTCCACTTGTTCCTGCGGGATTTACGGCCAAACCCGGGTAGCTCCCTGTTGCGATAGTGCTCCCAGTTGCCGCTTCTTAGGTTTTGAGGGCTGTCATGTAGATCCTTCGGGAACCGGTTGTGTTCCCACTGGCTGTGCCGGTGGCGGCGGGGGAGGAGGACTTACCTGTAATGAGAACGGAGGTTGGTGTGTGGGCGATTTATGTACAGACGAAAATGCCGAAAAAACAGGCTCGTGTGGTTCCTATTGGATTACCGGCGTAAACGCCCAGAACTGGGACGAAACAACCTGCAAGCAGCGTAATTGGACTTATCCAGGTGTTCCGGTAAAGAAAGATAATGGGAACGGTTACTGGTTGCCGAAAGGACAATGTACGGGCGCCTGTAGACTGTCGGGAAAAACCTGCGGAGAGGGAACCTGTAAGGATGTCTGCAATAATGATGTTCCCTGTAACATAGCGTGTCCGTCTCCTACTCCGCCTCCGCAATATCCTGTCTGCGATAGTCTTAACGTCGCTCAGTCCGGCCCTTATGCTCCGGCGACAATGACTATCAATTTAACCGGGCATACGGTTAATGGCGGCGTCATTAATACTTACGGGTTAGATATTATTGACCCGACAGGGAAAACTAATCACTATGAAAATACTACGGGTAAATTCAGCATCTCTTTTAATCTCCCGGGGAATTACCAATTTACCGGTACCGTGATAGACAACCTGGGTAAAACTTCTATCTGTAAAAGTACTTCGGTAACTTTACTGAAACCTCCGTTGTCCTGCAATTTAACTTTATATGACGCGCCGACAAATGATTTGGTTATCGGCGAGATATACCAAGCCTTGAAAGCAAGGGTTGATCTTACAAATAGCACGGACTACAACGATGTGAAAAAAGTGGAATTTACTTCTTCTAATGGTCAGGCTATTCAAATTGACCCTGCGGTTATCGATTGGTATGTATATAACGGCATTTACGGGACAGATCTAAATATTAAGGGTGTAGCAAAAAAGATATTTATTAAAGCCACAGCTACGTTGAGGAATGGGAAAATTTGTTTCGATGAGGTGGAGATAAATTCAACCTGGTTTCCTGCTTGGTGGCAAGCTAACCAGCCATCCGCGTACGGTGATATTTTTGCTTTTGACGAAATTAAGGACCCCATTTTTACCGACTTGAGCACCTTTTTGGATCTGGGGAACAATCCCGCGAAACACTCTGCTGCCGTAGCTACCAATAGGGGAACCACCGGGTTTCCCACGCCGGACCTTAGCGGGGTCCCGGTAAACAAACTGAATAGTGCTATGTGGAAGATTAAAACGAATTCCCTCTACCCGGTGGGGCAGGCGGGACAGTATTTAAGCTATGACTACTGGTACAAATATCTAGGTGGGGATAGTTCGGTCCAAACCATGACCGATAATGTTAATTCCGCTAATTATCTTGATGACCATTTGACGGAGGGTATATATACCCCCAGTCCTGGTCCGAACCTGCATATTCATCATAAACAGCAAATCAGTGCCGGGAAATATTTAATCATTTTAGTTCCCGGCAATCTTTATATCGATTATGCGGTGTCTGGCGAGGGGACCTGGATTGAACGTACGGATCCGACCGCTTTTATAGCTTTCATTGTCAAAGGAAATATTATAATTGCGAACGGTCTGCAAAATGGGAATAATCCCTTGCTGGACGGGGTATATATTGCCCAAGGGAAATTCCAGACGGGGACTAGTATTGATTACTCAGGCGATAAAGATCCTAAGGATCCGAATAATCAAAATAAACAATTCCGTGGACGGGGGATTTTTGCCGCGGGCGGTGGATTTACCCTGGATCGGGATTTAACCAATCTTAATAATAAACAACCGGCAGAGATCTTCGATTATGACCCCTCATTGGTTCTTAACGCTCCTGCCATTATTCGTCGCTCGCATTACACTTGGGCGGAAATTGCCCCATAAAAACTGCATAGCGAGCGTTTGGCGGCCAGTATATAGAAGAGAATAAAAATCTGGAATTTCCTTTACGCTACGAACTTCCCGCTTTATGCTTAGATTTAAACCTGTACTCTTACCGCCGGGCTCATGGTGGATTTGAGGAAGAGGGATTTTATTCTTTCCCGACCGATAGCTTTGATTAAAGCTTCCGCGTTCTCTACTAAATCTTTATCGGCAAAGCTCACTTTACCCAGAATCGTATGGACAATCGGCGCTTCCGTTTCGGTTTTAAACTGGATCTGGCCGGTAGATAATTTTTTCGCTAACTCTTCCGGGTTTTCGCCTATAGTTCCGGTTTTCGGGTTGGGCATTAGCCCCTTGGGGCCTAAAATTTTAGCAATTTTAGCCAGTTTCGGCATGAGAGTTGGGTGGGCGACTAGAATATCAAAATCAATATTGCCGCCTTTTTCTAAATCCGTAATCAGTTTCTCGTCCGCAATACGGATGCGGATTTCTTTTCCAGTACCGTGGGGGAGGGCAACCACACCCCGAACCCCTTTTTCCGTAAGGTTGGCGTGCAATTCCATGGTGCCGTCAAATTTGGAAAATGTAGTCTTTTTGACCAATTCGATAGCTTCCGATAGGGGATAAGTTTTGTTTTTGTCCACCAAAGATTTCATTTGCAGATACGTTTTTCCATGGGATAATTTTCTGCCCGCGGCAGATCGGCCCAGGGTCGATTTTTCCCCGGTCTTCTTAAGCTTTTTTTCTTCCGGTGCTTGTTCTTGTACTTGTTCTTTTTCCTTTTCTTTTTCTTTTTCTTGTTCTTGTACTTGTATTTGAACTTGTTCCTTTTCCCCTTTTTCACTATCTTTATGCTCTATGCTTTCCGCTTTCCGCTTAGTTAGTCTTTTTTGCTCGCGTTTAGCCTCCGACTTCCTGCGGGCGGCTTCCTCTGCTTTTTCATCTCCCATGACAACTGTTTTAACTTTTCCCATTTTTAGTAAATTCTATAAATCAAATTCCAAGATAAATAGTAAATTCTAAATTAAAAATTATTAAATATTTAAATATTTAGATTTACTTTAGATAATTAGATCTGGTTTCTTGGCAATTTTGTTACTCAATTTTAATGCCCATTGATCTTGCTGTTCCGGCAACAATTTTCTCTGCAGCCTCTAAGTTGTCATTGGCGTTTAAATCTTCCATTTTAGCAGTAGCAATTTTTGTAACTTGCTCATGGGTAATAGTTCCCACCGATTCCTGGCCTGGTTTTTTCGCTCCCTTTTCCAGCTTTAACTCCTTTTTTATTAGCTCGGCTACAGGCGGCAGTTTGGTAATAAATGAGAACGTTCTGTCCTCATAAACAGTTATAACGGCCGGTATAACCTGCCCTTTTTTATCGGCTGTTTTTTCGTTGTAAGCCCGCACAAAGTCCATGATCGGCAGTCCGTGTTGGCCCAAGGCGGGACCAACCGGCGGAGCCGGAGTAGCTTCTCCCGCAGGAAGATTTAACTTAATAATAGTCTTAACTTTTTTTGCCATAGCTTATAATTTAGTAACCTGCAGGAAGTCCAGCTCTACCGGGGTTTCGCGGCCGAAAATAGAAACAAGCACCTTCAGTTTGCCGTGGGCTTCGTCTATAGAGTCGACTGTTCCTAAAAAATCGGCAAAGGGACCGTCAATAATTTTGATGGCTTCACCGGCGGAAAAGCTGCTCTTAAATTTCGGTGCCGCCAGCTGCGAAAATTTCATGATCGCTTCCACTTCTGATTCCGGCAGGGGGGTGGGTTTGTTTCCCGTTCCGATAAAAGCGGTTACCCCCGAAGTAGTCCGTACGGCCAGCCATGAGTCGTCAGTTAAAATCATTCTGACGAGAATGTAGCCCGGGAAGATCTTTTCTTTGACTTCTTCTTTTTTGCCGCGTTTGACAGTCATGGTGTCCTTGGTCGGAACCATAACTTCGAATATGTAATCCATCAAACCCATCGCCTCCGCGCGTTGTTTAAGAGCCGCGGCCACTTTGTTTTCGTGGCCAGAATAAGTATGAACCACATACCACTTAGCTAAATCCGAAGGCTTGGATTGCGGATTTGCTTCCGTATTTACTTGTGTAGTTTGTTCATCCATACAGTAATTAGAAATTAGATGTTTATTAGCTATCTGCTTAATATGGCTGCCATTGCTTTGGCAAAAATAAAATCTAATCCTCCTAGGTAAACCCCGACTAAAACCGATACCCCAACAACTACAGCGGTTAATTTTAACACTTCCGGCCGGCTGGGCCAAGCAACCTTACGCAGTTCCGACCGCACTTCCTTGAGAAAAGTTACCGGATTAGTCCCGAAATTCGGACGGGTAATATTAAAAGAATCGCTTATTTGGACCATAATTAATTATCGGTTTTCAGTTCTCGGTTCTCAGAAATAAGTTTACCGGTTCTCTTTTTATCGGTTACCGATAAACCGAGAACAGATAGACTGGAATCCGAAAACCGCCAGCCCAAGGCTGATCCGCCTCGGGCGGGAAAACTGGCAATTAATAACCGCATTATTTTAATTTCTCGGTTTCCTTGTGCTCCGTGTGTTTTCGGCAATGCCGGCAGTATTTTTTTAATACTAATTTATCTTTGTTTTCCAGCTTGTTTTTGGCCGTCACGTAATTACGGTATCCGCAGACAGCGCAGACCAAACCTAACTTCACCGTTGCATCTTTTTGGGCCATGGGACAATTATACCGAACAACCGGAAAGAGGACAAGTAGCGCCTAGATATGCCGCGAAATAATGATCGCACCAACCGATCCGGCGACAGCTCCGGCATATTGGAGGATTTGTAGGGGATCGGAGAAATAGCCTGCTCGGATAAAAGTGGCGATGATGCCGACGGTAAAAACGAGTGCGGGGACGACTTGGTGAATGGGCAGCTTTAGGTTGATCACTAAGCGGTCATTTTAGAGATCAGCAGCTCTCTTGTCAAGGACTTAATAAGAAACAGGATAATTTAATGTACGAAGAGTTAAAGTCTATCTTTTTCCGGGGGACAGTATGGCCAAAGTTCCTCAATGGATTTGCCTGCTAATTGTTGGCAAACCCTATCGATGGAGGACACATCCTCGAGGGGATATATGGGTGGTGTAGGCCCGGCTTCGGGGGGCATGGGGTAGTTGTGGAGTAATTCTTCTGAAAATCGTATGTAATCAGAAGTACCTACGGTAAGCCGGAGTGATTTATCTTCCCGTATTATTAAAATATCCCAACCGACAATTTTATCTTTATCGCGAATACAACCTAGTTCCTGGCAATGTTGATTCTCATTCATAAATTACATTTTTTTGTTTTTGTTAAAAGAAAGGGCATTATAGACATCGGTCTCCCGGGTTTTATTATCGCAAACGGCTACTTTGAGATAAATTGGATCCGCAAAATCATAACGATATACCGGATTATATTTTTTTGTTGATCTTTCGACCCCTCCGATTTTCATATAATACACACGATCGCAACCAGAACCATTGCTGGAGTAATAGATATTGGTATCACCGGGTCCATACGTCCTGGGCTGGTTAACGGTTTTACTGTTGCGATAACCTAATCCCATATCAAGCCGGGCTATAAGATCACTGTACCAAATCTTATTGTAAATACTTTCTTTTGTTTGCGCTATTTCCAGCTTTTCTGCTAATTCCTTCCTCCTTATTTCCGATAGGGTTTCATCCCTTAACTTATTTTCAATATCCGCCACCGGATTTTTTATAAACCTTGCCATTTCTTTAGAGATGGCTTCCCCGACATAAAATATTTTACCGCTGACTGTTTCAACCTTAGAGAGAGCCGCGGTCATTGGCTCCCGCAACCAACCCAGCCGGTCTGGGCCAATATTGATACGAAGATTTGTAATTTCTTTGCTGATTATACCTTCGTGAAATTTTTCTCTTGATGGGGCGATGGGAGAAATAATAGTATCAGGAAATATAGCCATAACAGATAATTCTAATTTACTACTTCGGAGCGTAAAGTCAAGCAGCTGTCCTGGTCCGGTATATATCGGACTTTGGGTTCTCCTTTAACCTAAGGACCGCGGGTGTTAAAGACCCTAAGGTCCGGTGCGGCCTTACCGTATTGAAAACATTTCCGTAACTTTTTCAGTTCGGGATATATGTTAAAATAGGGCAATGGAAGAAGAATTTAACAAGACCGAAGAAATTAAAAACGGAGCTACCGGCGGGCAAACAGTACCCGAGGAAGTGAAAAACAAGTTAAGAAGATTTCTCGCCTTAAGGAAAAAACCGGTAACCCGGGAGAATGCTTCGCCGGAAAAGATTAGAGAGGCTGCAGATCTTGCCCGTAAATTTCGCCCCAATACTCCCGCTGCGGAAAGCTTTAATAAAAATTAATTTATTTTCAACAAGTTTGCTTCAGGAGGCAATGCCTATTAAGGGAAATAAAGGTAAAAGTGTTACGCCATGGCGTAGTACTTTATAAAGTGTACTCTTTATAGAGTGCGGATGGATTTTGATATTACTAGGATAAAACGAATAAATTTTGACTTTATGAGCCGCCTGACAGAATCGGATCCTCAACCCTCCCGCCAAAGGCGGGCGCTCTACCCATATGAGCCGGGAGAGGGAATCGGACCCTCGACCTAAGTCTTACCAAGACTTCGCTCTACCACTGAGCCATCCCGGCTTAATAATTTTTTAGAGCATTTCCACCCTTGTACGATTTAATTTGTCTTTCCCTGGGTCTCGCCTCAATTTCTGTGCTATACGTTTTTAACTGAATTAATTTTCACTTGCCTTCGGTGGCAATTGACCTGGTATGCCCTGAATTATGTTCCTTAAGTATTCGTTCGGTGTCATTGGTCAAACCAATATATTTCCTCTCCGAAAGAACATCTTTATTATATAAGTAAAATATATGACTCTCTGCCTCCCAGCCAAAGGCGGGCGCTCGGACTTTATCCGCCTTTGGCGGAACCGAGCCAAGACGGCAGAAGTTTTGCAGTAATGATATCATAACCCCAGCAACATGCGAAATATTTGGTTCCTGCCGGTAGCCTTGGTTTTTCTCCTGGTGACGCTTTCTGGCCTGCTTTTGCTTCCTAGAGGCAAGCGGGATTTTATCTCACCCCTGATTCCTCCTAAACCTAAACCTTTAATTGCCTATACCTACGAAAATTTACGACAGAGACAATACCAAGCTTCCGGAATTAATTGGGAAAAAATCCTGACCCAAAATAAGAATTTTACTACCTGGATTTTTTCTTTTACTTCGGACGGCAAGAGGATTTCTGGAACGGCTGACCTTCCCGCGGGGGTAGCTACCGGAAGCGCTTTGTCCTCACCGACAATCATGATGATTCATGGTTATGCAGAAGTAGCGGAATATTACCCGGGTTTCGGAACGGAAAAAGTGGCCGGAGAGTTAGCTAAAAATGGATTTGTTACTTTGGCCCCGGACTTTTTAGGTTACGGATCTTCCGACAAACCCAGCGGCAATGTGTTTGAAGACCGTTTTATGACCTATACGACCGTACTGAATTTGATTTCTACTTATGAAGAAAATTGTAAATTAAAAATTGCAAATTGTAAATTCGGCCTGTGGGGTCATTCTAACGGTGGGCAAATCGCCCTTTCGGTTTTAGAGATTTCCGGGAAAAAGATTCCGGCGGTACTTTGGAATCCGGTTTCCAAACCTTTTCCCTACAGCATTTTGTATTACACCGACGAATTTGATGATCGGGGCAAAGCTTTGCGCAAAAACCTGGCGGAATTTGAAAATGACTACGATGTGGAATTGTATTCCTTACCCAACTATCTTGATTGGATCGAAGCTAATATTCTTTTACAACAGGGAGCTTTAGATGAATCGGTTCCCCAGAAATGGTCTGACGAGCTGGCAAAAAATTTAAAAGATAAAAATAAAAAGGTTACCTATATGGTTTATCCAGGGGCCGATCATAACATGCAACCGCAATGGCAGAATGCCGTGTCAGACGCCGTGAGCTTCTTCAAGGCGGGGCTGGAGTGACCTAAAGCAAATAGCTTAAAGCCATTAGCCGTCAGCTTTAAGCTAATTAGTAAAATCTTGGGTTAACCCCAGTAACATGCGCACTAGCTCCCGCGTACTATGTGCCGTCGTCGCTGGTTCGCAGTTACGGGGCAAGCGCCTTCGGGATTAGTTAGTGAAATCTTGTGTAAACATTTTACCGTAGATTCCTCCGTCGATGATACCGATACCGATTTTGTGAAAGTTGGGGTTCAAAATATTTTCCCGGTGGCCGGGGCTGTCCATTAAACCGTTATGAGCAAGGATCGTGGTCGGGGCATACGCAATATTCTCTCCCGCCTCCGTAAAACTAATCCCGGCAGCCTGCATGCGGTCAAAGGGGCTTTTGCCGTCCGGATCAATATGGGAAAAATAACCCCGGGCGAACATATCGCGGCTATGGGCGCGGGCGACATCTCGTAATTTAACGTCAAATTGGAGCGCGGGAATTCCCCGTGAGGTTCGTTCGTGATTGACCAAGTTCAGCATTTCGCTTTCCGAGGAGGAATCAACAGTGACCTCAGTAGTCCGAAAATGCAGATTGATATTTTCGCTGCCGCCGGGATTAACAGTAAGAAAGCTGATTGTGTCTTGGGCCGCACCGCCCAAAATGCCGGCAATTGTTTTTTCCACCCGCCCCGATTGAGTTGCCAGCGCTCCGCCGAGTTTTGACTGGGCGACGGCAGCTTTTAAAGCTCCGGGGAAGGGGAGGCCGATGACTAGAATGACAAAGAATGCCGTAACGACTACGGCGTCAATAAAAGCGGGGAAAACGCCGAGCAGACGGTTCCAAAGGGAAGTGAAGAGCTTTTCCGGGATCCGGCGGTAAACCATATTCAGAAGAAAACCGAGAATAATTTCCGCGAAGAAAGCGATGGCAACAAAGCCTAAGGCATTAGCGATTCCGGGGGAGAAGGAGAAATTTTCGGTAAAGAGTTGTCCGGCGAGAGGATAGAGGCGCAGGGCGACGGCAAAAGAACCCAAGAAATTAATCATCCGCGCGGTCAGGGAAAGAAACCCTTCCGGCCAATTGGCCAGGACATAAACGCCGATAAAAAGAATGATCACGAGGTCAACCCAATTGCCGTGCAGCGCTGGAAGGTTCATACGTTAATTCTAATATATAAAGGCAAGAATTGTAATAAAGTTTTACTGAAATCAGGAGCAAAACAGAGCCCGTGTATCTATTTCTACCGTACTTCGGGAAGCAAGCATATCACAGACCAAAAGCCATTGGTTGAAAAACATCTTTCAATCAAATAAATAAATATATTGACATGTTGAAATATGTTGGAATGTGCCGAGGCTAGGATTCGAACCTAGGAAGGCCTTTCGGCCGACAGATTTACAGTCTGTAGCGTTTGTCCACTTCGCTACCTCGGCAAGCAAGCTAAATTATACCTAAAAATTCTCCCTTAATAAAGAATTATCGAACCATGTCAGTGTAAAAGCACTACGCAGTTAGGAAACACCTTCATATTTTAAACAGGCTTGAACAGCAACTTTTGCAAGACCTTCCCATTTCTGACTTTTCTGACAGAAAATTTTATACATCCGAATATGGCCGGCATTTAAGAAACTCGGAATAAACTTTTTCTGATTGTCAGGAGAAATCCTTTCGAGTTTAGTTATAGACCAGGCTTCAAATCCTTCACTTTTATCTTCTCCAACTTTTAGATCATTACTATTTCCAGCGTACTTGTAAGCAAAAACCTTACGAATAACATGGTTGGTTTTGCCTGTCGTTTGGACAAAATGGTTACTCCTAACAGTCTTAACCACTTTAAGTTCGTTGCAGCTAGCTTTTACGCCTGTTTCTTCAAGTTTTGAATCTATTTCTACATGTCCGCCAACAATAGCGTCGAGTAGGCCGGGAATGGTGTTTTTATCTTTTGCGCGATACTGAAAATTATTTTCCTATTGGGAGTATAGAACCAAACACGTATCTCTCGATGGAGCAACCCTTTAGCATGAATGTTCCCTCGCGTATCCTGGCCGGTAACTTTTCCCCGTTCATCAACTATGTCCAGCATGCCCATATGCATCCATTCTAATTATAAACAACACAGCTTATAATAAGGCTATGATTCATGGGGCTGGGATAATCGTTGTCGGATATGACGGGGTCGTCTTAATGCAACACCCGTGTTACCCCGCTGGCTCCGTCGGCGAGAGAGAAGACCATAGGGAGGCCGCCAAATGAGAACTTAAAGAAGAAACCGGCAACGAACAGAACTTCATGAACTTGCCAACGAAATTTATGTACGAAGCGATGGTCAACGGGTTAATCGCTATATTTACTGGACACTTTACGATGGTAAACGGGAAGTTCAGTATAGCGAAGGGCAGGAAATGCGTTTTGTAAAAACGGAGGAATTTATCCATAAAAAGTTTTTGCCGGGCCAGGAGAGACTATTCAGGTTAGCTATTGGAAAAACAACAAAAATATAGAATCTGGATGGTGTAAGCAATAGGTTTTATGTGTTCGGCCCCGATTTAATCTCGGACAAATACACTTAATTTTTTATGGTTATAGCGGAATATATCTTAGAAGAAGGTAAATATCTGGTCAATAGGGAACTGCGAGGCCGGAAGATAAGATGGCTCTTCCGCCCCCGGAAACCGGAGATCGGAGTCTATTATTCCGTAATTGCCGCGAAGGAAAAAGTTATTGAACTGTTGGAGAAGCCGGAGAATAGAGAGAGTTTTTACCGGATAAGAACGAGAATAACGGGACCACGGCGTTAAAGTAAATTTTTATTGACCTGGTATATATTAACTGTTCCTGACACAAAAACAGGGTTACCTAAAGAGGCAATTTTTGCTTCGGAAAGTCCGGGATAAGCTTGCCTCTCAAAATTACTGACGACGAGATATTGAACTTTATAAAGTCGCAGAAGGTTTCTGGCTTCCCGGGAGTCAGGTTGCTCATAGATTGTTCGGACCTGCGCCGAGCGCTCGTTCACAATTTGCGGACCGCTGTGCCAGCCCCATTCGTGTCCCGCCCAGCCCAAAACCGTGGGTAAACCGGTGTTGCTGCTTATCAATCCTTTGTCGGTATAACTTTCTCCGACCATTTCCAAAACGACAGGTTGCCCGCTGATATTCTTCTTGAGCCAGAGAATTGCCTGGTAATCGTCGGGATAAAGGGCGGCTAGGTATTTAAGGCCGTCCAGCGGTTGTGATTTCGTCCGGTTCGGATAGTAGCCGTTAATAGAAAAGTAAGGGTAAATAAGGATTAAAAATAATTGAGGGAGCAGTAAAATCCCGAATAGCGGATAAAGCCAGCGCCGCCGGAAGCGGAGCCGGAAGACAATATAAGCCGCAAAAACGCTAAACATAATAGAAGATTGGTAGCCCAGTTTGAACATGGTATTGGCGCGAAAGTGTAAAGGGTAAATATCTTTAAAATAAAAAAATTCCGGGAAAATAATGAGGAGCAGAGAAAGAACTGTTCCGCTTAAGACATAAAGATCAGCGATCGAAGATTTGGTTTTTTGGCGCAACATCATGATGGCGAAAATAGCCGAGGTAAAAATAGGGAAGCCCCAGACAATTAGAAACATAAAAAGGGGTGTTCTTTGACACTTATCTCCCTCAAGGTATAGCGGGCCGTAGTTGCCTGACGGTAAACCAAGAATCTGCAAAATTCCCTGGCTGCAATTTACCCCGATGCCGCGGGCAAAGGGATCAAAATTTAAGGAAAAGGGCAGAGCAAGAATCAACGCGGGGATTAGCACCAGGAAAGTTGCTCCGGTGGCAAGAGCTAGAGCCATAAGGAAGCGCTGGCCGCGGGTAAGGAGAACACCGAGAAGCAGCAGAAATAACAACAGAGAGTAAATGGCTCCGTCCAGAGAATTGCCCATATACATGACCGCGACTAAAACGCTCAGGAATAGGAAGTAAGCGCTGAAAGAACGCAGAAAATTTTGTAAGGAAGGGACTAGGTTTTTGACGGCAACGGTTGACCCGGCAATTTTCATTATCAATGCAAGTAAAACAGTCAGGGTTAGTAATACCGCCGGGATATCCAAAAGATGGGCGTGCATATCGGAAACAATGAAAGAATAGGAAGGTATTTCGTGAATAGTATAGGGAATAAAGCGGACGGCGCTCGGATACCAGTACAAGCCTGGATTGGGTGCACCGAGAAGTTCCCACGGGGGTTTAGGATTGTTATCGCCGACCGCGTAACCTTTGGTAAAGGCGTAAATCGTATGCAGGTTACCGCCAAGGGTAATTAATATAGCTGCCAACAAGCCCACGATAACCGCTGATATATAAGTTTTATGGCCGGAACCATTAGTCTCCTGCTTATGGAGAGCAAATAAATTAAACCCTAAAGAAAAGACTCCGGAAAAAGTCAGACCGAAAACAGTCGCGATCATCAGGTTGTAAGTGTTCTCGGGAGCTAAACCGGTCATTTTGGTCAAAAGCGCCGCTACAAAGTGGCCGAAATAATAATAGTTAATCGATTTTCCGGCCAGCCAGGGGTCGGCGGGCGGGAAGTAGCTACTGCGTAAAAGCGAGTTGAGGAAGGCAAAATCCATAAATTTTTCCAAACCGTGGATATCCGGATTCCAGGAGCGGACAAATGCCCAAAGAGTAAGGCCGCCCAAAAATAATATTTCCTCTAAAAAAATAATTTTTAGGTGGCTTTTTAAACTCCGCTCTGAACGGAAAAATTTAAAAGTTAAAGCCATACTGGCTAAAGTAGCGATTAGAAAAATTGACCAGGATCCTCTCTGCGAAAACGGTAAAAGATGCAGCGAAGCCAATTCCCAAACCGGAAGAGCGACAAGAAGCAGCCCTGCCACTTTTATTAAAGCGTATCCCTCGTCGGGAAGATTACGAAATAGTTTCCGGACGAGAAAAATTCCCGGTAGATTAAAGCAGAACATAAGCCCCCACCAGAAGAGAATCATTAATAAATTATTATCCGGCATATTCATATTTTACTGAACAATACTCACTAAAGCGAGATGTTGCCAAAACCGAATAGGTAACCTTATAATCCTGATTATGATTCAGGCCGAAAAGGTTAATTGCAGGCGCTGTCGCGATAGTTCCCATCCTAATTTCGGTATCCGCGGACGGGGAGAAATTAAAATAATGACTGTTTTGGAGAGATCGGATTATCGTGCTTTACAAAGCAATTACGAAAAAGAGCTGTTTAAAAGCGGTACCGGGAGAACCCTGAAAAAAATTTTAGATGGTTATTTAGATAATACGCTTATTACCAATACCCATAAATGTTTATTAAAAGAAGGTCGTCGGGTTCCTAAAGCTTCCGAATTTGTTAATTGTCTGCCGCATTTAAGAGAACAAGCCGCCAGATATAGACCGCGGTTAGTTTTATGCCTGGGGGCGCAAGCTGCCAGAGCTTTTTACCCGGAGCAACCGTTTGTTAAAGTAGTCAATAAAATAAGTAATATTGAGCGTGGGCAGATTCTTGTATTGCATCATCCCCGGCGGATGGAAGTTTGGGAAAAGAAACGAGCCAGGAGGGTAGTCATAAAAACAATGCGACAAAGCGGGTAGTATAATTAATTATTGCCTCCCTAGCTCAATGGCAGAGCGACGGTTTTGTAAACCGCTGACAACAGTCCGACTCTGTTGGGAGGCTCAATATGAATAAGCTTAATACTCTCGCTATGAATTTTTGCTTCCAAAGGGGAAGAACGGCGAAAGATGTTCTCTATGCAACTGGCACCAGAAACACCTAATTACCGTAAAAGTACCCTTAGAGATCGATCATATTGCCACCCGCTGGGTCCAAATTTTAGAAATCTTAACAGAGGAAAAGGCAGAGAATGGAGGATGAAAAGTTACTTGAAAAACAATCTATTACTAAAAGTTTCTGATCCTGACCGTCGGCTCTCATATTTTTCTAACCCCTAGCCGCTAACTCCTAAAATCTAAAAATTAAGGTTCCCTAGAGTCGTAAGAAGAGAAGGTGTTCCCCGGAAAATTTTAAGGTGGCGGCCTGTCCTGCCAACCTAAGTGGGCAGAAACTGCGGCCTCCGTTTCCGAAAGAACGTTGACCAGGAAAAATTCCTTCCCCCAACGTTTTCTAGAGAACCTCTACAATTATTATAGCAAGAGAAGTCAATGGAAAAAATAGTAGGGCAGTAAGGCAGTTGAGCAGTCAGGGAAGGAGGAATTGGAGGAAGGTGTGGATAATTGGGTTGACAACGGCATAAATGATATTGGGGAAAAGGAAAAGGACAGCAATAATAATGAGCATGCCGAAACGCTCTAGTTCGTACCAGCTCCGGGCATATTCGTCGGGGAGGAGGCCGCCGACTACTTTAAAACCGTCAAGGGGGGGTATTGGCAAAAGGTTAAATATCGCGAGGATGATATTAATTTCCACACCGTAAGCAGCCAAGCTCTGGGCTGCGGAAAGCAAGCTTTCATTTAAAATAAATATCAGACTTAGCCGCAGGACGATTCCAAAGATAAGCGCAATTATAATGTTCGTTATCGGTCCGGCAGCCGCGGTTAGCGCGATATCCCGTTTTGCGTCCTGAAAATAAAGGGGGTTAATCGGTACCGGTTTGGCAGCGCCGAAAACTACTGGGCTGCCGGAGATAATTAAAAGCAGCGGTAGGGCAATGGTCATTAGCGGATCAATGTGCGGTATCGGATTAAGGGTCAAACGATGGGCGTTGCGGGCAGTCGGGTCCCCCAGCCGCTCTGCCAGCCAGCCGTGGGAGATCTCATGCAGAATGACGGAATAAATGAGAATTGCGAATTGGGCTATAAACATGCTAAAATTATAATCGGCTCGCAGAAAACCCCTGGCTTTAGCCAGGTGATTTAATGCGAACTGATTAAGACCTTGATATTATAGTACGTATTTTAACAGGTTTGGCCGGGGTTTTCGTGAGCCTTATTAAACCTGTTTTAGAAAGGCTCTGGCCTTAAGGCCAGAGAGATTTATACCATGACTAAATGTGAAATCTGCGGAAAAGGTGTTCAATATGGCCATAATATCCGCCATATCCACTCCGGTCTTTGGGAGAAACGGGCGACGAAGAAACAAAGGATTTACAAACCGAATCTTCATGAGGGGAAGGTTAAAATCAACGGCGTGGTGAAAAGAGTTAAAGCCTGCGCTTCCTGCCTGGCCAAATACCGCGTCAAATATACTCCGAAAATTTCTCCCGTTACGGCTTAAAAGATCCTTAATCATTTAAATAATTCACAATGAGTTTGAGCTGGCGACGAGTTGTGAAATGGGTTTAGCGGTAATAATTAGTATCTTGCTTGTGGCCTCCGGCGGCCAACAGGTTTGAAGCACTAAAGTTTCTTCCGTGGGTTTGGAGAGCAGAACAGTCGGATCTTTGGAGGAATATAGCTCTATATCAGTAATGCGGTAGTTAAAAGATTTTCCCCGATAACCAAGATTGATAATGTCATGGACCGAAAGCTCCGCGAGGGCGGAAAAAATCGGACGTACGGATCTACCGTCCCTCGAACGATTACCCGAATGCGCGAAAAGGTAAATTAGGGAATTCTCACCGGGAAGTTTGCTATTGCTTGCCTGAGCTACATTATTAGCAATTACTGGTAAATAGGCACTCTTATTAAAAGGATCCACTCCGGCAATAATTTTTTCGGCCAAATTTATTTTGGGAATATTGATGGTAAATTCAGCGGATGGCGCCGCTGCGGGAAGTGCAGGAACCGGGACAGCGGGGGAAGGAGCGGGTATTGTTGCGGATTTACTTGCCGGCTGCGCAGCCTCCGGCTGACTTGATTTACTTTCTTTGATTTGCTCGGCCCAGACAAAAATATGGTCCGCGAAACTGTTGGTGATCCCAATAACCACATAGAGGATTAAAACATAGAGGGACAGGGCAATGAGAGAGTGGCTCCTGCCTTTAGCCATATTAGCGGCATTTTACCTCAGGGGTTTAGAAATTCAAGATGGAAGATGGAGACGGCTTTTTTCCTTCATATTGAATAAGTTCGGGTATCAACTTACTGTTTTCCATGCGGCATTTAAGGATTTTCAATCGTTTTCCGCTGGGATGAATAGACCATAAGCCGGGCCAAGGGGTCATGGCTTTATAAAACGAGTAAAGTAATTGCGAATTATCCAACCCCTCGACTAATGCTCGGGATTGTCCCGAGCGAAGTCGAACGGACAATTTCCCAATTGCTGTTTGCGGATTTTTCATTTTGAGGGCTTCCTGTTGAATGGGAGGTAGTTCACTCTCCTCGAGCCGCTCGCCTCGTACGGCTTTTTCCAGGGTTTGCCATTCGGTGAACCCGTCCTGTTTAGTGAGCAGCCTGGTATAGGTTGCTTGGCTATTATCCTGCGGTATCAACCTATTATTAGTTGCTGTTTCCTGCCCATACTTACTAATAAGTAGTGGTAATTCCCTGGCTACTTCCTGAAATAGTCTAATGTAAAGGGTTTCCGTCGTATCCTCCGGTTCCACCGGATATTCTTTTTGCCAAAAAATGGGTCCGGTATCCAGAGCTTTTTCCAGTTTAAATACTGTAACCCAGGCAGTATTGTCACCACGTAAGAGCGTAAATTGGACCGGGCTAGCACCGCGCAAGTCGGGAAGTTTGCTGAAGTGAATATTAAACATTCCCATTTTGGGTACGGAAATAAGATCTTCGGGAATGATTAGGCCATAGTCGGCGACAACAACGAGGTCGGGAGGATTTCGTAACAGTAAGTTTACTAGGTTGGCATGATCGTGAGAGGCTTTTTTTAAAGTGGCGGGAGTGGCAATGGAAATGTTATGTTCCAGAGCCCATTGTTTGACGGGGGAAGGGGCGAGAATTTTTTTCCGTCCGAAGGGTTTGTCGGGCTGGGTAATAATAAGTTCTAGGGAAAAATGGGCATGCAAACTTTCCAGTATCGGCAGGCAATACTTAGATGTGCCAAAAAAAACGGTTTTCATTAATGGATGTTTGGTTTCCGCCAATGCTGATAACGGGCTTCATCGATCATCGCGTCAATTAAACCACAATTTTCGGGACCACAACATTCAACCTCCTGACAGCATTCACCTTTAAGTAGTTGAATTCGGCAAAGGCTTTTTTGGGCGCTGTTTTTATCTTCCTGTCCGATTAAAAAGCTCAGGATTTCATTTGAATCCAGAGGTTGACCTTTGATCTCCGGGCTACTTTCATGAACAAATCGTAATTCTTCCAAGATATTTCACCCCCTTGTTTAGCCTGTAATCACAAGCTGGGCAGATACTGTACTTAATTTTAATATAGGCTATAGCTGTTTGTAAAGTTAAATGCCGGCTCGTCCGGGACAGGTAATGATCGGAAAGATAAATTTATCCGGCCAGATTTTCTTTTTGACCCAAGCGGCCGAGGAAAAAATCTTTGATACCCTCCCGTTGGTATTCCCTTCCGCTGAAAAATAGTCTCACTGCCTCGCGGAGAAGAGCAAACCTGCTGCGAAGCGATGCATAGCGGAATCCGAAAAGCAACCGGTTCCTCGTGGTATAGTAATCATTTAGCGGACCGCCGATAGCATTCCCGGAGGTTTGGGATACTTTGTGAGCAATTTTGGCCTTGGGAACGAATAGGAGTTTGAAACCGGCTTTTCTGGCTCTTTGGGAAATTTCCACGTCTTCCAAATAGAGGTGGTAATTCTCATTAAATAGTCCGATACGGCGGAAAACGGCGCTTTTAAAGACCATAAAAGCACCGGTAATAAAATCCGTTTCGGTTGTTGCAGAAAACTGCTCGCGATTAACTTCGTCTACGCCGCGGTGCGAGGGATAAACGTTCGCCCAATCTATTTTCCCTCCGGCATACCAGATAACTTTTCCCAAATCCTGTTTCTGATATTCCCTTTCGCGGTATTCGAAACCTTTGGCAAAATAAATGAGCGGTGCGGCGATGCCCCATTTGCCGTTTTTCGCCAGCTCTTTAATTAGAACCTCTAAACAATTTATTTGTTCAATTAGAATATCATTGTTTGTCAGAACAATATAATCATAATCGTTTACCAAAGCATATTTAATGCCAGCGTTATAACCACCGGCGACTCCGAGGTTTTTGGGTTGGGGGAGAACTTTTACCCCCGGTTGAGCAGAAGAAATTATCTCTACGGAATTATCCGTAGAAGCGTTATCGACAACGATGACGGATACGGACCAACCCTGCGGCAAAACCTGTTTTTCCAGGTCCCTAATCAGCGAAAGGGTATCGGCGGGAAGATTAAAATTTAAGATGACCACGGCAATTTTCATAGATCGTTAGCGACAGCTTTTACCTTGAAGAGGTGCTGCTTCTTCAAGGTAAAAATATTTTGTAAAGCCAAAATATACGTCCGGACCATTTCGCGATTATTTGTCAAGGCATAACGGATAATACGCAAAAAACAAGCCAGGGTAATCAGTGCCAAAAGTACAGGCCGCTGCCAGGAGGGTTTATGTTTGCGATAGAAAGCCAGCCAGCTTTCATACTCCTTAATAATGCCGAATCGCCGCGAGCGAGAACTGGCGAACCCCAGGTGGGTAATATGGATTTCCGGATCCAGATAAATTTTATATCCCGCCAGTTTTATGCGGTAACACCATTCCAATTCTTCACCGTACATGAAAATCTTCTCGTCAAACCCCCCGGTGCGGGTAAATACCTTCTGGGGAAGCATTAAAAAAGCTCCGGCAACCCACCCTAATTGCCGGACGATGGTAAAATAGCCCGGCCAGCGGATGTGGATCGAGGGCAGAAAACGGCGCAGGAAAGGGAGATTATCCAGAAAGGTAGCAATTAAAAAGACCTGATAAAGGTGGGGATGGAAACCGCCGGAAGGCTGAATTGTCCCGTCGCTGTTACGCAGTTGGGGAGCTACTACTCCGGCATCCGGGTGATTCCCGAGAAATTTTCTCAAAGCCTCAATACTCCCCGGTTCGACAAAAGCGTCAGTGTTAACCAAAAGGAGATAGTCACCCCGGGCGATTTTCATAGCCTGGTTGTTCGCCGTGCTGAAACCCAGGTTTTCTTTATTGGTAATCAGTTTGACTTGGGGGAATCCTTTTTTCACTAAACCGCTTATATCTTCCGTTGAAGCGTTGTCCACGAGGATTATCTCCGTTTCCGGCGGAGCATTTTTAACGGCCGCGGTAAGGCATTTTTGGACCAGATCCAGGCGGTTATAGGAAACGATAATTATTGAGACCATATCCTTCGACTGCGCCCCGCTATGCGGGGCTTCGCTCAGGGCTGAGCTAAAGTTCGACTTCTTCCCAAGCTTCCTTGCCGTTTTTATCCTTACCGGTAGTTTTATATAGTTTGCTTTTTTGTTCCAGGATTCTTTCAACAAAGATTTTCCCGTTCAGGTGATCCATTTCGTGTTGAATAATAACCGCCGGGAATCCCGTGAATTGTTCTTCGGTTCTTTCTAACCGCTCGCCGCTCTCAGCTATCCGTTCGTATCTAACCTTTACCCATTTAAAGCGGCGGACCTGGCCGTAATATTTGGGTAGCGAGAGGCAGCCCTCAAGCGGCGATTTATTGTTCGTATCCTGGAGCTCTTCGCTATGGGCAATAATTTCCGGGTTGATGAAAGCCCGGATTTCTTCTTCCGGACCGGATTTTTTACCGCCTTTCCTGCCGAAGCGGGCGAGGAAAATTTTGTAAGGAAGGCTTACCTGATTTGCTGCCAGTCCTACCCCTTCCGGATCATGCTGGTTAAGGAGAGTCTCTCGCATTTCCGCGATAATTTTCCGTAGTTCTCTGGGGGAAATTTTCTGCAAATCAACACCACGGGCCGGCTCCCGCAACCTATTGTCCGGTGATCTGATAATCTTATACATCTATCATGATTATAGCAAAGCCTTATGACGGGCTGTATTTTCAAATAGACAGGGGAAGGAGATCCTGATAGGATACGGATAATGGGTAAATATAGTTCCACCCGGAGAGCTTGGGAGTTAACGATGTTTATTTTAGGATTGGGGCTTGGAGCGCTGATTATTCTGTGCGCGATTGTATATTATTCCCGGCAACTTCCCGCCGGCATATTGGATTTAGATCCCCTGGTCCGGGTTTATACTCCTCCTGGTGTAGAGCCGCTGCCGGCGACAATTTCCGGAACGGTTATTGAAGGGATTTTACCTAGAGCGGCAAAAGCAATTAAAGTCCCGATACTCCTTTATCATTATGTTGAATATAATCATGACCCCAATGATACCATTCGGATGGGCTTAACCGTTACGCCATTTTGGTTAGAGCGCCAGCTACAGTTTCTGAGAAGTAATAACTACGTGACTGTTTCCCCGGCGCAATTGGTGGCGGCGGTCAATAGTGGAAGGACCCTGCCTCCCAAATCGGTCATGCTTACCTTTGACGATGGCTACCGGGATTTTTATACCGATGCTTATCCGTTGCTGCTTAAATATAAAGCAAAAGCCACGATTTTTGTCATTCCGGGATTTTTAGACCGACCTAATTTCATGTATACCCGGCAGTTGCAGGAAATTGCTACACAAAGTTCCGGTTTAATTACCATAGGCGCACATACGGTGCATCATGCAGCTTTGACGTCGGAAAAGACTACCAAGGCTTGGGATGAGGTTTATGGATCTAAAGAGGGCTTGGAAAAAATTATCGGACGGAAAGTGGAGGTCTTTGCTTACCCTTACGGTTTTTTTAATCAGGAAACGATTAAGATCGTTCGCCGCAGCGGTTTTACGATAGCGATGTCCACAATTTTCGGCACGACGGAAAGCCGGGAAAATTTATTTTATCTGCCGCGGATCCGGGTAGGTAACTATGCGGGTGAACAATTCGCCGCGAGGCTGAAATAAACTCTTTTTTTCGGCTATAAGATTATTTTTCTGCATAGAAAAGGATATGGCCCCCTAGGCCGCGTTTAATAGCGTCATATTCCGCGATACCTGTATCGGTATTTTCTTTAATCACAGGTAAAATTAAATGTAATTTAGTAAGCACTATTGCTAGAGGTCGTTCCCACTTTGAGTAATTATGCATCCGCATAATAGAAGATATAGCTTCGGATGTTTTATCCCGCATCTGGATATTTTTAAATCCAACGTAAACCAAGTCTTCCCGGAAGGAATCCCAAGTAGCTAGATTATCCAGACGAAATCCGGTATAAAAGCGGCCTAACAACTTTTTCTCTTCTTCATTTTCAGGCAAGCGATTCAAAAATCCATCGGCCACAATTAAATGTCCGCCCCTTTTTAGTAGGCTATATGTTTCTCTAAGAAAGTCTATTTTTTTGGAGTAGCATGGCAGACACTTTCGATAGCCTATAGGACATTAAAGAAGTTATCTGCAAAAATAGTTTTGGTAAAGTCCATTTCTACAAATTGAGTCGAATTACTCACACCGGACCTTGTTGCAAGTTGCTCGCCGTTTCGGTTTGTTTTGAGGGAAGAGTAACACCTGTTACCTGTACTTTTAAAAAATGAGCTAATCAAATAGCGCTGCCACCGAAACCACATCCGGCCTCGAAACTATTTCTCCGGATTTATTTTTCGCAGTTTCAGCTAAAACCCGATTAGTGTTAAGAATTTCTTCCACAGCGCACCTGGTTAAGGGGCTATGGTAGCCATGGTGGAGGCCGTAGCTTTTCCCATGATAAATTAGGAAATACGAAGGCAAAGTATAGTCGTAATAATCAGAAATAACTTTATTTTCTATTAATATATTCCCCGTTTTTAACAAAATATATTTTCCGGAAACGACGGTTATTTTGATAACCATGGTACATAATAATTGTAATAAGCGGAACAATAATTGCACTTAATAATCCAAAAATAATATCTTCAATTGGTAAATGGAGAAAGCGGATACCAATAATTTTTTTTGAGGACATATCATATAAACCCAAGCTATAACCAATCTCGTTTACAACAAAAACCGGGGGCATTAATAGTAATATTACTTTAACAATTAGTTTCCAATATCTCTTAAACGAGCTCGGATGCAGAAATATGGTTATCGCCAGGGGAATAGCGCAGAAAATAATACCCAAGATAGCATAGGATAAATTATGGTTTAGCATTTTCTAAAAATAGAAGAGTTACAAAAGTTAGTAGAAATGTAAGCATTAAAATAAATAATATTTCTTCCAAAGGAACATAAAAGATTTCAAAACCGATAAGTGGTTTAAGAAAATACCAAATTCTATTACCTATCGCTAGCGAATACCAAGGAAAGGCAAAAATTAGGCTACCTATAGCAGTTTTAAGAAATATCTTACGATATTTATTAAGGAAATGTTTTTTAGTAATCAATAAAAGAGATATGGGTAGACAACCAGAAAACAGCAATAACTCTAAATAACTGAAATTTGACATTAGCGGCTAATATTATTTATTTTCCTCTAAAAATTTTTGGGCATCGTTATCGGGTCCGATATGCTGAAGAATATATTCCATCTGTTGCCGTGCTAAGTTTATTTTTCCCGCTTTTTGGTATAAAAGCCCTAGTTGGTAGCGGGCGTCGCGGTAATTTTCTTTCATAGCGACGGTTTCTTCCAAAGCGGTAATGGCGGCATCGTTTTGCCCTACTGCGTCTAAAAGGAGAGCGTAGTTGTAGTGTACTTTCGCGTCCGTGGGAGCCAGGCTGACGGCATGGGTGATAGCTTCCAGGGCTTGCCCGGCCATCTTCGGGTCAAGGCTGGTCAGCTGGTAAAAAACTTTAGTCCGGGTTTTCCAGAAGTTGACATTATTCGGGGAGGTGGTCACGGCGATATTGCTATTTTGAATTGCCTGATCAGCTAGCTGGGCGGAAAGTGTCGCTTGGTTTTCTTTTTGAGCCGCGGAAGCAAGAACGGCGGCGGAGTAAGAGAAATCATCACGATATAGCGGCTCACCCGGATTGAGGGAAATAGACTCCTGGTCTCTTCTGTAGCTTTCCACGTATTGCCCCGCTTTAGCGTAATTTTGCGCTAAAGCATAATCGGTATCCGCTTGCCACATGGTAAGAAGATTGATTTCCATATATCCTGCCAGTAGGGTGAGACCGGCGATTAGGGACCAGGAGAAGAGCCCCGGAATCGCCTGTTTAACCGGCGGGGATTTACCGAAACGAGGGTTTGGGACCATAGAGATCGCTGGCACCGGCTCTAAAAGGATTAGATAGCAGACGGCGGGTATGAGGAAAAAGAAAATGCCGATGATAACCACGGAGAAGCCAAAGAAATTAGTGATAAGTATGGTTATATAAGCGCCGAATAAAGCAAATATCAAATAGTAATTAGTGACTGGCGGCTGGTGACTCGCCTCGCTTTGCGGGCGAAGTGAACTAGTATGGTTACGGGTTTGTACATACGTATTTATTCGTAAATAATTCGTGAAAATTCGCATGGTCCAGATAGCGAAAACTAAAATAACCGCAAGATAAGTTAACATTCCTACGGAACCGGTAGTTGCGAGGAGATTAAGATATTCATTGTGTGCTTTATTGTAAAGGAAGTCCCATTCTGATAAGAGATTGTGGGCAGCTGGGCGGTCTTTATAATAAGCGTAAGCGAAAGTTTCTACTCCGGAGCCGAAGACCGGATAGCGTTCCCAGACTTTAATCGCCCCTTCCCAAACCACCTTGCGGATATCTCCGGATTCGGAGATTTCAATTTCGGGGTTGGATACCGTGGCTGGGGCGGTTGCCGTGGCGGGTGCGGAGGAGTTTCGGGAGAACAAATTACCAAGAGTGAACTTTTCCGTCTGCGAAAAAGGCAAACCGAAAATCAAAGAAAATAGCAAAAAGAAAAAAGAAAAAAGCAGGAAAGGCTGCAGGGATCTCAGATTACGCAGGTTATTAATAATTAAAAGTCCGCCAAAAAAGGCTAAGCCGACAATTAATCCTCCGACTCCCGAGCGGGATTTGGTAAAAAGCAGAGCGATAAAATAAATTATGGCCAGGGAGAGGTAGGTAATTTTAGAAAAATTTAAGAAGGGAACTTTTTGATCCGTCTTCTTTCTGACATCCTCCTTTTTATATTTTACATTTTCGTTTTGAACAGGCTGACTTTCATTTTTGCCTAGAAATCCGAGAGCGGCTAAAATTAAAATATCTAAATAGGCGGCCATCCAGTTTGGTTGGCCTAAGGTAGCAAAGACCCGGTTTTTAACATCTTGTATCCAGCAAGTATCATCGAATTTGCCGGTAAATAAAAGGCAGGAAGGGGAAGCCCCGAAATGTTCCGCAAACCCCCAGAGAGAAACAATAACTCCGGAAGCAAAAGAGATTTTTAAAATATTTATCGCCTGGCGTTTTTGGAGGTTGGAGACGGCGGCAAAATAGAGAAGCAGGTAGGAAGCGGTGGCGAGCAAGCCCTCATGAAAGCGGGAATAATAGCCCCAGATACTGGTATGGATATCGATGCTGAAGAGAGTGGAAAGTATATGGCTGGCAAGATACAAGAGAAGCGGAATTTCCAAAAATGTCCGGCGGTAAATAATTTTTTTGGTGAGGACCATTTTGGTAACCCAGGCAAGGGCAATAATAATCGTCAGCCCATAGGTCAGCATCATTTTGTTATATTCAAAAAGTTCGGAAGTCGCGGAAGTAAAAATAAGCGGCACGAGAAAAAAGAGCGCGTAGAACCCCCACTCAATAATAGTATTAATTAGCCCAACTAAAGCCATGGAAAATATAAAGAATGAACTATTATAACCTAATACCGCCACGTTTTGGGCAATTGGGTAGGAGGCTAATGTTACTGTTAATTCTTTTCTGCCCCCCCTTTTTCCACTTTAGAATCGATTGACAAACGCTACACACATGCGTCATAGTTTTCAATATAACCTGAATCAGATTATGGACAAAGATGAGAGGCAAAGATTGAAGAACTTATATTGAAAGCATAAAAAGATCGCGAGGAAAGAGATTATAGACAATATCTCCCGTAATATAGCTAAGCAAACCCAGGTTAAACTGAAGGAGTTTTCCCGAAATTTCACGAATAAGGATTTATTAGTAACGCTGGAAGCGGGAACTTTGCTGGGTTTTTTCTTTTGTCGCTCCGTAGGTAGCAAAGATTGGCACTTCTTTAATTACTCGTTATTATAGATAAAAAGACTGACGAAGAAGAACCCTTACAAAAGAGATCGGCTGAGAAACAGAATATACAATTACTAAAAGAGAACATCGGCAGATTCTAAAATATAATTTCGAAAAAACGGCAATATCCATGGCCCAACACTGGGACGGTATTTAGCGGTTAATTTTCTATGATAGTTCTTCTTTAAGAAGCGGTGCGAGGAATGCATTTAGAAAAATATTCGCGATTTAAGTTGTCTCCAAATTCAAGAAAGCGTCTTATCTTTTTCCTTATGAATGCCATAAAGAAATAGTCTTTTTGCGGAGGTAATTCGGAATCGGAGGGGATATTGTTTATATGGAAATAAAAATATAGAAAGCCAGAGGCCTTTCAGAAAATATTTCAGAATTTAAAATTAAAAGTAATTAAAAACAACGCGCATGCGGAGCAATATTCAATTAGGGAAGAGAAGATTTGTAGCATACCCAAGCGATCTATGTGATCTCTGTTATATTGCTATTCAAAAATATACGGAATCGATATCCCCGATTAATCGTTATCTCTTTTGTCTTTTATTCGGGATTTTGTTAAAGTAACGTGGTGAACGCTTCC
Source organism: bacterium (assembly GCA_021836035.1). Lineage (GTDB taxonomy): Bacteria > Patescibacteriota > Microgenomatia > JAMCZE01 > JAMCZE01 > JAKBJL01. The sequence goes on from JAKBJL010000003.1 coordinate 69,728, forward strand.
TATAATAATATACCCCTTGCAGAAAGATTGAGACCAAAGAATTTTGCCGATTTTGCCGGACAGGAACATTTGGTCGGAGAGAACGGTATCGTGGTTCGCCTGATCAAAGCCGCTCGGTCGGGAGCAGTTTTCCCCTCGCTTATTTTATGGGGACCACCGGGAAGCGGAAAAACGACTATGGCAAGAATTATTGCCAGGGAGTTAAATGCTCCCTTTTTTGAATTCTCCGCGGTAAATGCTTCGATCAAAGAAATACAGCAGGTAACCAGGGATGCGGAAGTGGGCAAGCGCCCTATAGTATTTATTGACGAAATTCACCGTTTTAATAAAGCCCAGCAAGATAGATTATTACCGCATGTGGAGCGGGGAGAGATGGTAGTAATCGGGGCCACAACCGAAAATCCCTCTTTTGAGATAATCGGCCCGCTTTTATCCCGGACCAGGGTTTTGGTTTTAAAACAATTAAGCACCGAATGGTTGGGAAGAATTTTGGCTAAAGCATTGGGGATTGTGGGAAAGAAGTTGGGAGATGAAGGAAAGGAATTTCTCCTGGAGGCAGCCAACGGCGACGCCCGGATATTGTTAAACGTGGTGGAAATTGCGGCAAGTATCACCGGGGAAAAGGAAATCAGCGTGGTCGATTTGGAAGAAGCCTTGCAAAGAAGGCAGCTCTCTTTTGATCTAAAAGGGGAAGAATTCTACAACACGATTTCCGCCCTCCATAAATCGATCCGAGGTTCGGATCCTGACGCAGCCCTTTATTATTTAGCACGGATGCTGGAGGCGGGCCAGGATCCTTTGTATATCGCCCGGCGGTTGGTAAGGGCAGCTTCGGAGGATATCGGAATGGCGGATTTCCGGGCGCTTCTTATTGCCCAGGCGGCATTTGATGCCTGTAACGAACTGGGGATGCCGGAGTGCAATATGGCTTTAGCCCAAGTAGTCGTCTATCTTGCGACGGCGAAAAAATCCAATGCTTTATATATGGCTTATGGAGAAGCGGCTCATGATGTACACCAATATGGTAATCTGCCGGTCCCCATGCATATTAGAAACGCCGTGACAAAACTAATGAAAGAAGTTGGTTACGGCAAGAACTATAACTATTATCACAGCCCTATCGGTGAGAAATTGTCCGGTGTCGATTATCTTCCCGATAAGCTCCGTGACCGCAAATATTGGAGCAAACGCGTTAAATGAAATTATTTTAATTCAAGGGACCCGGCAACCAACAGCCCCATTCAAGTCATTTCGCCCACACGGCTAATTTTGTATCTTATTTTTTGTATCTTGGTAATTAAATTCTGGTTTAATGAAAAAGGTGGGGCCTGTACTCTTAAATATGGTGCCCCGCTGGTTGCCATCCTTTTTAAAATTAATGAATCAATAAAAATGAAAAAGATAAAATAATTTGCTCTGACTATCAATTTCCCTCTCAAAATGATAGTATTTTTTTGCCATGGTCGACAAACTATTTGGTTTGGTCTCCTATGATTTAGGTATTGATTTGGGGACGGCAAATACTTTGGTTTTGGTTAGGGGTAAAGGTATTATTATCCGCGAGCCTTCGGTTGTTGCCATGCAGCGGAAAACCAAGCGGGTGATTGCTGTTGGGGGAGACGCTAAAAAAATGGTGGGACGGACGCCGGCGAATATCCTCGCGATTTCTCCTTTATCCGACGGAGTGATTGCCGATTTCGACGCGACGGCGGCGATGCTGCGTCATTATATCGGTAAAATTCATACTCTTCCCGGCACTTTTTTTAAGATACCGCGCCCGCGGGTGGTAGTCGGCATTCCCTCGGGAGTTACGGAGGTGGAACGGCGGGCGGTCCAGGAAGCGGCCATGAATGCCGGAGCCCGCAAGGCTTATTTAATTGAAGAACCGATGGCAGCGGCGATTGGAGTCGGAATTAATATTGACGATTCACGGGGATCGATGATAGTAGATATTGGTGGAGGAACTTCGGAAATGGCGGTGGTCGCCCTGGGCGGGATTGTCATAAATAAATCTATCAGAATGGCCGGCAAAGAAATGGACGCGGCGATTATTAATTTCCTGCGGCTTAAAAACGGTTTACTGATCGGCGAGAGGACAGCGGAAGAAATCAAGATTGGTATCGGCAGCGCGGACGGTAAGGCGGCGGGGGAAAAATACGCTGTTATCCGGGGACGTGATTTGGAAACCGGTTTGCCGAAAAGCTTGCGGGTTTCGGCCGGAGAAATTCAGGAAGCTTTGTCCCCGGTTCTAAATCAGATCGTCGATATGATTAAAAATCTGATAGAAGAAACACCTCCGGAGTTGGTCGCGGACATTATGGAGCGGGGTATGGTTTTAGCCGGCGGCGGGAGTTTGTTACCCGGTATTGATAAATTTATTGCCGAAGCAACAAAAATGCCGGTTTGGGTTACGGAAGAACCCATGGCTGCGGTAGTCCGCGGCTGCGGAAAAGTTTTAGAAAATGATACCTTGCTGCATCGCGTCCGGGTAACTGGTGGCTTACGTTAAAGATGAAAAATAGGATATTATTCTTATTCCTGGTTCTCAGTGCTGCCGTTTTTCTCTTAGACCGTCAGGGTTTTTTAAAGCCCCTGCGAACAGGCGCCCAGAGACTGATTGTCCCCGTTCAATACACGGTTTTTTTCAGCGGAAGAATGCTCTTTTCGCCCCTAAGAGTTTTTACCTTTTGGCGGTCGGGAGAGGAACGGATTAAAAATTTAGAACAGCGAAACCTAGCGCTTTCCGCGGAAGCGGCTAAAGTTCCTGGCCTTTTGCGGGAGAACGAAGCCCTGAAAAAACAGTTTGGCAGTAGCTCCAGCCAGAAATATAATTTACTGCCGGCAAACCTGATCGGTAAGACGGATTATTGGCAGATCGACCGGGGGGAAAAGGATGGAGTTAAGGTCGGCCAGGCAGTAGTCAGCGGGGAAGTATTGGTCGGAATTATTAAAAGGACTACCGGTATGACCGCATATCTAATGCGACCTTTCGATTCCCATGCTAAAATTCCGGTAAAAGTGGGAACAACTCGGGGGGTAGTAATCGGGCAATATAATAACGCCATGATTCTTGACAAAGTAGCGCAAAATGAAAATATTAATGTCGGCGATTTTGTGCTTACTTCCGGAGAAGGCGGCCGCGTTGCTTCGGATTTAATCGTCGGCAGGATTAAAACAATCAGCAGTAAAGAAAGTGATCTGTTTAAGACTGCGGAACTGGAGGGAATTATCGACGATCGGACTTTAGAAACTGTTTTTGTAGTACTGACTAATGAGTGAAATTGCGTTTTATTTAGCTGCTTTTTTCCTGGCAATTCTCGGTACTGCCTTTTTCCGGCTGGAGCTGGTTTTACCTTTAATTATTTTTTATGCCGTCAGCCATGATTTAAAAAAAGCGTCTTTTTTTGCTTTCGGGAGCGGATTGTTTACCGACCTGGTCTCCGGACAATTTTTAGGAGTCAGCAGCATTTTCTATTTGTTGGCCAGCGCCGGCGTCTTGCTCTATAAGAATAGGTATCAACCGAAGTTGATTCCGGTTTTAGCAATGCTTGTTTTTTGGGAAGCGATTTATGGATTATTTATCAGAGGATACTTTCAATAGCCGCTTTCGCCTGGTAGTTCTGGGCCTTTTGATTCTGGCGGGATTGTTTATTGTTTTTGCCCGGGTGGTGGTTCTGGCCGGTTTTTCCGGGAGTTATTATCGGGAGCTTTCTTCCGGTAATCGTACCCGCCAGACGGAGATTCCCGCCAATCGCGGAATTATTTTTGATCGTTATGATAAACCGCTGGTTGCCAACCTGCCGGTTTTTGTCCGCCAAAAATGCAGCAGCGGGAAATGTGACAGGGAGATTATTACTAAGGAAGAAGCGCTTTTGGATAGCAATAGCGAAGCCATCGCGGCGCGCCATTATCTCTATGGGCCGGTATTAGCACATGTTTTGGGTTATGTTTCCCTGGCCGATCGGGTAGGGGTCGGAGGCGTCGAGGAGATTTATAACCGGGAGTTGGCCGGGACGCCTGGTAAGGAATTGTTTGAGGTAGATGCGACCGGAAAAAAATTGCGTTCGCTGGGGAAATTGGATCAGATATCCGGGGAGGACCTGCACTTAACTATCGACCTGAATCTTCAACAAGCCCTATATGAGGGTTTAAAGGGGGTTTCCGGAGCGGCAGTGGTTACCATTCCAGCTACCGGAGAAGTATTAGCCCTGGTTTCCGCCCCGCCGTATGACCCGAATCTGTTTACCGTTTTGTCCGCGGATCAGGAGAACCGGGAAAAGGATATCGAGAATGTTTTACATAATCCGGCGCAGCCCATATTTGACCGGGCGATCGGGGGGACCTTTCCGCCGGGATCTACTTTTAAGGTAATTACCGCTTCCGCGGGAATGGAATCCGGGGCAATTACGGCCGCGACCCGGATTGAAGATACTGGTATTCTGGTAATCGGCCCGTTTAAATTTGCCAACTGGAAATGGCTGCGGGGCGGAGGAACCGAAGGGGTTTTAGACTTGGTCGGGGCCATAAGAAGAAGCAATGACATATTTTTCTATAAGGTTGGCGAGATGACCGGCCTGGACAAAATTGTCGACATGGCTAAGCGTTTCGGGTTAGGGGCAAAGTTAGGAATTGATCTGCCGGGAGAGGCAACGGGGCTGGTTCCGGATAAAGCCTGGCGGGAAAAGTATGCCCGTGAATGGTATTTAGGGGATACTTACCATTTAGCAATCGGCCAGGGAGATTTATTGGTAACGCCTTTACAGGTCAACGCCTGGACGGCGGCGATGGCTAACGGCGGCAAGGTTTGCCGACCGCATGTGCTTGCCGGGCCGAATGATTGCCGGGATTTGGGATTAAAAAAAGAGACGGTGGATTTGATAAAAAAAGGGATGGGGGAGGCGTGCAGTCCGGGCGGTACCGGCTGGCCGCTTTTTAACTACCGGGTAAAAACAGCAGAAGGAAAAGAAATAGTTGTCTCTTTTTCGTGTAAGACGGGGACGGCGGAATTTGGGGATCCGAAGGACCGGACCCACGCTTGGTTTACCGCTTTTAGTCAGGGAGCGGTTTCGTCTACAAAGCCCCAAATTGCCATTACCCTTTTAATAGAAGGTGGTGGTGAAGGGTCCGACGTTGCCGGTCCCGTGGTCAAGAAAGTGTTGGATAAGTGGTATAGCCGGGATTAACATGGATAGTATAAATCCTGAGAAAAGTATTTAGTTGCCTTCGCGACGGTTACGGGGATCGGACCGGCGCGCCCGTGAAACTCTTATGAAGGAAGTTTTGTCTGAGCTGTTACGACGGAAGCAAAAATTATTAATTGATTCCTATATTGAAAATATCCTTAAAAGAAAAATAAATATCATCACTATTTAAATAATAGTTATTCATAAAGGCTAATATATATTTCTGATCCCCTCCAGCGTTCTTTTTTTGAAGTCTAACCTGACACCTGCGCAACTTAACCGGCTGGGAAACTATCGGATTGTCGGTGTGGTGTGACCGGTGTTATGACTTCCTACGGCCGGGAAGTAACGGAGAATTTGGTCTCTGATTTAGTCCCCGCGGTTTTACCAATAATTCCGGCATGGTTTTGGTTATTGACGGAGTGGCGCACGAAGCGGTGATTAACGGCAGCGGGACGATTGCCGTTTTAAGCGCCGGGGTAGAGATTGTTTATCCGGCGGCGCACCGGGATTTATATATAGTATCATCGAGCATAACGGAGCGATCGTATCCGAAGTGGCATCGAAAAAAACGGTTAATAAGGGTTTCTTCCTGCCCGCAACCGCGCTATTTCCGGGCTTATCGAAGTGGTAGTGGTAGCTGGAGGAGCGATTGTTTCCGACGGTTTGATTACCACCCGGTTGGCTTTGGAGCAGTGGCGGGAAGTTTTTGCGATCACGGGGACGATCAATTCGCGGGTCGCGGAAGGAACAAATTATCTTTCAAAGCAGGGAGCCAAGCTGGTGACAGACACAGAAGATATTTTAGTAGAGTTAGGGTACGATAATAAAAGCAATAAAGGCAATAAAGAGATACCGAAAGGGGAAACGGAAGAGGAACAAAAATATAATAGATCTGCTAATAAAAGAGCCGTTGGATTTTGATGAAAATTCCCGTCAAAACGGTTTTCCCAGTTCCAAATTAAGCGCTATCCTTTCAGTAATTGAGATAACAAAAAAATTAAGAACCTCGATTCTTTATATCGGCTATTTTAATTTAAGGTTCCCCGTCTATCGGTAACCGGCAGGAAGGTTTGCCCGTCGATCGTTATCCCAAAGACGGATGGGGGGCTCGAAGTCCAAAAAGATTACTCGACCGCTAGTCTATATGTACTTAAATATGCATGTAGCGCTGCCGCTCGCAACTTTTTGTTCCTCCTGGGTCTTTAAAAGAGGGACGGAGCCTGAAAATATTCGTGGGAATTCGTGTAATTTCGTTTATTTATACTTGACAATCGTGTTACGCTTAACGCACTATGGAGTGTATCAGGATATAATTTACTAATGGATATAATTATTGTTGAGTCACCGACCAAGGCGAAGACCCTGTCCCGGTTTTTAGGTGGCGCTTATCAAATTGAGGCTTCTTTCGGGCATATCCGCGACCTGCCCGCAAGCAAGCTGGGGATTGATGTGGAGCGTAATTTTACTCCGGATTATATTATTCCCAAAGATAAGAAAGAAAAAGTGGAACAATTGCGCAGGGAAGCGGGGAAAGCCCAGTCAGTAATTCTTGCTACTGACCCGGATCGGGAAGGGGAAGCGATTGCCTATCACCTGAGAGAAGTGATCAGCGGAAAAGCAAAATTTCAACGGATTACTTTCCACGAAATTACGGAACCGGCGATTAAAGAAGCTCTCAAAAACCCGGGAGAGATTAATATGCAACTCGTGGATGCTCAGCAAGCCCGGAGGATTTTGGACCGTCTGGTCGGTTATAAATTGTCACCGCTCTTGTGGCGCAAAATCCGAAGGGGGCTTTCTGCCGGAAGAGTTCAAAGTGTGGCTGTCCGTTTAATTGTCGAGAGGGAAAGGGAAATTTTAGCCTTTAAACCAGAGGAATATTGGGAAATTGTGACGAAGTTAAAAGTTCAAAGTTTAAAGCTGCAAGAAGACGGGGGGGAGTTTGAGGCAAAATTGACTAAGATAGACGGTAAGTCGGCGGAAATTAGGAATAAAGGCGAAGCAGATGTTATTACCGCGGAATTGGAGAAAGCGGAATTTAAAGTAAGTGATGTCCAGAAGAAGGAAGTTAAAAGGAGCCCTTACCCGCCCTTTACCACTTCAACCATGCAACAGTCGGCTTCTAATCTTTTCGGCTGGAGTGCCAAAAGGACAATGCAGGTAGCGCAAAATCTTTACGAAGAAGGCTTAATTACCTACCACCGGACGGATTCTACCAATTTGAATATGGAAGCCGTTAATAACGCGCGGAATTTTATCCGGGAACGTTTCGGTAATAATTATGCGCCGGAAGAGCCCCGTTTCTATAAGACTAAATCAAAGGTGGCCCAGGAAGCACATGAAGCTATCAGGCCGACGAGGATCGGAGAATTGGAACAGGTTAAGCAGCAAATTACCGGGCGGGATGAAGAGCGGTTATATGAGTTGATATGGAAGAGGTTTCTGGCTTGCCAAATGAGCGAAACAGTTTTCGAACAAACGGGAGCGGATATCAACGTGGTGAACCATGAGCAGAATATAGGGAACCCCGACTTAGTCGAGGCGAACAGCCAAAGGCGGGAATATTTATTGAGGGCGAACGGGAGCAAAAGATTGTTTGACGGATGGACGAAGCTATTCGGCAGTGCAAATAACAATAATGATGACAGCAACGGAAGTGATAAAGAATTGCCGGAGCTTACTGCCGGAGATTTACTGCAATTATTGGGAATTTTGCCCAGCCAGCATTTCACCGAACCGCCGCCGCGTTATACGGAAGCAAGTCTTATCAAGGCTTTGGAAGAATATGGTATCGGACGTCCAAGCACTTACGCGCCGATTATTTCGACGATCCTGGAAAGGTTTTATGTCGAAAGGTTAGAAAAAAAACTGCATCCGACGGCTTTAGGAATAGCGGTCAACGACTTTTTGATTGCTAACTTTCCGGAAATTCTGAATTACCAGTTTACCGCCGGTATGGAAGAAAGTCTTGATGATATTGCTAACGGGAAGAAGCAATGGGTCGGAGTAATCAGGGATTTTTATGATCCTTTTGCCGAACAACTTGGCAAGGTGGGGGATACGGCGGAAAGGGTTAAAGTAGAAACGGAAACGACGGACGAAGTTTGTCCCCTGGACGGCTCTCCTTTAATTATTCGGATCGGAAAATTCGGGAGGTTTCTAGCCTGCAGCAAATTTCCGGAATGTAAATTCACCAAGACATTTGCCAAGAAAATTGATGTTAAATGCCCCAAATGCGGTGGGGATATTATTATCAAAAGAACCCGCAGCAAAAAAACTTTCTATGGCTGCAGCAATTACCCCCAATGCGATTTTGCCAGCTGGACCAAACCCAAAGCGGTAAATGTAGTTGAACCAGCAAGTTAGAAACCCTTACCAAGAGAAATATTAGTCAGGGGCAAGAGGAACAGAGCATTTTGCGGGTTGACCTATTGCAGATTGATAAACGCCCATGTTACATTAGCTCCCAGTAAATAGAAAGTGTATTTGCTTGTATTAGCGTATATTCGCTAAATAGATGAAATTTATCTTTGTTTCCGGGGGTGTAATCTCCGGTTTAGGAAAAGGCATAATAACTTCTTCTCTCTCGTTGCTTCTCAAAGATTTGGGTTTTAAAGTCGCCCCGGTAAAAATTGATATGTACCTGAATATGGACGCAGGGACATTGCGGCCCCAGGAACATGGGGAGACCTTTGTTCTAAAAAGCGGTTTAGAAACCGATCAGGACATGGGTAATTACGAAAGGTTTCTGGGGGAGGATTTGCCCCGGGAGAACTATATTACCACCGGCCAAATCTATGCCGAAGTTATCCGTAAAGAGCGGAGTTTTGAATACGGGGGAACAACGGTGGAGGCTATCCCGCATTTAACAGACGAGGTAATGCGCCGCATCAAAAGCGCCGGTGAAGCGATGAAGGCGGATATCGTGATTGTGGAATTAGGCGGAACGATTACTCTGCAGGAAATCCAAAACCGGATTTTTATTGAAGCCGCGCGGATTATGAAATTAAAAAACCCCGGAGATGTTATTCATATCCATGTCAGTTACTTGCCATTTGTTAAAAGCGTGGGGGAATTAAAAAGTAAACCCGCGCAGACCAGCGTTTACATTTTAAATTCTATGGGCATCCAGCCGGATTTTGTTTTTGCCCGTTCCGAAATTCCGCTGGATAAAAAACGGGCGGAAAAAGTAGCCCTGTTTTGTAATATTTTTCCTGAGGATTTAATTTTATCCCCGGATTTACCCTCTATTTATGAAGTGCCGTTGCTTTTCGACCAGCAACATGCGGCAGAAAAAATCTGCCAGAAATTAAATCTTAAACCTGAAACGAAAGGCAAAGTTATGCCGGAATGGTCTAGAATGGTTTCCGGGATTAATAAGGCGGAGAAAGAGGTAACCATTGCGGTCGCCGGCAAATATTATAAAGTCGGAGATTTTCATCTCGCTGATTCTTATGTGTCCGTAGTGGAAGCCCTAAAACATGCAGCCGCGCAATTAGGGTTAAAAATTAACCTGAGATGGGTAGATACCGAGGAGCTAACGGAGGACGGAAACACGGCGGAAAAATTATTTGCCAAAATATCTGGATTAATTGTTCCGCAGGGCTGGGGCAACAGGGGTGTTGAAGGAAAAATTAAAGCAGTGCAATATGCCCGGGAAAACAAAATCCCTTACCTGGGCTTATGTTTCGGGATGCAGATGGCCGTTATTGAATTTGCCCGGAATGTGGCCGGACTGAAAAAAGCAAATAGTCAGGAGGTTGATCCCAAGACTTCACAGCCGGTTATTCATATTATGAAGGACCAGGAAAAATATTTAGCAAAAAGGCAATACGGCGGAACCATAAGACTGGGACAGTGGCCAACAAAAATTTTCAATAAACTCAGAATTGTCCCGAGCAAAGTCGAAGGACAAATTTCGAATTTCAATGAATGTTATAACAAATATAAGAATTTCTGTGGCGGATATTACAAAAACGGAGTTATTATGGAACGTCACCGGCACCGCTATGAATTTAATCCTAAATATCGGAAATTAATGGAAAGGAAAGGTTTAAGGGTGGTAGGAATATCGCCTGATGGAAAATTAATAGAAGCAATTGAACTTCCGGACCATCCTTTTTTTGTCGGGACGCAGTATCATCCTGAGTTACAATCACGCCCGCTTAACCCCCATCCGTTATTTTTGGGATTTTTAGAAGCGGCATCCAAGCAAGAAAACCGGTGAAAGTAAACATAAAAAGATTTGAAAAAGATTTACCTCTGCCGGAATATAAAACTTCCGGAGCCGCAGGATTTGATTTATATAGCCGGGAAAATATTAATCTTAAGTCCGGGGAAACGGTGTTAATTCCAAGCAATCTCGTGATTAAAATTCCCCGGGGTTATTTTTTATTAATCCTCGGACGCAGTTCCACTCCGATAAAATTCGGATTATTCGTATTTCCGGGAGTAGTCGATCCCGATTACTGTGGCGAGGAAGACGAAATAAAAATATCCGTTTATAATTTATCCTGTAAACGGGTAGAGATTGCCGCGGGAACCCGAATCGCGCAGGGAATTTTTGTAAAGATTTCTAAACCGCGATTTGCCGAAACTGCTAAAATGAGCCGTAAATCCCGCGGGGGGTTCGGATCAACAGGACATTAAGTATGGAAATTCCTAAAAGAATTTATCAGGAAAATAACCGACCGTTCAAAATTCCTTTCGAGGAGGATTTATCGCGGTATGCCCCAGAATATACCCCGGAAGTTTATACCAAAGAAGAAAGGCGCTTCGCCAACCCGTTTTTTAGCAATCTTGACCGCCCCGCTTACATGATTTATCTGCTACCGGAAGAAGTTATCGGAGCCGTTTGTTCCCGGGATAGTCGTTCCGAAAAAGACCTACGGAAAACCTTTATAGCGGAATACGTAATACCGGTAGTTTACCCGGAAAAGCAAAAGAATTGGGAAAATTTAACACGAGCAAAACAAGATCAAAAAATGCTTACCAAGCTTAAATTTATCCAATTTATTGATTTCTGGGATAGCCATGGCGGGATAGAAGGAATAGTTAATGACCAGAGAGCGGAAAACCTTTTTGATCAATGGGTCGGTATGTTTTCCGACGAATCTATTTTAGAACTGGGAAATATCCACTTGGGTTTACAGGGAATATCTAACGCGCTTTGGGAAGAAATTATTACCGTTAGATTAGCTAGCTACCTCGGAAAGTCTACTAGATATGTACCTTTTGATATCCCCGATGCTAGTGGACATTATCGGTACATTACTCCCGGGGAAATCCGGGGAACTAAAGACGAAAGCCGGTACCGTAGGGATATGGACGAAATATTTAAATTTCACAATCGTATTTCACCTAAATACCTAGAATACATTTGCGAAAAATTCCCGCAGGGAGCTAATGAAAAAGACGGACCATTTATCAAATCCCGAGGCGCAAAGCGGTTTGATGACTTACGGGATTTATTGGTGTTTGGGTCAGAGATTAATGTTGCCATAAATGCCAACGGAAGGTCGATGGAAAGTATTGTTAATAAATTGTTAAGCAACGGATCGGGGGAAGCGAGGTGGTGGGGCCAAACTATTGTTCGGGAAATGGATAAGGTAGCACCGGCCTTTATTAAAAGGGCAAAAACCTCCCAAGGAGCAGAGGTGCAACATTACCGCTCTAATTTAGCCATTCTTAGGGAAGAACTTGCAGCGGAGATTTTTCCGGGGGAGACAAACGAAGCATCTGAACCCTACCATTGGGTGAGGTTAATTTCTTCAACTCCTCAAGCTGATGTGGAGGTCCTCTCCGCCTTTTTATTTTCCAGTCAAAAAAGGCTATCTCTTTTAGAGATCCGCGAGAAAGTGATCGCGATGGGAGATGATAAAAGAAAAGATTATCTGCGGCGCATTATAGAAGAAAGGAAATCCGGACGACCGGATTTTGACCGGAAGCAAGACCGCTTTAAGAAGGTTCCCCGGGCTTGGGAAAATGCCCATTATCTTTTCGAAATTTGGGGTAGGGGAGGTGACTATCGTGATCTGCATCGCCATCGGATGCTGACCGAAGAGCGCCAACCGTTTACTACTAAATGGGGTCATGATTTGGAAAAAGAATTATTAGAATCGCCCTTTATGGACCAGGTCCAGCCACTTATAAAACTTTCCGCGGAATTACATCAAGAGCTGGCACGTAATTATGGTCCGAAGGCAGCAGAGTATCCTTTATTATTTACTTTTATCCAGCATTGGTATATGCGGATTTCTGCTCGGGAATTACATTGGATTCCGGAGATAAGGACCAGTCCCCAGGCGAGGCCCCATTATAAAGAAATCGCCCAACAAATGGGAACTACGGCTATAAATAAGGATCCGGCTTTATTCCAGGGACTTATGATAGGATGGGATAATGACCGGATAGCGCGTAGAGAATCGGAGAAAAAAATCGCCGCCAAATTAGATAAGAAGCAACAATGAAAAGGAAAGGAATTTATATTGTTTTTGAGGGGATTGTCGGCTGCGGCAAAACGACGCAGGTTAATCTTCTCGCGGATCTGTTACGGGTTAAATTTCCTCAAAGTGAAATTATTACCAACCGGGAACCAGGGGGTACTGAGATTGCTCGGGAAATTCGTAAATTGGTGCAAGCAACAGATTTTAATGAGGAGATGGAACCCGTTTGTGAGCAATATTTATACGCTGCTTCCCGGGCGCAGTCTTTGCGGAAAGTTGTAGAACCGGCTTTAAAAAGAGGAGCGATCGTCATCTCCGACCGCTCTTTTTTTACCAGTTTGGTAAACCAGGGTTTCGGCCGGGGTTTGGGAATAGAAAAAGTCCTGGAAATAAATAAAAATGCGGTCGAAAATTTATGGCCGGATCTGGTTTTACTTATTGATATCGATATTAAAACTTCGCTTTCCCGGATTAAAGATCACGATGGGGATAAATTCGAAAAATATGATGAAAAATTTTATCACAAAGTACACCACGGTTATCGGGTTATAACCAAAAAATATCCCCGGTTAGTCAAGGTAATTGACGGGCGCGGAAATATTAATCGGGTTCACAGGCGAATTGGCGATTATGTAACAAAGTACTTGAGTAGCCGATTGCGCATTTAAATTGGGTGCCACAACCCCGTTTGCAAGGAGAGGTCTTACAAAGGCTGTTAATATAATCCGTGTACGATAGGTCTTTCCGTGATAAAATTGCTTCAGGATGAAAAATCTAAAGACAGAGGACCGGGAAATTGCGGACTTAATTGTCGGGGAAGAAATCAGACAACGAGAGGTATTGGAAATGGTCCCCTCGGAAAATTATACTTCCCCGGCTGTCCGGGAAGCGGTCGGGAGCATATTGATGGATAAATATGCCGAGGGTTTACCGGGTAAAAGGTATTATCAGGGGAACAGGATTATTGACGAGATAGAAAACCTGGCGGTAGCGAGGTTTAAAAAACTTTTCGGTGTCCCTTATATTAATGTCCAACCCTATTCTGGAAGTCCAGCCAATAGCGCGGTATATTTTGCCCTCCTGAACCCTGGAGAAAAAATCATGGGCCTGGCTCTTGCTTCCGGAGGGCACTTAACCCACGGCCATCCTCGGGTTACTTTCTCCGGGAAATATTTTTCTTCTGTCCAATATGCGGTTGAGGATAACGGTTGGATTGATTACGGGAAACTGGAAAAACTGGTAGCGGCCGAAAAACCGCAAATTATAGTTTGCGGAACGACTGCTTATCCGCGGTTTCTGGATTTTGCCAAGTTCAGTAAAATTGGTCATGCTGTCGGTGCTTATGTCCTGGCGGATATTTCCCACCTTGCCGGCCTGATTATTGCCGGAGTACATCCCAGCCCGGTTCCGTTTGCGGACATAGTGATGACAACCACTCATAAAACTTTGCGCGGGCCCCGGGGCGCGGTCATAATGGTTACGGAAACCGGCTTGAGAAAAGATCCGGAATTAGGTGAAAAAATTGACAAAGCTGTTTTCCCCGGGCTGCAGGGCGGTCCGCATGAGAATATCATCGCCGGGATAGCCGTTTGCGCTAAAGAAGCGTCAAACCCCGAATTTAAAAAATACGGGGAGCAGGTAGTCCAAAATGCCAAGGCTTTGGCGGAAAATTTGCTATCTTCTGGTTTGGAATTGGTTTCCGGTGGAACGGATAACCATCTGATGGTTATCGATTTACGTAAAAAGAAACTTTTGGGAAATGTCGCGGCGGCTGCTTTGGAAGAAGCGGGGATAGTGACCAATAAAAACGCCGTTCCCGGCGATCCTTTACCGCCGTTTTATGCTTCCGGAATTCGTTTGGGAACACCGGCTATAACTTCCCGCGGTATGAAGGAAGGGGAGATGAAAATCATCAGCCGGTGGGTAGGTGAAGTGATTAACTTTTTAGTGCCTTACCCGGATCTTGCCGTCGTGCAGACTAAGGAAAGCCGGTCGGCATATTCCCAAAAAGCCCTGGACGGGATAAAATTCAACCGGAGGTTAAAAGAAATCTCCGGGGAGGTAAAAAACCTCTGCCAAAAATTTCCGGTCAATTAATTATTTATGCGGTCAATTGCCAGAGAGTTAGAAGGTTCGGGGTCGGCTATTGCGCAAGCCGGCAGGGATGTCTTTGTAGAAAAGAAGCTACGACGTTTGGTAGATAAGGCTCCGAGAATAAAACTATTTTTTGAAGAGCGCAGGGATGCCTGTGAAGAAATTTACCAGATGAAACTTGAACGGGGCGACGTGATTCAACTTACCTTTAATAAAGTAGATGCTCCTTTGGAAATTCGCGAGAAAATTGTTTCTTCCATAGATCCAGATGGAAATGTACACTTTGTCGGCGGGGGAATGACCACGGCGCATCAATTATTACAGTGTTCTCCTCTTAAGGTAGGAAAGAAGCAATTGCCACCACTAAGGATTAAACGTTTTTAAAATAAATTATGCTGATTGATGGTGCTGCGATTGCCGCGGAGAGAGAAAAAAAGGTCAAACTCTGGACCGCGGAAATGCGGTTTTATAAAACGGCTCCGAAATTTGCCGCGATTTTGGTCGGGAATGATCCGGCCTCTGAGCTTTATCTGCAGCGGAAAGATGCGCAAGCCCGGGAGGTAGATATTGAGATGGTCTCCGTCCAAATGCCGTCCGGAGCAAGCATAGAACAGGTAATCGCCCAGATAAGACAATATAATGCTGATCCTTCCGTTTACGGTATTTTGGTACAGTTGCCTTTTCCTTCTGGCTCACCGCCGGACCAGGCTCGCCGGAAAATACTTGACGAAATTGACCCGGCTAAAGATATAGATTGTCTGACTTCCGTGAATATCGGTGCTTTGACTTCCGGTCAGCCCCGCTTTTTTCCGGCGACAGTAAAAGCAGTATTGACGGCAATCAACGCCGGAATGGGTAATGGGGCACAGATGGTCGACTGGAAGCAGGTTAACGGCCGATGGCTGTCAGGAAAAACCGCGGTAGTCATCGGGCAATCGGAAATTGTGGGTAAGCCGCTGGCGGTTGCTTTGATGAATATGGGAGCAACAGTGGTTTCTGCTAATGAGTGGACACAAGAGTTGAAGAGTTTAACCCGGACTGGTGATATATTAATTTCCGCAGCAGGAGTAGCAGGGCTAGTCAAAAGCGATATGGTTAAATTGGAGGCGATGGTCATCGATGTAGGTATGAACCGGACCGAAAGGGGAGTAGCGGTAGGAGATGTCGATTTCGCTGCTGTTTCTAATATCGCTTCGGCAATTACTCCGGTACCGGGAGGAGTAGGACCATTAACAGTGATATCTCTGATGGAGAACGTCATCGAGGCGGTAAGAAATGCGCAATCTACAATAGCTAATAAGAAATAACGGATGGTTAACAAGTTGGTTATTAAGATTGCTCATTCCCCGTTGTTTATTGTATAATCGGCCTATTACACACATCTAAAGCAAAAATCCCTGAAGACTCGGAATCTTCCGGCTTTAGATGGCGGATAAAGGGATTTTACCTATGAAAAATATTGCCTTAAAAGATTTACTGGAGGCCGGATGTCATTTTGGTCACCAGTCTAACCGTTGGCATCCTAAGGCCGTTTCCTATATTTTTGACGAGCGGGACGGTGTTCATATTATTGATCTGGCTAAAACCAAAGCGGGGTTAATCACGGCGGGGGAGTACCTGGCCGATTTAGCAAAGAATGACGGTAAAATTATTTTTGTAGGTGTGAAGCGTCAGGCAAAAGCGGTAGTCACCGAAGCCGCTAAAAAAGCCGGAGTTTATTTTGTGACTGAACGCTGGCCCGGCGGGCTGCTGACAAATTTTTCCGTGATGAAAAGGAACCTGGCCCGGATTGAAGAATTAAAAGCTAGATCGACAGATACGAGTTATACTAAAAAGGAGCGCCTCCTGGCAAACCGGGATATGGAAAAGTTACTCCGGGTTTATGAGGGGTTGGTCGGTTTAGACAGTTTGCCCAATGCCGTTTACCTGGTTGACATAAAAAAAATGGAGGGTGCCGCCCGGGAAGCAAAGGCCACCGGGGTAAAAATGGTTGCGATTACCGATACCAATGCGGATCCAACGGATATTGATTACCAGATTCCGGCTAATGACGATGCGGTAGGGAGTATTAAAATTATCACGGATTATCTGGCTGATTGTTGGTTGGAAGGAAAGGGAAAAAATAAAGACAATAAAAATAATAAAATTAATAAAGAAAATGAAGCCCATCACAGTTGATGATATTAAGGAATTGCGCGAAAAGACGGGGGCGGGAATTGCCGACTGTCGGGAAGCGCTGGAAGCCAGCAAAGGCAGTGTGGTGAAAGCAGCAGAATATCTGAAAAAGAAGGGAATTGAGAAAGCGGAAAAAAAGTCAGAGCGGGAAACTGGACAGGGCAAAGTGTTTGCTTATATCCATGCAACCGGAAAAATTGGGGTCGTTCTTTCCCTGCTTTGCGAAACGGATTTTGTGGCGCGGACAGAGGATTTTACTAACCTTGGTAAAGAAGTTTGTCTGCAGATCGCTTCCATGAAACCGAAAAATGTTGCGGAGTTGCTATCCCAGGAATATATTCGTGATCCGCAAACGACAATCGGTGATATGATAAAAGAAGTAATCGGAAAATTAGGGGAAAATATTAAAGTCGGAGAGTTCAGTAGAATTCAAATTTAGCGGATAGCGGAAAGCGTTTAGCGTATAGATCAAAAATTTAGTGTTTTCTTTACGCTTTACGCTATACGCTTTACGCTATACCATTGGACGAAATTATTTCTTCAACATCCGCAAAGTTCCAAAAGGTTCTTCAGGTAGTGCAGGACGATTTAGCCACCATTAGGACCGGGAAGGCCAATACTGCCATCCTGGAGAATCTTTTAGTAGAAGCTTATGGTTCGCGAATGAAATTGGTGGAGCTGGCAACCCTGGTGGCAACTGACCCGACGACACTAGTGGTTACTCCATTTGATATTACGAACGTAAGTGCGATAGCAAAAGCAATTGAAACTGCCAACTTGGGCCTTTCCGTTATTGTCGAAGATACTAAGATCAGAGTTTTAGTTCCGCAGCTATCGGCGGAACGTAGACAGGAATATGTTAAGCTGGCTAAGGTGAAAGTGGAGGGCGGTAAAATTATGTTGCGGCAGACGCGGCATGAAGCGATGGAAGAAGTAGAAAAAGCGGGGGCCGATGATGATACTAAGGTCAGATGGGAAAAAGAGATCCAGCAATTAACCGATAAAATGGCCGCGGAACTTGATCTGCTAGCTTCTAAGAAAGAAACGGAATTGTTAAATATTTAATTATACTTGTTGCCTTTGGCTCGCTAGTCGATATTGACAATACTTCCCCAAAAGTCCTATTCTGATATAGAAGACCGATGCTTTCACAAAAAGGTTTTATTCCACTCGGTGGGTTGATGTTATTGTTGGTGATTGCCATCGGTATTTTGGCGGGGACCCTGCTGATTAAGCAGGGAACGGATTTTGTTAACCACGCTGATGAAATTCTCCCCGTAGAGCTTCCTTTTCCCAAAGGTAGTAGTTATTGCATACCGCGGCCTCCGTGCTTGGATGACGAGAACCCCTGTAAACTGATGGGCAATTTTCATAATTGGTGTCCTAAAAAGCCGCGGGTAACCCCGGCTCCGGGGGTTTCGGGCGTGCCCTCACTTTTTCCTTCACCGAGCTGCCGGCAGCGTCCGGCTTGTCTGGATGCCCATCCGCCGTGTGAGATTCCCGAGCCGATCGGCGGTTGGTGTCCTCCCGTATTCTAACCTCTCTGTAGACGAATTTGCCCCGGATTTGTTAGAATCAAAGCGTATGTTTATGTCGGTTTTGACTATTATTGTTTTTCTGCTAGTTTTATCCGTCTTGGTTTTAGTTCATGAATTCGGGCATTTTATCGTCGGGAGACTGGAAGGCATCGGCGTAGAGGAGTTTGCTTTGGGTCTTCCTTTTACCAAGTCTCTAATTTCCCGGAAGCTAAAAGGCGGAATGAAGCTTTCTTTGTACCCGGTTTTGTTCGGCGGTTTTGTAAAATTGCTCGGCGAAGAAGGGGAGGAGGAGAATAAAAACAATAAAATCAATAAAACGATAAAGGGGATAGCGTTTTATGAAGCGGGAGTTTGGCAGAGAATCGCTGTAGTAGTTGCGGGGGTGTTAATGAATTTGGTTTTAGCGGTAGTGGTCTTTTATATTTTTCTTCTGGCTTCTGGTTTTAAGGTCCTGATTCCTAAACTGGCTGATTATCAATTTATTAGCCCGCACCAGACAAAAGTGATAATTGCCAGCGTACAAAAAGGTTCTCCGGCGGAAACGGCGGGGATAAAACCCGGTGATGTGGCAATCACTGCCGATAATCAGCAAATTACAGGCTTAAAACAATTTCAGACCTTTACCCGGGAAAATGTCGGGAAGCAAATCGATTTGGTTCTAGCTGATACTTCTTTAACTAACTACCGGACGGTAGCAGTAACTCCCCGGGCTAATCCGCCTAAGGGAGAGGGACCGCTGGGCATCAGCATCGGAGAGGCGGAAGCGCTTTCTTACCCGACGACGGGCGAAAAATTGCTATCTGGGGTTTCCTATACGGCGGATATGTTTATATATAACTTCCGGATATTGGGAAAATTTATTTCGGACGCGATTAAAACCGGCAATACCGAGCCTCTTTCCGAAAGCGTTTCCGGTCCGGTGGGGATTGCTTCGGCGGTCGGAACTATTTTAGATTTAGGAGGCAGCAGGGCGGTTATCCAACTCGT
This sequence comes from bacterium, assembly GCA_021836035.1. Classification (GTDB taxonomy): domain Bacteria; phylum Patescibacteriota; class Microgenomatia; order JAMCZE01; family JAMCZE01; genus JAKBJL01. The sequence continues at coordinate 89,153 of JAKBJL010000003.1, forward strand.
CAATTTATTAGGTTTATTATCCCTATCATTAGCTTTTATGAACGTTTTGCCCTTCCCGGCCCTGGACGGAGGAAGGCTGGCTTTTCTTTTAGTGGAAGCTTTTGCCGGCAAAAAATTGGCGGCCAAACATGAAAATTTAATTAACCAAATCGGCATGGCGGTTCTTTTAGCTTTTATTCTCCTGGTTTCCTTTAATGATGTGGTTAAGATTATTTCTCCTTTGTTCCCCGGTAGATAATTGCTTCGGGCATTATCGTGCTATAATTAAATTACTGCCCCGAAGGTTATGATGAAATGGTCAGGTCCGGAGCGGATTATCAGAAAAACTACCCCGGAAGAAACGGATTCTTTACTGGGGTCGTTAATGGTACCCAAATACCATCGCTTCCTCATCGGGGGGAATCCCGATCCGGATTATTTTCCCGGGACTTTTCCCGAAGATTTTGTTCATCTTACCCGCGGGATAGTCGATTCTTTAAAGTCCCTCTTCCGACATAAGCGCACAAACGTCACTTCCTAAAATTAATTTTCATCTCCGCTACCTTACCATCAAACGAGACTTTTAGTTTATGCGTGAATCACTCTTTGCAAGGGGAGGCCCTGGAGTGGGCGCGGAGATTGTCTAAATCACTAATGTCGGATATAATCTTAATATGACGGAACAAATTTATCTTACAACGCCGAAATGGGAAGAATGGAAGCAGTGCCTGGAAGCACTTCCGAGAATATGCAGTCAGATAGCAGATTTGCAGAGTAAAGATCTATCAATCAAATCAGGTAATTTCCATTGGCGGTGTGATCTTGATCAGACGAGGCAGGATATTGACTTTGTCGCGGGAAAATGCCATGCCTTTGAGGTTTTACACAGTCGTAATCTGGGAGATAAAAGAAGATATACTGAGCTTCCGTGTAATAATTTGCGCAGATTAATTATTACCAAAAGACTTAGCGGAAAATGGAAAGAACCTCAAATATAGATTGAATCGAATTCTCGCTCCTGATAAACTATATATAAATGCGACAAAGTCAGCTTTTCCCAAAAACCAGTAGGCAGGCGCCGGCCGGGGCGATAGCAGAAAACCATAAGTTACTCGTCCGGGCAGGTTTTATCGACCAATTAATGGCCGGTTCCTGGACTTTATTGCCGCTCGGATGGCGCGTAATTTTTAAGATTAACCAGGTTATTCGCGAAGAGCTGAATAAGACGGGAGCCCAGGAGATTCTGATGCCTCTTATGCATCCTAAAGAAATTTGGAATGAAACGGGCAGGTGGGAAAAAGCCTCCGGGGTAATGTACAAATTAAAAGACACGCGGGAGAAGGAATTTGCCCTTTCCTTTACCCATGAAGAAATTATTTTAGACTTGGTAAGGAAACACCTGCAATCGGTTGCCGATCTGCCGATTAAACTTTATCATTTTTCGACCAAGTTTCGAAATGAACCGCGGGCTACCGGAGGCATTTTGCGCGGCCGGGAGTTTTTAATGAAGGATCTTTATAGTTTGCACGCGACGGAGGAAGACTTTTGGAACTATTATGAGGAGGTAACCCGCGCGTATCTTACGATATTTGCGCGCTTAGGTCTGAAAGCAATTATTACGGAAGCAGCCGGTGGCGTTTTTACCGAGAATCGTACCCGCGAATTTCAGATTCTGGCTGCCGTGGGCGAAGATATTATCTATTACGATCCTAAAACTAAAAAAGGAGTTAATAAAGAAGTTTTTGATGAGAATAAGAAAAATTTTGTAGAAGCCCACGCGATTGAAGCTGGGAATATTTTTCCTTTCGGAACCTACTATAGCGATAAAATGGGAGTTTACTATACGGATAAAGATGGTAAAAAGAAACCGGTTTGGTTCGGCAGTTACGGTATCGGAACAACCCGGCTTTTGGGAGTTTTGGCAGAAGTCTTTCATGATGACCGCGGTTTAATCTGGCCGGAGATAGTAGCTCCGTTTAAGTACCATCTTATTGCAGCTAGCGGCCAGCAGCTAGCGGCCAGTAAAGCAGAAGAAATATATAAGAAACTGAGTAAATCCGGTGCAGAAGTGTTATATGATGATAGAGACACTTCCATGGGGCAAAAGTTCGCGGATGCAGATCTGATCGGGATTCCCCACCGGCTGGTAGTTTCGGATAAGACCGGGGATAAGGTGGAAATCAAACAGCGCAGTGGCAATAAGACCGAATTAATTTCTCCGGAAGAACTTCTGGACTGACCCTTTTTATTCTATTTTGTATCGGTTGACTTCGGGTTTTCTTCGGTTTATTCTGGGTAGAAACATGATTCAAAAAATTAACATACCGGTTTCCGTAGTTTCTTCTTTTAACCATAAAGAGCGGACATTCATTCCCCGGAAAGTACTCTTTGAGGGCCGGGAGCATAAAATTACCCGGCTAGGTTACCACCATACTTATCGCCAGGGCCGGACTCTTTACCATGTTTTTTCGGTTACCTCGGAAACGATGTTTTTTCGGCTGGTTTTTAATACCGAAACTCTGGCGTGGAACTTGGAAGAAGTGGCAGACGGGGAAAGCAACTAAAATTGTAAATTATGTTTCTGTTTAATCCCAAGCCATCAACGATTATGCATCTGGATTTAAATTCTTGCTTTGCCAGCATTGAGCAGCAGGCTGACCCTTTCCTGCGGGCCAAACCCGTGGCCGTCGCTGCTTACGACAGTCCCGGCGGCTGTATTATTGCTCCGTCAGTCGAGGCTAAGAGGATGGGAATCAAAGTGGGAATGCGGGTAAAAGACGGAAGGCTTATCTGTCCGCAATTGATTATTAAAAAGCCGGATCCGGGCAAATATCGGGATGTGCACCTTAAGCTGCGAAAATTGCTGAACGATTACACTGATGGGGTAGTGCCGAAGTCGATCGATGAGTTTGTTTTGGACCTGGAGGGCGCACCGGCGATGCGAAGCAGGGGGATCCATGATATCGCGCGGGAGATAAAAGCGCGGATTAAGAGCGAAATCGGGGATTGGCTCCGGGTTTCCGTGGGCCTGGGGCCCAACCGGTTCCTGGCTAAAACCGCGGCGGGGCTGCATAAGCCGGATGGCCTGGATGAAATCAACATCCATAACTATCGGGTGATTTATGCGCAGCTACAGCTTATGGATCTTTGCGGTATTAAAAAAAATAATACCATCCGGCTTAATAATACGGGTATTTTTACCGTGACTGATTTTTTTAATGCTTCTGTGGAGAAATTGCGGCGGGCTTTTGAGTCTATTAACGGCTGGTACTGGTATTTGCGGATTCATGGCTTTGAGGCGGACGATGTGGTCTTTGGCCGCAGAAGCTACGGCAACAGTTTTGCTTTGCCTAAGCCGTTCTCCACGCCGCAGGAACTGGCTCCGATACTGGCTAAACTGACCGAAAAGACGGGTTTTCGCATGCGCCGGGCCGGTTATTTTGCCCGGGGCGTGCATCTGGCTTTGCTTTACCGGGACTGGAGTTACTGGCACCACGGCCAGACCCGGCCGGAGCCGGTTTTTGACAGCCGGGATATTTATAAAATTGCCTTTGGCATTTTATTACATTCTCCTTACCGCAAGCCCGTCCGTACCCTTGCGGTCTCCTGTTTTAATCTGGAAAAGAAAGCTGTTCGCCAGTTGACTTTACTCGCCGACGCGGAAAAGAAAGAAAAATTAGTGGAGGCTATGGACAAAATTACCGAACGCTGGGGGCAATTTGTGATTACACCAGCTTTAATGCTGGGAACACACGATTTGGTTCCTGACCGGATCGCTTTCGGGGGAGCCAAAGAGTTAGAGGAGATAATTACCGATTAAGGTAAAATAAGCTTATGTGTGGCAGGTATGGTTTCATCCCGACTAAAGATTTTGCCAACCGTTTCCAATTAGAAAAAACGGATTTTAACCTGCGCGCTTCCTATAACGTTTCTCCGGGAATGCTCCAGCCGGTAATTATTGTAGATAGCGGCGGGCATAAAGCGGAACTGATGAAGTGGGGCCTGATTCCTTTCTGGGCAAAAGACCCTAAAATTGCTTATCGGACTATCAATGCCCGGGCAGAAGAAGTTGCTGCCAAGCCCGCTTTCCGCGAGCCGTTCCGCAAAAAGCGTTGTTTGGTTCCGGCTAACGGTTTTTACGAATGGGAAGTTATTGCCCCCCGAGAGCGGGAGCCTTACTGGTTCCAGCTGAAAAGTGGGGCAATTTTTGCTTTTGCCGGGCTTTACGATATCTGGAAAGATGTGGAGGGGAAAGAACATAAGTCATACACTATTATTACCACCCGGGCGAATACTTTGGTGAATAAGGTTCACCCCCGTATGCCGGTGATTGTGAAACACAAACTGGAGGCAGCATGGGCGGATAATGCCCGTTTCGATCCGGCAGTCATGCAAAACATTATGCAGCCCTACCCGCCGGAGGAAATGGAAGCTTGGCACGTAGGGAGGAAAGTGGGCAACCCCGCAACCGACGGACCGGATCTTATTAGACCGGTAGCAAATCTATAACTTCTAGGAGAAATACACAGGACTTTTAAACTCAGGAAAACTTTTCTTTTGTTGTGGTGATGTAGTGTCTTAACTCTGATTGCCAAACATCATGCGCGTGCGGGATTATTTTCAATAATTTGAGCGCAGTCAACCTAGGAGATCCCAATGATAAGGGACTTTGATAATAGGGGGTCTCGATGAGAGGATCTATTTCCCATCTCCCGATATAGATGGAGGCCACGCAAAGGCTATTGATATGCTCCGGCGCTGAAGTCTTTAATTGGTAGTGGTAAATCGGCGGCAGGTTTAGGGAAAAACCTGCCCGAACCCGTGTCGGGTTATATAAATCCCCGGAAAAATAGATTACGGGATTTTGCTAAGATGGAGATATGGAGAAAGAGAACCCCGGGGGTTTAACCGTTGATGAAGCCCGAAAAAGATTAAAGCAGAACGGTTTTAATGAATTAGAAAAACATGAGGGAAAAAATGCCCCACACATTATCCTCGATTTATTTAAGGAACCGATGCTTCTTTTGCTTCTGGCAGCTGGGGTAACTTATTTATTTCTGGGCAATCTGAATGATGCGCTGATGCTCCTGACTTTTATCTTTGTTATCGCCGGCATTATTTTTTATCAGGAGAGGAAAACTAAAAAAACCCTTGAGGCCCTGAAAAGCCTGGCTGCCCCGAAAGCCTTAGTAGTCCGGGACGGGCAGCAGCAAAAAGTTCCCGCCCGGGAAGTAGTTACCGGTGATCTTTTAATTTTGCGGGAGGGGGATCGGGTTCCGGCCGATGCTCTGGTCCGCGAGTCATTTAACCTGTACCTCGATGAATCGTTCCTGACCGGGGAATCGGTTCCGGTAGAAAAAATCCCAAGCATAACGGCAGCCAATCATCGGGGCAACATCAGCCGGGTTTTTGCCGGAACTTTAATTACTTCCGGAAGGGGGCTGGCGGAAGTAACGGCAACGGGGAGGGACACGGAGATGGGCAAAATCGGTAAAAGCCTGGCTACTATCGCCGACGAGGAAACGCCGCTGCAAAAGCAGACTCGGAAACTGGCTTATCGTTTGGCATTTTATGGCGGGGGCCTTTGCCTTACCGTGGTTATTCTGTATGGTTTTTGGCGGGGCGAATGGCTAAACGGTGTGCTCGCAGGCTTGTCTTTGAGTATGTCACTTTTACCCGAGGAATTTCCGGTAGCGCTCTTCATTTTTCTCACTCTGGGAGCCTGGCGGATTTCCAAGTCGCAGGTTTTAACCCGCCGCGGGGAAGCGATTGAAACGCTAGGGGCGGCCACAGTTCTTTGCGTGGACAAGACCGGTACCTTGACGGCAAATAAAATGGAACTCGTGGAAATAAATCCTTATCCGGAGGCAAATAATACTCAACGGGAGATTTTAGAGTTAGGTTATCTGGCCGGCGAAAAGGGCGGGTTTGATCCTATGGAAAAAGCCATTGGAGGAGTGTTAGAGAAAAGATACGGCGACGGCAAAATCCTACTGGAAAGTTGCTATCTGGTCAAAGAATTCCCGCTCTCACGGAAAATTCTGGCGTCAACGAGAATTTACCGGACAGCGGATAACACTTTTAAAGGAGCAGCCAAAGGGGCGCCGGAAGCGATTGCTGATTTATGCCATTTGGATCCGGCGGCTAGGCAGAAATTGAACCAAGCAGTTTTAATGATGGCCGAGAACGGCATGAGAGTCCTGGCGGTAGCTAAAGCGCAATTATCCGGTTCCCTTCCGGAGAACCAACACGATTTTACCTGGGAATTAAGCGGGTTGTTGGGTTTTAGCAATCCCTTAAGGGCGCATGTCCCGGAGGCAGTCAAGGAGACTTATTCCGCCGGTATGCGCATTATTATGATTACCGGCGATTATCCCGGTACCGCAAAAAATATCGCCGTCCAGATGGGACTTGACGCGCCCGACAGTGTTATTACCGGTGAGCAATTAGCAGAAATGCCGCAATCCGAGCTGCGGGAGAAGATTAAAAGACTAAACATTTTTGCCCGGGTAACCCCCGAACAAAAATTGGATATCATCAGGGCTCTGAAGGCTAACGGGGAAGTGGTTGCGATGACCGGGGACGGGGTCAACGACGCCCCGGCCCTGAAGATGGCGGATATCGGTATTGCTATGGGAGAACAGGGAACAGACGTTGCCCGGGAGGCGGCAGATTTAGTGCTTATGGATGACGACTTTTCTTCGCTGGTAGCTGCAATCAGGATCGGTCGCCGGATTTATGATAATTTACAAAAAGTTTTTTCTTATATATTTTCCGTTCATGTTCCCATTGCCGGTTTGGTTTTTATTCCTATTCTGTTTAATCTGCCGACAATGCTCTTGCCGGCGCATATTGCTTTTTTGGAAATGATTATTGATCCGGTCTGCGCGATCGTCTTTGAGTCGGAACCGGAAAGACGGGATATCATGCAAAGGCCGCCCCGCAGCAGCAAGGAGTCACTTTACAGCCGGAGAAGTTTGTTTGGCAGTCTGGTTTTAGGTAGTTTTATTTTAGCCGGAGTGATCCTGGTTATGGGTATTTGTTTAGCGCTGGGTTATAGCGAGATTGAGGCGAGGACAATGGCTTTTGTGGTTCTGACCGTCGCTAATTTAACCCTGGTGATTATAAGCTTGTCTCATTCCGGAAGCTGGAGAAATTTAGTTGTTTTCCAAAACCGGGCGCTGCTGATCATTATCGTTCTGGTAGCGCTCGGTTTGGCGGCGATGCTCTATATTCCGTTTTTAGCCGGGGTTTTTCATTTTTTTCCACTACTGCCGGCGGAGCTGGCAATCGCGGCGCTTGGCGGTTTACTTTCTATAGGTTGGTTTCCTATCCTTGCCCCGCTGCGGGAAAAAGACTAAAATAGCGGTGTTAAAAGGAGAAAGAAAAAGGCGTGGAAGATTGCGTTTTTTGTAAAATTGTTAAAGGGGAAATTCCGTCAAAATTTCTTTATCAGGATGATAAAATTGCGGTTTTCCCGGATAAAAATCCCGGAGCTCCGATACATATTCTGCTGGTTCCCAAAGAGCATATAGCGGATTTAACGGACGCCCCCGAGGAAATTATTTCGGCTATTAATCAGAAAATCAAAGATTTTGTCAAAGAAGGTAATTTTATGGAAAAAGGCTACCGGATTGTTATTAACGGGGGAACGGCAAAAGCCGTGCCCCATTTACACTTTCATCTGTTAGGGGAGATAAGTAAGGAAAGGACGGTGTAATTTACTTTTATGGCCATTGTCAAAGCACAACCGGGACAATCTTCGGACCAGGTAATCAGGGCTTTCCAAAAGAAAGTTCTTGCAGAGGATATTTTAGGGGAACTGAAAAAACGGGAGTTTTATCAAAAACCGGCCTTAGTCCGCAAGGCCCGCGCCTTGGCGCGGAAACACCCGGGCAGAAGAACATATTAATAAAATTAATAAAGTCAATAAGAATAATAAAGATGGCAACGGAAAATATTAGATTTTATTGCTTTTACGCTATATTATTGCCGAAGTATGTTACTTGATCAAATACAATCCGATTTAGCAGCAGCGCAGAAAGCGAGGGAGCAATTAAAAGTGGATACTCTGCGTTTTTTACTGGGGGCAGTGTTTAACCTGCAGATTGAGAAGTGTCCTCCAGGAAGCGGTAAAACTTTAGAAGACGCGGATGTTCTGTCCGTTATTGCTAAACAGGTAAAAACCCATCAGGAATCAATCGAAATGTTCGGCCGCGGCGGGCGGGAAGATCTGGTTAGCAGAGAAAAGGCAGAGTTAGCAATATTAAAGTTATATTTGCCGGCACAAATGGATGAAGAGTAAATAAGAAATAAAATAGAAGAAATAAAAAAGCAGAACGAAGGAGCGGATTTCGGCACGCTGATGAAATTGGCAATGGGCGAGTTGCGGGGGAAAGCCGATGGGGCAATTGTTTCACGGATAGTAAGAGAATTAATAACCTAGCGTAAAGGGCATAGCGTAAAGAAAAAAAGCCCCCTTTTTATATTCTGTACACTATCCACTAGCCGCTTAATTAATGTACGATATTCAAATTAATTGCGAGTCACGGTATAAAGTCAACCGAAAGTTTATCGTCGGTTTACTGGAAAAAGTATTAACGGAAGAACAGATCCGCAATCCGGTCTCCGTTTCTTTGCTTATCTGCGGCAAAAGGAAAATCCGGGAATTATCGCGGCGCTATTTGAAAGCAGCGGAAGACCACGATGTCCTTTCCTTCGCTTTTTCCGAGGTTAATAAGCAATTTATGGAATTTCCCGACGGATTTTTAAGACTGGGGGAAATTGCCGTTTGCTACCCCCTAGCCCAGGAACAGGCAATGGAGGAAAATACTTTGGTTGATGAAGCCGTCGGTGATTTAGCGCGACACGGTCTTTATCATCTTTTAGGCCAGAACCACGAGGAAGAAGAATACAAATAATAAATATAATAAAGTTAATGAAAATAATAAGGTCAATGACCGAATATTCCTAATATTTATTACTTTTATTCATCTTATTAGTTTTATTGCCTTTATTTTCATATGTATTACCGTACGTACCGACCTCAGAAAATTTCCGATTTGGATAACGAAAAGATTCGGGAAACGCTGGGTAAAGCCCTGCTTTCCGGCAGTTTCACCCACGCCTACCTTCTGACCGGCCCTCGGGGAGTCGGTAAGACTACGGTAGCCCGCCTGATAGCCAAGACCGTTAATTGCCAGCGCCGCAAACAGGGCGAGGAACCGTGTAATAAATGCGAATCCTGCCTGTCTATTACTGAGGGGCGCAGCTTGGACGTACTTGAGATTGACGCGGCCAGCAATACCAGCGTAGACGATATCCGGGATTTACGGGAAAAAGCAAAGCTAGCCCCGACCAATTCTCCTTATAAAGTTTACATTATTGACGAAGTGCATATGCTTTCTAATAGCGCTTTTAATGCCTTGCTGAAAATTTTAGAGGAACCGCCGCGGCATGTGATTTTTGTACTGGCGACAACCGATCCGCAGAAACTTCCGGAGACGGTGATTTCCCGCTGCCAGCGCTATGATTTCGGGAGGGCGACGGTAGAGGAAATTGCCCATGCGGTCAAACGAGCGGCCAGGGGGGAAGATCTGGATGTGGAAAACGAGGTAATTAAGGAGATTGCCAGTTTAGCTGACGGATCGCTTCGGGACGGACATAAAATTTTGGAGCAGCTGGCATCTCAAAACAAAAAAATTACTTTAAACTCAGCGTTGGCACTGAAATCGGTGGCGAGCGAACGGGAGTTGGTTGCCTTTTTACGTTTCTTGGAACAAAAGGATGCAGGTAAAGCGTTGGATTGGCTGGCGGCTTTTTCCCAGGCCGGCGGCAGAATGAAAGCATTAGTTGAAGGTTCCGTGCAGTTGCTGCGTCGGGAATTGTTAAGCCGGTTTAGTGGGGAAACGAAAAAACCGGAATTTTCCTTTACTCCGCCGGAAATAGCAGGGCTGCTTTCCGCGCTGGAGAAAGCCAATCTGGAACTGCGTGACACGATAGTACCGACCTTACCGATCGAGCTGTTAATAGTTGAATGGTGTGGTAGGGAAATTGGCGATGGGCAATTAGCAGCGAGCAATACGCAAGGGGAAGAGGAAAAAAACGCGAAGATTACGGTAGTGGAATCGGAAGAGAAAAAAGCAGCCGCTGTCGATAAAGGCGGTTTGCCTGTGGTATCCGTTCTATCCGAAGACCAATGGAAGGAATTATTGGTAAAATTGAAGCCCGTGAATCACAGTTTGGTCGCCTTTATGAGAGCGGGCCATCCGGCGGGGAATTTTGGCTCCAGCGGCTTAGTCATAGAAGTAGCTTATAAATTCCATTTGGAAAAACTTTCGGAGGAAAAAAATCGCCGGGCAGTTGAGGAAGCAGTTTCTGCTATAATTGGTCAGCCTATGAAGGTGAAATTTATCCTGGCAACCAAAAAGTGAGGTGAACCTTATGGGAATGTTTGATGGACTTAAACAATTAGGAGATATAAACCAAATGCGCCAGCAGGCGCAGGCGATCCAAAAACAACTGGCAGCGGAGCGGGTAGAGGTAATAAAGCAGACGGCTAAGGGTCTATTAAGAATCGTCCTTTCCGGCGATCAAAAAGTACAGGAGGTTTCCTGGGACGGGGTACGCGACGCGGAGTTAGAAGCGACCCTAAGCGATGCCCTTTACAAATCCCAAATGGTAGCTGCCGGCAAACTACAGCAGCTTACCGAAGGGCATACTTAAAAGAAATATAAAGAAGGAATCAACAAATAATCCCGTAAGTGATAGACGGAAGCAAATAGGTGTAGTTTCTTTATGGCTTTTACCTCTCTTTGGCAGGTTCGCTCCTGTGTAACGCCAAATAAATATCCTATCTGCTTGCACTTAATAAAGGATAGCGATGCCTCTTTAAAACATAGTTCTGCGAGATTATCAGCCGTAGTTTTATCCAGAGAAATAAATTTTTCGGGTTCGATAATAGGCTCTTCCTCCTGGTGATAATTTTGTCTGAGGGGTAATGTTCCCGGATATTTTTCACCGTCAAAAATGAGCGATCTTTAGCCGGGATGATCTGGATTTTCGGACAGTATGTTCCATACCGGCTTGTCCGCCGTGACCATTGTTTTTGAAAGAGACAGGTTTGGCGTAAAGCTTTTCTTTAGCAGCGATTTGCGCCGAGAGATTTTAACATTCCCACAACACTTTTAGCCAGGAGTGTCTTGAGAGGGAAGCGGTTTGGTTTTTCTGCTAAAATAAGGCTAAAAGTTATGACTTTTCCGAAACAAATCCGTAATTTAATTGAGGCATTTGAAAGGTTACCCGGGGTAGGCGGCAAAACTGCCGCCCGGTTGACCTTCTATCTGCTCCACGTTCCGGATGAAGAAATTAATAGACTTGGTAATGCAGTCTTAAATCTTAAAAAAGATATATATTATTGTTCAATATGTAAAAATATTAGCGATAAGGAGGTATGCGAAATTTGTAGTGATCCTGCGAGGGATAAGGGTCTAATATGCATCGTAGAAAGCCCTTTGGATGTTTTTAGTTTGGAAGCCACCGGGAAATACAAAGGCTTATACCATGTATTGCACGGCGTCATTGACCCGCTGCATAATATGGGTCCAGAAGAACTCTATATTGACAGTTTAATGGAGCACATAGCGGATAGCGGAAAGCGAATAGAAGAAATAATACTGGCATTAAATCCGACAATGGAAGGGGAAGCGACAGCAATGTACCTTAAAAACAAAATTCGAAATTCGAATTTCGAAATTCGAATTTCGCGACTGGGGATGGGAATGCCGACCGGAGGAGATATCCAATACGCGGACGAAACTACCCTACAGCAAGCCCTAGCGGGGAGAAGGGACTATGAATAAATCAATAAAACTAGTAAAAGTAGTGACGGAAGCATTGAAAATGGTGATTGACCCGGAGCTGGGAGTGAATATTGTCGATTTGGGATTGATTTACGGCGTTAAAGTACAGAAAGGAACGGCTATTATAACCATGACCTTAACCACACCCGGCTGCCCTCTGGTTGCCCTATTTGAAACCATGGTTAAAGAGGCCCTGAAAAACATTCCCGGTATTAAAGGGGTTCGGGTAATCGTTACCTTTAATCCTCCTTGGGATCTTTCTAAAGCTAAACCTGAGGTCCGGGCGGCTATCGGTTTATAACCCACGCGGTTGTTTTAGAGTTTGCCCGGCGGTAAAATAGAGCATATGAGCGGGATAATCAAGCCTAAGGCACTCCAGCCGGGGGATACGGTAGCCCTAGTTGCTCCCTCGGAACCGATTGACCGTGTCCAGCTTTCCAGGGTGGAGGCTTACATGACGCGTTCTGGTTATAATGTCAAGGCTGGCAATAATGTTCTAGCGAAAATCGGGGATTATGCGGCTGGTACGGTTCGGCAGCGCGCGGAAGACCTGAATAACGCTTTTGCAGATCCGGAAGTCAAAGCGGTTTTTACTTTGGTAGGAGGGATGGTAGCTTCCCAGATTCTGGAATCGGTCGATTTTGAGCTGATTAAAAAAAATCCCAAAATATTTGTCGGTTATTCCGATGCGACGACCCTGCAGATGGCCATTCTGGCAAAAATCGGCATGTTAACCTTTCACGGTCCTAACGCTCTTAGTTTGCCGGATTTCAAAGTCAGTGGTTATACGCTTACTAATCTCTGGCGGGTTTTAACTGCAACTTCGGCTGTCGGCACCATTAAACCGCAGTCAGTTTGGCAGGAGGTCAGGCAAGGATCGGCCGAGGGGATTTTATTCGGGGGTAATTTGAGCTGTCTTTCTAAACTTTTGGGAACCGCTTTTGATCCGATTGCCAAGCTGGATAATATTTTCGGCAAAGAGGAAAAATTTATTCTTTTTTGGGAGGAAGATTACGAGCAGTTCAGCGAAATTATGCGGATGCTCTGGCAAATCCGCAACAGCGGATTTTTTGCGAGAGTTTCCGGAATGGTGGTGGGGAAACTGACCGCAGTGGCGGAAGTAGACTACCAGGATTTTCCTCCGAAAAAGCAATTGATCCGGGAGGTAACCGAGCCGTTCAATTTTCCGATTCTTTACGGAGTGGATTTTGGCCACGATGTGCCTAAAGCAACTATTCCCGTCGGGCTCAGAACGGCGATGGACACGAAAAAATTTACCCTAGAGATTTTGGAAGCGGCAGTGGTGTAAGATAAATATATCCGCCAAAGGCGGATCAGCCTTGGGCTGAAAATATAAAATATTCGAGATAAGATTTAAGAAAGATGGCTAACGTTACCAGCGACGTTTTTGAACAGATCGGTGGGATTGCCGGCGGGACAGCAAAGCAAATTACCCAATTACCGGAAGAAATTTTAAATAAAGCCGGACAGCAGGTCAAAGGACCGCCAACAACCACATCAGAACAAGAGGGAACGGATGAGGAAAGCCAAAGCCGGGGACAGGTAGGTAAACAGAAGTTCGTTCAGCAGTTCCGGGCGAGGGCGAAAAATTTGCAATTGCAGGACAGGAGACTGGCGGAAAAGCGAATTAGTGAAATCCGCGCGGCCATTGCTTCCGGGAACAAGCAGATTATTCACATGGAAACCGCTAAAGCAGGTAAATCAGCTACGTCTCCGGTGACCGGCCCGCAAATACCCCCGACGCCGAAACTGCCGCCGATTGTCAGCCAAAATATTGCTATCAAGCAAGGGAGCAAGGAAATTAAAGGCATGGTGATCGGGTAATTACCCCTGTTTTAATTTAAGGGTCTGGCAACCCGCAGCCCCAATACAATATTTCGCCCAAGCGCCCGATTTATTTCTTGTATCTTGGTAATTTAATTCTGGTCTAGCGAAAGAAGAGGGGCTCATACGTATTTGGGGCTCCCCGCGGTTTACCACCATTTTAAAATTATGGTAACAGGGTGACAATGGTATACTTCATTGATGGACCAATTGCGTTTTTATAGCACCCTTTCTAAAAAGATCGAAGCATTTAAGCCTATAAAGGACAAAAAAGTAAATCTTTTCGTCTGCGGACCGACGGTTTACGATTTTGCTCACATTGGCAACGCGAAGACTTATACCCAATTTGATTTTATGGTCCGCTACCTGCGCTTTCGCGGTTATGAGGTTTTTTACCTTCAGAATATTACCGATATTGACGACAAAATTATTAAACGCGCGGCGGAGCGGGGGGTGGGATGGAAAAAGTTAGCCGGGGAATTTGAACAAAAGTACCTGGAGGATATGCAGGCGCTTCATAACACTGCGGTAAATCAGTATGCCCGGGCCACGGATTATATTCCCCAAATAACGAAACAAGTAAAAGTTTTGCTGGGCAAGGGTTACGCTTATAAAACCAGCGACGGAATTTATTTTGATATCGGAAAATTTCCCGATTATGGCAAGCTTTCGGGGCGCACGGAGGGGTCCCGTGACGACGCTGTTTCCCGGATTGACGAAAGCCGGGATAAAAAAAATAAAAATGATTTTGCTCTCTGGAAATTTTCTAAGCCGGGCGAGCCAGTCTGGGAAACGGAGCTGGGAGCCGGTCGGCCGGGTTGGCATATTGAGGATACGGCGATCACGGAATCTTTTTTTGGCCCCCAATATGATGTTCACGGCGGGGCGGTGGATCTGATCTTTCCCCACCACGAAGCCGAGATTGCCCAAATGGAAGCGGCGTCAGGGCTTTCGCCACTAGTTCGTTATTGGATTCACGTAGCTTTTTTAAATATCAATGCGGAAAAGATGTCCAAGAGTAAGGGGAATTTTTTAACTGCCCGGGAAGCAACAGAGAAATACGGTTATCGCCTGCTGCGCTACTTTTTTATCAGCCAGCATTATCGAACGACCCTGGATTTTAGCGAACAAAACTTAGCCCAGGCTAAAGGAGCGCTAACCAGGCTGGATGAGTTTGTGTTGGACCTGGATACAAGATATGAGGATAATAAAAACCAGGAAGATACAAAAAAACTAAAAGTCGAGATTGTGGCCAAACTGGACAACGATTGGGATACCCCCGGGGCAATAGCTTCCATATTTAATTTTATCCGGCAGCAACATACCCGTGGCAAATCGGGAAAAAATGTTTATCGATTGTTCCAGGAGTTAAATCAGATGTTTGATTTCCTGGATTTCGGGGTGCCGAAAATTGCTGACGGGGTGCAAAAATTGGTAGACTCGCGGGAGCAATTGCGGAAGGAAAAGAAATTTACCGAAGCAGATGATTTGCGAAAAAAGATTGCCGAAATGGGTTATGAGATTAAGGATACCGCGGAAGGGGTAAAAGTAAATAAAATTTAGGTTCCTCGTAAATTTGAGCAATTTTTGGTAAGCTGGTTATAATGCTTTGCCCAAAATGCCGGGCGGAAAACCCGGAACCAAGTACTAAGTGCCTTGCTTGCGGAGCATATTTAACTGCGGGATACACATCGGCTGTTGCCCTAAACCCTAAACCTAACAAACCTAACCCCCTCTGGCCGACGACAG
Source organism: bacterium (assembly GCA_021836035.1). Lineage (GTDB taxonomy): Bacteria > Patescibacteriota > Microgenomatia > JAMCZE01 > JAMCZE01 > JAKBJL01. Next base: position 104,587 of record JAKBJL010000003.1, read on the forward strand.
TCAGCTTCCTTCTCGGCGGACCCATTACGGCGGTGATGGCTTATTTTGTCTGGAAAACTTCCTGGAGCAAAGCACATAAATTATTGTTTATTGTCGGATTATCCGTATTAATAAATGTCCTTCTTTTAGCTCTTATCGGCTGGTTGGCAGGATCGTTTTTGGGCAACGCGGACAGTGCCGGAAGTTTAACCGGGGTAACTGATATCATAAATATGTATAAGTTTTCCCCATGAGAATTATTTATCTTGTTGTCGGTCTTTTGGTTTTAGCAAATCTGGCTTTTCTCAATTATGTTTATGTCGTGGATAAAAATACTGTCGTTGGGCTGGAAGCAAAATTAACAGAGGATAGCAGAATTATTCAAGCTTTAAATAGCCGCCCGGGGGAGTCCGTGGGAATAACGGCACTTGCTACAGCAGCTGCAACCTGTCCGCAGTCCTGCATTTCACTGATAAACCAGACGGATAAAACAGTAAAAACTACAACGGTTATTAATCAAACGACGGCAGGCGGGCAAAAGGGGGAATATATTATTCCGCTGGGCAGTGGTTCGATTACGGAGTTAAATACCTGGAAAGATATTAATACCGCCCAAGCCACGGTTAATCTTTCAAATTTCGGAAGAATTAAAGAAACCTATTTTGAGGCGGTAATGCATATTCCCAATCAGCAGGGAGAAGTCCGGCTGCGGCTTTATGATACCAGTACCCCCTATATTTACGCGGGAAATGTTTTACGGACAACTTCCCAGACGGGAGAACTGCAGTCGGTAAAAATTGGCCTGCAACCGGGTCAAAAGACCTATAAAGTCCAAATGTACACCACTATTTCCGCAGCTATTTTGGATATGGCGAGGATTAGAATAGTAACTGAATAGATATGGAGATCAATGTAATTAAAGCTACGGGTGAGAAAGAACCGTTTGATGAAGAGAAGCTCCGTTCTTCAATCGCCCGGGCGGGGATTCCTAAAGACCTTCGGGATGAAGTAGTAGCACATATTGAGGGTTTATTGCGCCCGGATATCCCAACAAGCGAAATTTATAATCATATTCTGGAGTTTTTAGGCCGGTCCGCTCAGCCGCACAGCCGGGCGAAATACAGCCTTAAACAGGCAATTATGGCTTTGGGTCCGAGCGGTTATCCCTTTGAAAAGTTTGTCGCCGCGGTTCTTAGGCATTACGGCTATGAAACGGAAGTCGGGATAACTGTTCCCGGTAAGTGCGTTTCCCATGAAATCGATGTCCTGGCAAAAAAAGAAGGTAAAACGGCTATGGTCGAGTGTAAATTTCATAACCAGACAGGAACCCGCTCGGATATTAAAACCGCCCTCTATGTCCGGGCACGTTTTGAAGACCTGGCGCCGCAGTTTGACGAAGCGTGGCTGGTTACTAATACCAAATGTACCAGTGAGGCGATCGCTTACGGAGAATGCGCCGGCGTTAAAATTATTGCCTGGGGATATCCGGAAGGGGAAAGCCTGGCTCACCTTGTGGAAAAATATTTTTTGTATCCGATAACCTGCCTTAGTTCTCTTTCCGGACACCAGAAAAGTGTGCTCTTGGAGAACAATGTTGTTCTTTGCCGGGACTTAGAGAGTAATCAGGCTGCTTTATCCCTTTTAGCCCTAGCGGAAGCTGAAAAAAGCGCTTTACAGGCAGAGCTAGGGAGAGTTTTAAAACCGGGAACGGAGAAAGCACCGGTGATAGCCGCAGTCGCGGAAGCAACAGCGGAAATCCACAATTGAAATTATTGGCTATTCCGTTTAAGATGTAAAATAGCTTTGCAGTTTTATGCCTAATTTTTGGCTGATTTTTACCACGGGCCTTATTACCGGAGGCCTTTCCTGCCTGGCGGTCCAGGGGGGACTTTTAGCAACGACAGTGGCCGAAAGGCAAGCGGTCGGGAACGCTAAGAAATCCGGAACCGTCGCCGTACTTCTTTTTTTGCTGGCAAAATTGGCCGCCTATACAGTATTAGGAGCGCTTTTGGGCTGGGCCGGATCATTTTTCCAATTATCCTTGGCGACCCGGGCATTATTGCAGGGAGCGGTTGCGGTTTTTATGGTCGGGACTGCTTTAGGGCTTTTGGATGTCCATCCGTTCTTTCGTTATTTTATTCTGCAGCCACCGCGCTTTTTAACCAAAATGGTCCGTACCCGGGCGAAAAACGCGGATTTTTTTGCACCAGCGGTTTTAGGGTTGATGACCGTTTTTGTTCCCTGCGGAGTAACCCAGGCGATGATGGCACTAGCTATCGGTTCCGGAAATCCCTTTTTCGGGGCTTTGATTATGTTTTCCTTTGTTCTTGGGACATCTCCCTTGTTTTTTATTTTCGGTTTCGTCGCCACGGCCCTAAAAAACGTTTTTCAGGAGAAATTTCAGAAAATTGCCGCTTATGCGGTTATCGTGATCGCTCTTTGGAGCTTAAACGGAGCAGCAGCTTTGGCCGGGAGCGATTGGACGATCGAAAATCTCTGGGAAAAGCTTTACTGTACAGTTTCATATTGCGATGACTCCGCAGTTTTAACTGCTTATGCCAGAGCGGTTACAGAAACTACCGTGAACATAAACTCCGACGGTTACCAGGTAGATAATCCCGTAATCCTTGCCGGGGCGGAAATTACTTTGCATATTAATAACAAAGAAGGCCGCGGCTGTATCGAATCTCTGACCATTCCCAAAGTGGGTATTTCCAAATCGGTTCCTATCGGGGAAACGGCGACGGTAAAATTTAAGGCGCCCAGTGAACCGGGTGAGTTGCCTTTTATGTGCAGTATGGGTATGTATAGGGGAAAATTTATAGTTGCGAATTAACAAATTGCTAATTGTGAATTATGAAAAAACAAACTTTTGCGATTAAGGGGATGCACTGCCCCAGTTGCGCGATGTTGATTGAGGGAAAGTTGGAAGCTAGAGGGGTCAAAGCGGTATGTAGCTTTCCTAAACAGACGGTAGAAGTCGAATTTGATCCGGAGAAAGTCAGTGTCGCGGAAATTAAAAAAACCCTCGCAGATTCCGGTTACGAAACAATATGATTATCGGTTTAACAGGAACCTTATCGTCGGGTAAAGACACCATTGCGGAATTTTTAGTCAAAAAGGGATTTAAGCATATTTCCACCGGAGATATTGTCAGGGAAGATTTACAGAAATCCGGAGCAGAAACCAATCGAGAAACGCTGCAGCAGCGGGCTAATGAGCTGCGGCGGCAATACGGACCGGATTATTTGGCTAAGTCGGCACTTTCCCGGGCCCGCAATAATGCCGTGATTTCGGGGCTCCGTACTACCAGCGAAGTGGAAGCTTTGCGCCAGGCGTCCGGCGACGGGTTTGTTCTGCTCGCGGTTGACGCGCCGGCCGGTTTAAGGTACTCGCGGGCAAAAGCGCGGGGGCGGATCGGCGACGAAATTACCCTGGAAAAATTTCTTAACCAGGAGGCAAGAGAAATGCACGGTACCAGTCCTTACGAGCAGCAATTAGGGCAGGTTATGGCCCAAGCTAATGTAACTATTGAAAACGAAGGTTCCCAAGAAGATCTTTACCGAAAAATTGAGGAGTTATTAAAACAATATGCCTAGCTCTCAAGGATACCGTGGCGATAAGCGTCCCCAATAAAACCGGGCGCATTGTTAATTAGAGCCAAATCATTAACCAATTCCCCCATCTCATTTTCGGTAACTAATCCCACATGGGAGGGGGTTAGGTCATTTTTGCCGCCGTTTTCCTGCTGGGCGGTGATACCTACCAAAGCCAAGCCGGTTTTTCCCGGTTGCGGCGTTAACCATGTGACAATCAACCGAAGATATTCCGGCTCTCGATATAAATCTTGCCATGGATTCTCGGTAGGTAGGAAAAGGTTCTTACCTTCTGATTCAAAAGTGACACTGCGTTTTTTATCTTGCCGAAAGGACCATTGGTGCATTAAGGCTAAATCTTTTTGCCAAAGTTTCGCCAGGCGCTCCGTAAGAGGCGGCAATTGGCCCTCTTTCTTAATAATGTCAATTGTTTCCGTAAGCTTTATTCTTAGATCAGTCAGGGATAGTATCTCTTTCGTAAAGTCATCATTAAGATCCCATCCGGTGCGAATTAATTTGATAGAATAGCCCCTGGGGGGCAGTCTTCTTAAAGCATCATCAAATCCGGAGATAGGCTGTCCAAAAACTATTGGCGGTAGGGTTACTGGTGGTATTATTTCGGTACTTTGACCCATCGGATGAGACTAACAAACTCGGGGGCAGGTTACAAGTAATTGGAAATAGATCTAAATATCACTGTCACTTCCCAAGCCTACTTCCGGGTATTCGCGCATATAAATCCCGACCAGTTCCGCCCGGGCGATTACGAGAGGGCTCATAGCGGTTTCGATTTCGTCGCGGGTGTCGCCGGAATTCATATCCAATTCACCGCTTAATGCGAAAAGCTGAAAACGATAATGATGTAAACCTTCGGGCGGACAAGGGGGAATAAAACCTAGAGTTCCGGTACTGTTTTGTCCTTCGATAGCACCTTTGGGTACCTGCCGTTCCCGGATCATCGTTGTTTGCGGATCAATGTTTGCGACTACCCAATGGGTAAAGAGTCCTATCGGAGCGTCGGGGTCGTCCACAATAAGCGCCAGGCTTTTAGTATTTTCCGGAATATCGGCAAATTCCAAAGGGGGATTGATCCCGTCACCATCGCAGGTATATTGGGGTGGAATAGATTCATAATTTTCAAAGGCGGGGCTGCTTATTTGCATGAGGGTAATGTAGACCGGGACGGTTAAAATAGTTTCGCAAAGTCGGTATTAATATTGTATGGCGAAGTTAATTTGTCTATCAAAAAATACCTCTTTCTACCCTCATACCTTACTCCAATTCAGTTCCTAAGCTCAAGGGATAGATTTTCTCCGGAAAGGTGGTGAATTAAATGGCCGGAGAGTCTAAAGTAACGACGGATCATGAGGAGATTAAAAAGTGGGCAGAAGAAAGAAGGGGTGTCCCGGTATTGGATAAAGAAGCAGAAACCGGGAAAGGGAAAATCGGCACCTTACAAATATGCTTTCCCGATTATAATGTTGCCGGGAAAAATAAGTTAGAGGAGATTTCTTGGGAAGAATTTTTTGAAACTTTCGATGACAATGGGTTATTATTTGTATATCGTGACCTGACCAGCGACGGTGAGCGGAGCCGCTTTTTTAAGCTTATCCGCCTGGAATGGGTGCCTTATGATGTTTAAAGACCGGCGCAGCGCCGGAATCCGCCTGGCCCAACTTTTGCTTCCTTTTAAGGACTGCCGTCCGGTAATTTTAGCTCTGCCCCGGGGGGGAGTTCCCGTAGCCTATGAAGTTGCCCAAGCTTTGCAGGTGCCCCTGCAGGTTTTTGTTGTCCGCAAGATTGGAGCACCCGGACATGAAGAATTAGGAATCGGAGCGTTGGCGGAGGGAGGCATAAAGATTTTGGATGAACAGCTGATTAATCATCTGGCTGTTACTCCGGACGAGCTTAAGAATACTATCAATAGAGAGGGCCGGGAGTTGAAGCGGCGGGTAAAAGATTATCGCGGAAAGAATTTTACGCTCGATTTGCAGGGACGAACGGTGATTATTATTGACGACGGATTAGCGACCGGATTTAGTGCCAGGGCAGCGTTAGAAGCCGTTAGGAGGAAACAACCCGCCGAAATAATTTTAGCCTCTCCGGTTTGTCCCCGGGATACGGCGGAAACTTTAAGCCGACTTACCGATAGGGTGGTTTGCCTTGCCGAATCTTCGGAATTCGCTTCCGTCGGTTCCTGGTATGAAGATTTTTCCCAGGTTACGGATGAAGAAGTCAAAAAGGATATCGTGAAAAGCAGGTTAGCTGAGGGTTAATAAGCAAGGCCTAAAGGAACTACTAAATGTTAAACTGCCACGTTTCCCTATAGTACGTAGATTAGGAAATATAGTAATGGTAAATTTAGCGATTTTTATTTCAATTTACTTATGCAGGAAGAGGACGACGTTAGGGAGATTGCGGCCGGGGCCGGTTTTGTAGCCCCCGGACCAGAGTGCGGTTGATCCGCCGTCGTCAAGATTGAGTGCGTTGGCTAATCCTAAGGCTGCAAGCGTCGCCGCTGATTCCGCCATGGTACAGTTATAAACCACGCCGATATAAACCGTATTACCGCCGCCGGCAACAAAAGCACGGTTGCCTTTTGCGGTAAATTTCGGATCATCGCTTCCGCCGAAGATATTTTTCCCGTCGCGGACCAGGAGAGGAAAATTGGAAATGACGGCGTCCACTCCGGTATCGCGTCCCCAGTCGGAAGCGTGTTCCATAAAACGGACGGTATTCCCGTAAAAGGCTACCGCGGGATTATTACTATAAACGTTGTTGTCGGAATTAAGGTATTTCTTATTTTTATTCATTACGAGAAGATCAAAAGAATTAGTTTTTCCCGCGCAGGAGGGATAAGTTGCTGGACAAAAATAGGTACCGTTAACGCCGGCGAACGCTCCGCTCCGGCTGACATAGTCCGCTAAGGCCAAAACCGGACAATCGTTGCGGCAATCACTGTCGGAAGCGGTATCGACAGCTACCCGGGTAGAGTTTAGATCAGCGGCAATAATATCGACGGTAAAGCTCCCTTTATCGCTTTGTACTGACTGCCGTCGGTAGCCGGAAACGGGAGGGGTATTTTCCCGGGGGAGATTAACTGCGGGTACTGCCGCGGCTGTAATTTTAGCCTTTTCTTGACTGATAAAATCCGTCATTTCGCGGATTTTCGTATCGGCTTCGGCATACCTTTGGTTAGCCAACAGCTGCAGCGATTCGGCAAATAGTTTATCGGCCCGACCGGTGTTCGAGGAATTTATTTTCAGGTCCGCCAATTGCTCATAAGCAGACGCCGCTTGCTTGTAGGTCGTTTCAATATTTTTAATTTTTTCTTGCTGTTCCTGGTTGATCTTATATTGGTCTTCATTTTGTAGAAGAGATAGTTCGCTTCGGGCTTTTTCCAAATCTTTTTGCAGATTGGTTTTAGCAATCGTATTTTGCTGCGTCTGAGATTGGAGAAGTAAAATTTGATAAACAAGAAAACCGGAAGCGGCTACCGTAAAAAGAATTAGGAGAACAGCCACTGCGGTGATATAAATTTTGCCGCGGGGCAGATGGGCAAGTTGGGGCAATTTCACTGCCAACATTTTAGCACTTTTCGTTGGCTTCTTGCCCTTCACATACATCTTTATATTTTGATATATACCTGCAAAAAGTAGCATCGGCGGCAGGGAGGTGAGGAATTATGGCAGATAAAGACGGAAACCAAAAATCCGCAAAAGATGCAGCTTTTGGCTGTCCTGTTTGCGGATTTACCAGCGATTCGGCGGAAGAAATTCGCAAGCATATGGAAAAGATGGCTGACGATCCCGCGCATCAGGAATATGAAATGAAAGAGGAAACGGAAGAGGAAAATGTAGGCAAACCGGTTTAAAGGCCAGCCGCAGTACCAAAGCGTAGGATAAGGATTAATCTTAAACCGCCCATGCGTTAAAATAGACGTCATGGGTGATTTTTTCCTGGGGCTTTTTTCCTCTGTCGTTTTGTTAGTTAATCAAGTAGTTCCCTTAAATTCCCACCCCCGATTTTTTTCTCCCGTTCCGGAAAACTATGTACCCCGTCCGCAGTCTCCGGTAGCAAACCTTCTGACCTTGGCCCAACGGCGGAGTGCGAATTCGGAAGTGTTGGGCAAACTAATCAGCACTTCACTTGCAGGAACTAAAGGGGAATATGCCCTGGTAATTAAAAATTTTGCAACCGGGGAAAAATATGCCCTAAACGATCATGAGCCAATGAACGCCGCCAGCCTTTATAAGGTTTGGGTAATGACGGCGGTTTACGAGAAAATCAAAAGCGGAGAGCTCCCCGAGGATAAAGTTTTATCGGCGGGGATTCCGGAATTGAACCGTTATTTCGGTCTCAGCGACGAGGAGGCGGGATTAACTGAGGGAGGGATTACTTTAACGGTCACGCAAGCTTTAAACCAAATGATTACCATTTCCCATAATTATGCGGCGATGCTTTTGGTCAAGGAAATAGGCGGCTCCGGGGTTATCGAAAATTTACTGGACCGTTACGGTTTGAAAGAATCCAGTTTTCGTGGGACGCCGAAAACTACCGCGGCGGATATGGCCCTCTACTTTGAAAAACTTTACCATAATGAACTAATTGACGAGGGGTATTCCCGTAAAATGAAGGACCTGCTTTCGCGCAACCAGTTAAATGAGGGACTGCCGAAATATCTGCCCGGAGGGGTAATGATTTCCCATAAAACCGGGGAGCTTGGGACATTTAAACACGACGCGGGGATTGTTTCCACACCTAATGAGGATTATATGATTATCGTTATGACCAATACCTGGTCGGCGTACGGAGCGGAAGAGAGAACGGCGCAGCTATCCCGGGATATTTATAACTATTTTGACCGGCCGTAGATTACGGGACTTTTTACAATATTTAAAGACTCCTTCAAATATCGGCCAATTTATATCATGGTATTTAGCTCCCGGAATATCGTTACCAATGCTGGGACTAGCCATGTCGAAAACATCAGCATGAGTTTCTCCTTTAGCTGCCTCTCTTAATAAAAGCGTTTTAATTCCTGTCGTAATTTGCCTTATTTCCAGCCGGTCCAATTTAGCCCGTTTTCTTTCCCGCGCAGCTTGCCTTCGCCGTTCCAGTCGGTCAGATTTTTGTTCAGTCTTCCGGCTTATTTTATTTAATTTCTCCAGCATTATAGGCCGAGTATGGCATAATTGGTTGTCGGGACAAGGTGGGGGATTCGGAAAGTAGAGGGAAAATTCGGTAGAACCGTTTATAATAAGTGAAATGGCGGTGGAGCGATACCGGAGGGAGTTAACGAGGGCTATGGAGGAAGAAATCCTTTCCGGTGTTATGGAAAAGGAAGGATTTGCCGAAAGTTATCGATTTTATAGTATTCATACTTATTCCGCCACGGGTATAGAAACCGGATATCTAAAATCCTTCTTTAAAATAATCCGGGTACTACCGCCGTTTAGCAACAACTTTGTAGAAAAGGAAAGATTTGTCCGGCTAGGGGATATTAAAGTGGAAAAAGCTTTCCGGCGGCAGGGATTGGCGACGAAAATGATCGGGGAAATGGAAAGAGTCGCCCGGAACTTCCGGGCCTCTCGGATTGAGGGTCAGATAACTCCGGGCGACAGATGGTTAAATCCCTGGCTCCCGGAGATGTATCGTAAATTAGGCTTTCGGGTTGAAGAAGCCCGGGGCGCCTGGCCAATTATTAAACCCCTGGAGGAATAATAATTTTTCCTCCCCGAAATTAATTTTACCCGGAGAGTGATAATATTTCCCATTTTTAATTTAAGGAGAGTTTTCGGAAACAAAAAGCTATAATAGAAATATGGACGCTAATCAAACCGTGGTTACGGAAAGTCCTCGGGAGGACCGGTTAGGGAAAAACCGGACAATTTATGACGCCGGAGCGGGAGAAATATTCTGGAAGAATTTCCTCGCCGGGATATCGCGGGGGATCGGCTCGGTATTTATTTATCTTCTAGTTCTTCTCGGCTCGACGATCCTTTTTTACCATTTGTTCTGGCCGAAAATCGCCCCGTTATTAAATACCATTAATAATCTTAACGGTTTAATGCAGAACGGACAAAACACCCAGCAGAACTTACAAAACTCCCTCAACATTCTTAAACCCTAGAAAAGTCTTCGGTATTCCTTCTTGCGAATTTATTAGGAAAAATTTAATAATAGGAGTTGATGGGCAGCCAGGAATTTTTAATTAAGCTAAAAGAGATACATGGCCATAAAAAAAACTCTCCACCCCCTAAAAGTCGATTTTGTATTAATCCCTCCGCGGGAGAAATTTATCTAGCTCAAGACCTCTCTTCGGCCCCAAATTCATCGCCGTCCCGTAATATTGTTGGCAGATACATTGAGGAACAACTTTGGCGCTTTGAAGAGGAAGAGGAAAGAAAAAACGCGGAAATTACTTTAACGGCGCAGGAGAGTGAGGATGAAGATACAAACGAAGAGCGGGAGTGCCGGCGAAATAAATACCCCGAAAAATTTTTTCGTTCACCGCGCCATAAAGAAAAACAGGCCCTCAATAGCGAAATTAAAAAATTAGGCCGTAGACACCGGGTTAATATCACGGCGGAGTATTAAGAGGATACGGAAACCGCGGGAGGGGTTAAGGGTTAGCGGGGAAAGAACCGTCAGGGTTGGGGCGTAAGACGAGAACGGAACCGTCACCGGACCAGGAAATCAACTGCTCGGAATTAATTGTCACTACAGTTCGGCCGCCGGAGCACTTATCTACCGGCAAAAATTCTAAAACAACCTTTTCGCCGTTTTTGCTGTTCCAAAGGACCAGGTCCTGAGTTTTGTCGATTACCCAAAAATTGCCGGAAGTTTCCCGGGTATGCATACCGGCTAATTCATCAACGGTTTTCTTATTTTGTTCATAACCGCCTTTTTCCGATGCCAAAACTTTGGCCCAAGCGTCGGGAGTATAAGCCTGAATGACGTCTTCCCCTAAGTTTTGAACTTCAACCAAGGGAGAGGTGCAGGGATTAACCGGAGTCAGGGTTTCCTTGTGAACCGGTACGGGCGGTGTAGGTGAGGGATAGACCGGTGGCGTTTCCGGCGGATTGGTCGGCGTCGCGGTTACACCGGGAATAGGCGTTTCCGTACCGCGCTGTAGGGTCGGAGTTACCTCCGGGGTCTCGGTAGGAACCTCGGTCGGCGAAATAGTTGGTGTTTCTTTCGGTGGTTGGGTTGGTGTTTCCGAAGGAAGTTTTTTTACGCAACCATTGCCGTTATTATCGTCAATGGCACCGACGGCTCTATCCCAGGGATTGCCGCAGCCATTATTTCCGTCTACGGAGCCGCCGTCATTTTTACCGTTGCCGTTAGGATCGGCGTTGTTGCGGTCGTTATCCGTACGGCCATTGCTATTGCCGGGATTAGCGGTTGCCATCGGATCTATCGCTTCGGATTTTGCCGAGGAGGGATTTACCCGGTTAGAAGGCTTTTCGGAATTATTATTTCCACCCGCAAAATTATTATTAACGGGATTATTTTTTTCGGGAACTGATGGCGCAACCGGGGGAACGGGACTAGCGGGTCGACTTTCCGAGGTAGCAGCGGCCGGAGGATTATAAACCTCGGTTTTTTTCTGTGGTTGCGGGGTTTTAGTTGCTGGCTTTTCCGCAATTGCCGACGGAGCGTCTATAAGGTTGATCGAGCTAAAAACCAGGAGTGCAGCAAAAATCTTACCGCGGTTATGAATAAGAGCTTCCTTGGCGCCTTTCCAGGTTTTACTTGCAAATACTTCAGATTTGACCATGCGTTACCGATTTTACATGTCTTTGCGCATAGAAGCAAGTCGGGAATGGTAGAAATTTTTAGATTGGTTTGCCGGGGGTGCGGTCGGGCAAGCGGAATTTTTTGAGAATAATTTCCCTGTGCTGGTGGGGAACGGTGACGGCCCGGGCTGACAGGATTTTGCTGACATAAACACCTGAAAGAAAAGCCAGCGAAAACAACGCGATCCGCCGAAGGGTAATTCTTTTTTTGCTTTTTTCGGACCCGGCCTGTGTTTCCTGTTCACGATTGTTCATAGCAAGGGATTTTAATACGATCCGTCAATTTTGTCACGGGGGGTTTATTTCGTAAGACAAGCGAGGACGACAATGCCGTAGCGGGAATCTTTTTTGCCAACTAAAACAAGTTCCTGCAGTTGTTGCCAATCGGTTATTTCCTCTATAACTTCCTTATGGGAAAAAGCCTCTTCAGCCTCAGCGTCGTTAATAATTTCTTTGTTTAGAAGCAGATTGAGATAATCTCCGGCGTTTCCCTGGTAGTTAGTAATAGTCATACAAAGGGAGCGGAGGAATAAGCGACGGGTTTCTGGGCGCCGGGCGGCTTCCTCAATATCTACTTTTCCCAGGACATTTTTTTGTTCGGGACTTAAAAGCTCGTATTTTGCTTTTTTCATAAAAGAAATACTGGCAACGGGAGAGGAAAGAATCATCGCGGGGTAATATTGCTGCAGGTCTTCCAAGGCCGTATCGGTATCCAGCCAACCGTCTGTGGCCAGCTGAATCCACGGGGTCTTTTCGAGGGAAGAATGCGTTACATGGGTAATAAATAAAGGGAAGCGCTTGTTTCCTTCCGCGAATTTTCCCATTGCGTAACCCGTTGTAAATTGGCGGTAATAGTCCCTTTCCTGACGGACGGTAGTAAGTTTGGTAGCCAAGTTGACCGGTATTAAATGTCCTTCAGCAAATTTCAGCTCGCGTTCCATATCCGGATTTAACTATAGGAGATCCGGTTAGTCAAGAAGAAATTGAGAAATGAGAAATTAAATTACGAAATTTTACAGTAGAAGGGAACTCATCATACTAGAAATTTGCCAATTTAGGGAGATTGGTCCACAATACGTTAATAGACTACGGGATAGCATGACGACGAAAATTAAAGGTATTGAGTGCGAACCCACCTGGCGGGGAAGGTTTAGAGATATTTTAGGGGACATTGCAGGCTCTTCGGAGGGCAACCACAAATTAAAGCCGGTAGATATGACAATTGACTACCGGAATGCTAAGGGGAGAAGACCGACGGTACCCGACGCCTTAGCGGAGGCAACCTCCGTTCGTTCCTGGCACGAAATTTACGCGCGCAAAGTACGGGAATGGGCTCGGCCGAAAATCGCCAGAATTCAGTTGGGGGAATTTAGGGAAGAAGCGATTATCGTCGAGGACGACCGTAATTTCGCTAACGTTTATCACCCGGATAAGATACATGTTTCCGTAAACGGGATAGTAAAGACAGAGCCGCGGGTGAAGATTATTGTGGGGGAGATCGCGGAAGCAAAAGTTGTCGGCCACGAACATTTGGGAAAAGTGACGGTAGAATTTGTTAAAAGTAGAAGGAAAAATAAATAATTCAGTAAACCAGTAAATCAGTAAAACAATAAATTAGTACTAAGAAGCAATAAACATTAAAGCAAAAAAAATTAAATATTTAATAACTTTAAGGGGAGTGCTTGAGGCCGCAGCCGCTAAAAGCCCGCGGCTTTAAATAGCGGAAACAGGCTTCACAGATCCGGCTGCCGGAAGTTTCCGGTGTAGGGTCAAGATAATCCGGGCTGATACGACCTTCTAATTCTGCCCGGACACCGTCGACAATAGCGGCAAAGAATTTCTTGCGGACTTCCGGATCACGCGTGTTAAACCAGGGATTAATATCAATGCTCAGGCGGAAATGGTCTTCCACCGCTTTTTCGATATTACCGCTGTCGCGTCTGGCGTTATCTGCCAAGCAGCGGAAAAGGATCGCTTGCGGTTCCAGCACCCTTATTCTTTCCCGTCCCACAATTTCAGTTTACACGCTTTTTCACGGAAAACAATGGCGGTAGTTAAGGGAGATCTTCCCAGGGGAAATCATTTCCGGGGCTTTGTGCCTTATCAAATTGTCTGACAAATAAACCGGCATAAAAAAGACTGGCGGTAAATTCTTTTATCTGGGCCATACTTTGGTAAGCCCGAGTAACCTGCTCCGGACTTTTAAGAAGGTTAAAACGTCGGGCGTTGTAGAGAGCGTGTGGCAGATAGCGTTTGTAGGCAGAAGCATCAGCCAGTTCGTATCCGACCAGAAAGAAAGTGCGGAGGATGTTCGCTTCTGTCTGCGGACTGATGCCCGAATAGGTGATATCCGCACTGTCGAATAGCCCGACAAGAGAGCCGAAGAGTGACTTCCAAACCGGCGGCTCCAGCTTTTCCTGTAATTTATATTCTGTCCGTTGAGCTTCCTGAAAGACGGCTCGGGACCAGAGTCTGGGGTCGTTTTCCGCAAAGCGGTTATCAAAATAGATATTTAAAAGAGGGGATTTGCTTCCGGTCGGAAAGAGCTCGCGATGCTTTATATCAACAGGTGTCGGATCGGGGTAAACCAGGATGGGATCAGAAATATCTTCGGATAGCAAGTTATAGACACGGTCCACATTAAAAGAAGGATTATTTTTTAACATGGACAAAATAACCCCGGCTTCCATCGTGCCGTAAAAAATTTTTCTCAGAATTTTGCCTCCTGGGTAATTTTTATTGTCCGGAATCAACCCCAAAACAGAGAAAGTATTGCTGATTTCTCCCGCAGGTTGATAGATTCCCGTGATATTTCCGATATCATAGCCCATGGCTAAGAGAAGAAACATATTGGAGGAGTTTTGCCTCAACATTTCCTCCGGAGATTCGGGAAGCAATTGAAAAATACGCAGTTTGCTGGCTAATCCTGCTAGGCATGCGGTAGCGATAATTAAACCGTCAGAAGTAAAAGTACGGCGCATCTCTACCTGCACGGGGAGTAAATAATGGTTCAGGCTCTCGCTCCAGGCAGCCGGGTCCTGTTCGGCAACGCTGTGGGTAGTGGCCCAGGCGACGAGAGGAGTTTTGGGGCTAGACGGCAGGTCTAAGTAATCAGGGGTATCAAATTCCCGAGCCATAACGGGATGTTAACAAGCTGGAGTTTTGATTACAAGAATAGCCTATTGCAAGTAACTATGGGGGTTGCTATATTCCCCGTATCGTGAATAGAGAAAGGGATCAATTAGATATCGACGGAGTAATCTGCGCTTCCAGCATCACCGTTACGGCAAAGGTTAACCAGCTCCCCGGTATTTCTAACAAATATTCTCCTTCCGATATTGATTCCTGGGATTTCTTCTCTAAAGATGTTTTACGCCGAACGGGAAATGAGGAGTTGGCGAAGAGAGCGGAAAGCTATTGGTTTGACGGCCCGACATTATTTGCCGCACCCAGAGAACCTTTTGCTCTTTTAGGCATCTTGGTAATGAGCGCTTTACATTATGAACACCATCCCGCAACTTCCCGTAAGGAGAGCCACCGCGTGGGAACCTTGGACTGGTTAGATAGCCGATATCCGAAATTGATCAGGCATGAGAATGTTCATTTCCGCAATGGTAGTTGTTCCGGAAACGAATTGAAGGCAGAGATTCATGACAAGATAAAGCCAGTATTGATTTTTGAAGACAACGGCGACACCATAAAATATTTTCTGTATCACGGGATAGATCCACATAAAATTGTGATGATCGACCGTCCCTGGAACAGGTCATTTAAAGAATACGATAAATTGCGGGTAGAAAACTGGCTTCACGCCGTTCCCCGGATACTGACGGCCACCGTGAAGTAGGATTATTGTCAGAACCTTGCTTCTTCCCCCCGGGGCGCTTAAAATCCGGCTGGATTACAATAAACTATGATAAACGATGTGATCGTGGTTAATAATTTGGTTAAGAAATATAAGAAGGCTAAGGAAAATGCCGTGGATAATGTTTCTTTCCGGGTTAGGAAGGGGGAATTCTTTGCTTTCCTGGGGCCTAACGGCGCCGGTAAAACTACGACCATCTCTATTTTAACGACGATTTTGGCAAAGACTTCGGGGGAGGTAAAAATTGCCGGTTACGATATTGAAAAGCAACAAAAAGAGGTCCGGAAAAATATCGGGGTTATTTTCCAAAAACCCAGCCTCGACGAAAATCTGACCGCGGAAGAAAATATCCGCCTGCACGCGATTTTATACGGCCTTTATCCTTTTGCACCGACTTATTCCCAGATGCCGGCAACCTACAAACGAAAAGTGGCGCAATTAACGGAACTCCTCGATATCGGAAAAGAAATCTTTAATCCTATTAAAACTTATTCCGGGGGGATGAAACGAAAACTGGAAATTATCCGAAGCCTGATGCATAGTCCTAAGGTTCTTTTTCTGGATGAACCGACTTCCGGACTGGATCCGGTTTCCCGGAAAAACCTCTGGGAATATCTTAGCGGGGTACGAAAATCCCGCAAGACGACGATTTTTTTGACCACCCATTACTTAGAAGAAGCTGAAGACGCAGACGAAGTTTGTATTATTAACCACGGTAAAATTGTCGCTATCGGAGCACCGGGAAAAATTAAAAATAACGGAACCAGATCTCTGGAAGAGGCATATATCAAAATAATAGAAGAAGATGTACGAGCTTAACGCCATTATTTCCATCGCTTACAGAGACGTTTTGAAGTTTTTAAGGGACCGGTCCCGAATTGTGGCCACTTTTATCTTTCCTTTTATTTTTATCGGAGTTTTAGGGGGAAGCCTTCAATCTAATTTGGGGGGAGAGGTGGGTTTTAATTTTTTGACTTTTATGTTTACGGGAGTACTGGCTCAGACGCTTTTTCAATCGGCTGCCGCCGGCATTATTTCTCTTATTGAAGACCGGGAAAATGATTTTTCCCAGGAAATGTTTGTTTCTCCAGTTTCCCGCTATACCATTATCATTGGCAAAATCCTGGGAGAATCGGTAGTAGCTTATCTCCAGGCGGTCGGGGTGGTAGTTTTTGCTTTACTGATCGGTGTGCCCATGGTTTTTTCCCAGCTTGTTTGGCTAATACCTATCGGAATTATTATCTGTCTTTTTGGGGGGGCCTTCGGTGTTTTGGTTATGTCGCAGTTATCCAGCCAGCGAGCCGCAAACCAAATTTTCCCTTTCCTGATTTTTCCCCAATTTTTTCTCGCCGGGGTATTTACCCCGATGAAACACCTGCCGATTTACCTATTTATTCTTTCCCGTATTTCTCCGATGACATATGCTGTTGACCTGGCCCGGGGCATCTATTATTTGGGGAAACCGGAGTTTAACCGGCTGGTGATTTATAATCCGGTCCTTGATCTGATAATCATTACCATATTTACGATACTAATGATTACTGTCGGAACTTTTTTCTTCGTCCGCAATGAACGGAATAGGTAAAATAGTTACCTTATATTAGTAACCGGAAAATTCTTCGGAGCGGATATTATCCTCGGGAGCTACGGCGGAAAAAAAGAGCTTCTTTTAGAGAAACAATCATATCCGAGGGGCCCAAGAGACGGTAGATCGGGGAGTCAAAGCAGAGAAATAATCGAAAGGGGCGTGGATCAGGCCCTTCAGTTTATCAGAGTAAGGGTGACTAATCGCTTTCTGCTTCTTTATCAGTAGGGATTTTTTTGCGGCGGCTTCATCGGCTTGCCGGAAGATATTTGGCAAATTCGGGGGGATAGATAGCCCGGGCAATGCGGGAATATAAGTTTGTAGGCGGGAATAGGACAGTTCCTTCTGCTCGGATTTTTGGGTTATTTTCTCGCCGGCAGTGACTTCAATACCGGTATGCAAATCATAAATCACGAAGGTAGAAGACTAAATAAATCCATAAACATCTAGCTCTTTGGGTTTTTGATCGGGCTGAGTTTTTAGCTTATCAGCCAGATAATAGGCGAATTCCACTAAAGCTTTCTCTTTTTCGTTTACTAGCAGGTAATTTTCGGTATGGGTAAGTTTGTCGATAGGTACCGGAAAAACGGCAGTTTTTCGCGCTCCGGGGATGTCATAATTCCGGCAGATATTATTAGGCAAGTTAGTTTTTCTGTCAGCGTTTGGGCGCAATCGGGTATGAAGTTAAAAGCTTCGAAATTATAAATCCGAAAAGCTAGGATTTATAGAGTTTTACCAAGTCGAAAATGCCCAGGGCTAAAAATGACAGGGTTAGGGTTCTAACAAGACTTTTTACTAGAGGATCGACAAAAAAAGCGGCAGGACCCAGAAAAGATTGTAGCTGCATATCTCCTAAAGAAACAATCATAGACCTCGCGGTATAAATCATTAAGCCGATAAAAATTAGAGTAAGAGACCTTCCGATTTTCCCCTGCTTATATAGGTTTATCTCCGAGAAGGAATAGAAGAGCCAAATAATTATTAAAAAATTAGAAACTCCCAAAAGATAAAGGAACAAATTCTGCGGGGATTGCATAAGCGAACGCTGGCTCGTGAAAGTCAGGGGAGCGATAATAATAAGAACGCTAATTACGACTAAAAAGTACTTCTTCAGCAACTTGATTTCCCGGATTCGTTTCATAAGGGTTGGTAAATAGGTTTATATTTCAGTTCCGGATAATTGTTTAAAACGGACTCCGAAGCGTATAGTGCCGGTTTCCCAAAAGCCCGGACATATTCTCGGATTAATTTTTCTACATCAGCATAAGTTGTTTTTTCACCAGCTTTAATTTTCCCCGAGTCATCGATATATAATCCCGATTTTCGGGCTGCATTCAGACAATAAGGTCTTCCCAAAATATCGCACTCCTTTTCGATAATTTCATTACCGATTTTTTGTATATCGTATTCCGGAGCGATATCCACACCGACCGCAGTTTCGGCGGGATGAAGTGAGACATCGGTTTCTCTCGGGGTAAGAGGGGAGCTCATAGCTTCACTATTATAGAGTAATTTTAACAAAGGCTCCAAGAGGCTAATAACAAAGAGGGCAGTTCCGAAAATTAAAGTATTGCCGCCGATTATAACGGTGAACATATTTTTCTCGAAATAAAAAAGGATAAAATTTCCGATAAAGACAGCGATGATCCCGACCATAGCAATAGGGATGTAGATAATTAGATAATATAAAAAAGCTTTAACTTTAGAAAAGCCCATACTTAATTACAATAGCAGATATTTGTTTATTTGGCTATTTCGATTCCGCCACTCCCAATAATTAGTTTTTTGTTTGGGGTTTCTTTGGGGGTTGAACCCCATAACGGGCGATACAAGCATAAATATAAGAACAAATAATAGTATCGATAATTCGCACGTGCGAGTTATTGGTTCTATATTAGCCCTAGCCCAAGAAGTATTCCGGGTCAAAAAGTACGAAATGGGGTTCAAACCTCTAAGGTTTGTAACGGTTCCTGCCATTTAATTGAGGCCACGATTCTTCGCCCAATTTTTTGATATTCCAAATTACCGTTTCGTTTTGCTAGTTCCTTTTTGAGGGTAAAAATTCCGCAACCCCCCGGACGTTGTTTTGTTGTATAGGGATTAGGGGATAAAACAGCCTGCCTTATTTCCGACATGGCTGTTTCAGGATCGGAATGTACAAAATTATCTTCCACGCGGACGCTGTGATTACCGGCCCTTACGCTGATTCTATAACCTGCCCGGCGATTCAATTCAGCCTGTTGATGTGTAGCGGCCTTCTGCAACTCTTCGGTATTTGTGTTGTGCGTGCCCTTGGCGAACGCGATGTCATCGGTGTTTCGAAAGGCCTGGCAGTTGGATATAAGTTCCAGGATACAGGTGCATAACCAGAGCGGCGGTTCAGAACCGGGACCCGTTAATAAAGCTCCCTCAAAATCAACCGCGATACCAAAGTCGCGTAAATAAGTGGTCGTTATTAGTTCGGTAAATGATTCATTATCCGTCATAGATCGGATTTTAATATATCTTTTGTTAAAGAGGAAATATACACGCGGTATTAAAGAAAACCGGAACTTTTAATAAATAATTGTGAATATATCGGATCGGTATAACAAATTGAACCATGGGGTTATGGATGGTACAATCCACATCATCTTTATGAAAGAACGGCCATTAAATTCAGGTGAAATGCCCCGAACTGATTTCCACTATGAGGAATTTGAGGGTCTCTTAAGTAATTATTACCTGGGATTGCTTCCTCTGAAAGAAGGGGAACCGCAAGATCGGTCTGATTTTGAATCTATAACAGGCATATTAAATGGTTTTGCGGAAAGACACGGGGTTCAAACACCGGAAGAAGCAGTGGCGCATCCCCGTCTTTTACCTGGAGAGACAGAACAATTCGATGTAATTGACTCATGTTTTTCGATTATCGATTCAATGAGATCTTTTCGGAGCGACTTTGGGGTAGGAATGGAAACGGGCACTGTGGATTTACAAGAACGATTTAAGCTGGGGCGCTTGATTTTGGGAATAATGCATCGGCACGGGGTAATTCAGGCGGAATTCGAAGAGATTGACGGCGCCCCAACGCCCGTAAGGGTTTTAAGCGAAGACAAAGAAAAGATCTATAAACCGCTTCAGGAAATCTTAGGAGAAAATTAATTTTCTTCATAACCCAAAAGTGAAAAAGAGGGTTCAACCCTACACCACGCACGTGCGGATTATCGGTTCTATATTAACAACAGGGGATGGAGTTAGTTAGGGGCATGTATTACTGCGAATGAAACCTGCTTTTAAGGCCTCCTGTTCCGTGCAGAACCATTGGTCGTCGGTAGAGAGGTCGATTTTTACCTGGGAATAATTCCGGCAGTCGGGAGTCATATAAGATTTATAAGGCTTTTTCGTATCGACATAGCCCTTAATTGAACAGGGGCCCTCCTTTGCTGAAGCTTCGGAGGGTAGAAAATTTGGGGGAGTAAGGGAGAGACAAACATCGCTATGAAGACCGAGATTTCGAGAAATAGCGAAATTGTATGCAATTTTTAATTCTTCACGCTTGGGGTTTTGGGTATAATCCGCCCCGGGCAAAACCGGAGGAGAGTATTCCCCGGTTGATATAAAGATTTCCCAGAAAAACATTTGCCATGATCCGGCCGTAAGGATCGGTAAATTGGTCGGAAAGAGAAATATTTTTATTTAAGACTAAAGAGGAAAGTTTGTCTTTAGCCTCCGAACTTAAACATTTACCCATCTCCGGCGCATTTACTCCCAGAAGGCGAACCCGTTTTCCGCCTTCGAAGTCGATTTTAAAAGTATCGCCGTCAATTATTTCGGTGACCCGGTAAGTCGGGGAGGATGATTGATGAAGAAGAAAAGAGCGTTAAAAATTAGGGAAATAAAAGCGATTAGGGAAACAAGAGGCAGGAGGAAATTAGCCACATAGATAGTTTAGGGGATTTGGGAAGAGGGGTAAAGTACGATAAACGATATTAATAGCATAATAATAGATAAGAGAGTGGAGCTTTATAAGGCTCATAAGTCCTATCGGGAATATGATAAAATCTTTCTATGAATCTATCAGTAGGGATTTCAACTTCGCAAGCCCAAGTAATTATCTCTTCACCTATCAATATAAATTCATCCTTCCAAAGCCGAGAATGGAAAGATTATGGATGAGTTGGGGAGAATTAAGCATCCCCAGGCCCTATCTATTGGCTCTATTATGCTAAAATAATGGGGTGAAAGAGAGGGATATGAAAGATCAGGCTGTAAAAAGCGAACCCAATATTTTGGAAATAGGGCAGATCGCAGATAGTGGTGCTACTCCGGGTTTTTCGGTAGCAATTATTACCCCAGAATTTTCTAAAAGCATTTCTCATGGATGCTTTACAGACGCAAGGGATAAGGAGGTTGGTGAAGAAACAATGTACGATCTTGCCTCAGTAACAAAACTATATACAACGGCTGTTTTGTTGAGATTGTACGAACATGGGAAATTATCAATCTATGACGTTTGTGCAAAATACTTAGAGAATTTTGCCGGTTCTAAAGTTCAGTTAATCGATTTGCTCACTCATAGAGTTGATTTTGGGATTGAGCTTTCTAAATTTAGGGTTCGTTATCCCACGACTTTTGCTCAAGAAATATTAAAAATTAAGCCTCCGGCTGAGCCCGCAAGTGATGTTCACTATGCAAATCTTGGGTTTATTTATTTAGGCAAAATTGTTGAGATGGTGGAAAACCAAAGTTTAGACATTGTTACGAAAAACTTTTTTATAGAAATGGGTCTTCATAGAACAACTACTGGTGTGCATATTAAAGCAGATCGAACGTTGACACCTCCGACTGAGGTTATGGGGAATGATGTGGTTCAAAGTGAGACCCATGATGAGTCCGCTCGCTTGCTTGGCGGGGTGGCCGGGAATGCTGGCGTATTTGCAAGCGCGCGAGATCTGGCCTTATTTGGCAATGCTTGGGTTAACGGAAAAATTATTGGTCAGGGGACAACAGCGGATGTTTTTAAGAATTATAACCTGTCAGGGCGGCACCCACAGGGTTTAGGTTGGTGGCAAAGACTGCCTGCTAGTAGTGGTGAAATAAGGCTTAGAAGCGCTTTTTGTCACCCGGGTTTTACAGGTGCTTTGCTTCTTGTTAATCCCTTAACGGAAAAAGTTTGCGCGTTTACTTGTAATAGGACATATTATGGGCGGGGAAACGAGAGACATCGAAAAATTTGGGAACTTTTGGCAAAGTGGGCAGATGAAACCTAAGTATACAGTTTGCCAATGATCTTACCCTCCCCATCTACTTTAGGAACCCAAAATCTATTTCTTACGTCTCTGGGTTTTTCCAGACCATAAACTAAGGCAAATGTTTGGCAAATGGTGTCTACAACTTCTGCGGTAACATGTCTCTTGTCGGCTTGCCAAGCGTTACCCCCGCTTCTTTCGGTAAGGGCTTGAGCTATTTCATATGAAGGGAAATACCCAACGTCTGATCTTTCTTGAAGTAGTTGTCGTAGCGCGACAAGAAGAGTCGCCTTTGATAGGTTATTTGCTTCCCTTATGGATAGTTGTGAAGCAGTAAATTTGAGGGGGATAGGAGAAAGGGTAAATATAATCGGGCATTTGTCGCTAATATGCGTACGGACAACATTCACTGATTGTATCAAGGCATGTTGAACTTCGATTGTCGTGGCGAATCTTTCAACCCAAGCGCCTTTGTTTATTCGTATGCTTCCAGTAGGGACTTGATTTAAAACGATTTCAGGATTGGCCGCAGGACACCAAACTTCTGATAATCCCAAGGTTATTATAAAAGCGGAGGTGTTTTGCAAGTGACTCTTTGCTTTTTGGTCAAACTTGCTGTTTAGACTTTGAAGTTCTTCCTTAGTTTTCGCTACGAGCCACGTCCGCCACGGGTCTCTGAATCGTCCTTCGCCACTTACACTAATTTCTTTCAGTACGTGACTTTCCAACGGAACTGGAGAATATAAGCGTTCCAATTCTTTATGTATGGAAAAGGGGTTATATAAGATGTCCCACGGCTGTTCTCTGTCGGTGTAGCGGTGGTGAATAAGCCAGCGATTAAAATTTCGGGCGAAACAGCTGCCCATAGCTGATATTTTTATAGGGTTGAGTTTTATTCCGCTGTCAGGAATTTTGGGTAATTCCGCCCAACCCCATCTGTCCGTAAATATTTCTGGTTGTTCGTGTCGGTTTACCATATTTTATCTACTGTCAATTTTAACGCCGGCGGTACGTAGATCACGAACAAGGCTAGAATAACCGCGTTGTATTTGGGGATAATTTTTAATTATCGTTTTGGCACTTCTTCCCAACGCTCCTACTAATAACGCTGCGCCTGAGCGAATATCTGTGGCTTCAACGGTCACCACTTCGGAATTATCAGAAGCAGTTCCTTCGATGCTAACTCCGTTGCCTCTTGTCTCTAATTTATAGCCCATCAAATTTAATCCTGTGACGTGGGCCGAACGTTTGTCATAAACATTATCGATAATAACACTGTTTCCCCGACACCCCGCGAGGGCGGCAGAGAGCAATGGCCCCATATCAGAAGGAAATCCAGGCCAGACATCACAGATAATTTCTCCGGGGTGGATAATATCACTTTTATTAACCGAAAATCTGGTGCCTTCAACTGAACCTTCAAAATCAACACCTATTGTCTTGAGCAAGCGGGCTAAAAATTCTGGTAGATTGCCAATTTCTTTTAATTTGATTTTGCCTCCGGCAGCCAAAAGACAAGCAATATAAGTAAAAGCGGCTGTGAAGTCCGGGGGTAGGTCAAGTTCAGGATTTTTATGACTCTTACTTTTTGCGCGGCCTATTGTAATTGTCCGGTCTACAATATTAATTTTCTTATTGGTTGCAAGCTCAACGTATCGAGCTAGTGTGATTACGGCAGGCTCTAAAGCACAATTATGAAGGGTGATAGGTTTATCATAAGCTAGACTGGCGATTAGAGCATGACAGGTAACCCCAACACTTGGTCCGTATTTTTGTGTGGAGCAACCAAAGTTAACTTCTTCGGGTTGTTCGGCTAGTGTGGCGATGTATTGATCGGCTTTCGTTTCAATTCTGACGCCAAAAGTGCGCATCAAATCAAAATGCCGATCGATTTTTCTTTCGGTAAAATTGCAACCGCCTGTTCCTTTAAAAACGGTTCTTCCGTGCCTTATTGATTGTGCCGTAACGAGACAAATATTGCTTCTGGTGTCCCCAAGTTCTGACAAATCAACAGGGTGCTTGTTAGTAAAGTCTGGTTCAATAGTTAGGGCATTGTCTGTAAAATCAACGTCAGCGACGCTATTGGAGCCGACCCAATTCAGGATCCGTGTTACGTCTCCGCAGAGGTGGATGTTTTTAATTCTTGTCCTACCCTCTGAAGCCAGCGCTGCAAGTAGTAAATGGACAGAAGCTATTTTATCGCCGGGTACGACTATCTCCCCAGCCATAGGATTTCCGGGAGTGATTGTTATTTCACTTATAGAACTTTCTGATTCTAGTTTTGGGATTACCATAAATCTAGAGTTTATTGTAATATGTACTATAAGCTTGGTCAATCTGAACGGAAAATAGGTTATAATTACATGGAGTAGCGAAATGAAGATATGTTGAGTGTCGGGACGGGGTCAGCATAGCTCCAACTCCGCAAGACCTCCACTTTAGCTTCGATTTTCAACTTCCACCTTTAATGAAGGGTCGGGTAATTGCCACAAGAGACGAATTGGGACGGATTAAGCGGTCCGAAGTCCCACCTATGCCACTTTACGCGCAACTTGCTGTAATTAGGGGTATACCCCATAAGTGAACTTATGCAATGCCAATTCATAAAACCAGAGGGGAAACAATGTGGAGCTCAAGCAATGAAGGAGACAACCTTTTGCTTTAGCCATAATCCTGAAACCCAGGAGGAAAAGTTGTTAGCTGTTTCCAAAGGCGGCCACAATAGTAGAACTCTTGAATTGGACCTTCCGGCAATTACTCTTAAATACACCGGAGCAGGTAGTTAAGCTTTTGGAGGACACCATCAACGAAGTTCGCAGCGGAAATATCCCACCCAATATTGCTAACACGGTTGGTTATTTAGCCGGACACTTACTAAAAGCTATAGAGGTTAGCAGTATCGATAAACGCTTGGAAATTGTCGAAAGTGTCTTAATCCAACGAAAAGCCAAATTTAGGAGGTAACCATGAGTGCATTAAATCTTGCCAAAACATCAACACTTATGACTGCAACCGAAAGGGCAAAGATGGTCATTACTTTACAGTTAAAAGCACTTAAAGAAGTAAGTGATAAAAAAATTAACGAGGAGAATTTGTTTGACCATAACTCACCGGTTTCACTGACAAATATCCAAATTGAGCAAATTGTAAACGGCTGCCCCAGTTCACAAGGTGCCAATCAAGTATAATTTTTTCCACGAAACCAGAACGAAGTGTTCCAAAAGCAGAGAAAACTTTCTACAATAGTCCTAAACATAGAATTAATATGGAGTACACTCAAGAACCATCCGGTGTGGGTTCTAGGGTTGGTCGGTTTCGCGAAAACCTGAATTTGTCGCTTCATGCTCCAGAACCAATAGCTCCTTGTACTGCCTATTTCTACGAGAAGCTATTCAGAAGAGGTAAACCAATCGCTCCTAAGATTGCAGAAAACCTCAGACGAGTGGAGGCTTATCGGGTGCGCGGAAAATACAATGACGATACAGCTAAAGTTGTTGCTTCTGAGTATCGAGCGTTGGGTTATCTTTATGGAGATAGGGAAACAACATCTGCAGACGGGCTCCCGGAAAACCCATTGATTGATATTCTTACTCTTATCTCTGGACCTGGTTACAAACCGGGGATACATTTCCAACTTGCTGTTACGGGACCGCCAGAGCAAATAGAACGGTACAGAAATGTTGACCCTAGTGCTAAACAGGATCAGTATTCTTATTCTGAAAATAAACTGGGAGAGAGGAAAGTTTTTCGGACCTTGTCTCGCTTTGGAGATACTCAAGGAACAATAGCGCGGGGGCTACATATCTTTGCCAGAATTACAGATCGCTATCCTGAACTTTTGAAACCTACACTAGAAGAATACGTAAAAACAGTGACAAAAGGAGAGGGAAACACCACCGGTATGGCCGTTGGAATGTTAGAGTTACTGTTTAATATGGACTTAATCCAGGATCCTAGATTTTCCCATTTGAGCTCCTCACTACGCAATATGGTGCTTAATGATGCGGGCGACATCGAGAATCTGAAACAACAGTACTTCTATCGTGTTACAGAATATAACCCATTTTGGTTAGACGGCGAAAGGGAGATTAAGCATACAAGAGCGGTTCTTTATGGTGCTGAAAAAACGGAGGTTGAGCCTGAAGCTGCATTACCACTCGCTTTCCCAGAATCAGATCAATGGGATTACGCGGTGAGGAAGCGAGCTGAGGCAGTAGCAACTATTACCGAACTTACACCAGCCACTTCCATTACTAGATCAGCTCAAAAATCTGAGCGCACATTGGATACATTTACATCTGACCTTCGCAATACAATACGCCAAAAGTCGGAATTAGTTGAAGCTATAAGACTGCAAAATCAACGGCTGCCATTTGAACTTCGAAGGACCTGGGAAACTTGGCTGGAAAATTTCAGTAAAGACAGGAAAACAACACCCTCAGACGTGATGCTTATTGAGGGTGCTGTAAAGTTGATTATGGGCAACTTCGTCACGGACAGGAATCTTTCCAGAAAATCGGCTAATCACGCTACCAGTGCAGAAAATCAAGTTTATAAAATCGATCAGGAAGCTCTTCTGCGAGATCCACTATTTAACTGGGTTTTTGCACTGAGAGACGACAAGTTGGCAGCCAGTTTTGAAAAGGGCGCAGCAGCTCATCCCGAGGAATTTTCTCTGCTTCTTCGTCTCATGACGTATGATACTGCTGCAAGATTTCTTCGTAAAAAAGAGGCAAAGTTTCTGTTTGACCCTCATTATAAAGAGAAGGTTGACCCAGAGACAATGGTCAAGATTGTCCGAGGCCTGCGAGATTTAGTGAACAGACACCGCCCAGATATTAAGAATATCTTCCTGGAAACTATAGGTGAGGGTGACAAACAAATTGGAGACTTGATGGAGAAAAAGCGTGTCGCAAAGGTCAAAAAGAACCTGAACACTCTCACTTATGAAGAACCGGTGCCGTTAGTGCAAGTGGATAAATCAAAAAAAATGAATCGAAGAGCTTTTCTAAAAACCATGGGCTATACGGCAGTAGCCTTAGGAACTGCCGGTACTTACTGCGGGATAATAAAGTACACTTTCGACCAAGGTGGCAAAGAGAACTCTGACTTTGCCAAGGTAGACGCACTTATCAAAAATTCCTTACGTTCAATTGATAACGTTCGAAATAGAACTCCCGACGCAATAAAGTCAGGGGAATTAAAACTGCTCCGGCCGTTCTTTTACGGGTTTATTCTTAACCTTCCAAGAAAATATTTTTCCGGCGCTGATGGTGAAGATATCGGATATTTCCCAGTGCGATGGTTAGAATTTGGGCAGTATGACTACTTTGACTCTGATAAACAGAAAACCCCATTTAGCAATGTCCTGGTAGTTGATTCACTTGCGAAGGCAAACTTGAGGTTTCAATCTGACCAATTAGTCATTTATCCAAAGGAACTTACCACGACGATGCTTCCCCCCGTGGGATGGAAAATTGTACAGGTGGTACAGGAAAATGGTGCCAAACCGATGGTCGGCAGATTGGGACAGATTTACTATCCCCTAAAGGACTCGCCACCAGAGCGAGCCATTCTGGTATTGGAAAAAATTCCAGACCGGGAATCTCAGCGACTGTCTCCAGCCGTAACATATATGACTGGAATTAATCTGGCCGAAGCGAATTTTATGTTCCGCCCTGACAGGGCGGCAATTTTAAATGAACATTTGGCTGGAGATCCAAAGTTGCAAGGGCTACATAAACAGTTTATCGATGAGGTGTCAGCACAAGTGCAAACAAACCCTGACGACAAGCAAGCTTTAACAGATATTGCTATTAAATACTCTCTAATTTATGACAGATACACTCGGGAAAATAGATATTATGCTTTGGGATTTTCTGTTAAAAATAATTTCTCTGACAATGACTATCCCAGCCTGGAAGCAATTGCTAATAATCCCGACAAGGGCTACTACTGCCAGATTGCATCCCAAGCGTATCGTGAGTTTATGACATCTGGAGGGTTTATGGCGGTAGACCAACCAGGCATTACGTTTAAAGATTATAAGGAGCAATTATGGGGACAGGTTGGTCATCAGAATAATGCGGTAATACTTCCCAATGGGGATGTTTTGTACGTAGATATAACTCCAGGTATCACAGACCGTACACCAAAAGAGGACATTGATGCCCTAACACCTAAGCAACCTAAGCCAGAAGAGGTGCAAACACAACAGGACCAGGAATCTATCTTTAATATGGCCCTCAAGTACGGTGTTGGAACAGGAGTTGTTGGGACGGCACTATACGGTTCTTATGAGCTATATGGAAGGATCAGACACCGAGCGGCTCTTGGTTATGTTGAGAAGTTTCTGTCAGAAACTCGTGGATTATCAGAGATTGAAAAGGAAGTTTTACTATCGACAGTAAACGACTTAGCATATAGACCGTATACAGCCGAATTTTATAGCGAGGCAGCTAGAGTATTAGATAATTTGAACCTTTTTTCTGCTGAAAAACACGGCTCAACGGTGCAGTGGTTGCTCAATAATCACGTAGGGTTGCTTCATGGTGCTACGCCGCAAACAGCTTATGATAAATTGGTAGAACAATATCAACAGGAGCCAGATATTTTAAGAACATACCTTGGGAGAACACAATCTGAGAAATCACCGGATTTTGATGTGGCATTTGAGACGGCAAAACTCCTGGACAAAAATAGGGTTGATATTTTGAAACGGCGACTTTACCAAAGACTTGATATGGAAAGCGGCGATAAGCAAGCTGGCGAACAAGCGAGTTATAAAGCGGCCGATATTTTAGAAATGGTAAGGGAACGCTTATATGATGACGCATTTCGCCGGCAACACATGGTTAGGGAGGAAAGTGCTCCTTACTACCAAGCTCTGTACGACACACTACAAAGTCTAGGTACGGCTTAGTTCCGCTCTCTATAAATGTTTGTCGAAGAGATAGAGCGTGGTTCTAGCGATTTCCTTTTGCTCGGTTGTGTGTTTTACACAACATTTGACAATTCTTGGCTGAAGTTGTGCCTCCTTTACTCCAAGCTGTTAGATGGTCAGCGTCCATCTCGTCAAAACTCCAAATCTTACTCTTGTTGGCATCATGTCCAACAGCACAATACGGACAGTTAGACCTTCCCTTATTTTTAGCTTCAGTGGTTTGTGTTGTGTAAATTGCTTTCTTGGTTGCTTCATCAAAAACTCGAATCTCGAGTAATTTTGTGTCGATTGAACCACCTAAGAAAGAAAATGACTGGATAGTAAACAATCGGATTATTTTCTTAATCATATTAACACCAGTTATTAGTGACGACGGACTGTACGAGAAGGTAAGAAAGGTTTTAGAGAATAACCAGAAGTATGCCCATGCCCTTAAGAAACGAAGTTTAACTATCTTTTAAGTGGTACGGTCTATTGTGGCTGCGGTAGCAGGCGTGTGGGGGATGGTACAAGCAAATATGGTCAAACTTCTATTACCGTTGTGTTGACCGGATCCGTAAACCCACAGGAATAGTCGGTGGGTGTAAAGCTCAAGGGGCAAATGCTGCAGTGCTTGATGGGCTGTTTTGGAGAGAGCTTAAGAAGTATTTAACAGATAAAGATTATCTACGTCAGCAAGCGCAAGAGTGGTTAACCTCAGAAATGAATCAAAATCAAACAAATGCTTTGGAAAAGGAAAGGCTGAAGGAACAAATAACCAAAGCCAGAGAAGAACAGGAGCGTTACGCAAAGGCTTACGGAGTGGAAACACTGGACTTTGAGCAATTCAAAGATTTAATGAGGGAGTCTAAAAGGAAAGTTGAGGAATTGGAAAAACGACTAGATGAACTTTCAATAGCAATCAGTGGCCATGTTATTAATCCCGAACAGCTGGATACTTTGTGCAAAGAAGCAGTAAAAGTCATAAAAAACCTTAACTTCGATGACAAAAAGAGGCTAATTGGCGATATAATCGATAAAGTTACCGTTCACGTAGATGGACGGGTAGAAGCCTTGGGGCATTTACCTTTATTCGCCCAAAGTTGGGACAGTAAACCAAATGTAACCCAAGAGTTGGGATTGTATGCTACAGGTAGGAATTATAGGGCTCCCGAATGTTGGAAAGTCCACGCTATTTAATGCCTTACTTGAAAAGCAACAAGCGCTGGTAGCTAATTATCCGTTTGCCACAATTGAACCGAATGTGGGGATAGTAGCGGTACCGGACGAACGGCTCGGGGAACTGCAAAAGATAGTACAAGCACAGGAACAAGTACAAATAGAAGAAATACCGATTGTGCCGGCGACGGTAAAGTTCGTGGATATTGCCGGATTGGTGAAGGGAGCGGCAGAAGGGGCGGGACTGGGGAATAAATTTTTAGCCCATATCCGGGAAGTGGATTTAATCTGCCATGTCGTCCGCGATTTTAAGGATGAGAATATTATCCGGGAGGGGAGTACAAATCCGGAATCGGATATAGAAGTGATTAACGCGGAATTAATACTGGCGGATTTACAGACAATTGCGAAAGCGGATAGCGGGAAGCGTAAAGCGGATAGTACGGAATTAAAGAATCGGTTGGGGGGATTGAAGAAACTTACAGGGGAACTGAATAAAGGAAAGCTGGCCAGAGATGTGGAGCTGACCGAGGAAGAAGCGGAAGCGATAAAAGAGCTACAGTTGTTAACGATGAAACCGGTGTTGTACGTAAGAAACGTGACATACGAAAACAGCTTAAAGCAAATAGCTAATGGCATAAATAACAAAATGGGAACAAATGAAAAAATTGAGATTGACGCGAAGCTGGAAGCGGAACTGGCCTCTCTAAGCGAAGAAGAGCAGAAGGAGTACCTGCAAAGCTTAGGAATTTCGGAACCGGGGTTAAACAGGTTGATTCAGAAAGCGTACTCAATGCTAGGCCTAATTTCCTTTCTGACAGCAGGGGTAAAAGAGGTGCGGGCGTGGACGATTAAGCGCGGGACTAAGGCACCGCAAGCGGCCGGGGTAATCCATACCGATTTTGAAAAAGGATTTATTAAAGCGGAAATAATAGATTTTAATGATTTTGTTAAATTGGGAGGGTGGAAGAAGGCCAGGGAAGAGGGGAAAGTCAGATTTGAAGGAAAAGAATATGTTATAAATGACGGTGACGTAGTAGAGTTCAAGGTTAACGCGTAGTCGTTTTAATTCAAGGATCCCGCCAGCCACCCATCCCCGAAAAGCTAGCTTCGCCATCATGACGATTTTTTACAAATGTTTTTCTTTTTTTATTTTCTTTATTCTGTTTATTTAAAAAGGGGGGCTATGCCTATGCTTTTGGGGTCCCCGGTGGCTGTCACCCTTTTAAAATAAACGAGTAATAACAAAACGAATAAAAAATATCCGCCAAAGGCGTTATCTAGAGACTGACCAGCCGCGGGCTGAGATCAGCCTTGGGTTGAAAAAACAAAAAATGAAAAACAAAAAATAATCTTGGAGTATTGTCTTTAGCAGGTAGAAATGGTAAAATTTGCATCAATTATGGCTTTTATTAAGGCAAAACATGAGAGATTATGAGTTGACGATTTTGGTTCCGGCGAGTTTATCAGAAGCGGATTTGGAAAAGGAACAATCAAAGATTGCCCAACTCCTTAAAAAATCCTCTGTCAAGGTAACCAGAGAAGCCAAAGCAACCAAAAAACCATTAGCGTACGAAATCGGTAAAATCCGGGAGGGATACTATTTATATTATGAGCTGGAAATGGGTCCGGAAACAGTTGCAGAATTGGACAAACTGATTAAAATGGAAGAGAATGTGATGAGACACTTGATCGTAAAAAGAGCGTAAAGCGTAAAGAGGTCTCTCTCTATACGCTAAATAAAATGTCGAGCAGATCGCTGAATAAAGTAATGTTAATCGGGAACCTGACCCGGGATCCGGAACTACGGTATACGCCGCAGGGAACAGCCGTGGCTACTTTCGGCCTGGCGACTAACCGTGGCTGGACGACCGATACCGGGGAGAAAAAGGAAGAGGTAGAATTTCACCGGCTGGTCTCTTGGAATAAACTGGCAGAGCTTTGCAGCCAGCTTTTATACAAGGGGGTTAAAGTCTATATTGAAGGAAGACTGCAGACCCGAACTTTTACCGGTTCGGATAACGCTCAGCATTCAGTTACGGAGATTGTTGTTTCCGATATGGTTATCCTTTCCCCAAAGAGGGGAATTGAAGAAAGCGTGGGTTCAAGTACGAGTGTAAGTACAAGCGGACCCGGGGAAACGGAAAATGCTCCGGCGACTCCGGCACCGGCGGTTGAGGAAACAAAAAAGGGTAAAACCGCTCCCAAAGGAAAAACGGCAAAAAAGGAAGGCACAGAGACAGAGGAGGCTGTTGCGGAGGAAAAAGTGGATGTAGACGAAATACCCTTCTGATGACTAACCCCTCGACTGCGCTCGGGGTGGGCAGCAAACCTCGATTAATTCGGGGTAAATAGCTTAAAGCGCAAAGCACAAAAATAATTTTTATGTATCGAAAATATATCAAGCCAAAGCCGGTCAGAAAAAATTGCGAATTTTGTCATAACGATGCGGAGCCGGATTATAAAAACCCGGACGCTCTGCGGCGTTATATTACGGAGCGCGGCAAAATCCAGGGCAAGGACAGAAGCGGAGTTTGTACTAAACATCAGAAAAGACTGGCGGTCCAGATTAAAAGAGCAAGACACCTTGCCTATCTTCCTTTTGTCGCCGGACTTTAATATTATAATTTAAGGGTCCTGGCAACCCGCAGCCCCAAAACACTATTTCGCCCATACGTCTGATTTGTATCTTGTTTCTTGTATCTTGGTAATTTAATTCTGGTCGGGCGAAAGAAGAGGGGGCTCATTCGTGTTTGGGGCTCCCCGCGGGTTACCGCCCTTACTAAAAACCGTGTAATAATGCATTAATCTAATTCTTGTGCTTTTTCCTTCCATAAGGTAACTTGGTAGAGTAAAATATATAAACTGAGGAAAAGCATGGAATTGAAATTCGAATCTGTTGCCCGTTGGTTACCGTTTAATCCCGATCCGCTGATGGTGGAGAATTGGATCGGCAATCGTACTCTCTATCCCGAGCTGTTGCCCCAAACGGAAGAAGAACTTTATCTCGAACAGGCGGCGATGCGGGAAGAATTACGGGAACAGGTGCTGACCGGTGCTTCTCAGATAAAGGGAAAACCAGCGGAAAATCCTGCCCCCAATTGGGAAAGGTTAATCCCGAAACTACGGCGTATAGCCAGAAGTGATAACGAGGTTTTAGGAATAATTCTGGATGGATTGGAACCAAAGGATATTTTTTCGGTACCGGGCTTAGCTTTAGTTATTGCTCCGGTAGGAATGATCCCTCCCGGTACGGCAGTTGCTGCTGAAGTGATTGTTGATCTTGGATTAACGGAAAAACAGAAAATGTTGATCCCCCCCGATGACATTCTCCTTTTGCCATTGCCTCGTAACCAGAAAGCGAAATTAAAAATCAAACTGAACCGGGATTTGCGCCTAAATAAAAAAGGCGGTCTGACTTTGGAATTAGAGAGCGAAGGGTGCGGAGTTTTATTAGATTTAAGAGGTAGACCGATCAATTTACCGCTGGCCGACGGTTACAGCCGGGAAAGGGTGAAGAAATGGCGCGGGGTATTAAACTAGAATGTCCTCTCTTACTATTCCGGTAATCAAAAAAATAAAAGAAAAGGAAAAAATGGTTCTTACCCGTCAGATTACGGGTGAATCAATGGTGAGCGTTGGGGAAGAAGTGGCCGCCGAAACAATCCTAGGTACTAAACGGTTTTCCCGGGAAGTAAAGTATCGATTGCCCGGGGCTAAATTAACTGTTTCTCCCGGTGAGAAAATCGTTCGGGGACAACTAATCGGCAGCCGCAAAGTAATGTTAGGCTTGCGGAGCAGCAAAATTTTGGCGCCGGTTGACGGGGAAGTAAAAAGTATCGGTAATAACGGGGAAGTCGTTTTCCAGGAATACGGGCAGGCTGAAAAAATTGCCGCCGGCTGCTGGGGGAAGATTGCGGCGATTGAGGACGGTACGGTCAGTATTGAGACGATGGTTAAGCGGATTTTCGGTGCTACCGGCATCGGCGGATCCTGTAGCGGTTTTATTAAAAACCTGGCCAAAAGCGACGAGATCGTTACCCCGCAGTTGCTGAGTAGTTCGGTAGCCGGAATGATTGTCTGCGGCGGCAGCTTGCTTTTACGGGAAACGGTAGAAAAAGCGCAGGCATTAGGTGCTTGCGGCATCATCGCCGGAGGTATCAATTACCGGGAATTTGCCGCTTTCAAAAAAGAAAACCACCCTTTCACCATTGTAATTACCGATGGATTCGGAGCCGTACCTATGGGAATAAATATTCCTGAAGTTTATGCGATGGTTGACGGATCCGAAGCA
Organism: bacterium; assembly: GCA_021836035.1. Lineage (GTDB taxonomy): Bacteria > Patescibacteriota > Microgenomatia > JAMCZE01 > JAMCZE01 > JAKBJL01. The sequence continues at coordinate 139,040 of JAKBJL010000003.1, forward strand.
ATGGTTACAATCCCTGTAAATATAAAAACTGTGTCTAAAAGTGAGGAAAAGGAGGTTGAACGAGTGCCTTTAAATATCGGCACAGTAGTACGGATTTTAGCGGCGGAGAAAATGGGGCGCTACGGGAAAATTACCGCCATTTCGGAAAAAGAGGAAGTATTACCCAGCGGGTTAAAAGATTTTGTCGCGGAAGTAAAAGTTGGGGAGGAGATGTCAGCGGTGGCGGTGAGTAACTTACAGGCAGTAATATAATGGGGAAATATTTAAAGGATTTGGGATCCCGACAGCTGTTTTCCCCGGAAATGCATCTTGCCATAAGGCGGTTTTAAAACGGATCATTCTTGTTTCTAATTTTATGAAAAGAAGATGGCAAGCTGCGCTTTCCCGGGGACCCTGCTAGCTGCCACTCCTTAACAATTTTGTAGGTATTTTTGTATATTGGGAATTAATATATAAATCGGATATAATTTTCCCGTGATAATTAAACTGAGAACAATAAGAAACCTAGCGGTTATCCTTGCTCTTCTGGTTCTTGCCGGTGGAGTAGGCTATAACTTGGGGCAGAGGGATGTCAAAGTCCGTTGGAAAAATTTACCCCAGGTAGAGATAACCAATAAGTTGCCGCCTTCTAACCGGGATGTTGACTTTTCGCTTTTTTGGGATGTCTGGAGCAGGGTGGAAAGCAGTTATGTGGACAAGTCTAAACTGCAGCCGCAAACCATGGTTTACGGGGCAATTTCCGGGATGGTTTCTTCTCTGGGCGATCCCTATACGGTTTTTCTCCCGCCGCAGGAAAATAAAGAGAGCAAAGAGGAACTGAACGGCAGTTTTGAGGGAATTGGCGCCCAACTGGGAATTAAGGAGAACAAGATTGTAGTAGTAGCCCCGGTTTCCGGGATGCCGGCAGAGGCAGCGGGGATTAAAGCCGGTGATTGGATCGTTAAAGTTGACGGTAAAGAAACCGCCAACTGGACTTTACCCGAAGCGGTAAACAACATCCGTGGAACGAAGGGAACCGAAGTTACTCTGACTATTCTGCATCCCGGCCAGACAAAAACGACCGATGTCAAAGTGGTCAGAAATACCATTGTTATCAAATCAATTGAATGGCAAGTCAAGGAAGCCTCCGGTTCAGCTAAGGAGATAGTCTATCTGCGCCTGAGCCGTTTCGGCGATACTACTAATACGGAGTTTGATACCGCAGTCACGGAGATTACCGAGAAGATGCAATCTGACAGCAATATCCGGGGACTGGTTTTGGATTTGCGTAACAATCCGGGCGGTTATCTTAATGGCGCGGTCTATGTTGCCAGCGAATTTCTCAAAGACGGGGAGGTGGTCAAGCAAGCAAACGGCGACGGAACTTCCCAGACTTTTACGGTTAACCGGCAAGGCAAGCTAACTCAGGTACCCATGGTGGTGTTGATCAACCAGGGCAGCGCTAGTGCTTCCGAGATTGTCGCTGGAGCTCTACAAGCGCGGGGAAGAGCAAAACTAATTGGTACGCAAAGTTTCGGCAAAGGGAGTGTCCAGGAAGCCCAGGATTTACCCGGTGGAGCGGGACTGCACGTGACGATTTCCAAATGGTTGCTACCTGACGGGCGCTGGATTAATGGCAGTGGCTTGACACCAGATGATAAAATAGAACAGGACGAAAACGATCCGACGCGGGATTTACAGCTGGAAAAAGCGATCGAAATTCTAACCGCCGGATAATTTATTATGGGCAAAAAATTTTTAACAGCCATCGGTATTCTGGTAATTTTGATTTTACTCGGCATTGGCTCCGGGACCTTAGGAGTCAAGACCGACAAACTTAATTTTACTCTTCCGCAGATTGCCAATACCCTCCGTATTACCGGACCGAATACCGGACCTGTTCCGGCGGGTCAATCAACCACGAAAGTAGTTTCGGAAGAATCGGTGACTATTGATGTGGTTAAAAAAGTCTCGCCGGCGGTAGTTACCGTCGGAATTACGACTGCGCAATCTAATCTCGGCAACCAGAATTTCGGTTTCGGCCCATTCGGCTTTTTCCAATCACCGGCTCCCCAAAACCAACAGCCGGTTAGCCAGAATATCGGCTCCGGTTTTATTATTAAAAGCGACGGGCTGATCATTACCAACAAACATGTTGTATCAGATACTACGGCTAAATACCGGATAGTAACCGCCGATAATAAAACTTATGATGTCCAAAAAATTTATCGTGATCCAAACAATGATCTGGCAATTTTAAAAATTAACGCCACCGGCTTACCCTCGGTAGAGCTGGGCGATAGCAGTAGTCTACAGGTAGGGCAATTTGCTATAGCAATCGGGACAGCTTTGGGAGAGTTTCGTAGTACTGTTACTACCGGAGTTATTTCGGGAATAGGCAGGAGTATTACGGCCGGAGCCCCTTTCCAGGGAAGTGAGCAGTTAAATAACATTATCCAAACTTCGGCGGCGATTAATCCGGGGAATTCCGGGGGACCTTTACTTAACAGCTCGGGGCAGGTTATCGGGGTGAATGTGGCGACCGCATCGGACGCCCAGAATATCGGTTTTGCTTTACCGATCAATACCGTTAAGGATTCAATTAATATTTTCGAAACCACCGGGTCTTTTCCTCAGAAGGCGTATCTCGGAGTTCAATACAGCATGGTCAGCCGGAATTTAGCGGTTATTAACGATATTCCCGAAGGAGCTTATATCCAGAATGTCGTTACCGACAGCCCAGCGGATAAAGCAGGAGTCCATGACGGAGATATCATTACCAAAATTGACGGGCAAAATATCCGTGATACCAACGGGGGATTATCAGCGGTAATCAACAAGAAAAAGCCCGGGGATTCGGTAGAATTAACCATTTACCGGGATACTAATGAAACCATCACGATTAAAGTAACCCTCTCTGAATCGCCCTCTTAGAAAATTATAATTGGATAAATAGGATGTTGGAGCGGGGAATAGAGTAACTCTTTTTCTTTCCCTTTCTCCTTCCCGCTCCCGCTAACCATTACTTTTCTCAAATTAATTAGGCGTCAGAATACCTACTTTGGAGTTCGGAAATAATCTCGTCCAAATTACCCTCCATAATTTTATCAATGTTATGAAAGTTTTTGTCTAATCGGTGATCTGTAACTCTGTCCTGTAAAAAATTGTAGGTGCGGATTTTTTCGTTGCGCATACCTGTACCGATCTGCGCCCGGCGTTCCGCGGACATTTCGCTTAAGATCCTTTCCTGCTCCTGTTCCCAGAGAATTTGCCTGAGCTTGCCCATCGCTTTATCCCGGTTTTTGGATTGATCCCGTTCATCCTGGCAGGTAACGACGATGCCTGTCGGTTTATGGGTAAGTCTTACGGCGCTGCTGACTTTATTTACATTTTGGCCGCCGTGTCCGCCGGAACGATAAAAAGACTCTTCGACATCACCCGGGTCGATATGGATATCAAAGTCTTCCAATTCGGGCAGAATAGCAACGGTAGCTGTGGAAGTATGTACCCGGCCCGAGGACTCCGTTACGGGTACCCGCTGGACCCGATGCACTCCTGATTCAAATTTTAATTTGCCGTACGCCCCTTTGCCGGAAATTTTAACGGATAGAGGGCTTTCCGGAAGAACCCGCCAGCCTTGCATTTGCGCGTAGCGGGTATACATGCGCAATAAATCTTCTCCCCAGAGTTTGGCTTCCTCGCCTCCTGCCGCTCCGCGGATTTCCAGAACGATGTTGCGGTGGCCAAAATCATCGGAGGATCCGGGGGATAGGGAGGAAGGGCGAGTGGTTTGTGATTCAATCAGCAATTTTTTCTCTGCCTCGAGTTTTGTAATTTCCTCGCCGGCCATTTCGGCTATAGTAGGATCAGCCGCAAGCACTTTGGCTTCAGCAATACGTTGGTCAATCAGGTCAACTTGGGATTTAAGATAGCCGGGAATATCCATACCGAAGCGAGTAACGTTAAACGGTTAGCATATAGACCGTATAAACGCTTTACGCTTTTTGCTATTTACTGTTTCAGTGCTTGTAGCATCTCGCGGAGTGTCTTGGGGCGGTATTCTTCCTGCTCTTTTTCCTGTTTTTTCTGGACTCTGACGGCTTTTATGGCCGCGGCGTTCTTTTGTTTCGCCTGGAATTTTTCAATTTTTCCGACCGTATCGACAAATTTTTGTACACCAGTATAAAACGGATGGCATTGGCTGCACAATTCCACATGAATGACGGGTTTTGTTGAGCCCACACTAAAGGTATTGCCGCAGGCGCAAATCACCTTAGCATCAGGATAATATTGAGGATGGATTCCCGGCTTCATATTGTGCCTATTATACTATATTAGTGAGCTAAAATCACTAATAAATTTAAATTTAATATTTTTAATGAGTATCCGCCTACGACAGGATCTGAAATAACAAATAGTTTTTCAGAAAGAGGCAAAATGCCCCTTCATTTCAAATCCGATCTGAGCGGATTAAAATTAAAAATTACAAATTAAATATTTTGTGTAGCGGGTGCCAGGGAATGCGGCGCTCCGCGATTAGAATGCCAAAGAAAACCAGAGCACTGCCGGTTAGGAAGGGAACGGTTAGTTGTTCCCCCAGTAGGGGTATGGCGATAGCAACTGCGGTAATAGGATCAAGGTAGGTAAAGACGCCGGTTTTATAAGCAGGAAGTTTGGAGAGAGCCCAATCATAAGCGGCATAAGCGATGGCGCTGGAAAAGACGCTGCCGAAAATAATACCGGTCCAGCCGCGGTAGTCTAAAGCGGCGATCCATCCAGGAGAGGACTCAAATTCCCAAATCATAAACGGCAAAAAGGTGAGGGTGCCAATGAGAAACGACCAGAAAGTCGAGCCCAGGGTATTTTCATTGGTCAGGAATTTACGCCCGGCAATGGTGCTTACGACATAACCTAAAGTAGCAATAATCAGAAAAAAGTTGCCGATAATTTCTCCCTGAGGACCGTTTTGCAGAATTGGCTGGAAAACAATAATAAAAATCCCGGTAAATGAGAGCAAAGTTCCCGCTAGGGCGGATTTTTTAATCCTTTCCCGCAGGAAAAGCGCGGAGCCGATAAGGAGTATAACCGGGCCGGCAGAAGCAATAATCGGGGAATTAATCGAAGCCGTTCTTTCCAGCCCCAGGAAGAAAAAAGTGATGTTTATAGTAATTCCGGAAAAAGCGAAAAGCCAAAGCCAGCGGTTTTTCAATTGGCCGTAGGTTAACTCTTTATGGACAATGGGGTAAAGGAGGCAGGAGGCGATAAGGAAGCGGATGAAGGCGAGCGAAAAAGGGGGGATGTTACCTAGAGCGAATTTAAAGATCGGGCTGGCTGCTCCCCAGATCAAATTGGCGATTATCAGAGCAAGGATGGGCAGATTGAGCTTTTTCATCCGATGATTAATTTTATGGCTTCCGGAAGGGCCAGGGTTTGTTGCGATTTAGTAGCCAGGTCTTTTAGGGTAACGAGATTTTTTTCTGCTTCCTCTGGACCGATAATTACGGCAAACGGAATACCTTTAGCATCGGCATACTTCAATTGCTTATCCAATTTTACTCCCGGATCAGGATAAATTTCCGTATTCAGGTCGTTGATACGCAGGGCGGAAGCGGTTTCCAGCGATTTATCAAGCAGCGACGGGGAAAAAACGGTAACCAGGATACGGGTCGGCATTTTAGGAATATTTGGCCAGAGATTAAGTTCCTGAATGACGTCTACAATACGGTCCAAGCCAAAACTATAACCTACCGCCGGTAAATCCATTTCGGTAAATTGGCCAATTAGCTGATCATAACGACCGCCGCCGCCAAGCGAACCGATTTTAGGCTCCGTCACGCTGGTCTCAAAGATAACACCGGTATAGTAATTTAAACCGCGGGAAAGGATTGGGTCAAAGCGCAGGTATTCAGGCGGTACACCCATTTTTTCCGCCAAGTTTAAAATTTCCTCCAGGTTCTTATCCGGTTTATTGTTGTAAAGATTTTTCAGCAGGAGATCGACTTTTTCCTTGTCGATCATTTTGGAGGTTAATTCTTTGCGGATTTCCGCGAAGGGTTTTTTGTCCAGCTTATCTAGGGACTGGATTACCGGCAGGTATTTTTCCTCGGGGATATTGCAACTGTGCATATAAGCAAATAATACTGTGCGGCTGTTCACGCGGATAATAAAGTTAGCAAAACCAAGAGATTTAAGGCATTCGAAGATAATGGCCAGGATTTCCGCGTCAGCCAGGGGAGAATTGGTCCCGAAAGTGTCAATGTCGCACTGGGTAAACTCCCGATAGCGGCCTTTTTGCGGCTTTTCCGCACGGTAAGCCGTCTGAATTTGATAGCGCTTAAAAGGCTTAGGAAGGGCGGGGTATTGGGCAACTACCCGGGCTGCGGGGATAGTTAAGTCATAACGCAAGCCGACATCCCTTTGTCCCTGATCACGGAAAAGATACATCAACTGTTCCGCTTCCGGTCCGTATTTTCCCAAAAGAATATCCTGATATTCCAGAGCGGGGGTTTCCAGAGGGGAGAAACCGTATTTTTCAAATATCCGGGCGAAAGTGGTGATCACTTTTTGCCGGATGAGGAGAGTCTCCGGCAGAAAATCCCGAAATCCGGGTAAGGTCCGCGGCTCAATTTTTCCTACCATGAATCAATAATAGCACGGGATTAAGAAATTTGTATGGGTCCGATAGTTCGCACGTGCGGATTATTGATACTATTTTTGGGGATTGTTATACCTATCTGGTGGTTTCAACCCTTCGATGCTTCGATTCCTCGGTAAACTCGGCACTCAGGATTTCGGCTATTCATAACGGATAGCCTCAATCGGGGATAACTGGGAAGCTTGGCGAGCGGGGAATACACCGAAGACGACGCCAATCAGGGAGGAGACGCCGAGGGAGAGAACAACTGACTGCCAATTGATGTATGCCGGGAAGATACTTTGGAGGGCAAGAACGACGATGAAAGACAGGGTTAATCCCAGGAAACCTCCGATTAGGGAAAGGAGAACGGCTTCCGCTAAAAATTGCCAGAGAATATCATATTTAGTGGCTCCGATCGCACGGCGGATACCGATTTCCCGTATCCTTTCGATCACGGAAACATACATGATGTTCATAATTCCGACGCCGCCGACAATAAGGGAAATGGCGGCGATAGCTACCAGAATACTGTTAAGAATATTAAAAATGGAACCAACGATAGAAAGGATTTCTGTTTGGTCGGCAACGGAGAATTTATCGGCGTCATATTCCTTGACTAATTCTTTCTTAATTTCTTCTTTTACCGTAGCCAGATTATTCTGTTCCGCCACCGAGACATAAATAGCGTAGAATTTTTTATCCTCCTGATAGGCGGCCAAGGCGGAGTAGGGGAGATAAAGATGGGCATCGATCGACGGTCCGCCGATCCCGCCGCCGCCTTTTTTCTTGACGATGCCAATGACTCGGTAAGTTAATCCATCAAGGCGGAGGTTTTTCCCTAAAGCGTCATCTGCGCTGGCGAAAATTTCCGTGGCTACCTGGGAACCGATAACTACCACCTTGGATTTTTTATTCACGTCGGCTTTCGTAAACGGTTTTCCGCTGCCGATATCTAAGTTCATAGCTTGAAAGATATCGGCTGTAGATCCGACGACCTCGTAGGTTTTGGTATCGGTTTCGCCCTGGATCCGGGACATTTGGACGGACATGGGCATGGAGGCCGTAATGCCGGGGATGCGGCCCAGCTTTTGCGCGTCTTTTAAAGTAAATTTAATACCGCCGATTCCGGATGCGGCAGCCAAATTTCCCTGAAGATTTCCTGGCATAACAAAGAGCAGATTGCTGCCGATGCTTTCAAATTGCTGGGCGATATATTTTTTCAGCCCTAATCCCAAAGCTACAAGCAAAACAACGGAAGCTACTCCGATAAGAATTCCCAGAGAAGTAAGAAAAGTCCGGATTTTATTCCTCCGGAAATCTTCAAAAGAAGATTTAAGGATAAAGAGAAAATAATTCATTTTAGTTTAGTGCGCTGCTTCGCAGATCCAAAAAACCTCGCTGGCCGTGGTTCATGCTCGACTTTTTGTCCGCTCGCATCGCTTTAATATATGTCGCGTAACTACGCCCAGTGGGTTGCCACCTTTCTAAAATATTTGTAAATACTAATAGAAATTAGGAATTAGTTGTTAGTAATTTTCCCATCCTGTATTTTGATTTTTCTTTTCGTTTTTGCCGCAATACTAGGGTCATGTGTAACAATGACTACCGTAATATTTTCTTCCCGGTTTAACTCCTGAAGTAATTTGATAATTTCCTCGCCGGTTTTGGTGTCTAAATTGCCGGTGGGTTCATCGGCCAGAATCAGCTTCGGTTTCATAATCAAGGCCCGGGCGATAGCGACACGCTGCTGCTGGCCGCCGGAAATTTTATTAGGATAAGAATCAATACGGTCCTGAAGACCAAAACGCAGCAAAAGACTGCGGGCCCGCTCGTCGGGAATATAATCAAGCTTTTTGCGGCTGTAGATTGCCGGCAGGAGAATATTTTCCCTGACCGTTAATTTATTAATGAGGTTAAATTGCTGAAAGACGAAGCCGACGTATTCATTACGGAGTTTAGAAAGGGAGACATCAGAAAGATGCGCGATGTTTTTTCCGTCAACAAGGATATCCCCGCCAGTTGGTTGATCCAGCAAACCGACAAGATGCATAAGGGTGGATTTACCCGATCCTGAGGGGCCGACAATCGAGGCGAACTCTCCGTCATTTATTTCCAAGTAGATATTATCAAGGGCAAAAAATTTTTCACCGCCGACATCGTAACTTTTACTGACTCCGCTAAGCTTAATCATAAACCAGGTCGCCCTCTGTCAGTCCGGAAGTTATTTCGGCGAGGCTATCGGTTTCTAACCCCACCGCAACGTTGACCTTTTTCTTTTTGCCATCTTTCCGGACGTAAACGTATCTTTGGTCTCCGCTGGTTTTTAAAGCTTTCAAGGGAACGGCTAAAACGGCTTTTTTGTCAGAGGTCACAAAATCCGCGTCGCCGCCCATATCCAGGCGAAGGTTTAATGTGCCGCTGTCAGAAGCGCTTATTTTAACCTCATAAACCGTTTCGGATTCCCCGGGTTTAGGGGTAAAAGAGATCCGTTTTATAATTCCCGGAATAGTTTTTTCCGGGTAAGAATCGAGAACTATTTCGCCGCGCATTCCTTCCTGTAGTTTTACCACATCAGTTTGGTCGGCAAGGGCGGAAAAATAAATCGTCGCCGGATTGACAATTTCAAATTCAGCCTGGGTGGGAATGATATTGACACCGGGCAGGGGAGTCTCAACACGGGTAACAATGCCGTCAATTGGGGTCCAGAGGTTGGAAAACTGAATAGCCAGGTTTTTAATTTCCACATCCAGGACGGCATTGTTGAGATCAAACTGAGATTGGTCTATTGTCCTTTTAATCGTATCGGTAATTACCTGATCCTTATAGGTTGTCTGGCTTAATTGGTCAAAGTCCCAGCGGGCATTGCGGTAATCATTCAGATATTTTTGAAAAGTTTTTTGGAGTTCCTGCTGGTCCAGGCCGGCAATAACCTGGTTGGCTTTAACCCTATCACCCTCCTTGACACCGACCCAGGCCAGATAACCGGAAGTCTGGAATCGCAGTGTAGCTTTTTCTTCAGCGGCGATTTTTCCGGATAAAGAGAGGGTTTCCTGCAATTCCTGGCGCTTAACCCGGTAAGTGCTTTCCGCCTTCGTGCCGGCAAATTGTGTTTGGTAATAAAAGATTCCGCTCCCCGCGAGGAGCGTAATAATAAAACCCAACAAAAACTTACGGTTCCGCAAAATATTTCTCATACCGTTAAGACATTATAGCGAATTGGAAGTACTAGGTTCCAGTGGCTGGGTTCCGGAAACAACAGGGTAAATAAACAATTATTAAAAGTCCTAATCTACTTGCTAGTATAGACAAGGGCCTTGAGAGAAGAAAGGGTTTGGGATTTAGTGTCGGAAGAATAGGCAATAACGAATACTACCGAACCTTCCTTAAAGTCAGCCAGCTTAGCCGTGAGAAACTTCCCGGAAATGTCGAGTTTTTTTAAAGTCAAAGCGTCCGCCAGATCGACGGTGGTTTCTGTCCCGCCATTTTGTTTAAGCGTATAAACCGTTTTATTGACGGCGGTGACTACACCGACAATATTTAATCTCTCGATTTTGGCAATAACCTGACGGGCGGTCATTTCGGAAGTTGTGGGATCAATCGTCCCGGTGGCGACCACATCTTCACCGGCTTTGAGGTTTTTTAAGGCGATTTCCGTCCGGTTACCGGCGCGGATCCGGTAATAGACCGTGGCGTCGTTAACCGCAACCGTACGTTGGCCGTCGGGAGTGGTCAGGATAAAGGAGGAAGTACCGACGGATTTTACAGTACCCCGATAGCTCCTTTTCATTTTTGCAGCTAGCTCGGCGACCTTGGTAGCTACGCGGTCCAGGAGATCCTGGGCTTTCTTATTGTCCGACGGGGGCGTAGCTGACGGAGTAGCCGTAATCGCTACAGCTCTGGAATAAGAAGAAACGAAAAATAAGAGATAAGAAATGACTAAAAAATTAAAAATAATAAATAATAACCGTTTCATGTTATTGTTGCGGGATTTCTAAAGTGACGCTACGGGTAACGGTAATATTTTTATTACTGGCGTCGATAACCGTTGCCGATATTTCATTTTCACCGTCTTCCAGTTTCAGGCTAGCGGAAAAATTGCCGATAGCATCAGCCGTCGCTACTTTCTCATCAGCGGGTCCGAAAAGGATGATGCTAGTGCCGGGTTTGGTTTTGCCCGAGACAGCAACCGCCCCATCAGAAACAAAGGAATTATCCTCCGGGCTGTCAAGGACCAGAGTTAACGGTTGGCTTTGGGAATTATTTTCCGTATTATTCGGAGTGGGCAAGGGGGCGGTAATAGAAGAGGCTTTCGGCAAAGTGTTTTGTAATTTCCGGAAAAGCCCAGGCCCGAAGAGTACTCCCAAGGCTAAGACTACTCCTACCAAAAGGCCGATAAAAATCGTGACGAATTTTTCACTCATCCCGGGCTCATGATAAGAGACTTTTGATATATTGTCAAGAAATGGTATAAATATTAGACTACGGCAAAAATAGCAAGACTATGGATATTACCTATTTGGGACACGCCAGTTTCAAAATTAAAGGAAAAAGTGCCAGCGTAGTCACGGACCCGTTTGATCCCAAAGTTGTTGGCTTTACTCCTCCCGCACCGGAGAATGTGGACCTGGTTACCGTCAGCCATGACCATGCAGATCATAATTTTGTTTCCCGGGTTAAAGAAAAGAATCCGGACGCTTTTGTTATTAGCGGTCCGGGTGAGTATGAGGCTAGGGGAGTGACGGTTTTCGGTTACGGAGCGTTCCATGATAAAAGTAATGGGGCAGAAAGAGGTAAAAATACTATTTTCCGGATTGTCCTTGATGATATTAATGTTTGTCACCTGGGGGATCTGGGGCATAAATTAAGCGATGCCTTAGTGGAAAAAATCGATAATGTAGATATTTTAATGGTTCCTGTTGGCGGCGGGTTTTCTTTGGAACCGGAGGTCGCAGCGGAAGTTGTTGCCCAGCTGGCCCCCAGTATTGTTATCCCCATGCATTATAAAACACCCAAACATAATCCTGAAGTATTTGCCAAATTGGCCGGGGTAGCAGAATTTTTAAAGGCCATGGGTAAAGAAAATATATCACCGATACCAAAATTGAGCGTTTCTAAGGATAAATTACCAGAAGAGTTGCAAGTAGTAGTCTTAGAATAACTTGGGATCCCACCGCCGCTCGTGTTCATTCCGTGTACTACGTGCACGCTAATGAGCGCTCGCTTTGCTGGGCAAGCCTGCCACACCAGCCTTATTAGCGTGACCCTGATAAAATAAAATTATGAGCCAGACAAAGGTTCCTCCCCATTCCGACGATGCCGAGCAATCCGTTCTTGGGGCAATTATGATCGACCGGGACGCGATTGTAGAAGTGGCCGGCTTTTTACGCCCTGAACATTTTTATAATGACCCCAACGGAAATATATTTTCCGCGATGTTATCACTTTTTGAAGAACGCCACCCCATAGATTTGGTAACCCTGAAGGAAAAGCTACGGGAGCAGAAATGTCTAAAGGAGGTCGGAGGAGCGGGGTATCTTTCGGATTTGGTTAACAAAGTGCCGACAAGCGCTCATGTGGAACAATATGGCCGGATTATCAAAGAACATTATGCTAAAAGGCAGCTGATCAAAACTGCGGCCGACGTAACGGAGGATTCTTTCGACGAGGGGAAGCCCCTCCGCGATCTTTTGGATAAGGCGGAGCAACGGATTTTTGCCATTTCGCAGGAAAGCTTGCAACGCAATTTCGTGCCTCTCAAAGACGCGCTGGCGGAAAGTTTTGACCGCTTGGATGAGTTGCAGAAAAAAGGCAGCAGCGGTTTGCGTGGTGTACCTACGGGTTTTCGGGAGTTGGACAATATCTTAGCTGGCATGCAAGATAGCAATTTATTAATTTTGGCTGCCCGCCCGGGAATCGGGAAAACAGCGATTGTTTTAAATATCGCTGCTCACGCCGCGGTCCGGGATAAACTGCCGGTGGGAATGTTCTCTCTGGAGATGAGCCAGGAAGAATTAGTGGATCGCCTGCTGGTAGCCCAGGCGGATATTGACGCTTGGAAACTGAAGACCGGCCATTTGGAGGATGAGGATTTTGACAAATTGCAGGAAGCGATGGGGCAGCTTGCCGAAGCGCCGATTTTTATTGATGATACTCCGGGTATCAATATTATGGAAATGCGGACCAAAGCGCGGCGGTTACAGGCCGAACACGGACTAAAACTACTGGTGGTTGATTATCTTCAACTTATCGATTCCGGAAGGCATTTTGATAACCGAGTACAGGAAGTTAGCATTATTTCCCAGGCTTTAAAAAATATGGCCCGGGAATTAAAAATTCCCGTACTGGCAGTTTCCCAACTATCCCGTGCGGTCGAAGCTCGGGGAACAAAAGTACCGCAGTTGGCGGACCTGCGTGAGAGCGGAAGTATTGAACAGGACGCGGATGTAGTGATGTTCCTTTACCGTGCCGACGATGAAATCAAAGACATGAATAAAATTAATACTAAACTGTTGCTGGCTAAACACCGCAACGGCGCCCTGGGAGAATTTGAGATGATGTTTGTCGGCCCCAAACTCCGCTTCCACCCCCTGGAAAGCAAAAGAGAGAAAGAGTAATTTGGTTTATCTTAATTTAGGGTTCTGGTAACCGCTTTTCCCGGAAAGACATCCTGCCGCGCGGCAGTTTTAAAGGTTTCTATATTTTTTACTTTTTCCTGATTTTATAAAAAGAGGGGGGCAAGCTGCGCCTATCCGGGTCCTCTGCGATTGCCACACAATTAAAGTATTTGTAAATATTTGTATATTACGAATTTGTATATTATTCAAATAAATTTTCCCCTGAACCTGATAAAATACTGTTAATGACCAAGAAAGCAATTACTGAGGAACTGCGGGAAATGATTTTCGCGGCGGTCAGAAAAGAATTCCCCGAGGCGGAAATAAAACCGGAGGATATTTTGCTGGAACATCCGGCATCCGAAGAGCACGGTGATTATGCGACAAATATTGCTTTAAAGCTTAAAGCAAATAGCAAATGGCTACTGGCTCAAAGTCCTTTGGAGGTTGCGGAACGGTTGGTTAACAGAATAGCAGAACAGAAGGATAGCAGGATAAAAAAGATTGAAACCGCAGGACCGGGGTTTATTAATTTTAAACTTTCTCCGGAATGGCAATGGGAACAGGTGAAAGAAATAATACTGGCGGAAGAAAATTACGGAAAATCACCCGACAAACAGAAAAAAATTGTCATTGAGTTGGTCAGCCCGAATATTAATAAGCCGCTGCATGTTGGACATCTCAGAAACGCAGCGCTGGGAATGAGTTTAGCCGCGTTATATCAAGCAAGTGGTTGGAAAGTTGTCAGGGATGAAATTAACAACGATCGGGGACTGCATATCATGAAAGCCGCATATGGTTATTTGCTTTACGGCCGGAAAAATCCGGCAAAACAAAACGGCTGGCGGGATCTGCTGGGAGCCTGGGTTGCTCAGCCGGGACTGTGGAAAACACCGGTCGATGAAGGCCTGAAACCGGATTATTTTGTCGGTAATTATTATGTCTTAGGCGAAAAGTTTCTTAACGAGAATATAAAGTTTGCCGGAGAGCAGCTAGCGGAAATGCTCCAGGCTTGGGAAGCCGAGGACAAAGAAATACGGCGGTTGTGGAAAGTACTAGGAGATTGGGTACACGAGGGTATCGATCAAACCTATAAACGCCTGGGGGTTAGGCATGAAAAAAGATGGTATGAGAGTTTACTTTACCAGGAAGGCAAAAAGGTTATTCTTGAGGGATTAGAAAATGGCGTCTTCGAAAAATTGCCCGACGGGGCAATCCGGGCAAATCTGGAAAAATACGGCCTGCCGAATAAGATCCTTATCCGCAGCGACGGAACAGCAATCTATATGACCTTTGATATTGCCCTTACCAAACATAAGGTAGAGGAATATATCGCCGATAAATATGTTTGGGTTGTGGGCAGCGACCAAATAGACCACTTTAAAAGATTATTTGTGATTTTTGAAATGTTGGGTTTAGGAAAAAGGGAAAATTTTTTCCATCTGGCATACGGCATGGTCCGGGTTCCGGGAGGAAAAATGAGCAGCCGGCTGGGAAATGTTGTCCTGGCAGATGATCTATTGGATAAGGTAAAAGAGATGACTATAAAATTAATGGCCGAGAGGAAAATCGGGGGTGAACTTTCGGAAGAAGAAAAAGAGAAAGCAGCGGAAGCCGTTAGCATCGGAGCGGTTAAATATACCATATTAAAGGTTGATCCGCTGCTAAATCTGGTTTTTGATTTGGAAAAGAGCATCTCGTTGGAGGGGGACTCGGGACCATATCTACAATATGCGTATACCAGGGCTAAGAGTGTATTGAGAAAATCCCAAATACCAAATACCAATTCCCAAATCCCAAGGGGAGATATTTCTAACGAAGAACAATCTATCCTGCGTTATCTATACCGTTATCCGGAGGTTGTGGAAGTAGCAGCAAAAAACTATAATCCCAGCATAATCTGCAATTATCTCTTTAGTCTTGCCCAGCGGTTTAATAGTTTTTATAATAATCAGCCGATATTGAACCCGGGAAATGAGAGTTTGTCAGACCGGAGGTTGCAGCTGACGGAAGCTACAGCGATAATTTTAAAATCGGGACTGAATATGCTAGGAATTGAAGCTATGGAGAAAATGTAAAATATGACGGAAGGACCGCTCACTAAGCGCATCAAGGAGCGAAAAATCCGGCAGGAGGAGCAGCGGGCTGCCGAAGAAGGGAAAATAACGGAGTTACAGAGGCTTGCCAATCAGAAGATGGCGGAGGAAATAAGCCGCAAGATGAAAGAGGCCGAATCTAAGACCGGGAAAACAACGGGTCCGGAAAGCGGTAGTTAAAAAAAATAAATTTTGTTAAAATAATTCTCGTCTTATGGAAAGAACAGTAGTTTTGCTGAAACCAGACGGTGTTAAAAGGGGACTGGTCGGGGAAATTATCTCCCGCTTTGAGAAAGTGGGGTTGAAAATTGTAGCCATGAAAATGGTTTGGGTTGATGAAGAAATGGTA
Organism: bacterium; assembly: GCA_021836035.1. Taxonomy (GTDB): domain Bacteria; phylum Patescibacteriota; class Microgenomatia; order JAMCZE01; family JAMCZE01; genus JAKBJL01. The sequence goes on from JAKBJL010000003.1 coordinate 154,715, forward strand.
AGGAAACACTATCCTATTACCCGAGAAGAATGGGTGAAAAAAATCGGAGAGAAAACCCTGGAAAGCTATAAACAATATGGCCAGGATCCCGGTGAAAAAATCGGCACTACCGATCCCAAAGAAATCGGCTTAAAGGTATGTAATTGGCTGGTGGATTATTTAACATCAGGTCCTGTTATAGCGGTAGTTTTAGAAGGGCCGCATGCCATTGCCGTTGTGCGAAAAATGACTGGTCACACTTATCCTGAAGTTGCGCTACCCGGAACAATACGCGGTGATTATTCGGTTGATTCCACGGAGATTGCTAATGAAAAGAAACGCTCTACCCGGAATTTAGTGCACGCTTCCGGTAACGCAGAGGAAGCAAAATTTGAGGAGGAGCTCTGGTTTCATAAAAAGGAAATCCACGATTACCACAGGGTTGACGAGGATATTATCTACGGATAACTCTTCTATTTTTTCAACGGATCGGAAAATTAATCAAGTATGAGGGAGAAAAGAAGGAAGTAGGGAAGGTTCGTGGAGCAAATCTTCCGGAGGACTGCGCGAAAAGATATGCCCGTTATCTATGGGGATATGTCTTTTGGCAGCCACAGCCAGATGGGTGTGGAGCGACCTTCCCGCTTTCCGGCAAGGGGATCCAAAACATAATTGATTCTTGGGAATTTGGGTGAATTGGCTAGGCGGGCCGCTAGCGGAAGTATTTTCCCGGCCCCGGACGGTTATAGATAACTGAGAACCGGCGGCTGTCGATGGTAAAGAAGAGCTTCGCAGATAAAACTTTAGGTCATTATTCGGCATGACTACACAATAGAGGGAAAATATTTATTTGCCACTAGAATCGGGTAAGGATACAGCAAGAAATAAACCAAGTCAGACTTGGCTCAGTCGAAGGATCTTGTCCCGAGCAGTTAGACTTCGCTCACCGTAAGCATTGTTGAAGGGTTGACAAAATTAATACCCAATTCCTATCTTCCTAAAATCTTCGGAATCTACTATAGCTGCATGGCTCAGACGAAAGTAACTACCAACCACGGAGAAATTATCCGCTGGGTTCAGAAACATAAGGGCAAACCGCAAATAGCCGTCGATCCCCAAGCCGGGTCGGATTTGCCGATAATTAGGATTGATTTTCCCGGAGCGGGAGTTGATAACTTTTTGGGTTCTGACGAGATTACCAGAAATCTTTCCTGGGAAGAGTTTTTCCGTTTTTTTGATGAAGAACGCCTGGCTTTTATATATGAAGACCGCGACAAACTGGCAGATCCCAGTTTGGCTTATCGTTTTATCAAACGCGGTTTGGTAGATGCTGAAAGTGGAAGCCAGCTCTAGTGGTTCATACAAGTTACATAAAAATTTCCCACACAAATTTAAACCAAAAAGTATAAATTGACCGATATGAATATTGTCGTCTTTTTCCAGGAGTTGATCACAAACCCGACCAATCTCGTGAGTTGGATTCTCTTCGGACTGATTGTCGGGACACTTGTGCACCTTATTGATCCCGGGGATGTCCGCGGGGGCATAATCGGAACGGTTATTTTAGGGGTGTTCGGAGCTTTACTTGGGGGTCTTGCTACCGCCTGGCTTTTGGGAATAGCTTTGGTGGGCTTTAGTCTCCAGGGATTAATTGTCGCCGTTATCGGCGCCTTAATTTTAGCTTTAATTTCCCGCCTGGTATTTCGCAGGACGGGGGTCTTTACCACCACGACCAGAACCGAGCAAAGATGATCTATAACAAATGCTTCTTTTAATGCGCGCGCATGGTGGACGGCGGAGTAAAAAGCGGGTAGTGATCAAGGGTGCGAAGAAAAATACGGGGGAAATGGTGTTTAAAAGGATAGGAATGCGGGCAATGCTCTATCGTGAAGCTTTCCTGATGGGGTCTAATTAAATCTGCCGTCAGGGTCAAGTCAAAAACTTCAGCATTTAAATGGCGGTAAGCAAATTTTTTCCACTCCCGCGGGCCGATTTTAACCGCATCGCCCTGATCGGTAGACTGGCAGCAGAGATTGATGTGACAGCGGTTGGGACTTTGACCGCGCTCCTGTAGATTGTGGTGGAGATGAACCAAAATTTCAGAGATGTTACGGCAAGAAGCGCATTCCGGAAAGTTTTGCGGGCGGGAGATTTGCTGCTTTTCTTTTGTTGCCATTTAAGAGGGCAGCGGCCTTATCTTAGCATAATTACCGTGGGCGTCAAGAGAATTGGGGTTTGTTTTTATTATTCAGGCGGGATAAAATGCCCTCAATGAAAATTGGCGATTGTGAAACACCGTCCGGGGCGGGAGCGCTGGAAATGACTGCCTTAGAAAAAAGGCAGATCCTTTATCCCGAGAGTCGGGCAATGTTACGAACGAAAATTACCCAAGTCCAGGGAAAAGTGGAACAACGTTGGGGAGAGCATATACCCGGCGATACCAAGAGGAAAAACCTTACATTAGCGGAGCGGGTTTATGTCCTGGGTGCTAAAGATTACGATGCAGAATTGGGAGGGTTTGACCACAAGGTTGATTCGGCAAATCCTTTAGCGATGTTTACGGAATGCGGGGCATTTTATTATGCGCGTATAGTAGGTCAGGATTTAGGTTGGGGAGAGGTCGTGGCGGGAAACGGACGGGAGGAAAAGTTAGCGGCATTTTTCGCCGCACAATTAGCGGTTTTTGGCAGCCGGGTGCATGATTTTTACTTTAACGGGAAAGACAGAATTACGGAGTCTGCTGATATTTTAAAACAGCAAAATACCGCGGAAATCCGGGAATCGTTTTACCCGCCAGTAGGCACCGGCCAGCAATACCAAATTCCCATTACTTCCGGGTACCAATCCCTAGGCTGCAGCTTAACGCAATTGGGAATAATTATTTTACGTTATTCTAGCGATCTGGAATCTTTTGCTAGCATCGAGAGACTGGAGGAATGGCGGAATTTATTTGGTAGAAATGAGCAAAAAATGCGCCGCGTCGTGGCCGGAACTATTTTAGATTGCACCCTTGCCCACGAGATAGTCCATCTCTACGGACCGCAGATTTAATCCCGTTGTTTTGATACCCATGTTGGGAAACGGCTGTTAAATTGATTTTTTGATAAGCCGGGTTTATAGGTGTCGGTACGCAGATAAATATAATCGCTGCAGAGCCTGCTATTTATTTCAATGGCTCGAAGTCATAAGCGGGATTGTGAATAAGAATCGGGCAGCGGGGTTTAAATACGTATTCGACCGCCTTGCCGACAAACTCGTAACCGACAATTCCGACTTTAGGAATTGGGCAAAGAGGCAAATATAATGAAAGAGAAAGAAAGTAATGCAAGTCCAATTGGTAAATAAACCCATGAGACAATAAAACCGTTTATCCAGGCGGTAGTGGTATAATTTATGTGGTATGGACGATTCAGTCGTCGAAAAAGATCCACAAAAACCTAGCGGCTTTAATGTTCCGCCGGACTCGACGCTAACTTTCCAGGAGGCTATAAAAAGAGGGGAATATGATCCAAAATTTCTGGAAGGGTTCGCCATTTGGCACACTTTGAGCCGCGATGTTCAATTTGAATATATTCGCGAAGCCTTAAAAAATCGTGAGAAGCAATATGTTGTCCAGTTTGCAGAAATCAATAATGTTCTGGATTTTAGTAAGAAACCGCAGTTACAACAAGTCCTTAACAATATTCAACAAAAAATTCAAAAACTTCGGGAAGAAAAGGAAAGATTGTATATTGAATACACTAAACCGGAATAAATATAATGATGAAATTATCGCCCCGATTTAAATTCCCCGTTTTTCTCTTGTAATGACATCCAGCAAATGGTTAGGTTCGTATAATGATCTTGCGTTGTAAAGGCATTTATTTACCAATGGTTTAGACATGTGACATTCAAGTTGAGAAATTACCCTGGTAATACCTTCCAGCTGCTTAACGTATGCTCCTGGCGACCCAAACGCTTCCTGGTATTTACCATAGAGATCACCTGATAGAGTATGTTTGATGTTGTCAAGCTTATCGTAGATTGTGTTTGTGCTGGTTTCTTCGCGGGTAATTTTCCCTGATCCGTCCCTCTGGACTGTTTTGGTGGTATAAATATTTGGTACGTAAGTGTCACGGTAATAGGCAGCAAATTCTTCGAGAACCGCTTCTTTTGGACCACGGTTGTCTCGATTGGGGTCAAGAGTATGGCCGACTTCATGGAGCATGTCCGCATCCAGATTACCCGTAAATATCAAAGTCAAATCTTTTGTCAGGGGATCTTTATCCAACACGTCACCACTTATCGTAACCCCATTTGATCCGCTGTGGCCGGCCAGTTTCTTATAGAGTTTTTTGGTAATCAGCTAAGTCCATACTAAAATAAGGTCGGGCGAAAGAATAGCCATATTGATCGGCCAAAGCCTTTACATCCGGTGAGTTAGACACAACCTTTAATCCATCCAGGCCATCTTGGGCTATCTCTTCACCTGGCTGTTCACGTAGATTATTGAATAATTTTACCGGCCATGGTTTAAGAGGGTCTTCTTTTTGCATATTTTCCAGCTCTTGTTGAAAACGATGATAATGCTCCTCTTTTTCCTGATTAATAACCAAGGGTCCCCTAAAGCGGTCGACGACGGGATCAGAGATCTTTAGTTCGCTATTTGTTGGCTTTAGGGCATGGGAGAGATCTAGTGATCCGTCAGGGCTTACTTTTGCCCCGATAATTAATCCCAAATCAGCATTCCCGTCTGCTGGCATATGTTAACCAAAACACCTTTTATCCTGGGCCGGAGCCATCTGAGCCTACAGACGTCGTCTGGCGAAGCTGAATAAAAACCTATCTCAAGGCTCTATCCCAAATTTGTGCCTGATTTCTTGAAGCTCTGGATGGAAGGTACCGAACCTTTTACGCACAAATTATTCCAGGCAACTATTTTTTGTTGGTCCCCGGCGAAAACGATCCAGGAAAATTGTCTGTGAAATATCAATTGAATCTCGATAAAGACCCATTTTAAAATAAACTAAATTTTGTGTGTAATCAAAACCAAGTGGACCATGATAACTGGCTAATATTTCGTTGTTGATCCAGACATCAACAAACCCGTCTAATGATTCGTTGAGTTGGTAATTAACCAAGACATCATGCCAAATACCGCGTGGATCTTTTGTCCAAAAGTATTTTTTCATTAATTGCTTCCTGCCCATTATGCAAAATTGCAACTGTCCGTTAATATAGCGAAATGAAAGAAAAGGTGATTGTTTTTCTTCCTGGTAAAATTGTTTCCATTGTGCGAAAAGTAAACGATTATCAACGATAGGGAAATTGGTGGGGAAGTAAAACGAAAAAGCATACCAAATGCCAGAATTTAAAGGTACTAAAATATCTTGTTTTTCCGAAAATTCTGCCCTTTCGGTGGGTTTATTATCTCGACCAATATCTGGTTTATCTCCGGTGCGAAGAGTTATTTTTAAGCTAGACTTTCCGTTCCGGGCTTGTTCTTCTGAAATTTCCCAAGAATGTTGTTCAACCCTTTTGAGCCACCAAATATTCCCATCTATCTTACCTTCAAAATCGTCTTTTAATATTAAATCTTGGGCCGCCACAAATTTATTGTAACAGAAGGTTCTTCCATTCAGCCATGAGATACTTTGGTATAGAAGCTAGGTAAGAATTTCTTCAGAAGAGTTTAGTGAACTATGTTTGCAACTACTACCGGGAAAATTATTCCAAGTACTAATGGTTACTATTGCGGGAGAATAGTTAAAAAGCTGTCAAAATCATAAACTATGTTAGCTATGTTAGAATTGATTAAGATTCAATGGCCAAGCTAGTTTCAACTAATCCCTCCAAAAATTTCGAAAAAATTGGTGAAGTCGATATTTCTTCTGAAAATGAGATTGCCGGAAAGGTTAAGAAGGCAAGGGAAGTCCAGAAGAGCTGGGGAAGTTTATCCGTAAAAGAACGGGTAATATACCTGCAAAAGGTATATGACCTTTTTGAAAAGCACCGGGAGGAACTTGGAAAGCTTGTTGGTGACGAAATTGGGATGCCATTGTCTGTGAGGGATTCTATGGAAATCGGAGCCGGTCAAGATTACTTCAAATGGTATTTGGAGAATGCGGAAAAATCTCTGTCACCGGAAATAACTCATGAAGACGAAACCTCGCAAAGTAAGGTTTACTATGAACCTACTGGTGTCGCTGCTGTAATATCCCCCTGGAATTTTCCTTGGATTGGGAGGCTATCTTTTTACAGAGGATAAAATGTCAGCCAGGAGAGAAGCCTCAAAGATAAAGACGGGGATGATCGGGATTAATAACACAACTTACCTTCATCCGGCTAATCCATGGGGAGGATATAAGAAATCAGGGCTGGGAAGGGGGAATGGAAAGTTTGGTCTTCGAGGGGTATCACAAATAAAGGTTGTTACTCTTGAAAAATAATAAGCAAGGTGGGAGGAAAACACCTTCGGTTAGCTCCGCCAAGGCGAAGTCGAACAAACGCGAGTTGATAAATCAGCTCGCTTCGTTCGTCCTGTGAACTCGCTTGAAACAAAATATCCCGAGACAAATGCCCGGGAATTTTGTTTGCAGCCCTGGATGGAAGACATTCGAACCTTTTACGCACAAAATGCTCTTTTTATTTGGAAAGGCTGGGTTGGTTAAGAAGGTAATACATTACACTGTAAACTTGGGTTATTCCTTCTGACCGCCAAGTGTTTAGTTTGCTTTTTGTCGTAGTATTTGTTCTTCGTTCTGCCAGAAAAACTAGTGTTTTTCCTATAAAAGTCTCAGCTTTTACCGGAACTCTCAAACCATAATAATTCTCAGTTTTTCCTTGGCCGCTAAGAAAATCACCCACTCTTGCGTTGTTCATAGCAAAAATATTTCCAATTCTAGAATAGACTCGAGGGCCAAGACCCATAAAATCTACACCGTTGTTCATAAGTTTTCTTTGTGGTGCGTCCTTTTCTCTGCTAAAACCATAGGTACCTGTTTGGTTATATCCACATGTAACTAAATAATTTCTGGCCATGTCGTACATTTGATGCCGTTCATGTAATCCCGGCCGACGCATCACTCCTTGGTTTATGAGATTCCTGCTTCTGGCGCCATAAGCATTGACATATTGAAACAAGGTAATTTCAGGCGGGTTTACTTCTTCGACAACTCTAATTAAAGTATTTTCTAAACTTTGTTGTGTTTGATTCGGGGTACCAAACATGAGATCAATGTTGTAGGGTACACCGATTTGATTTAAATTTTGAAGAATCTGAACTTCCTGTTGTGCCGAGGTAATATTCCGATCAAGACCCTGCCTTTCTTGATCTGATAAATTTTGAACTCCCAGGCTTAATCTGCTTACCCCTAAGGCTAAAAGTCCCAATACATGATTTTCGGTAGCGTTTTTGGGGTGTAGTTCGAAAGTTATTCGGGCACCGTTGGTTTCCACATTTTGGCGAACATTAGCTAGAAGTTGATCGGCTTGACCTAGGGTTAAAAGTCCGGATGTCCCGCCTCCAAAGTAAACCGAAGTTATTTTTCCCCGGCCGACTTGTGGTAGGACAGTATCAAGGTGTTTTGAAAACGGTCCGATGTACCCTTCAATTTTTTCGGGACTGGCGGTTGTTCGGTGGAAGGCACAAAAAGAACAAACTTGTTCACAAAACGGAATGTGGACATATAAAGCCAATCCTTTGCCAGCAGAGCGTCCAACCTCTCTTTGTTGGTTCATTTCTGCCAATCTAATTGGTTTTAGCCTGCCTTTAATAGTTTCACCTGCTAGCATGTGTAGCGCGTATTCACAATCCATAAGTGCTTTATATACAAATAATGCTAAAATTGATATATGGGTGCTTTGACAGTAGCTTCACTAAACACTTTTGGAGGAGTGGTTGATATTTACAATTTGGCCCTTCGTTATAAAGCCATTGCTGATTACTTTAACTCTTCTACGGTGGATGTTATTCAGTTCCAAGAGGTTTTTACCTATTTGCATTTAGCATTATTTAAATATTTTTTGTCGGGGTATCAATATTGTCAGTTTCAAGCATCATATATGGGGCCGAAGGGTGGGCTAGTAACATTTTCTCGACACCAATTGATAAAACACCGTCATATTAACTACTCCCGTCACTTTGTCCCTTATTTAGGAAAGTCCATAATTGAGCTTTTTACCCAACGAGGGTTGTTGATAACTGAAATTAAGGGTTTTAGTGTGGCCTTAATTAACACCCATTTGACGGCGGTTCTTAACGCCGATTGGAGCCAAAAAAGTAAATATTACAAAGAGCTAAGTTCTGAAATTAACGAATTTCACCAGTTGGTTAACGATGAGTCACTTAATAAAATCGGAATTGCGACCGGGGACTTTAATACTGCCAAGGGTAGTGATTTATTTTGGCAGTTGATAAGTTGTCCAAGGCTAAATGATCCGTTCGAAAAAGATGAGCTTCCTACCCGGCATCAATGTTTTGCTGCCCTTGGTCGTAAAACCAATTGTGTTGATTATATTTTTGTTTTTGGTGATAAATCGCTGTACAAAGTTAAAGAAAATAAGCGTATTTTTACGGAAAGGCCTTATGCTTCTGACCACATTGGACTTCAAATTTCTTTAACTCTTTCCTGAGCTTGTTCGTATAACAAATAATCTTTTTCGTGAAACTGTTGAAACCGTCGTAGGAAATCGTGTTCATATGTTGGGGAAGATTGACGAAATTGTGGGGTGCGGTTTAGCCACTTAACTTGGTGTCGACCCATCTCTTTTCTCGAAACAAAACCGCTATTTTGCAGACAGCGGATCAATTTTTGAGCAAAGGCGTCGAGTTCGTTTGTGACTCCAACCACAGCAAAAGCATGGAGGTCTTTTCCGCCTAATGCTTGGGTTTGATAATTTTGAAGTTGGGGCAATAAAGCGTAATCTTCAAAAGTTAATGCCGAATCGAACGGTATTCTTACCCGCCATTCAGTGATACCTTTTGTTCTTTGCCAATGAGTATATTGCGATTCCATTCTTTCTAAAGGGTCACGGATGACAACGGCAGAGATAGGGTTGGTAATCAGTTGGTCAAAGCGATTTGCAGCAAAATGGCCGTGAATTGCGGCGAAATTGTCGGGTAAATTTGTGACCTGGATAACTTTAGGTTTTAGTACCCCATCGATAAGTACTTGGTAAGCTTTATTTATAAGGGGAGCAAGGGGGGTGTTAGCAATTCTTAACCGGAGAGCATCGTGCACCCGATTTGTTCGTTGAACTTTAAGATCGGCGGACCTAGTTAATGTATCCCGAATAGGGTCGTATATGAGTACTCTGTTTTTTCCTAAAACCGACTCTAACAAATCTTGGATTGATGTCCCGGCAGTTTTTTCAATATGGACGCTTAATACGCGACTTTCAACTGGCATATAAATATCCTATAATATGAATTATATATCAATATGCCTGAGAATCAAAATGATAAGTACCTTTGTTTACCACGAAGAAGCCCTCAAGAATGGCTAAGGGGAAAATTCCATGTAGATACAGAAAATATTCCCCGGCTTGTTTATCCTTTGGCTAAATTTATCCACGAAGAAAAACCGGATTATGTTTTAGCCATCGACTCCGGTGCACGAATTACTGGTCTTGCGTTATTTGCTTTTTACCACGAACTATATGGAGAGTTACCTACAAAAGACCACCGGATTCACTTTCGTAAGATTTCCCATAGTTTTCCGGCGGAGGTGGTAAGGCGTCAACTGAAACCAGATATTTGCGAAGTAATGTCTTCAAGTGAATCACCGTTGTTATTTGTTGTTGATGATTGCGTCAATACAGGAACAACAACGCTGATGTTGCGATTATTAGTTTCTGAATTATCTGAGGGAAAAGTCCGGCTTAAAATTGGAGTAATGCGAGAGTTTTTGGCCGGAGTAACAGATGTAAGGGGTGATACTTTTAGTCTTGCCAGAGCCACATGGCGAAACAACTCGCAATTGATTGGAGTGGAATATACTGACAAGATTATCCCGCATGTTATGCGAACAGCCGAGGCCGCCAATTTAAGAAGAGAAATATTTACCAATGTCAGAGGCTTTGCGTCCAAAATAAAAAGCAGGCAAATATGAAGAATGAAATTATAAATTATCGGGGATGTATCCACCCACTTGTGCCGGATGTACTTAATGTTTGTCATGAGCAATTAACTGAAGCCCGGCTAAGAAACGGAGTTATTTTTGGTAAGGATCAAGGAATAGAATTACCAGTAAACGCTTTAATTAGTGAAATAATAAAATTGCAGGAAGCCTATGATAGTCGATTAGCGTTAGCCATTATAGATCGGAGACTGCCAGCTGAATCAGTACCGCTTTTAAGACAAACTGCTAAAGTCTTAGAAAATAATAAAGCAGTAGTTGTTAACAAGTTTGCGTCTGGATGGCTAGAGAACGGCTGTGGTGATCAAGCCACACAATTAACAGCACACAGGCTACTTCACCTACTTTCTTTATCCGATACTCCACATTTGTTGGACAAATATAGTCTGGAAGTATCACCCACTCAGGGAATCTTTATTGTACCGTCTGAAACTGATGGAATCTTGAAAGAAACATTGGCCCTTTTGCCGTTTGCAAAAAATGTTGTTGGTTTTCAAGTTAGACAAAACGGATCTGACAGGATAGTAACTTTATTTGTAAACGCCGATGGTAAAAATTTAACTAGGACTGAAATTAAGGTCGATGGAAAAGACAAAGCGGCCATGGCTAAAAATAAAAAAACCAAAAGAATATTGATAGCTGTGGAGGGTGATATTGCCGGACATGCCGTGAGGGCATTAGAAACAGCTAGGGGTTTAAGAAGACTGGACTATGAACCGACAATCGTTGGTAGCGGTTATTATGCCCGACCGTTTGTTGAAGAAGGTTTCAATTGTCTGCCACCGTTTAATACCGAGCAAACAGCTGAACGGGATCGTATTATTACCCAGGCTAGAGGAGAAGGTAAAGGATTATTTTTCTGGGATTTTGATACTGTCAAAAAGCGCGTAGAAGGTTTCAAAACATCACTAAGGGGTTATGTTCAATCCGGTGTAGATCTTTTTCTTTGTGATATGAACCCAATTGTGGACATAGCCGTTAGTCATCTTCAAAAAGAAACAGGTAGAACTTTTCCAAAATTAACCGAAACGCACAATATTCTTTTGTCAGCAACCAGAAGTTTACGAGCACTTAAAGTTGGCGGGATCTCGATGGGAGAATATCTTTACAAAGTCAATGGTTCAAGGGTATTAAAATTAATGGATCCAAAGGGTTTTCGTTTTGCGGCTACCCATTTTATTTTTAATGAAATTGCCGATGTGGTTATGGGTTTACCGCTTTCGGTCTATGAACGGCTTCACGGAGGCAGCGGATCGAGAATAAAATTTACTGATTACATGTACGGAAGAGACGGCACCCTACAGTTTTGTTTTAAACCAGACAGTAGGAACACAAAATCTTATCCGGTCGGCCTTCAGGCTGATAGGGGAAAAACCGATGGTTCTGATCGAGATCATTGGGAAGCAGAAATCCCAGCAGACAAAGCCTTTGTCTTAAACTCTCAAGGAAGTACATATCATAAGAAAGCTTGGGATACCGTAGTCGACGGATTAGCAGAAACTCCGACTTTATTTTCTGTTCATGTCACAGGAATTAAAGAAGATCAGCCGTCTCCATTGGGCGGTTCAGAAGTGACCGGTTATAAAGTTGGTTATGTGGCTGGTTATAGAATGGCACAAAGAGCCGATGTTGTAATTAACCACGGCGGGTTTGGAACAATTTCTCAGTGGCTAATGGCTACAGCGGATAGAATTTGTGAAGAACGACAAATACTGGACCGGATAGTTCAAGCTGGGTCTCCAGATGAAGTCCCCGCCTTTTTAATGTCCTGCCGCGGAATTTCCCGTTCACTTTCACTTTGCAATACTTTTGAGCAGGAAAATAATTCCCGTTCGTTAAACGAAGTTGGTGGAGACCATGTTTGTACGGTCACAACGGCTGATGCTCTGTTGCAAACTACTGATCCAAAGGCAGAAATAAGAGAAAAAGTTGAGATGTTACTAACTGATCCGGTAGATAATCAAGAACGGGAGTTTTGGCTTGATCTGGTGAAATATGAAGCTACCATGAACGCACCGATACACGCTGCCCTTATTTTGGAGAGGATTATGATGACAGGTAAATAAAATATGAAACAAGCAGAAAATCTTTTCAAGCAGGTACCATATACGGGCATTCCCATGTTAGCCAGATTAGGAATGTCTTTGTTAGAGGCTCCGGGCGGAGCTATTACTTTTGGCGACCGGATACGAAATAGGGGTATCTTGTCCACTAGTGAAGCACAGTCAATTTTATTTGAAGCAGTAGATCGGTTAGACGGAGCTCTAGCTGACAATTTAAAAAGCTCTCCCAGAATTGGGAAATATCTGGGACGGGGTTTCGAAGCCACTGTGTTTGCTTTAGACACGAAAGACGGCAAATGGGTTATGAAGATTGGTTTGCCAAAAAGTTGCGTTCCTGGGATTTATTCGCCGTCAACTGATAAATATGCTGCTATGATGAAGTGGAATTATACTGTTCTTCAAAAAACGTTTTCCAGAGGACTACCACATATGCTACCGAACCCATACTTTGTTGTTACCCCAAGCGAATTGGGTCGAGCTACGACGGTTCAATTTCTCCCATATGTAGAAAAGATCGCAGACATGGATGTTTTAACAGCGGTTCAAAAATTGCATTTAATTGAAGAAAGGCAAAAATTTTACGATACTTCGAAGTTGCTAATTGCAAAAAATAGAGTCATGCCGGATTTGGTCGGACCTAGAAATCTTATTTTAGGCATGGTGGAAAATGACCCGCATTATCATTTGATAGATCTTGGATTATTTCATCTCCGTGCTCCAACGCCGATACTTAATTTGCTGGTTTATTCATTCCAAAGAGCATCATTAATAAAAGATGTCAGTACATTGAAGTGTCAAGCACCCCTTTTGTTGCACACACTTTCTCTAAACAAAACGGCTTGAGAGTGGGAGCGACAGGTAAACGGATAGAAAATTGGATTGATAATTCGGATAAGGCTCTCCAGTTTGCGGTTCAAACCCGCTACACATTCGCTAATGGCAGTATTGCAGATAAACGGGACATATTGGCCACCATTGGATCGAACCTAATTTTGGAAGATGGAAAGTTGCATTGCAAAGCCCAAGGTCCATATTGCTTCCTGGAAGAGATTGTAAAAGTGGAGCCGACAGCTTCAGCAGAGTTCGAACCTGAGAAGCAGGGTATATCAACAGCCCAATTGGAGACTTTGTGGATTCAAAATCCATCTGTGCAGCCCTGGATGGAAAACCTTCGAACTTTTTGTGCCCAAAACTATCTTTTTGTCGAATGATATACTTATAGCGTGGCTGAAGGTAATCAGGAAACTTCGATACCAGAACAACCAAAACACCAATTATCAACTCGCCGACAGTTTCTTAAACGAGCAGGCTTAGGGGTAGCAGCATTGACAGCTGTATCTGTAGGTGTAGGCGAGGCAAGGAAAGATTATTTTTCTGAAGGTGCCGATCCTGAAATCCAATCGGCATTAGAAAAACAAGGCGTTAAAGATGTCCACTTAAGAATGTACTTCGGAGATCATTACTTCACTCAAGAAACAGCTAATAAGATGGAAGCGCAAGGCGTTACTGTCATCACTGGTGAGCTAGGTTTTACACCCGGAACTGGACGAATTGGTGGTAACGAAACAAAAAGTGTTGCTGAAGAATTCTTTGTAAATCTTAAAAAGTTACCGAATGGGGTGACTGGTTCTGATCAAATGCGACTTCAATCACAACGAAGCGCAGAATTATTAGAACGGTTTTCTAGGGGTCGAGCAATTTTAGCTTCTGATAACGGGATTGGTGGCACGGCATTGCAGGAAGCAGCCAACGAAGTATGGGTCGGGTGGGGTTTGTTTGGTTCTCTATTGTATTTTGCGGGATTGGCTTGGAAGACAGGAATGTTAACTGATTCAAAAAACCCTATCTCTCGACGGGGTTTTCTAAAAGGAGCGGCGATTGGTGGTGGTGCCGCAATAAGCAGTTTAATTGGTGGAGCTTTATATCAAACGGCAGAAAACCGTGGCTGGATCGAACCAACTGCCAATACCGAGGTTTCTTATATTTACTCAAGATTGTTTAATTTGGTGGCAGTTGATGTTTCGACTAAAGCTTTGGAAATTGCAGGTGATAAGCGCCTTTTACAAGCGTTCCAATCTCTAATTAACGTCAGAAATAAAGTCATGGCCTTGAATAATTGGTATTTGATCGAATCGCTAGAGAGGAGCAAAGGTTTACGGCAGGGTCTTACTGGACCAAATGAATATGTCGAAATGGGATTTTTTGCCGGAGCGGGACACTCGGCAGCTAAAGATGAATTCTGTAAGGGGCCGTCTCAACTTGGAACGGAATTAAAAGCAGAGGTTAGCAGTTGGCTTGATCAGTATGAAAAAGACATGGCAACGGCACCAGAAGATAAAAAAGAACACGTGCTCGATTATTACCAGGGTTTAATGACGACTTTTGGACGTCCTTATTTGATCAGCCATTCGCCTATTAACCAAGAGGGAACTGGGTTAGACAACCATATTCCAAAGGTTGATGCTCCAGCAGCCATCATGTATCGAACTTTGGTTGAAAGGATTACAGAAAGGAGATCGTCTGGACAAAACGCAGATAATTATGAGCAGTTAGTCGCGGGGCTAGTTAAAGACCAGCATTTCCCAGACGGAACTTATATTAATGTTAGCGGTAAAAATGTTTTAATCGAAGGGAAATATCACGGGGAAATGACAGCTAAAGACCCAGGAGCCCTAAGGGAAAGGTTTGTCGAATGCAATTTTATATCTCCCGATGATTTGCGGTCGATTCAAGGCGAATTATACCCGGGACTTTACACTTACGACTATGGTGGGCCAGTGGTAGATAAAAAGGTGTCAGTTGGGATTGCTATCATCAGGGGTATGCCCGCGACGTTTTTCCAAAAAGAAGATACATCGTTTATTATAAGTAAAGCTCCCTAAAACAACTTTTTATTAACCTCTTCACTTGAATAATAGGTTGTTGTTTCGCTTAGCTCTCCGATTGAGACTTAAGACAAAAGAGAAACGGAGCGTCTTGTATTGGAAGGAGATATGCAATCCCGGATGCGTGAACATTTGGCAGGTAGTGGACAACAATATGTCCGTGAGGAACTGGGGAGGATCTTCCCTGAACTCGATCCTACTTCTGACTAAGCAGAATGGAGCTCCGAACAAAAAGAGGCAATGGAATGGGCACTTGATCATGCCCAAGCGATGCTGGTTAGCGCGATTCTGAAAAGAACAGAAGGGTACAAAGCCGGTCTGGAAGCACAATTCAAAGGAAACAACGAACTCGCAGGAATGAAAGACCTAGGCTTAAACCAGAGACGAGACTTGCTTGCAGTCGATAATTTAACCCCCCTTCTTAAAACTTTTCAACCAAACCAATCCAAGTAAGCAGATTATTCAAGGAGTTCACTTATGTTTTCGGGTCAGTAGCAATTAATTTACAATAACTTTCCTCCATATAAGATTGCTCTTTAATTTTCCATCCCGTTTCTTCTAGAATCTTTTTGGCCTCCGGAGGGATAGCCGGAGAGGAGGCAAACTGGCCTTCTTTTTGAAATTCAGTCGTAATCAATGCCGCCCCAGGTGTTGCTAGCCGTCTCATTTCTGTCCAAAATTTGCGAAGGACTTGTTCCGATGCCATTCCTTGATTCAAGCTGGGATTATAAGCGGCCATTGCTTGACCATCAAAAACTTCAAAGCCGTTTACTACTAACGTGTTAATTGCTCCACTGGCAAAAGGATTTTCGTAGAAGCTTGCCACGACCTTTTCAGCTTTCTGTGTACCTTTTAACTGAGTTATATATTTATTGAAATAATCCGGATCTAACGAAGTCATTATCGTGTTTTCTTGGCCAAAAACGCTGCCTGGTAATCCGTCAAAACCCGAGGCTATATATAAAACTTTTGGGGTAACCTTTTGCTTGTCCAATTCTTGTTTTTCGCGGAGGTAGTGCTGAGCACGGAAATACTCATCCAGGAGTTCTGCGCTCTTCGAATCTAACTTTCCAAGTCGTCTTTTTTCTGCAAGTTTATGGGCTTCATCAAGAGGAATCGGTTTGGCGTGGTAATATTCAGTAAATAATTTTCCGTCACGGACAAAGTCCACAAACTGCCTAAATTTGAATCCCCAATCTTGTCCTGTTCTTACCTCTGTCTCTGAAAGTGAACTATCAATCATTTTTAAATAACTCCAACGATTTTTGGTTCCGGTTGGCCGGCTAGTGGTTCGGTTTTTGGTAGATGCTCTTTAAGTTTCAATGAATACGGAAGTAGAAAAAATGCTATTAAGGGTAGAAATCCAATTAATAGAAAAGTTAATCTCAAAGAGTGATCGGCCGCAAAACCAACCATCGGATTGGCGATGGCAAAGACTAGGGTTTTCAGAGTAGAAGTCGCGGACAGAATCGTAGCTCTTTGTTCCGCGGGAATAAATTCATTCATCGTGGTATTCATAAAAGATGATCTTGTTGAGGCTAATCCACCAACCAAAATTATGGCTATAACTACCGTAACTACCGATGGATAAATTGCAATAAAAATAAGTGTGGCCGAGACAATGATTGCTGTCAGATTAACAAAGTTTTTTTCGGAACCAAAGATTCTTTCTGTAATGTGGATATTAAAAGTTGCCGCAGTTGCGGCTAAGGAAAAGGCAGACCTAATAAATCCAAAGTAAATAATGGCTAAACCAACTTTAACTAGCATTGGTTGGTAAAGCCAAATAAGAAAATAAGCACCGATCCAGACGAGGATATCGCTAGCAATTAAATAAAGAACTGTCTTATTCTTCAGAAGTATTGAGATTCCCATTTTGCTGGTATTTATTAAGTCGTGACGAGAAAAGACTTTTTGCGTTTTCGGTTCGTCAACCGTCAAAATGACAATTGCGGCTATAAATAAGGGAATAGCTGAGATAATCATTGGCGCGCGAAGTCCAAACTGGGCCGCAATAAGGCTACCAACCGGTGCGGCGACAATGGTTCCCAGGTTACTAAATGATGAGGATCGAGCTAATACTTTTTTGCTTTCATTATCTCGACCCGACCTTTTCAGGTAATCGTAAACTAGGGCACTACTGGCACCTACCACAAACGAAGTTCCCAGGGCCGCCAAGAATTCAGCAAAAAGGAACAGATAAAAATTGGGGATTAGGACATAAACCACACTCGAAATTGCCAGGATAAAACCCCCAAGACTAACTGAGACTTTCCTTCCCAAGTGATCGGCAAGAGCTCCTGTTGGGATATTAAGGACAAACATCCAGATCATGAGCCATGATTGAAGAAATTGCACTTGGGTCAAATTCAAGTGGCCCCATTCGGTATAAAAGGGAACTAGAACTGAGACGTAAAACATTAAGCCACTAAAAAAGGTGGCTAAATAGTAACGAAAGACGAACCCTGAGGGGTTTAATTTCTGCCAAATGTCATGCACTTTACTTCTCATTGGCTAAGTCTCGACTTATCTTATCGACGCACTCTTTAAGCGATAAACGTTCAGTGTCGAGGATTATAGCCCCAGGGTAATCTGTCTTCTCAAGATGTTCGAAAATATCCTTGATCTTCTCATCGCCCATTGGTTTACGACACCCTTCTTTAATTCCGGGTCTAGTTCTGTCTCTCTCCTGAAGCGTCGATAGAGAGCATTTGATTTGATAGACAAGGACTTTTATACCTCTTGTCTTAGCTGATTCAACGGCCATAGGAATAATGAATGGATCGTAGAAGATTTTTTCCATAACAACCGAAAAGTTATGATCCAGTAGGTAATTAAGTGTTGCCAAAGCGCTTTCGTCGACAAACTTCTGTTCCTCCGGAGTGACATCGGTGGAAAAGAAGTCCTTGAAATTATCAACCTTGAGCCAGACTACCCTTTTTTCAAAATTTCGTAATTCTCTGGAGATAGTTGTTTTCCCGCTTGCTGGGGCACCCCGAATAATTACTAAGAATTGTTCCACAGAATCAGTTTATCATCCGTCATCTTTCTGGTCTATAATTTAAGCTATGTCGAGTAATTTTGAAAACCATAGCACGATTATCCATAAGCGCCAAATTTACGGGCAGGTGTTAGAATACACGAACATGCAAAACGGATCGTTCGTTGTTCTTTTTAAAGACAGTGCCCGCCAAGAAGTATTTTTAGTTTTTCGTTCTGATTATCCTATATGGGGTATTACTGGTGGGGGGATTGAAAATGGAGAAACTTCAGAACAAGCGGCGGTGAGGGAAGCCTTTGAGGAAACCGGGTTCGAGGTTAAAATTCTTAGAAAAGTCGGGGTTTATGAAAACGGGCTTGCCAAAACACATCTCTTTGAGGGCAGAGTTATTAAAGGTGACTTCAAGCCAGAGTTCCCGGGATGTAGAGGGGCCTGGTTTAAAGTTGATAATTTACCGAAGGATATGACGCATCGGGCTAAAGAAAAAGTCCAAGACGTCTCTAGTTGTTTTGATAAAACGCCTTTTGTCAAAAAAATACAAGGAGAATTGATTAGCGATAACTTAATTTTGGTACTACGGCACCCATGTTATTTATTGAAATACCTAACGAATCAAATCGTTACCCACTAATACATCAAAATCTTTGCCCACATGGCGGACACAAACAGCCCCGTACTTATTCAGACAGAGAGAGTAGGTTTTCTACTAAAATATCCTGATAAGTTTGATTCCAGTTGGGCGTTGATTTATTTTGATATAGAAACTAGGCACGAATTTTGTTGGCAGCCCTGGATGGAACACATTCGAACTTTTTACGATCAGGTGAAGATTATTTCCTTACAATAACTCTTTCATTTATGGGGGGTGTTACTTCCTCTGATGGGTCGGGCAGTTCAAAAGTCTCGGGATTATAATCGTCGTCCTGTTTTGGTATCTTTCCGAAGATAGCATATTTTTCCCCATTATAATCGATTGTCTCAGACAATCTTTGCCAATAATCGTGAGTCTGGTTCTCTCCGATAGGATCTTCATCTATATTAGAAAGGACATAAAATCTTCCACTTTTTTTATTAATCCAATGAGCCTCAAAATATACGGCATTTTCCGTCTCTTTTAAATCACCGGGAAGATTTAACTGGGTAACAGGTACAAACCTCTCATTGCCACCACCGACATCAGAGCCTTCATAGAGATGGATTACTAAAGAATCCAAACTTCCTTGAAGTTTATCTGCATTTTCGAGGGGGATCAGATGCAAAACTAAGACGTAGTGTGCTTCGAAGAATTGATCTTCGGCTTCTTGAGCCAAGGATTCTTCTCGTAACTCCTTCGGTGTATCCTTATGGGTGGGATTAAGTAGTTTAAACATGGGGGAACGGGCTATTGGTATGTATATTTGCAGGTAATAGCCTGGACTTCTTAATCTACCGATTGTAGCTTCTGTGTCGCCAAATGAAATTTCTTTTGATTGCGGATCGTGGAAATGAACCGTGCTGTTCAAATCCCCAGAGCTATAATGTCTGGCCAATTCTGCTTGTACACTACTGTAAGAAAGCTCCCTATATGTCTGAGGTGATTGAGAAAGACTCAAGAAGATAGGAGTCAACCCTACCAGATCATCAGGCGGGGGATATTCAGGAATATGTGGTCGAGGGAATTTTTCTTTGGGCATTTAGGAACATTATAGTGTTTCTGGTTCCTTTAATCAACCTATAGTATCTGCAGCCCTGGATAGAAAGTATTCGAACCTACTGCGCTCAAATTCAGGTATTTGCTACTATTGTTTGACCTAAAATTATTTTATGTGGTTAAAAAGCGAACAACTTCTCGAACAACCTCTGCCTTTGGTCTGAGAATAAAGTCTCCATGCCCTCCGGGGTAGAAAAGCGACTTCCCATCGCTGAATCTGCGACGTAGCAATTCTGCCCGTCTTCTAAACATTTTTGTTTCATCTTTTGAATTAACTATTAAAATGTCTTTACCTTCCAAAATATCAAGTTCGTTATACCAATCAGTATGAAAAAGATTGTAAAAGCCCTCCATTATTAGATGCGTGGCTAAACGGAAAGGTTAAGGAGGATTTGTATAATACTAAATCGGTCGAAATCGAGAGAGAGAAAGATGAAGTTATCGCCGAGATAGCAAAACACAAAACTACGGATCGTGCGTATCAAGCGGATATTGGGGGATTTTTAACTTTTTGTAACGAAGCTCCAACTTTATTCAAAAGTTCGAGACCTGCTCTAAAACGGGAGCTTTTGAGATTTGTCGTTTCGAACCTTATTTTGAAAGACGGAAAGCTCGATATTACGCTCCGTTTGCCATTCAACATAGTCGCAAAGTATGCCAAAAATGAGAATTGGCAGGGCTTGGTGAACTACGTCAGCAACTTCTACCGGGAAAACTGTTCCAGTTACCAATGGTTACTTACTCCCAATTAATTCCTTAAATTTTGCCGCTCTTTGTTCTCTTGTCAAGGACAAAGCCCAATCCCAAGCGTCTTTATACAACGGCTGCCTTTCTGACTCAACTTTTACCTGCTTTTTCGCAAAGTCTTCACCCCATAAATCAATCCAGACGTCATAAAGGATAAGATCTAATAGCTTATGGATTTCGTCCTCTTTACCGGGTATTAACCGGTGGAATAATTCATGGACTAAGGTAGCCTTTTTCGTCTCAATTGGGTAACTGGCTCTAAGACTAAGGGGATGGGATCGGCTTACGCCTTCAATAACAACGGCATTAATAGTATTTTCTGTAAATTTTAATCCGGTTAATCTTTCGATTGTTTCAATTATTCTTGCCGATTCTTTGATCCAAATCTCCTGATATTCCTCTGCAGATTTAATTAATTCTAAATCATCATGGTCTGGGTAAAAATTTATTTTCATAATTTCACTTTTAGTTCTTCCCACGTAATAACATCAGCCCAATTGGGGATTGGAGTTTCTAAAACCTTATCCCGGTCATCAATTTTTCCGGAGGCGTGATCTACGGCTTCCTTAATTACCAAAGGATAGTAACCCCGCCAATTTAATTCCTGTATAGTTGAAAGGACGCAACAATCGATCGTAAGTCCGAAGAGCACAGGAATAACTTCTTCAGGTGAACCAATGTTTTTACCAAGCCATTCACCGAATTTTTTCGGATCGGGATAGGGGAGACCGGGTTCTTGATTGGGATCGCCGATTCCGTCTCTAATCCATACCGGCGAGTTCATGCACTTAACCCATTGAGATGAGACAAGCTCTTTAGGAACTATTGATTCATAGCCCCATTCGCCTGGGTGAGCCCCATCACCCCGGTCACCTGGTCTGGGTTGGCGATAATCGGAAACAATTTCGCAGATTTTTATTCTTTTTTCTTCGAGAATTGGGAAAACATTTTCTTTAAGAAATTTTACTGATGGTTTAGGGGAATAAAACTTGCCGCCAACAGACGCAAATTCGTTTTGGATATCAACAGCGATAAATCTATATTTTTCCATGGTGAAACCGCTAAGACGTATGATAAGAGTATAATAAAACTATGTCCATACCCGAAAACGTTGAGCGGAAGCTCTCGCCAGAGGAAGAAGCCAGAAAAGAAAAGTGGCTAAAAGACCTGTCGACTTTTATTGTCGAAGCCAATACCCATACTTGGGCAGCCGAAGGGGCAGAAGTTAAAGTTCCACAAAGACCAAAATATAAAGAATTGCAATGGCCGCTGCCTGATCCAAATACCGGGAAGATCGAAGGAGGGTGGGAATTAAGAGATAGCTATACAGGATATTTCCGAGCTCCCTGGATGACGACAATTTACTATAAAGGGGAACCAGCCTGGACTATGGCTTACGGGAGAACCGGAATGATGGAAGATAAGTACGATATAACCAAAGCTACCTTTGATTTTCTTAAAAAAGCCCTAATGCTTGTGACAACAGAAATGCCGTATCGGGGATTGCCTTTGGAGGAGGGAAACCGTCGTTATGAAATTCAAGCGAATGGTAATCTGGAAGACTTTGACGGCCAGGAGAAAACTTTTGAGGACAACGAATTAACTTTTACCCAGTATTTCTTCGGAGGAATTGTCATCGACAAGGACGCGAAACGTCAGCCGGTTTATCCCTGGAATAGATGATATGGGCAAAGAGAGAGAAGTTTCAGAAGCCGAGTTCCGGGCGTTGATGCAAAAGTATCAATTGGAATTTGTGGGAAACGGGCACACAGAACCGGAATATCAAAAAGGGGGATTGAATAATCTTTTTAAAGCCAGAGGTGGAGAGCGTCCTAAAGATGATACGGAGGCAAGGGAATTAACTCAAATTGCAGAATATGCGGCAACCGCTTTAGTCTCACCACGGGTTTTAAGAGAATGGCAGGACAGCGTAATCAGTTGGATGATAAAAAGCGGCGAAGAAAAAGTCCCGGTTTATTGCTGGCGTTATCAAGAACCGATGTATCGTAGCCATCCTCGTTGGGAAGAAGCCAAACAATATGTTACCTTTTGGGAAGATAAAAAAAGCTGGGAAGATGTCCGCTATGGAAAATTAAATGAATGGGATAAACAAAAGCAGAAATAATTGTTAACTTAACGACGAACTGACTTAACTATAAAACTTGGTTTTGGAACTTCTACCACAAAAATCTCCCCCGGAGACCCTGATGGACCGGTTAAGGTTGTGCCAATAATTCTCTCGGCCAGTTGGGTAGTAGAAAGTTGCTGTAGAGTACTTGCCAAGGGATCAACCATAAGCCAGTTAATATCCCGGTCAGACAATTTGTTTAAGCCGTATATTGCCACCCAATGGGAATAACTGTTTAGAAGAAAAAGATTACCTTCGGAAATAATATTTACCGCTGCCCATCCCATTTCCTCTGGCTCTCGAGGATCTAAATGGTTAATATGAATTCCTAAGTTTCTTTCCAGAAAATGCTGGACGGCATCGCGGCTGGCGGTTCTTTCGGTATGCATTCCCGCTCCGGATAGTAAACCTTGCGCTCTTGCTTGCCCAGCTAAATAAGCCTCGTTAAAAGCCGCAAGGCGACCCTGGTGACGGGCAAGTCCTTCACCAATGGAAATCGAAGCCGCAAGAAGACAGGAGTTGTCATGTTTCTGAAGATGCGGCTGAAGCGGCAAAGAAATTCTTTCTCCTAACGGCAAGTCTCTCGCCTGATCAACAATGGCTGCTCTGGTTCTGGATAAAGCTCTTTCTCTTAAAGCGGGTAGTTCGGAAGAGTTAGGGCGGCGGATACCTTTAGCTTTTATACCGCTTGGTTTTCCTTCTCTTCTGGCTGTTACCTTGAATTTGCTTTCGTTTTCGCTCTCGGTCATGGGAAAATTATAGCACCCCAAAAAGCAGAATAGAGATATAATCATAGATAAGCATGGAGCCTATAGAGATTAAAGAAATATCCAACGACAGAATAGGCGCTGCCAAGATGCATTTTCTGGACCGCGTAACAGAGGCCGGACCAAAATTCGGTTATTTGCTAATCCATTTAAAGGCTTTAGAAAAATGGGCAGACAAGGAAAGTTCAAAGCGCCCGGAGTTAAATAAGGAAGTGTTTTTCTTGTCTATTTGGTTACACGATATTGGGCAGGTTATTGGTGATAAAACTGATCACGCCGTTAATTCCGAAACAGAAGTAAGAAGGTATCTTCCAGAAATTGGGGTGGGTTCGGAAACCGTTGAGGAAGTGGCTCACTGTGTTCGGTCCCACCGGTGCAAAGATGTCCAGCCGGAAACTCTGAAGCTAAAGTCTTAGCCGCATGTGATTCTGCCAGCCACATGATAGATATTGTTTATGCCGATAAGGCTAGCGAGGGGAGGGCAGGGGAAGCATTAGGAAAATTGGAAAGGGATCTCCGGGACACGGGAATATTTCCGGAAATTCAAGAAGAGGTTAAACCATACTATCTAGCGTGGAAAAATTTGTTGGAGTTTTTAAGTCGAAACAGCAGTAATAACTTCGTTTAATCTTTGCTGCTTAATAGTTTTAACTTGTTCACCTTTTTCTTCAATTTCTGCGTTTCGGTGGATTCGGCGTCCTAAGGGTTCAACAAATTCGTCCTTATAAAGAATCTCTGAATCCAGATAGAGTTTAACGTGGTCCATGAATGCCTTGCTTCCCAAATATTCAGCCACCTTTTGTCTCGCTTGCTGTTGAACTTTAGGATCTATGTCTGCCGCTTTCAGCTGGACAGCTTTTCTTAAAAGGGAAAAATAATAAACGCTAACCGGAATTTCAAAACCCCCGCCATCGTTATATATGGCTTCGGGTTTGGTTAATTCCGGCTGGGTTTTATAAAGATAGTCAAAGTAGGCAACCGAAGGGAAAAAGTTTTGGACCAAACAGTTTTCCAGAAAACCTACATAGCGACCATAATTTTCGTGTTGATAAAGCAATCTTACATATGGCTCAATTTCCGGATCTAAAGCCAGTTCACAATGAAAAACCGGGTGGCTAATTTTAAGCTGGTCGATCATCATATACTCCTGCTCGTTTGTATGGGAAAGAATATTTTTTATAGCTTGCCGCATTTCTTCCAGGGTAAATTTCTCCTCAATGGCTTGCCCTGATGATTTAAAATCGAAGGGGTCAACACCAAAGTGAAAGCCAAGATCGGCAGCAGTATTTCTAAAATCTTTCCCGACCTCCATTTGATCGGATAAATTTCTTAAATCATCAGCCGCAATTATGGTGTCCTTGGTCGGTGAAACTATTTTTGGTAAAAACTCTGAAGATAGGGGAGCAAAGTTTTCAAAGATAAATCTGTCCATCGCGGGCAAATTTCTGTCTATTGCCGCCAATGAGGAGTTGTCGTGGGTACCGGCAATGGCGCGAATATTAGCATGCAAAATCTCGGTTCGTTTCTCTTGAGGAACATTAAACCAGGTCTGTAGGGCTTTGAGATATTCATTATTATCTGTCAATTCCATGCATTCTTTAACAGTGGAGGTTGCTAGTTTATCTTGTGCTTCGGTTTTGGAGATTCTTCTCATTAAAATATTTAGACCTCTATGCGTATCAAAAGTTGCGTTTTCCGCAGGAGCCGGTTTCCACTCGTTCTTTTCGCTACTAAGTATTTCAAAGTCGTTTCCATATATCTGTTGGACATCTTCAAGGTCTCTGTACATCATGCTGCCAGAATTGTCTTTATAAGCGGGGTGTTCTTTGGAAAAGCCAAAATATAAGAGGTATCCGCCTTGTTTTACAATTCTTGCCTGTTCTTCTTCTGCTTTGATTTGGCCCTCTTTGGTTAGCATATGGGAACAACCGGAGTCTATGGCAACATCATAGCTGGAATCGTCCAGGGGCAATTTTGTTGCATTTGCCTCAATGAAACTTGTACTTAATTTATTTTTTTGGGCATTTGCTCTAGCAACATCAAGTTCTTCTTTGTTTATATTGATACCGATAACTTTAGCTCCTTGAGATTCCAGATAATTAGAATTACGACCAAATCCGCATCCGATATCAACAACAGTTTGGCCTGGTTTTATCAAACCTTTTTCAAGGCTAGTCTTAATAAATGGTGTTGGGCTATCTGCTTTCCAGGCGATGTTTTCGGAAACTTCTCCTACTTCGCTCATAATTATATTGTACCTATCCGCTCGGCTTTTGATAAGTCTTTCATAGAACCCCGGAATAAGGCTAAGTTGTAGTACTTGGTAAATTGAGTAAGTTTTTGGATTTGTTCTTCCTGCGGTTCTGTAGGAAACCATTTATTGGTGTTAATTGTTTTTGAGATTTCCGATTCCTGGGTCCGGACTAATATCCAGAAATCTTCAGTATCAACGCAAGCCATTAAGGGGGGATTTTCTGGCCGGGGATGATAGACAGAACCAAAAGCGTCTGAATAGCTTGGAGGTCTTGGGGAAACATGGGAATGGATGGAAAGACCAGCCCGGTTTTTGGCGTTAAGTTTCGAACTGTCAAAATACGCAGAATCCGGTAAGCCTTGTAACGGTAGTGTCACGCCCAAGTTACCTGCTTCATCGGAAGTGACAAGAACGCCCCACTCCGTATTAATCATTTTTCCAAGCTGTTCTTGCTCGTCAAGATAACCAAGAATTTGTTGGTAGTACGGACTGGCTTTATCCACCTTGCCTTCGAGATTTTCCCGGACCTGCTGGGGGGAAAGCGGCTTTTCCCCAGTTAACTTAAGGATATCTCTAACCTGGTTTTGGACAATAATTGGAATTACAAACTCTGATGGTAATTCAGACAGGCTGGGTTTACCTTCAAATGCGGCTTTGGTTATCCAAACACCTAGATCATTGTTCTTAGGAGTAAGTTCTCTCGATTCCTGTGCCCCCGGTTCAGCCATATATTCCTATTTTACCAGAGAAGAACTGTCAGAGAGTTTTTAACCAGGAGACAACCTTGGTGAACGAGGTTTTTCCGGAAGCGATTTGGGCTCCGATAACTGCCAACAGGCCGCCGATAATAAAGGGCACAGTTATTCTTTCACCAAGAAGAAGGACTGCCAGAATGATCGTGGCTACGGGTTGCAGGGATGCCAGGATTCGAACCTGGAAAAGCAGTTTTGGAGACTGCTGTGATACCATTTCACCACATCCCTAACCAACGTATTTTATCATTTTTAACGTTTTTTGGATTACCACCTCGGGATTATTTAATTTTCCTTAAATCGATTAATTGTGCCGGGTCAGTAGATGCTTCGCGGACAGATGCGGAAAGAAAGTTAAGTACTTTTCCCATTCTTTGCCGAAGTCCCCGGTTTGATTTATTTTCAGAAACATCACCACAATGGTCACAAATATATTCAGGCGGGAGATTTCCGCCGTGTTCTGCTTTACAACCCTCGCAATTGTTAATTATTCTTACTGCCATTGATATCACCTCCGCTCTTTTCTTATAACGATTATTAATCGTTTAAAACGATTGGCTCACCGCCGGGAAAAGGAAAGACACCAACTCCTTCTTTTAACGTTTCTTCAGGCGGCAAAGAGACCCCTTCTAAAGATAATGAACCAAGCCTTTTGGATTCCTTCAGTTTACAACCGGTTCTAAATTTTCTTTCCGCCCTAACTTTATTTGGCTGGCGGTCTCCGTGAACATCAGCCCGAACAACTTTATTCCTATTTATACCCATACCCTGATGGGCCGGTAATTTCTCAACTTCAGAAAACGATTCCATATTTACCATAGTATATTCACCTCCTTAACGACCCTTGTCATTAAAAAACCTGATTCCCCTGCTTCTTTGCTGCAGCGTTTCTAAGGCCGGTTGACGGGTTAGGACGGCGGAGGAGACAGAAGTGCTGCGCACGGATAACCGAATTTTCCGCGACCCCGTACAGTTGGCTGGACCGGTTGATTTTATAATGAATTTCGTTTAAGTTCATTGGCCTAATAACCTTTAAAAATAAAAATACCGCAACTCACCCACTCGGATAGACTGGGGAATTGCGGGACAGTCTGTAATTCCTTGCCCTTTCCTTTTATTTATATGATTTTAGAAGCTGAGTTTAGAGCTTGTCAAGGGTGAAAATGGGCTAGGGATCTGTTAAAATTAAAATATTGCCGCAGTGGTGAAATGGTATACACGAAGGTCTCAAAAACCTTTGGGTGTAAAAACCCGTGTCGGTTCGACTCCGACCTGCGGCACAAATTATTTTTTGCTTTTTGTTTTTATATTGATTTAAGTACTTTCATTTTAATTGTTCATGCTTACACTACGACAAATTTACGAACTGGCGATTAAAAAGGGGATAGAAGCAGATCCGCGGGGGAAGGCTGGGGTGGCAAAATATCTCGCGCGCCAACTGCGGGAATATCAAGAACTCCCGGAAAAACAGCAAAAGGATTTTGATAAGGAATCGTTAAAAAATCCCTATGCCGATTCCCGGATATTGTTAGGCAAACCGGATTTAAAAGTGGATAAGATTATGGCCGGGATTGATATTACATCCGCGGAAGTGACCCTGGCATACCTTTTAAACGAAAAGTCCCCGCGGAAAACTATTGATCTTCTGCTTTCTCACCATCCTGTCGGCGGCGGTTATGCCGGGCTCCATGAAGTAATGGACCTACAGGTAGATATGCTGGCAAATTACGGTGTCCCGATAAATGTCGCGGAACAAATTCTCCATGAACGGGTTGAGGAAGTCCAGCGGAGTATTTCGCCGCGCAACCATAACCAGACGGTCGACGCCGCCCGGCTTTTAAATTTTGCCCTGATGTGTACCCATACGATTACCGACAATTTAGTTTATAAGTTCCTGGTTAAACTTTTCACCCAACATGAAGTGGATACGGTCCGGGAAGTAATGGATTTACTTTTAACAGTTCCGGAATACCGGGAGGCCAAGTTAGGTAAAGCCGGACCATTGATCTTTGCAGGCAGTGAGAAGAACAGGGCGGGAAAAGTTGCTCCTCTGGAAATCACCGGCGGGACGGAAGGTTCCCCGCAAATTTACGAAAAAATGGCAGCCGCCGGAATCGGGACGATTGTCGGGATGCATGCTTCGGAAGAACACCGCAAAGAATGCGCCAAATACCATATGAATATGGTCGTTGCCGGGCATATGTCCTCTGATAGTTTAGGGATGAATTTATTGCTAGATGAATTGGAGAAAAAGGGGATAGAGATTGTAGTTTGTTCCGGGTTAATCCGGATTTCGCGAAATAAATAGATTATTTTAACTTAAGGGTCCTAGCAACCAGCAGCCCCATTCAAGCTATTTTGTTCATACGAACAGCTTGGTCACTTTCTTTTTAGATGAAGGCCTTCTCTTCTTGCGAAAGAAGGGGGGTTCATCCGCTTAACGGGGCTCCCCGCCTGTTGCCACCCTTTCTAAAACCAAAGTAATCAGATAAAATCGGATTATGGTTGAAGTAACACAACTGCGAGCTGGGACGGTTTTTGAATTTGAGGGTGCCCCCTATGCGGTCCTGAGGTACGAACATGTCAAAATGGGCCGGGGAACGGCGACGATTAAGGTAAAAATCAGAAACCTTAAAAGCGGAGCAACGATTGAGAAAGCTTTTATTAACGGCGCCCGGGTTCAGGACATATTTTTAGAAAAGCGCAAAGCAACGTACCTATACAAACAGGGCGACAGACAGATATTCATGGATACAGATACCTATGAACAATTTGAGGTTCCGCAGGATTTAATCGGAGAACAGGCGAAATTCCTCAAGGAGGGAATGGAAGTTACCGTTCAGCTTTATGAAAACCACGCCCTATCGGTACTTTTGCCGCTGAAAGTAATCTTTCGGATAGAGGAAACGGAACCGGGCTTCCGCGGGAATTCAGTCGCTAATATTTATAAAGAGGCAACTATTGAAACCGGTGCAAGAATCAAGGTTCCCATGTTCATAAATATTGGAGAGCGGGTGTTAGTTAACACTGACACCGGTGAATATGTGGAAAGAGCAAAGTAGATTATTAGAATTTAGGTTACCTGCGGTTGACACCCTCGTAAAACTAAGGAATTATTTCAATAACCAAAAGAGAAAAATGGCCAGAACTATCAGCTGGGTTATTACACCCCAGGGGGCTTGCGCCCGGGAATCATAGAAAAGATCATGCGCCCAATGTTGACTTCGGTATACCCAGGTGAAGGGAGGGAAATGCCACTTAAAGAACATATGCGGGATTTCCAGCCAATCTGGAGATTGAGCTACCAGCGAACCTAGCATAACGTTCAGCGGACTTTGTTTACCCCAATAGACAAAGAAAAAATAAGCGATAAATAAGCCCAGGAGTGCGTCTATGCCTGCCTCCGTCATGAGACGGAACCGGGACTTGTTTTTATAGTTGACCATGGGATCCCAATGGGGAAGTTTATCGCCCAGATAATGGCTAAGCAAAGCTAAGGGTAAGGCGATCCGGAGGTCGGGAATTTTAGTAGCAATTACTGCTCCTACGATTGAGTGTGCGGTTGCTGTCACAAAGTCTATGCTATACTAAATTTCAGTCGCTAATTTTTAAGTATAAACCCGGAAAGCAAGGGGGTCAACCCACTGGGCTTGCCGGGGGTTTCTGCGGCATGGAGATAATTAGACGTGTAGCTATTATTGACGTTCTGAGAAATGCCCGTTTCCGTTTTCTCTGGTTTGCTCAGGCCAGTTCCCAAATCGGTATCAATATTTTGACCTTTGCCCTGGCTCTTCGGATTTACGAACTAACCCACAAAAATACTGCCGTTTCGATATTGGCTTTAACCGTTGCCATTCCGGCTTTACTTTTCGGAGCTGTCGCGGGAACTTTAGTGGATCGCTATGACAAAAAAATGGTTCTGTTTTTCTGCAACCTTTCCCGGGCAGTGGCGGTTTTGGGTTTTCTTTTAACCCGCGAATCTATATTTTTTATTTATCTTTTGTTAATCGCCATTTCTGTTATCACTCAGTTTTTTGTCCCGGCGGAAGCGCCGACAATCCCGCTTTTGGTGGAGAAAGAAGATTTGCTTTCCGCTAACGGTACCTTTACTTTAACAATTTTTGCGACCATGCTTGCCGGGGGATTGCTGGCCGGTCCGCTACTTGATCTTATCGGTATCGACCGAACCTTTCTTTTTATCGCGCTACTTTTTGGGTTAGCATCTTATTTCATTTCCCGGTTACCGGGACAAACCGCCCTTTCTTTTTTGCAAAGAAGGAGCCGCAATTTTCATCCGGAGGACATTTTTGTAGCTTTAGAAAACGGCTGGATGTCCCGGTTGAAACAGGAATTTTATGAGGGTATCGATTTCTTACGTTCGCACAGGAAAGTGCGTACGGCGTTACTCATCCTCGTCGGGTCGCAAACGGTAGTCGCTTCTATTTCCAGCTTATTACCGGGTTTCGCCGACCAGGTGGTTAAAATTCCCATTAATGACGCCTCAGTATTTTTATTGGGTCCGGCAATTTTAGGCATTATTTCCGGAGCTCTTTTTGTTTCCCAATTCGGCCATTTCCTTTCCCGCGATAAAATAATCAATAGCGGTATTTTTTGTGTCGGCTTGTTTCTCCTGCTTTTAGGGTGGGGTAGGACAGTCGGCTTGGCTCAATTTTTTCTTTTTGCTCTCGGTTTTTCCAATGCCTTAATTGATGTTACTTCCAACACCGCCCTTCAGGAAGGAACGACAGAGGCGGTCCGGAGCCGGGTTTACGGCGTTTTAACTTCGCTGGGCGGTGCTTTTTTTATTCTGCCGATTATATTTTCCGGTATTCTCTCAGATATTTTAGGTGTCGGGGAGGTATTGATGATCTTCGGAGGGTTGATAATCGTTGTTTGGCTGGTTAAAATCGGGAAAGTCCGGCTTTTATGAAACCACTAATTGCTTTCGGTGGAACGGTTTTACCCACATTCGGTATAGCTTTAGCCCTGGCATTTGTCGCCGGTTTTTTCCTGCTCTGGAAAACAGCGCGGAAAGAGGGGTTTAACGAGGAAAAGATTATCGATATGTTGCTTCTGGCCGTTTTTACGGCTCTCGTTGCCGGGAGAGCTTTTTATATTCTCTTTAACCCTTTTGTTTTTACCGGTGACCCCGGTCGCTGGTTTTTACTGATTAAGTATCCGGGAATTTCCTTTTTCGGCAGCCTGATCACGGGTATTTCCGTTCTCTTTCTTGCGGCTAAAGCGGAGAAATTAGAAACCGGTAAAATTTTAGATTTATTCGCTCTTCCCATGACTTTCGCGACGGCGATCGGTTTTGTGGGCTGTTTCTTGAATGGTTGTTTTCTGGAAAACAAGTTAGCAACGCTACCGTTATATCTGGCGTTTCTGTTTCTCTTTCTTTTCACCGTCCAGTATTTTCTATGGAAAAGAGTAACCTTGACTCCGGATATCCGGGAAATTATAGACAAGCCCGGAGCCCTTGCCATGTTTTATTTAATCTTGATCAGTATAATTAACGTCCTACTTGAAAAAAATACAGGAAGCAGGCTATACTTGCTTTGGCTGATATTTCTTAGCGTTTCTTTTTTAGTATTCCTAATCAGCTTTCATAAATTAGTCAGAACTATGGTCAAGTTCCCGCAAACCGTGTTAGTCCAGATTAAGCAGTATCTTGAAGACCGCCGGG
This sequence comes from bacterium, assembly GCA_021836035.1. Lineage (GTDB taxonomy): Bacteria > Patescibacteriota > Microgenomatia > JAMCZE01 > JAMCZE01 > JAKBJL01. Next base: position 186,785 of record JAKBJL010000003.1, read on the forward strand.
CGCAGACGGAACATCGTTTGGCGGATCTGAAAACGGAAGACCCGTTTGCTGATCAAAGCCGCCTGACAGATAATGCTGCCGACGATACGGAAGCGCATGAAAAAGCCGGGCATGAAAGAACCCAAGCTTTAATTGCCCAGTTAAATACGGTTCTTATTCAGACTCGCAAAGCTCTGACTAAAATTAAAATCGGTAAATACGGCACCTGCGAAAGATGCGGCAAAATGATTGATACCGACCGGCTGGCGGCCATACCGACGGCTACGCTCTGCTTAAGCTGCGAAAAAAAGAAAGAAAAGTAAATAAATCAATAATTACAATCCCCAGCCCCTTTACTAATCACCAGTTCCCAATAGCCAATCTTTAATTTCCGGCTTTAGTTATTGGTTATTGGTAGTATTGGATATTGGTAATTGATAATATTGGTCATTGGGTCCCGGATTTATTGTTTATGGATATTCCGATTATTTACGAGGATGAAGTTATGCTGGTGATTGATAAACCAGCGGGGATGATAGTGAACAGAGCGGAAACAACAGCCGGAGCGGAGACGGTACAGGATTGGGCGGAACGAAGACTGGGAATTAAAAAAGAGCTAAAGGTAGTGGGTAATGGGGCAAAAGACATGAAGAGAAAAAGGGGAGATTGGGATACGAAAAAAGAATTTGAAGAGAGGACGGGGATAGTGCACCGGCTGGATAAAGATACCTCGGGATTGTTGGTTATTGCCAAAACCACAGAAGGGTTTGCTGGTTTAAAAGCGCAATTTAAAGAAAGAGCCGCGGTAAAAAAATATCTGGCCCTGGTACACGGGAAAGTGGAACCGGCGGAGGGAGAGATAAAAGCGCCAATCGAAAGGAACCCGTTTAATAGAATGCACTTTGGGGTATTTCCCGGGGGAAGGGAAGCGGTAACAGGCTATCATGAAATTGCGAATTATCGAAATGCTAATTGCCAATTATCATTGCTGGAGGTGCAACCGCATACCGGGAGGACGCATCAGATTAGAGTACATTTGAAATATATTAATCATCCGGTCGTTTCAGATCCGATTTATGGAGGCAGAAAAAATTTACAGGAGGACAGAAAATTTTGCCCGCGGCTTTTTTTACATGCGGCATTTCTCCGGATTAAAAATCCGGGAAGCGGAGAAATGCAGGAATTCCAGTCCGAGCTACCCTTCGAACTTGCTGACGCCTTAGGAAAACTGCAGAAGATTTGATACACTACTAGTAAAGCATGGAGCTCGCTACGGAATTGATTATTGTTCTTCTTATTGCCCTGGGCGGAGGCATGGTTGCCAAGAAATTACGGCAACCGATTTTAACCGGCTACTTAATATCCGGAATACTGGTAACCGGTTTGTTTGGACGGTTCCTTCATTTTACCAGTGCTCAGGCATTAGCAGACTTGGGCTTAGCATTTCTCATGTTCGTGGTCGGTTTGGATTTTTCTTTCCGCAGGCTTGCCAGGGTAAAACGCATCGCCGTAGGCGGAGCAATTCTCCAGATGCTTCTGACAGTAATAATTCTAGCGATACTTGGGCTTACGGGATTATTCGGCAGCCTTTCTCCGGCGGAAGTTATTGTTGCGGCAGTTGCTTTTTCCCTTTCTTCCACCGCCATCGTGATCAAGCTGCTGTCGGAAAAGGGAGAGCTGGATACCCTGCCGGCGGAAATATTAGTCGGCTGGCTACTGGTCCAGGACCTAGCGGTAGTACCGATTTTAACGGTGCTACCGGTTTTATCTGCCGGCGGCCCGATAATATCGGTTTTAGCAGGAATCTTTCTTTCGCTTCTCAAAGCGGCGGTCTTACTTTATTTGGTTCTGTTTCTGGGGAAAAAAGTTGTCCCCATTTTTTTTACCAAAGTGGCGGAAATTAACAGCCGGGAGATTTTACTTTTAGCGACTGTCAGTTTGGTTCTTATTTCAGCTGCCGTTACCTATGCTTTAGGGCTTTCTTTTGCCCTGGGTGCATTCCTCGCCGGGCTTTTAGTTGCGGATAATATTGCTCAACACGCCGTTTTTTCCGAGATCCGGCCCCTGAGAGACATTTTTGCCGTAATCTTTTTTGTAACTTTAGGTGTCCTCTTGTCGCCGGTTTTTATTTGGCAAAATTGGCTGACAATCCTCATAGTTTCGTTGGCGGTGATTATGATAAAATTTTTCCTGGTTTTACTTATTACCGTTAACTTTAAGTATCACCTTAAAACTGCCTTGCAGGTCGGGTTATCATTAACCTTAGTTTCAGAATTTGCTTTTGTTATCGCCCGCCTCGCTTTAAATAACGGAGCTATCGGTCAGAATGCCTATTCCTTAATTTTGGCAGTGACAATGGTTACCATGATGGTTTCGCCGTGGGAGTTTGGTCTTTCGGTCGGCATTTATGAGAAATTGCGTAATAGTGCGGCCAAGTGGTCGCCGCGTATTTATAAAATGTTTTTCAACAGTTTTGATCATTACCGCAAGGAACATAAGGAAATTGAGATCGCAAACCATGTGGTGATTTGCGGTCACGGGCGGGTAGGGCGCCATATTGCGAGAATTATGGCCATGGCTGGCGTTCCTTATGTCGTGGTTGACTATAACCATAATGTAATAAGCGATCTGGAGATGCAGGGAGTAGAAACGGTGTTAGGAGATCCGACAGATAAGGAGGTCTTGCAATTCGCCGGTGTCAGTCGTGCCGGGGCAGTAGTAGCGGCCGTTCCGGATCGTTATTCGCAGGAATTGATTATCGAAAACGCGTTGAGTTTAAAACCGGGAATAACTATTATTTGCCGTTCCCATTTTGAGGAAGACCAGCGGCGGCTTTATGCTTTAGGGGTTTCGGCAGTCGTTTCGCCGGAATTTGAAGCAGGCTTATCTATGGGGCACCGCATCTTGGATAGTATGGGCTTCGAACGGAACAAGACGGCGGCCTACCTGAAGATGGCCCGAAGAGAACAAGGAATATAATTTCTAATTCCCAATGACCAAGTTCATTGCCAGAAATGAAGGCTTTATCTGCGAACATTGTGGGAAAACGGTGGAAGCTATTAAATACGGCGGTTCCTACCGTAACCACTGCCCCTTTTGCCTCTGGAGCAAACATGTGGATACGGATATCCCGGGGGATCGGGCGAATAAGTGCTTGGGGCTTATGAGGCCCATAAGTGCTATCACGCGTAGAACGGGGGAATATGTGTTGACGCATAAATGCGAGAAGTGCGGTTTTGAAAGGTACAACCGGATTGCCGGCGACGACGATTTTGAGATGGTCGTCGGCTTGTCCGGAGGCGCTTAGAGCGTTAAAGCGATGTTTAAATTTGAGACGGTCTCAAGAGAAGGGAAAGCCAGGGCGGGTAAGTTAACGACACCGCACGGTATTGTTAATACCCCGGCCTTTTTACCGGTAGGCACTCAAGCTTCGGTGAAAGCTCTGTCCTCCGAGGACCTTAAGGATATCGGCTGCCAGATTGTTTTAGGAAGCACCTACCATCTTTATTTACGCCCGGGCGTGGATGTTATCCAAAAAATGGGCGGTCTGCATCAATTTATGAACTGGGATGGACCCATGCTCACGGACTCCGGGGGCTTCCAGGTTTTTTCCTTGGGATTTGGAGTTGAACATGGAGTAGGGAAGATGGTACCACTTTTCGGCGGCGAAATGGTCCTGGGAGAAATGCTGGATACGGAAGTTACCGCATTGGCCCGGCGGACGAAATTAGCCAAAGTGGAAGAAGAGGGACCAACTTTCCAATCTCATTTGGATGGTACCAGCCATTTTTTCCCGCCGGAAAAAAGTATTGAGGCGCAGGTGAAAATAGGAGCAGATTTGATTGTGGCTTTGGATGAACTAACCAGTCCGCTGCACGATTACAATTACACGAAGGTTTCCCTGGAAAGGACTAACCGCTGGGAGAAAAGGTCATTAAAATTTTTTAAGTCTCATAAGGATCATAAAGTTAATAGGCAGGAAATATTCGGGGTTGTACAAGGAGGGCCTTTCGAAGATTTGCGGATAGGATCGGCTAAATTTGTCAGTGACAACGATTTTTTCGGAGTAGCGGTGGGTGGGGCTTTAGTGAACAATGAAACGATGCTAAAAATATTAGATTGGATCTATCCGGAACTTGATCCGCAAAAACCACGGCATCTTTTAGGAATAGGGACGGTACCGGAGATCTTTGCCGGAGTAGAGAGGGGGATGGATATGTTCGACGCGGTTGTCCCTACAAGGCTCGGAAGAATGGGCCACATTTTGATAAAAGTAATGGGTTGTGAGACGAAAGAAAAGGGGCGGGAGGAGGGAATGAAGAACGTGTGGAGGGTATATAACAAACAGCGATATGCTTACGATATAACTAAAGAAGTTTTTGCCATGGATCCTGCACCCCTGGACCCCCATTGCTCGTGCTATACCTGCACCCACTATACACGGGCTTATGTGCACCATTTATTCCGGGCGCGGGAACTTTTAGCGTACCGGTTGGCATCAGTACACAATGTTCAATTTGTGGTTGATCTGATGCGGGAAATAAGGGAGGCGATTGCCGCCAAAAGATTTGCAAAACTAAAGGAGAATTGGGTACAATATAGCGAATAGCGTATAGAAAAGATAAAATAACGGAATTTTCTTAACGTTTTTAGCTAAAATATATGGGTTCGTTTGGGGATTTTTATAATAAGAATAAAAAGAAACTTTCCAAAGAAGAACAGGCACGAAAAGCTTCCAAGGTGTCTGTTTCTTCATATGTCCCGCCGCAGCCTGTGGTAATCTCCCGTGGGAAGAAGGAAAAGTAGATCAAAACCATCTTTTTTTAGGGGCCTGACCTTAATTTTTATTCTGCCCGTTCTGGTTTTGGCGGGTGTTTTAGGTTGGAAGCTTTACGGGGAATACCGGATCTCCCGGTTAACCAATCGCGAACGTTTTAACATCGTCATCGTCGCCGATTCTCCCACGGTCATTTCTATTAATCCCCAGGATAAAACCGCGGTGGTAGTGCCGTTACCGGGGGATATTTATTTTCCGGCGGCGGAAGGATACGGTGATTATCGGCTGAAAGCGGTGTATAAACTGGGAGAACTGGATAGGAAAGGCGGCCGGGTTTTAGCGGAAACAGTGGGTGATATTTTAGGTATCCCCATTGACGGATTTATCCTCATCCCGGATTTTCCTACCGGGAAAATGCCGCAACTGGATCAATTATTTACCTTCGGATTATTAACCCAATATCTGCAAAACAGGATTAAAACCAACTTGTCCCTGTTGGATATCGGGCAAATTATTGCTGCCTCGCTCCAGTTGCGCTTTGATAAAATAAAAGTTTTAAATCTTAGGGGGATGGGTATTTTGGATGAGCTGGTTTTAGCTGACGGCAGCAAGGCTTTATCCGCTGATTTAGGCCGCCTGGATTATCTGGCGGATGATAACTTTGTCGAACCGGGTTTGCGCCGGGAAAATTTAAAAATAGAAGTACTAAACGCCGGGACTACGGCAGGTTTGGGGTCGGAAGTTAGCCGGGTTCTTTCCCGGATCGGATTGGATATCATTAATGTCGGTAATCAGGATATTCCGGTTGGGGATTGTGAGGTAAGATCCGAAAATAAATGGCAAAATACTCTGACCGTGCGAAGGATAGCCGGGATATTTTCCTGTCGGATTTTACCCAAACAGTCCGGAAGGGCGGATGTTACTGTGATTCTTCGCTCTCTTCGTCCTGGTGAATAGCGGAAATAGACGGGGGCAGGGGTTCGTCTTCCTCCTCACCGGTTTTAGCGGGTTCGTGTACTTCTTCAGGTGGGGGTTCGAAATGGTCGCAGCTCCCGTTGGAAAAGGAAGGTACTTGGTAGTATTTTTTAGCCCGGGATACCTCCCGGATAAAAATAACAATGTTATTGGATGCCGATCTAATACAGGCTTCATAGGTATTGCCCGCGTGTACCAGCGTATTTAGCCGCTTACCGATATCGTCAGGCAGCGAGCCTAAATAATTACCGTTACTGTCGCTGATATGGATACTATGGTGTTTTGCTTCCAAATAAACGGTTTGCCCGGCGCAAAGGGTAGTCAGAGTGGTCGGCGAAGCCAGATTAACTAAAGAAACGGTTTTGGTCCGCCCCGGTTCCTCAATAAAACTGCTGGGAAGATTAGCATGCGGTAGAGTTAAGTCTTTTTCGGCGGGCATGGACTTTTTTTTATAACAGGCAGACTTTAATTTGGCCTGGTTTTTAGAAGCAATTTGGTTGTAGGGATCGATATTATGCAGGATAAGGTTAAAAATTTCCCGGGCTTTATTAAGTTTCCCCAGTTCCATATAAGCCCTTCCCAGTCGATTTAGGGCGTCAACGTCTTTTTTATCTCCCCGGAGAATTTTTTCATTCAGCTCGACCGCTTTTTCCCAATTACCGTTCAATGCTGCCTGAATTGCTTCGTTAATAAAGTCGGCTGACATCCAAAAAAGTATAGGAAATTCGTTGCAAAAGTCAAGGGACGAAGATACAATATAGCGAATAGCAAATGGTAAGCGACTTAAGGCTATTAGCTTGAACCTGTTATGTCCGGACACTCAAAGTGGTCTACGATTAAGAGACAAAAGGGGGCTGCTGACGCGCGGCGGGGTCAAGCATTCACCAAGTTGGGTAACGCGATTACCATCGCTGTTCGTCAGGGCGGGGGCAATACCGACCCCGATTTTAACTTCAAGCTGCGGTTGGCTGTAGAAAAAGCACGGGAAGCTAATATGCCCAAAGAGAATATCCAACGTGCTATTGAGCGCGGGGGAGGGAAGGGAGACGGAGCGCAACTCAATGAAGCAATCTTTGAAGGATTTCTCCCCGGCGGAGGGGCGGTAATAATTGAAGCTATTTCTGATAATATCAATCGTACCTCCGGCGAAATCCGTAATTTGTTAAATAAGGGTGGTGGCAATCTCGGGGGGCAGGGATCGGTCGTTTATCTTTTTCAAAGAGTTGGAGAAATTATAATTGAAAGGACGGGCCAGGATATGGATACCGTCTTGGAAAAAGCGATCGAAGCCGGAGCGAAGGACCTTGAAGAGACTGAAGATTCTTATTCGGTTTATTCCGAAGTGGAAGACTTACACAGGGTTAAGGAAAGATTAGCGGCAGTGGGCTTGAAAATTCTGGACAGCGAATTGGTTTTCCGGCCGAATAAAGAAACCTTAGTAACTTTACCTAACCGGGAAATCGCCGGCAGAGTGGAGAATCTGCTCGCCAGTATCGAAGAATTGGACGACGTCCAGAGTGTTTTTAGCAATGTGGATTTTAAAACCGCATGACTGAGGTTTCTAAGGGATCAGTAAAAAGAGAAGCGGCGAAGTCGGGAATGGACAATCGGGATTATCAGCCGCCCGGGATAAAAGAAGGAGAAACATTCAGCGAGTATGTGAGGCGTAAGCGGTCCGGTTTAGTAATTCCCCCAAAAACAGAAACGCCGATTTCCGAAAAGAAGGACAACGATAATACTTGTCTACCGGGCGGTTATCCGGGAGAGTCGTGGTCAAGTTATATAAAACGGAACCAACGGAGCGAACCTGGTCAGAGAGCCGCTTTCGATACCGTAGCGAGAACTGAGGGCATAGCTAGGGCCGAAGAAATTTTTGGAGAAAGAGATAAGCTTCCCGACTAATTTCTTACTTTTCCCCATAGATATTCTTGCTCCAGTTTGGCATATTGTTTTTGATGAAAAGTCGGGAAATGAAGGGGATTTTTATGCGGTATGACCAGGAGAAAAACTTGCTTTCCGTAAGAACGGAACCGGATCTCGATGTTAAGCCGATCGAGGTACTTGAGGAGGAGCTCAGGACCGAAATAGCGAAGAGGGAGAAGGAGCTGAAGGGGAAAAGGGTTCGTCTAACCATCACCGACCAGACGGAAGGATATTCTGGTTTTGTCCGGCAAAAACTTCTGAAACTTTCTTGTGATGACTGAAGTCTAAACTAATAAACCTAAGTTGCCCGGGAATTTACTGCTTAATTGATTGATTCATGGTAAATTTGGTATCATTTCCTTATGCTGATTTTAGGTATTGACCCAGGCACTGCCCGTTTGGGCTACGGTCTGATAGAAACAGGCAAAAAAGAAAAGGGGAACGGCTTAAAATTTGTGGATGCAGGCTGTCTGGAAACGAAAATGGAAACCCCGATGCCAAAGCGGCTGCTTTTCCTACAGAGAGAAGTAGGCAAGGTTATCCGTAAATATAAGCCCGACCTTTTAGTTATTGAACAACTTTTTTTCGGAGTTAATTCCCGGACTGCCATGGCGGTTGGTCAGGCAAGGGGAGTGGTCTTAGCGGTAGCAGCCCAGCACGGGCTCCCCGTAATTGAATACCAGGGATTAACCGTTAAGTTTGCCTTGACCGGTTTTGGGCGAAGCGATAAGAAGCAAATGCAGGAAAGTGTCCGGAAACACCTGCATATGCACGAAATTATTAAACCTGATGATGCTGCTGACGGTTTAGCTATTGCGATCTGCCATCATTTAAAAAGCGGAAAAGCGTAAAACAAACAGCGTGTAGTAGACCGGTTGACCAAACCTTTATGATTTCCGCTTTATACTAAACGCTACAATTATGAGTAAGCGGCAGAAATTTGTCATTGCCACACTAATCTTAACCCTGGGAATTGTGCTAATTCGTTACCCAATGTTTCAATGGCGTTACAGGGTGCTCGTATATTTAGTTATCGATTGGGCGTTGTCACTTTGGGCTTTACATGATCGCGATTTCGGGGGTGTGGAGTGGGTGACGCTTTTAATTCTGCCGACAATGTTCTCCCTGGGAGGAGCGTTGGTATTTCCTTTGCTGCCGCGCTCATTTGATTCTTTCCTGATCTGGAATATCAGCCCCGATTCCGGCTTGTTGTTGGGCTTAGGAATACGCATGGCCTTTCTGCTGCTCTTTGCAGTAGGGTATTATGCTGTTCTATTGACGCGGAATATCTATAATGTAGCCGCAATTAGAACAATACAGTTACTGCGGGCCGCCCATTCAGTCGGATTTATGATGGTTCTCTTAACTGCGCTGTCCCTTTTCCTGGTTACTGCCTCTTTTCATCTGTCGAGCTTCTGGAATTTTTGTTTTATTTTTATTATTAGTTTACCCCTGGCTTTATCAGCGCTTTGGTCTATAAATCTGGAAGAGGGGATTAACCGCCAATTAAGACTGATGACGGTATTTATGGCTTTGGCCGTAGCAGAAGTGGGCTGGATTATGTCCTTCTGGCCGGTTTCCGTCTCGCTTTATGCCTTGGTTTTAACCACCGTCTTTTATACTTTAGTAGGGATGGGGCAGTACTACCTCAGTGAACGCCTCTTTGGCAATACCAGCCGGGAATTCGTCGCAGTGCTGGTAATTATTTTTATTTTAATGATTTTTACTACTTCCTGGTCCGGTTAGCTTTAAATATCTCCTGGGCGGGGAGGGGGGAGTGAAAAATTGGGGATAGATTTTCACATAACTACAGGCTTTTAAAGCTACGGGTTATCAAACTATATCATCAGTTTCCTCGCTTTCTATCTCTATCAAACTTTGCCCGTAATAATGGATTATAAGCACAAAATATAGAGAATAGGCCTACGCTATGCCCCAAATCTGGTTAATATATTCTTAACCGAAAATAAACCGAATACATATTTTATTTTTGTGAGCTCATATTTATTAATAGGGCTTGTTGTTATGCGCTAAATCGTACCCCGAGAGGACAACGTTCTTACAGAAAGACAATATAAATCGCCCTCAAAAATGATTGATCGGAGCATAATTCGGCGCCAAATACGCAATCATGATGCTATTCTCTCCCTGCTTAGTGATATAGAAATTATTTATTTTCAAGTTCTTAATTGTTTTAATAAACCAGCCTCATAAATAGGGAATAGGGGCTCTCTTATGCCCCGAATTAAGATTCATAAATATTTAATATTCCGGAAACACATAAGCACAAAATATGTTATTTAGTCCAATATTATGCGCCAAATAAAATTCAGTTTTAAAACCGCGGGGGGCACCTCTCTGCCTATAAAGATAATTAATTTAATAAATATAGACGCAATCAATAAGTTATTAACGCTCATAACCCAGACAGTCCTCAGCTGTAGGAGAGGAAGGGGCTTTACCCTTCTTTTAAGAAGGGTTGCCGGAAACCGGGAAAAAGTGGGCTTTTGCACCCCGGGGAAGGGATTGATAAACTTATGCATAACGTCGTAAATTGTATCTTTTACGACGTATATTGAGGGTGTGCAGAGAAGGGACACGTATTAGACATAATCGCGGCTTTTTATTTTTATTAATTTTATTGATCTTTATTTCTTTATTATTAAATTTCTTAATCCTTCTCTGGTTATTAATGGGCTCAAAATTAAACAAAATTGTTATAGGTTTTTATTGTTATTTTAAAATTCGGCTGGTAATATTAAGCTGTAATCTAATATTAAGCCTGTTCTAAGGGGGCCGCCTCCCCCGCCGGGACTTAAATATGTCGGAGAAGCGCTTAATAGACTACATCACGGACTTCCTTGAGTACTGCGAAATTGACCGCGGCTTATCGACCCTGACGGTCAAAATGTACGGGTATTATTTAGGAACCTTTGCCCAGTGGCTTACCGAGAACAAATTGGACCCGGGACCGACCGGTTTGACGCCGGAGATGGTGCGGGACTATAGAATATACCTTTCGCGTAAAATAAACCCCTTTAAGGGGCCTTTGGCGCGGTCCACGCAAAACTATTTTTTGATTGCCATTAGAGCCTTCCTGCGGTTTTTGGCGAAAACAAATATCAGAGCTTTGCCAGCTGACCAGATAGAGCTGAGTAAGAACCGGGACAGGAGTATTAAGTTCCTGGACAACGACCAACTGCAGCGCTTATTGGCAGCGCCGGATACCAGTTCGGATTTGGGTAAACGTGATAGGGCAATTCTCGAAATGTTATTTTCCACCGGCCTTCGGGTTTCAGAACTTACTAAGTTAAATTACGACCAGGTAAATTTGGATAAACGGGAATTTGGAGTTATTGGTAAAGGCGGACACGCCCGGGTTGTGTTTTTATCGGAACGGGCTGCCGATATTTTACGGGAATATTTAGCGACGCGACAGGACGACCGGCTAAAACCGCTGTTTATCCGCTATAGCGGAAAGCCGGATCTTATTAACAACGGCGAAAAGATGCGCTTGACCGCTCGGAGCGTTGAGCGGCTGGTAGATAAATATGTCCGGGAAGCGCGTTTACCGGTGGCCGCAACGCCACACACCTTAAGACATAGCTTTGCGACAGATTTGCTTATGAACGGCGCCGACTTACGCTCCGTCCAGGAGATGCTGGGCCACAAGAATGTCTCAACTACGCAGATCTATACCCACGTGACCAATCGCCAACTTCGGGAGGTTCACGAGAAGTACCACGGAAAATAAACTATACCAATTTAAATATTAAAGCTCGGAGTTAGAAAATCCCCGGCGATGAGATATCTTCCCGGAGAGTTGCCCCTCAAGTATTGTCTCCGCTGGCTCGTTTCACTTCCCTGTTCGGTATGGGAAGGGGTGGTTCCAAGTCGCTCTGATCACCGAGAAATTTCTAAACCCGAGCTTTTGATTAGCCCTCCTGCGCCTGAGTTGTCGCCTTCGCTCATCCGAGCAACGGCTCAAGCTCATACTTTGGCGGGTCTCGTCGCAAGCCTTAGGCTTGCTCCTCAAAAAGTGAATAGAAGGTGAAGCCGCGTTAAACGCGGCATCTTTACAATCCTCCGATATGATCGGAGGAAAATCTACAATCGATCGTTAGTACTTCTAAGCTGAATATCTTACGACACTTACACCTGAAGCCTATCAACCAAGTAGTCTACTTGGGATCTCTCTCCGCCTGTTGGCGGAATGGAATTTTCATCTTGGGGTCGGCTTGGCGCTTAATATGCTTTCAGCGCTTATCCGATCCGAATATAGCTACCCAGCACTGCCGCTGACGCGACAACTGGCACACCAGGGATTCGTTCGCCCAGGTCCTCTCGTACTGTGGGTGACTCCCCTCAAAATTCCTACGGTCTTGCCGGATAGAGTCCGAACTGTCTTACGACGTTCTGAACCCAGCTCGCGTACCCTTTTAACCGGCGAACAGCCGGACCCTTGGGAGCTACTTCACCCCCAGGATAGGATGAGCCGACATCGAGGTGCCAAACCGCCCCGTCGCTATGGACGCTTGGGAGCGATCAGCCTGTTATCCCCGGGGTAGCTTTTATCCGTTAAGCCCCGCCGATACCATGATCAGACGGGGGATCACTAACACCAACTTTCGTTTCTGCTCGACTTGTAGGTCTCGCAGTCAAGCACGCTTATGGGTTTGCCCTATCTCCGCCATTTCCATCGGCGGATAGCGTACCTTTGTACTTCTCCGTTACAATTTAGGAGAAAACCTCCCCAGTTAAACTGCCTGCCAGGCAGTGTCTCCCGCCCGAATCTTTCTCGGGTACGGGATTAGCATCATCATTTTCAAAGAGTGGTCTTACATTGTTGCCGAAGCTCCCACCTATGGCTAGACAATTGAAAATAAATCCGCAGTACCAAGTTGCAGTAAAGCTCCACGGGGTCTTTTTGTCCAGGCAAGACTAGGCCGCATCTTCACAGCCATTTCAATTTCGCCGGATCTATGCTTAAG
>JAKBJL010000004.1 GCA_021836035.1 bacterium
CTCGGTGTTCCAAATTTTTAATTTTAAATTATTAATTTTCAATTGCTGGCATTATAAATCCAGCGTCTGGGCGTTAACATAAATTGAAAATTGTAAATTTTAATTTTAAATTGGGAACGCGGAGCGAACGCGAAGCGCTCCATTTGTTTGTTAGCCAATGGTTTCAGTTACTATTTCACTCCCCTCTCGGGGTGCTTTTCACCTTTCCCTCACGGTACTAGTTCACTATCGGTCAAATTCTGTATTTAGGCTTATGCCATGGTCGGCACAGATTCCCACACGGTGACGTGTCGCGTGGTACTTGGGGTACCGGTAAGCCGGCTTTTGATTTTGGATACAAGACTTTCACTTTCTTTGGTTAGCCTTTCCAGGCTATTCTCCTATCAGCAGCCAATACTATGTCCCGGCCCCACAACCCCCGCCGATTCGGCGGGTTTAGCCTGCTCCCTTTTCGCTCGCCGCTACTTGGGGAATATCCCCGATTTAATCGGGGCTGTTTTCTTTTCCTCTCCCTACTTAGATGTTTCAGTTCGGGAGGTTGGCTTAACTGCTAACTATGAATTTATCAGCAGAATCCCCCGTAAAACGGGGGCGGGTTATCCCATTCGGAAACCGACGGATAAAGCTTGTAAGAGAGCAACCCGTCGCTATCGGCCTCGTTCAACCGTCCTTCCTCGCCAGAATTTGCCAAGGCATCCACCAATGGCGTTATGAGTAGATTAAATCAAAAACTTATATAGTGTTTTTGAAATGTTGTAAAGATTTATCCCGTACTATAAAGTACAGGATTTCGTCATGTACCACCCGGTACATGACTCAACCTTCTATTCACTTTTCAAGGAGCAAAAGCGAAAATTTTCATTTTTCAATTTTTAATTTTCAATCAATTTTCAATGATTAAATTTTTAAAACTTGAAAAATGACAATTGCCTTTAAAAAGGAAATTTTAATTCTGTCGTGCTTTCAATAAACCAAATACTGGCACTCTATGTGCTCTGGTATAACGGTCGTCACCCCCAGAACGCTCAGAGTTGCTCGAGGTGCGGATCTTCATCCTTCCTCTTATTGTTTCAGCTCGGTATTTCTACAGGCATCGCCATATATGCCTTGGCACTCCTTCATATATTGTTTGTGGACCGTGGGAGAGTTGGACTCCCGACCCCTTCATTGCAAATGAAGTGCTCTACCACTGAGCTAACGGCCCGGATAAATTCTCCACGATCGCCAAAAAAGAAAAGAGCCCGCTCAAAGCGGGCTAAAGCTCATTTTCTGAGAATAAACTACTTACGCCAAAAAAACCCCTTCCGGGTTAATTCGGTGTATGTAAATTGTTTTCTCATCAAAGCCGCTCCACGCTGTGAGCAGGATAATTATAGCTGAAGGGTCTGGAGGTTGTCAATCGGGAATAAGCTTAGGGAGTGACAACAATCGTGCCACCGATAGTGGGGTTGGGATGATTATGATAACCCCAGGTGCCGACCTTAGTGAAAGTAAAACGATAGCTATCTCCGTTTCCCTTTTCGTCAAAGCCGGGAAGGTCGGTATGCGACGGGTGCGGGTTAGACGCTACCCACATTGGGGTATTGCTCATGTTCACAAAGTTTACGGTAGTTCCGGCTCTTATCGTTAAAGTGGAAGGATTAAAATGCAGACCGTCAAAATCCACCTCATTGGCTTTCCGGGGAGCGACCGGTTGGCCGGAAATACTAGGGGTAACCATCGGGGTTGGAGATATTAAAACCGTATTTCTTTCTTCAGTCTGGGTAGTAACCGTGGGGCTGACTCTTTGCTGGATCTGGCGGCGAAAATACAGAATCCCCACGGCGGCAAGCAGAACAATGATTACAATGGTAGCAATTAAAGTATTCCGGCTCATTTGCTTGGATAATCCTACATTCCTTTTATTTTGTCAACAAGAAGCATGTAATAGAGCAATACGAAGCTGTTAAAAAAATTGTGGACTCTTTACAAAAAATTCGGATTAAATTGCAAAAGCGAGGCGGCTGTTGGATGGCAGTAGTCGCTGCCTACCTTTTTCTCTTTTTATCCGGCGGCTTTTTTGTGTGTATTAACAGGGCTTTGCAACGTTTGCCGCGGGTGCGGGCGTGACGAGTACTTTTCCCGATTCGCCGAATACTCCATTTCTGTGGGCACTGATGGAGTCGGACCATCCACCTCTTCTTTATCAGAGAAGCGTTCTACCGCTGAACTAAATGCCCGGTTTTCTTGAGGTCTGGGCGGGATTTGCACCCGCGAATAGCGGTTTTGCAGACCGCCGTGTTAGCTGCTTCACCACCAGACCAAGAACCTTAGCCTATTTTAACAAAAAAACCGGGAATGTGGAGATATTGATTAATCTACAGTGGTCGGAGGAATGACTTTGACGCGGCGGGCAATAACGTCAGCATAGAATTCCATAATATTACCTACCCAATTGCCGACAAGAGCATTTCCTTCTGTGGTGGGGAGATTATTCTCATCTGAAGAGATATCGTTAATTAACCGCGCTAATCCTTCGGTCATTTTCTCTGCCGCCGGGCGGTTATTCTCTTCCAGGGCTTTAATCATCAGTTTGCTTTTGCAAAGAATAATCTGCTCTTTCATAAAGATATATCTAATTTAGAAGACATGAAACTCTATTATACAAGGGAGATGCAAGAGTAGTGTAAGGGATTAGGGAAATAAAGCGGCGATTTCTTTTTGGGCCTCGGAAAGATCTTTAACTGTGTCAATTCCCCGCCAGTAGTCCGTACTTTGATAAACAAAAAAATTTTCTTTCGGTAATTTGGGGAAGGTTTCCGTTTCGTGATCACCGATATCCGGCAACAGCTTTTCAATTTCCCGGTTAAAAACATAAACCCCGGCATTAATCCAATGCGGCAAAACCGGCTTTTCCCTAAAGCCTAGGATATGGTTATGTTTATCATATTCCACAATACCGTAGGGGCTTTTTAAAGGGACGACGACGATCGTAGCGATGGCTCGGTTTCGGCGATGCGCCGCTACTAAGTTGTTGATGTCGATTCTCCAAAGGTTATCACCGTTGGTAACCAGAACCTCGTCCCATTTTTTGGTTAACTCCCCCATCGCCTTTTTAATTCCTCCACCGCGTCCCAAAGGTTCTTCCTCGACGGAATATTTGGCACAAATTTTATAGCGTTTTCCGGTTTGAATTTCTTTTTGTAGAGCTTCGTGTTTGTAGCTACAGGCGAAGATGATTTCTTCGATCCCAGCCCTGGCCATTTGTCTTATTTGATAACTGACAATCGGTTTGCCCCCGAGGAGAACCATCGGTTTTGGTCTGTCTAACGTTAAAGGTCGGAGCCTTTCCCCTTTTCCACCGGCCAGAATAATCGCGCTTTTGACCATATCAATATTGCGGGCGTATTAATAGTACCTTGCGTATTCTTTCATCGGTCGGTTCTAATTTGAGGACATGATTTACTAAGACCCTTAACGGGTTGTTTAAGCTATCGGCTACCTCTTTGGCTAAATTTTCCCGGTATTTGGGGATTACATCGGTGAGTTGTGTAACTTTGAAATCGGCGGTAGGAAGGACTTTTTCAGTAAACGTATCTATCAAGAGGTCCAGCTCTTTACCGTGGATGACAGAATTATCGGGGTAAAGTTTGAAATAAGTATTCCCTCTTTTAATGGCCAAAGCTCTAATATTTATTCCCGGAGGGACGGGTATGATATCCGAAGGAAACTCGACTGACGCCATGCTGGATTTTAAATTTATTTCAAGATATTTGTCAATGACACAAAAAATCCACCCGCGATGGATGGATTTTATTTATGACTTCTAAAAAGTGGTAGGAAGAGCTTTGTTTCGCCACTAAACTCTTGAAAGTGGGAGTTTCATATCCCGTCCTTTCGACGGGAACCGTGATTACCTCTTAGAAAGGAGGTGATCCATCCCCAGCTTCGGCTAGGGATACCTTGTTACGACTTAACCCTCATCGCCGACCTCGGCTTCACCCTCGAAATAAATCGGGGGTTTGGGCCGTTGCCGACTTTGCTGGCCTGACGGGCGGTGTGTACAAGACCCGAGAACGTATTCACGGCCACCTGCTGATTGGCCATTACTAGCAATTCCGACTTCATGGGGTCGAGTTGCAGACCCCAATCTGAACTGAGGCGAAATTTCCGAGATTTGCTTGCCGTTGCCGGTTTGCAGCTCGCTGTTTTTCGCCATTGTAGGGTGTGTGTTGCCCAGGACATAAGCACCGTGCTGACCTGACGTCGTCCCCACCTTCCTCCCCGATTTAATCGGGGCAGTTTCCAAAGAAGATTTAACTTTGGATGGGGGTTGCGCTCGTTAACCCACTTAAGGGTACTCCTCACGGAACGAGCTGACGACGGCCATGCAGCAGCTTTGTATCACCCTCAAAGGTCACACGTTTCCGTGCGCTTGCAGATACATGTCGAGCCCTGGTAAGGTCTTTCGCTTTGAATCGAATTAAACCACACGCTCCACTGCTTGTGCGGGTCCCCGTCAATTCCTTTGAGTTTTAGCCTTGCGGCCGTACTCCCCAGGCGGGGTGCTTAACGCGTTAGCTTGCGACCGGGAAATCGCGCAGAACACAATATTACATATTGTGTTCTCTGCGACCCCCCGATCTAGCACCCATGCGTTTACGGCTTGGACTACGCAGGTCTCTAATCTGCTTCGCTCCCCAAGCTTTCGAGTCTCAGCGTCAGCGAAATTCTAGCAACCTGCCTTCGCCATTGGTGTTCCTCTTGATATCAACGCATTTCACTGCTTCACCAAGAGTTCCAGTTGCCCCGAATTTGCTCCAGAAAAATAGTATCTGCCCGGAACAACGGTTAAGCCGTTGCCTTTAAGAGCAGACTTATTTTTCCGCCTACACGTCTCTTTACGCCCAATAAATCCGGATAACGCTTGCCGCCTACGTATTACCGAGACTTCTGGCACGTAGTTAGTAGCGGCTTATTCGATCAGTACCGTCATTGTGTTCTTCCTAATCAAAAGGAGTTTACGACCCGAGGGCCTTCATCCTCCACGCGGCGTCGCGCGGTCAGGGTTTCCCCCATTGCCGACGATTCCCAGTTGCTGCCATCCGTAGATGTAAGGGCCGTGTCTCAGTCCCATTGTGGGGGGTCATGCTCTCACACCCCCTACCCGTCATCGCCTTGGTAGGCTTTTACCCCACCAACTAGCTGATAGGATATGGGCCGCTCCTCTTGCGCGGGGTTAACCGCTTTATTCTTGCGAAGACATACAGTATTAGCTCGCCTTTCGGCGAGGTATCCTATACAAGAGGGTACGTTCCCATATATTACTCACCCGTCCGCCGCTCCCCGCCTTACGGCGGGGCGCTCGACTTGCATGCTTAAGGCACGCCGCTAGCGTTTATCCTGAACCAGGATCAAATTCTCAAAAAAATCAACGAAGTTAATTTTTGCAGTCCGCCAATAATCGCAGCTCGAGCCGCGTCCCGTATTTGCGGAATAAGGCGAGAACTAAGATATGACGGGCAAAAAATTCCCCTTCGTCTTTCCTACCACTTTTTAAAAGTCATGTACTCGATAAACCAAGCATGATACCGGGTTTGTCAAGGCATTTTTTAAAAAGTCTTATTAATTTTCAAAGAGCGAGAAAAATCATAAAAAAATCCCGCCGAGCGGGATTAAGAACCATAAAATCCCCCTCGGTCAAGTTTTTCTCATGGCAGTTTTCATTATATCCGGATTTAAAGTGAAGTCAAGTAGACAGCGTCTTTTGTGCACGAAGCATAAAAGTACCGTTTTCTTGGTTAATAGCGTCTTTGATTCTAATCCGGCGGCGTAAAGGTGCTTTTAATTTTTCGTACATGCGAACCGAAAAATAATTTCTCGTCAGGAGATTAATTATTTCTTTGGTTCCCTCCTTACCAATTGCAAAACCATGAGTCTCCGCAATGATTTGATCTACTTGGGGTAATTGGGTTTCTGCTTCTCGTAAGACAGTTAGTTCATTTCCTTCAATATCAATTTTTAATAAATCCACTTTCCCGTTAGCGGTAGCGGCTTCGGAAACAATTCGGGATAACGGAATCGTTGGGACGGAAACTTGCAGGCATTCTCCGGATTTATGCCATTCCCAGGGAAAGAAAGTGTCACAAGCTGACCCACCGCGGCTAAAAGGAGACGAGCGGTATCTCTTAATAAAGAGGTTTCGTTGCCCGATATTTTCATCCAAAGCGGCGGGAATGAGATCAACGTTAGTTAGTTTCCAGCGGTTAACACGTTGTCTCAATAAATAAAAACTATCCGGTGAAGGCTCAATAGCAATAATTTTGGATTTGGGATATTGCCACTTAAAAAAGAGTGTTGACAGACCAATATTGGCACCGGCATCGATAATTATCGGATGCTCTGTGGCTGACTGAAAGCGGTAATCGGCGATTACTTCCCGGAAAGTAGCTTGGATTTCCCGCCATGGAGAATGAATTTGCGGCTGATTAGGAATAGCTAGGCTTTCGGCTTTCATAAGAAGGCGTGCGTTATTTTTCTAAGGTGGCGACAGCAGCGACGCGATCGGATTTATCGGAAAAGCGCATTAAAATTACCCCTTGTGTCGGCCGGGACAAGCGCGGCACTGCGGTAAGCGGCAGTCGGATAACCAAACCCTTAGCGGAAGTCAAAATTAATTGGTCGATTCTCTCGTCAACTTTTCTGGAAGTTACTAATTTACCGGTCCGGTCGGTAACTTGCATGGCTTTGACACCCATGCCGCCCCTTCTCTGCCGCGGGAACTGGGCGACTTCTGTCCTTTTCCCTACTCCTTTTTCGGAAACCACCAATAAGTCGCAGACGGTCTTCTTATCGCTGATAATTTTATTGTTTACCGACTCCATCCCGACAACAAAATCGTCTTTGGATAATTTGATTCCGCGAACACCGATGGTATCTCTCCCCTGCGGTTTAGCTTCTTTTTCCGCGAAGCGGATCGACTTTCCCAGGTGGGTAACGAGAATTATATCGTCCTCGTTGCCGGTAATTTTAGCCCAGACCAGTTCGTCGCCCGTTTCCAGTTTGATCGCCGTCAAACCGCTGCGCCGGATATTAGTAAACTCTTCCAGTTTGGTTTTTTTAACCGTTCCTTTGCGGGTGGTCAAAAAGATGTGAAAGTCGCCGTTATTTTTTAGGCTTGCGGTAGTGTAGGTCAGGAGAGATTCTACGATTTCCCCCTGCTCAATATTAATTGTATTAACAATTGCCTGACCGCGGGCCATCCGGGAGGCTTCGGGCAGGTCATAAACTTTTGTTTGGTAAACCTTGCCTTTGTTGGTAAAGAAAAGAATATTATCATGATTATTACAGATCGCGAGGCGTTCAATCTCGTCCTCGCCGTCTTTAGTAGCCATTCCGGTAACTCCTTTGCCGCCGCGGGCCTGGGCGCGAAAAGAACCCGGAGCCATGCGCTTAACATAACCGCTTTTGGTCAGAGCGACAACCATTTCATCGTTGGGGATTAAATCTTCTTCGGCAAATTCACCGACTTTGCCTTTGACTACTTTGGTTCGCCGCTCGTCACCGAATCTTTCTTTTAATTGCAGAAGTTCGGTCCTGATAACCTTCATAATTTTTTCCGGATGGGCTAATAAGTCTTCCAGATAAGTAATTGTTTCCCGGACCAGCGCCAGTTCATCTTCAATTTTTTGCCGCTCTAAAGCAGCCAAGCGTCTAAGCTGCATATCCAGAATAGCAACAGCTTGGATTTCCGTCAGTTTAAAGCGGGCCATTAGTTTCGTTTTGGCTTCATCCGCCGAAGCCGCTTTTTTGATCAGGTCGATAACTTCGTCAATATTATCCACGGCAATTTTTAAGCCTTCCAAAATATGTTCGCGGGCTTTGGCTTCTTTTAATTCAAACTCGCTACGGCGGGTAACCACATTGCGCCGGTGCTTGAGATATTCCTCCAGGATCATTTTTAAGGTAAGAGTCTGAGGCGTTTGGTCCACCAGCGCTACCAAATTTACGGGGTAGGAAATCTGCAGTTCGGTATGCTTAAACAGATTATTCAAAACTGACTGCGGGCGGGCGTCGCGCTTTAATTCAATGTAGACGCGAATGCCGCGCCGGTCCGATTCATCGCGCAGGTCAGAGATCCCCTCAATCTTTTTATCGCGGACTAAATCGGCAACTTTAGTTATTAATTCCGCTTTATTTACCTGGTAAGGCATTTCGGAAACGATGATAGCGCTTTTACCGTTCCCCTGTTCTTCAATTTCCGTTTTAGCGCGTAGAATTATTTTCCCACGTCCGGTACCGTAGGAAGCGAGAATTTCCTTTTGGTCGTAAATGATCCCGCCGGTTGGGAAATCGGGTCCTTTTATAAATTGCACCAGCTCTTCCACGCCGACTTCATTACCGTCCTTTTTGTCAATCAGGTAAACCAGGGCGTCAACTACTTCGGAAAGGTTATGCGGTGGTATTTTTGTCGCCATCCCGACCGCAATACCGTCGGCGCCCATGAGAAGCAGATTGGGAAGCAGGGCCGGCAGACAGGTGGGTTCCTGGTCGGTGTTGGCATAATTAGGAATAAAATCAACGGTATTTTTTTCGATATCCAATAAAAGATAGTCGGAAATGGCGGCCATTCTTGCCTCCGTATAACGGTAAGCTGCCGGTGGATCGCCGTCCATGGAACCAAAATTGCCTTGCCCGTCAATTAAGGGGTAACGGAGGCTGAAATCCTGAGCCATGCGGGCTAAGGCATCATAAACTGGAATATCACCGTGGGGATGATAATTTTTCAAAACTTCGCCGATAACAGCTGCGCACTTAGAATATTTCGATGTGTGATGCAGACCCATGCGGTGCATGGCATATATAATCCGCCGGTGTACCGGCTTAAGTCCGTCGCGGACGTCAGGAAGCGCCCGGGAAACGATAACGGACATGGCGTAGTCGAGATAAGCCGTCTGCATTTCCTCGGTAATTTCCGAAAGGAGAATGCGACCGACATTGGTCTGGGGTTTAGGATCCGCTTTGTCGTCCTTAGCCATTTTTGCGTTTAAAAATCTCCCCTAACGGGAGATTCTACTACCTAAATTGTACTAAATTCGGAAAGGTTTGTCCAGGGTAAAAGGGACAAAAATGAAGCTAATATAGACTATGCGGGTAAATGTTTGCCGTCAGGAAATTGTATCTAATGTCCCCAAACGGTCATTATGGTCGGACACTTGGCGGTGCAGGACTAAATGGTCATCACGGATATCACGAAGTTGCTTCATAGCTTTATTGAGAAATTCAAAAACCTGATCAAATCTTTTTTCAATAGCATTAAACCTTTCTTCGTACACTTTCTTCGGTCAGAACTTTTTGCGCCATAAAATAAATATACTTTTTAGAAATATTGAGCGTCAATTACAGAAAGGTAAGAAAACAGGAAATCTTAATTTTTTAAATTCCGAAGAGCAGGATTACGAGGGGGGCGATAAGGAGGGCGACGATGTTGATAATTTTAATCATGGGATTGATTGCCGGACCGGCAGTGTCTTTTAAGGGGTCGCCGACGGTATCCCCCACCACGGCGGCTTTGTGGGCATCAGATCCCTTGCCGCCGAAATTTCCGTCTTCGATATATTTTTTAGCGTTGTCCCAAGCACCGCCAGTATTGGCCATAAATAGCGCCATTAAAAGCCCGGCAGCAATTGTCCCGCCTAAAAATCCGCCTAAAGCTTGCGCTCCCAGGAAGCTAATAGCGATCGGGCTACCGATTACTAAAGCCGCCGGAATAACCAACTCTCTTTGGGCCGCAGCCGTAGAAATTTCCACGCAGCGGGCATAATCCGGCTTAGCTTTTCCCTCCATAATTCCCTTGATTTCTCTCCATTGGCGACGAACCTCTTCGACCATTTCGAAGGCAGCCCTGCCTACGGCGGAAATCAGACGGGAACTAAACAAAAACGGCACGGCTGCACCCAGTAACAATCCCGTAAAAGTTTTCGGATCGGCAATGTTAATCGCTTTCAATCCCGTTAATTCAAAATAGGTGGCAAATAAAGACGAGGCGGCAACCGCTGCGGAAGCAATGGCAAACCCTTTGGTTAAAGCTTTCGTGGTATTCCCTACCGCGTCCAGACTACTGGTTACTTTAACAGCCATACCTTCAGTGAGCCCTGCCATTTCCGCAATTCCCTGTGCATTATCGGAAATCGGTCCGAATGTATCGAGGGACATAATAATGCCGGTGGTCGCGAGCATTCCCATCCCCGCAAGGGAAATTCCGTAAAAACCGATCAGCCAATAACCCACTAAAATCGCCGCAGCCACTACGAGTATAGACGGGATTGTGGATTCTAACCCGATAGCCAAACCGGCGATAATGTTAGTTCCGGCTCCCGTAGTAGAAGCTTTGGCAATAGCGATGACCGGTTTTTCCGCCGGTCCGGTATAGTATTTGGTAATGTATAAAATAGCCAGCATGGCAATAATGCCGCTAACGGCGGCCAGTCCGGCACGGGGTTCGTTTAATAGTAAAACCGAAAGTACCATAAAGATAACCACAGCGGCTACGGCAGCAAGAATAAAACCGCGCATGAGTGGCGTTAGGGGATTTTCCTGGTCGTTTTTTGCCTTCACAAAAAATGTTCCTAAAATAGAGGTCCAAATTGCTCCGGAGCGGGCAAGCAGTGGAAAAACTACTCCCGGAAGACCGAACATGGAACCGCCGAGAATCATGGCGGCAACAATCGTTACGGCATAAGACTCAAAAACGTCCGCGCCCATTCCCGCACAATCACCGACATTATCGCCTACTAGATCCGCAATAACCGCCGGGTTGCGGGGGTCGTCTTCGGGGATTCCCTTTTCCACCTTACCGACTAAATCAGCACCGACATCTGCCGCTTTAGTATAAATTCCCCCTCCGACCCGCATAAATAAAGCTAATAAACAGGCGCCGAATCCATAGCCGGTCAAAACACTGGTGGCTAGTTTGGTTACAGCATCTGCCCCCTCGTTGATTTTTAAAAAGTAGCTGGCAACGTAAATAATAGAAACGCCAAGAAGACCTAAGCCTACAATCAACATTCCGTTAACGGTTCCGGCGCCGAAAGCAATTTGGAGAGCGGGATTAAGTCCGAGAGTCGCCCCTTGCGCAGTGCGCATATTGGCTTTGACCGCAATCCACATGGCGACATAGCCGGTAAGGTAGGAAAATACTCCCCCCAATACAAAAGTGGCGGCAATTCCCCACCCCAGGGTCAATCCTAAAAGAACCGTTAAAATTAAAAGAATTGGAACAACTACCCGCAATTGTTTAGAAAGATAAGCCATAGAGCCGCTGGCGATTGCTTTACCGATATCCTGCATTTGGGGACTTCCCGCATCCTGAGAAGTAACTTTTTTTACTAAATAAGCCCCATAGAGAAGTGCGCAGATAGCCGTTAAGGGGGCAAGGGTTAAAGCGATGATTTGAATATCCATACCTAGCCTGTTTTTATTATAAAAAAACCCCTTTTGGAAATACAAGGGTTATTTTTCAGATATCGATATTAGCGAGTTTCGCCCGGGTTTGAATAAAGCGCTTGCGGGGCGGGACATCTTCACTCATGAGCATGGTAAAAACCTGGTCTGCGTGCGCCGCGTCTTCAATGGTCACCTGTTTCAAAATCCGGTTTTCCGGATTTAAAGTCGTTTCCCAAAGTTCGGAAGCATTCATTTCCCCCAAACCCTTGTAACGCTGGACATTTATTTTGTTTCCGTGATCCAGAGTTTTGACAAATTGTTCTTTTTCTTCCTCGGTATAAAGATATTTTTTATTGCCTTTCCCCCACTCTACTTTATAAAGCGGCGGCAAAGCTACATAAACAAAACCGTTTTCGACCAGGGGCTTAAGATGGCGGTAAAGAAAAGTAAGATAGAGGCATTTGATATGCGAACCGTCCACATCGGCATCAGCCATGATGATAATGCGGTGGTAACGGAGTTTTTCAATATTAAATTGGTCGGAAATACCTGCGCCGATGGCTATAATTAAAGATTTAAATTTGTCGGATTCCACGATTTGATCAATCCGCGCCCTTTCCGTATTTAAAACCTTGCCGAAAAGCGGGAGAATCGCCTGAAATTTACGGTCTCTGCCCTGTTTGGCGGAACCGCCGGCGGAATCACCCTCTACGATAAATAATTCGCTTTTTTCCGGTTCGCGGGACTGACAATCTGCCAGTTTTCCAGGTAAAGCTGAGCCTTCCAGGGCACCCTTCCTAATTACGGCCTCTTTTGCGGCCCGGGCTGCCAACCGGGCTTTAGCGGCCAGAAAAACTTTTTCCAAGATAGCCCGCCCGTCGTGGGGGTTTTCTTCGAAATAAGTATCCAGGCCCTCTTTGACTACCGAGGAGACAACGTTAAACACCTCGGGATTATTAAGCTTGGTTTTAGTTTGGCTTTCAAACTGGAGCCGGTCGGCAGCCATTTTAATATAAATAACGGCCGTCAGTCCTTCACGAAGATCGTCGCCGACAAAACTTTCCGTACCATCTTTGATGGCCCCTATTTTTTTCCCGTAATCATTTATGGCTCTGGTCAGTGCCGCCCGGAAGCCGGAAAGATGGGTACCCCCGTCTTTGGTGTTAATGACATTCACATAGCTTTCCACATTTTCCCCGAAACCGTCGTTATATTGCATCGCGACTTCTACGGTTATCGGTGCCACCGGGGTTTCTACCTCTTTTTGAACATAAAAAATGTCGGAGACGGCAGATTTGTTATGGTTTAGGTGTGCTACCAGGGATTTAATACCACCTTCAAAATAGAAATTTTCTTCGGTATTATTCCGCTCATCACGGAGGCGGAACATCAGTTTGGGAACCAAATAGGCCCGGTCGCGTAAAGAATCGCGGATCAGATCGTAGTTAAATTCGCTGGCGGAGAAAATAGTATTATCCGGTAAAAAGGTCGTCCGGGTGCCGGTTTTTTCTGATTTGCCGACAGGCCTTACCGGACCTTCCGGTTTACCGATTTTGTAGTTTTGCAGATACTCTTTCCCATTTTGAAAAACCTGGACCTTCATCCATTGGGAAAGGGCATTAACCGCTGAGGCTCCGACGCCGTGTAGACCGCCGGAAGCTTTATAGACTTTGGCGTCAAACTTACCGCCGGCGTGCAGTTTGGTCATCGCCAGTTCCAGGCCGGAAACTTTATATTTCGGATTGATATCGACCGGAATACCCCGCCCATTGTCCGCGACCGATAGCGAGCCGTCCTTATTAATAGTCACGACGATTTCATCGGCAAAGCCTTCTAGGGCTTCATCCACGCTGTTGTCGACGATCTCGTAAACCAGGTGATGCAAACCCTTTTCGTCGGTGGAACCGATATACATTCCCGGTCTTTTGCGAACCGGCTCTAAACCCTCGAGGACCTGAATATTTTCTGCCGTGTAAGCGCTTGCGTGCTTGCGATCCTCGCTATGCTTCGGGTCTAAGTTATTGTTTTTCGCCATTTTTGAAGCTGAAAACCAAAAAATTACACCTCATGGTGTAGATATATTTTAGCAAAATTAGGAGGTTATGTCTATCCTAAGATGGCTCAGGGAGGAAAAGATTTTCCAAAGTCAGACGTACATTTATGTTCGCGTGAAGATAAACCAGCGCTTGCTGCAGGCGGCGGATTTGCCGGGATGATTGTCGGTTTTTATCCTGAAGGAGCTGCCGGCGCGCTACCAGAAGCATTTTCAGCAGCTGTTGTTTAGCATTCGCCCGGTCCTTGCTCAGGGTTTCTGCCCAGCGGAAGCCTCGGGGAATATTTCCCGTAGCTATCCAGCCTAGGGTCTCTTCCAAAGCTTTCTTCTCCCCGCTTTCCAGGGAGATTTCCGCCTCTGGAGACAGAGGAATGATCCGGCAGCGGGAAACGATGGTGGGCAGGATCAGTTCCTCTGTCGGGGATAATAATATAATAATAGTATCCCCCGGCGGCTCCTCCAATAGCTTCAAAAGGGCGTTCTGAGCCTCTATAGTAAGATTTTCTGCCCGACAAATAACGGCAAATTTTCGCGGTAGATTGAGCGGGCGAAGCTTCAAGCGGGACTGGAGATCGCGGATCCGGTCAATTCCGATTGCCTCCGGGAAATCCCAAAAAATAATATCCGGTTGGTTCGGGGTTAGGTCCGCGCCGAAACCGGTAATTATTTCCCGGGTTTCCCTAATCCTCACGGAAGGTGTCCCGCCGGTGATGAGGATACTCGTTGACATCATAGCTTCCCGCCATGTTACAATGGATTAAGTCCCGAGACAAGTCCGGCGAAAAGTCGCATAAAATCGGGATGTCTGCCCATGAAAGTAGCAAATGAGGGAAGCTTGGAAGACCTTCTTTTTGAGGAGAAAGTCCTCTCCTCCGATCAGTTGTCATTGGTAAAACTGGAACATATCAACAGCGGTAAAAGTTCCGAAGAAATTCTCCTCGACCGCGGATTTGCCACCCAACAACAATTGGTGCAAGCCCGGGCGAAATTGATCGGAATTCCCTTTGTCGATGTTGCTTCCACGGCTATTTCGCCAGAAGTTTTAACTTTTATTCCGGAACAGGTCGCGCGCCGCTACCTGCTTATTCCCTTTGAATATGACCAAAAATCCAATTCTTTATCCTTGGCGATGGCTGACCCTTTGGATTTGCAGGTATTGGAATTCGTTGAGAAAAAAAGCAAAACCACGATTAAACCCTTTTTGGGAGTTCCTGAGGAAATTAAGCAGGCGATTGACAATCAATACAGCCAAAGTTTAACCACGGAAGTTTCGGCGGCTCTTAAGGAGGCTCCGGAAACCGCCATAGAAAAACAACTGGCTGCTGCCAAATCAGGCGGCGAGGTAATTATCCGCGAGGCTCCGGTCACTAAGATCGTCAATACTCTTTTGGAGTTTGCCATCCGCTCACGCGCTTCCGATATCCATATCGAACCTCTGGAGGATAAAACACGCGTACGCTACCGTATTGATGGGATTCTGCACGAGAAATTAATCCTGCCAAAAAAAGTCCATGACAGCGTCGTTTCCCGGATTAAGATAATGTCCGACATGAAAATTGACGAGCGGCGCCTTCCTCAGGACGGTCGTTTCAATTTCAAATCCGGCGAGGACGAAATAGATTTGCGTGTCTCTTCCCTGCCGACGGCACACGGCGAAAAAATCGTGATGCGGCTTCTCAAGAAAAGCGGCGGCGTACCCACCTTGCAGGACTTGGGTTTGCGCGGGACAGCTTTAAAAAATTTGGAAATTGCCATGCTCCGCCCCCACGGGATTATTATTGTCTGCGGGCCTACCGGTTCTGGTAAAACGACGACGCTGTATGCCGTTCTCTCAAAAATTAACTCCTCCAAAGTAAATATTGTGACTTTGGAAGATCCGGTGGAGTACCAGATGGTCGGTGTAAATCAGGTCCAGATTAACCCCCAGGCGGGTTTGACTTTTGCCTCGGGCTTGCGCTCCTTTTTACGCCAGGATCCCAATATTATTCTCGTCGGGGAAATCCGGGATGTGGAAACAGCCGATTTGGCTATTCAGGCGGCCTTAACCGGCCACTTAGTATTTTCTACTCTCCATACCAGCAATGCCGCCGGCGCACTCCCGCGTTTGCTGGATATGAAAGCGGAACCTTTTCTTTTAGCTTCCTCGATGAACGCGATTGTCGGACAGCGTATCGCCCGTCGCGTTTGTCCTCACTGTAAGGAGCCTTATAGTCCCCCCGACGAAATTGCCGAAGACATGCGTAAGGTTTTAGGAAGGCTGCTTCCCCAGGATAAATTAAAAGACGGCAAAATCGTGCTCTACCGCGGTAAGGGTTGTGATGAATGTGCCAATACCGGGTATGTTGGTAGGATAGGTATTTTTGAGGTCTTGCCAGTTAGTGAAAGAATTGGCAAAATGGTATTAGAGCATGCTTCCGCAGCCGAAGTCGAAGCTCAGGCGGTAAGTGAAGGAATGATTACCATGAAGCAGGATGGTTATTTAAAGGCGATAGAGGCTATGACCACCCTGGAAGAAGTCTTAAGGGTCGCTCAGGATTAAAATATGGATATCCAGGAATTATTGCAAATTACGATCCAGCGGAATGCTTCCGATCTGCATTTATTAACCGGTTATTCACCGATCGTCAGGATTGACGGCGAACTTATCCCCCTTAATACTTATCCCAAATTAACACCAACCGATGTGGAAACCTTGGTTTACTCCTTATTGACCGGTGAACAAAAAGAATTATTAACGGTTAACAAAGAAATTGACTTTTCCTACGAATTTACCGGGGGCGCCCGTTTTCGGATCAATGCCTACAGCCAAAAGGGATCATGGTCAGCGGCTCTCCGCCACCTGCCGATGCATATCCGGGATATCGATCAGCTGAATTTGCCGCAGATTATGCATCAGTTTACCACTCTGCGCCAGGGATTTGTTTTGGTTACCGGGCCAACAGGACACGGCAAATCAACGAGTCTCGCCGCTATGGTCAACGAAATCAATATCTCACGGGCGGCGCATATTGTGACTATCGAAGACCCGATTGAATATGTTTATCCCCCTGGCAAATCCATTATTTCCCAAAGGGAGATGCACCTGGATACCCATTCCTGGAATATGGCTTTAAGAAGTGCATTGCGCGAAGATCCGGACGTCGTTCTGATCGGGGAAATGCGCGATTATGAAACGATCGCCGCCGCCTTAACTATTGCCGAAACCGGACATTTGGTTTTTGCCACCCTGCATACCAACGACTCTTCTCAGACTATCGACCGGATAGTGGATGTTTTTCCGGAGAACCAACAAACGCAGGTCCGTTTGCAGCTTTCTAATGTTTTGGAAGCGGTTGTGTCCCAAAGGCTGGTTCCCAGGACAAAAGGCGGACGGATTCCGGTAACGGAGATACTTCTCGCTACCCCGGCGGTCCAAAATTCGATTCGTGAAGGGAAAACCCATCTAATTCCCAATATTATTCAGACCTCGGGAGAATTAGGCATGTGCATGCTAGAGAAATCGCTTGCCGAGTGGGTCAAGAAAGGCGAAATTTCCATGGAAACAGCCGGTGAGTACACCACCCGGCCGGAGGAGGTTACGCGACTTGTACGGTCCAAAGTTTAAGCTATGAACTACTATAACTACAAGGCCAAGGATGCCTCTGGCCGCTACCAAGATGGCACAATCGAAGCGGTTGACGAGAAACAGGCCGGAGCGTTATTAAGAAGCCACGGGCTATTCGTGATCCGGATCAACCCCAAGGTAAAACTTCTTTCCGGAGATTTATCTTTTATGAAAGGCGTTTCTCAATCTGAGGTCGCCCACTTTACCCGTTATCTGGCGACAATGTTAGGTACGGGTTTACCCCTAACAGACGCCCTTTCTAATTTGCAAAGCCAATCCAGCCCGGCATTGGCGGAAGTGATTTCTTCTATGACTCGGGATATTTCCGGCGGATCAAACCTCTCGGATGCGATGGGGCGTTTCCCGAAAGTTTTTAACAACCTTTATTTTAATCTGGTACGGGCGGGTGAAGCAAGCGGGACGATTGATGAGTCCCTAAACCGGCTGGCCGACACTTTGGAGAAGGAATTAGATTTTAAAGGTAAAGTAACGGGAGCGATGGTTTACCCCATTATTGTGGTTTCGGCAATGGGGATTATTGCTACCATTATGATGACCGTGGTTATTCCGAAAATCGCCGAGGTTTATAAACAATTCGGCGCTGATCTGCCCCTGCCGACGCAGATTTTAATTACGGTGTCCAATTTTATTACCAATTACACCATTGTGGTAATTATTGTTCTGGCCGGGGTTGTGATTGCTTACCGCTCTTTTAAACAGACCCCCGCCGGCGATTATTTTTTATCCAATCTCTCTTTCAAAATTCCCGTTTTCGGGTCGCTGAACAAAGAAGTAACTCTCGCCGTAATGACCCGGACGCTTGGGGCTATGGTAGGTTCGGGGATTTCGATATTAGAAGCACTAAATATTGTGGCGGATACTGTTGGTAATAATATCTATCGTGAGGGTTTAATGATTGCCGCTAAAGATGTAGAAAAAGGTTTCCCCTTCTCCATGAGCCTGAAAAATGACCAGAATTTTCCCACGATTATTTCCCAGATGGTCGGCATCGGCGAGGAAACCGGGACGATGGATAAAAGCCTGCAGCGCCTGGCGGTCTTCTTCGAGGATTCCGCGGAGCGCCGGGTAAAGACCCTAACGACCGCTTTGGAACCGATCCTGATCCTAATTATGGGCGTAGGTGTTGCGGGATTGGCAATTGCAATCCTGATGCCGATGTTTAACCTGGTTAATGTTATTAAATAATGCGCCGGGGCTTTACTTTAATCGAGCTGATGGTAGTAATTGCGGTTATTGGGGTTTTAAGCTCGATTGCTATTTACGGGGTAGAAGCCGCTTATCGGTCGGCACGGGATGTGCAGAGGATGCAAATTATGCGTGGGGTAGCTCTTGCCATCCAGGGATATCAGTCCATTAATAATGCTACCTATCCCGCTCCCTTTAACGGCTCAAGCGGCAATCGATTCGGAGACCTAGTTAATCCCCTTAATGGTTTATTAACTAACCCTGCGGGCGGAGGCTCATCACTTTTAAACGGTACACTTAAGGATCCCAGACAGGATTGCTCTTATGCCATAACCCAAACCAAGGACTGGTACCCCTGCTGGCCGGCAATCTATCCGGAATATTCCTACGAAGTAGCCGACGGAATTCATTGCTCGGTAAATAGCGCCTATCAATTGGTTCTTACCAAAGAGGGCGGCGGGAAAAGCTATTTTTGTGGCCCGCAGTAGGAATTTGTTGCCCGTTGACAAGAGGTCGAAAAATAGGTCATAGTTATATTAGGCAGAAATTTTTGATAGGCGGAAGGGGGTGAAAGAATGAAAAAAGGTTTTACGTTAGTAGAGTTGATGGTGGTAATCGCGGTTATCGCCATTCTTGCCACCATCGCTTTGTTCGGTATTCAGAAAGCGCAAGCAGCAGCTCGGGATACGCAAAGACAACAGATTGCGAACACAATGAGAGCGGCGGAGGAAAGGTATTATGGAGATCACGGAACTTATGCAGCTGATTTTGGAGCACTAGCCACTTATATGGCTGATCCAACTGATCCAGGTTGTGGGACTGGCCCTCAACCTCTAACTTTGGCTGGCGCTACGAGTGTATTAACGCCTGCAAATTGTACAGTTAACCCACCGGTAAGCTATACGATAACGAACTCAGGATCTACGGCTGACTATACGATTACTTTGGTCAAAGAGAGTGGTGGGAATAGTGTTTTTCTAAGTCCTAAGTAGAATTAAACAAATTGTTTAATTTTGGGACTTTATCCCGAAAAGGGGGAGGTGAAATAGTTTGAATCTGCCCGAAAGCAGAAAAGCTGATAAAGGTTTTACATTAGTTGAATTGATGATCGTCATTACGGTCATCGCTATCCTGGCAACGATCGGGGTAATGTCTTTTACCAGAGTACAAAAGCAAGCCAGGGATACCAAGCGGAAAGGAGATCTCCGGGCGTTGGCTACAGCATTGCAGGCATATTATACGGAAAAGACGGCTTATCCGGCCACGCTGGGTTTACTTGTTCCGGATTATATTCCTAATGTACCTCCTCCTCCGGCCGGAGCGTCGCAAGCAGTATATACCTATAATACCGATTCAGCGTCGAAATACGCGCTTTGCGCGGTAATGGAAACACAGGATCCGGCCACTCTGATTTGGAAAGTTTCTACGCTTAACCCGGGAGGTTACGTTACTGCTGATGCCGCCTGTGGCATTGAATAAGGCAGAGTAAATAACAACACGCCCCGCGATCTTTGCGGGGCGTGTAAATATTTATTTAAAATGGCTGATTTAGTAATTATTTGGGTAGTTGGAACAGCTCTTTTCGGTTTGATAATCGGCAGTTTTTTAAATGTTTTGATTTATCGCTTGAACACCGAAGGCTCCCCTTCTCCTTTTTTCGGGCGGTCCTTTTGTCCCCATTGCCAACACGTGCTGAATTGGTTTGACTTGGTTCCCATTTTCTCCTTTATCTCGCTTAACGGACGTTGCCGCTATTGCCGCAGCCCGATAGGTTTAAGATATCCTACGGTAGAACTGGTGACCGCTCTTTCCTTTGCCGCGGTTGCTCTCTATACCGGAATACAGGCTCCCCTCTTATTGGCGGAAAATTTAATTTTAACCGCGGTTTTGATTTTAATATTTTTCAGCGATTGGATTTTCGGCTTGATCCCGGATGAAGCGGTTATTATGCTGGGTCTTTTGGGATTAGCCGCCCATATAGGCAATGGGGAAGAACTGGCTTTGGCTTTCAGCTCTGGCCTGGTATTTGCCAGCCTTTTTGCCCTCCTCATTGTCCTCACGCGCGGCCGGGGTATGGGCTGGGGCGATGTAAAACTGGTATTGGTAATGAGTCTCGTTTTAGGCTGGCCGAATATTTTGCTTGCCCTTTGGCTGGGTTTTGTGGCCGGCGGAATTGTTTCCTTAACACTTGTACTCTTGCAACGGAAAAAATTTAATGAAACAATAGCTTTGGGGCCGTTTCTGGTTTTAGGTACGGCGGTTGCCTATTTTTATGGTCCAACGATTATCTCCGCTTTCTTTCGGTTATACCCTCATTGAGCTGATGTCCGTGATTGCCGTGATGGCGATTATTGCTACCATCGGTTTTTACGGTATGCGCGGTACTGACGACAGCCAAAAAGTTGCGGAAGCTAAACGCCAACTGCTTGCCGATCTGCGCGGGGTGCAAAACAACGCTCTTGCCGGGGAAACCGGCGGGCAAACGAGGTGGGTAACTTTTACCCAAAATAGTTATACTATTCGCTCGGTGGATAATTATTCGCATAAATTTGAACAGGACACGACAACCACTTTACCGGATGGGGTTACTCTGGATGCGCAACCAGCATTACCAAATCCCTTTACGGTTTGCTTTGCAAACCCCAATGCTGTTGAGATAACTTGCCCGCCGGAAGGGTTACCCCACGATATTCATTTTACTTTTCCGTATTCGAGTGGGGGAACTTTAAATATCACGTTGCACGGACGCAGCGGACCGGTGGAAAATATTTATATCCAGCCGGATTCGAATGATGTCCGTGTGGTGCGGATTTATGATTGACGAATTAAAAACAAAAAAAGGGATGACTTTGGTGGAGACAGCAGTAGCCTTGGCTTTAATGCTGGTTATCGGCGGGGCTTTAGTTTCCTTTGCCGTCGGAGGGCTATCTCTTTCCAACTCT
Organism: bacterium; assembly: GCA_021836035.1. Lineage (GTDB taxonomy): Bacteria > Patescibacteriota > Microgenomatia > JAMCZE01 > JAMCZE01 > JAKBJL01. The sequence goes on from JAKBJL010000004.1 coordinate 21,230, forward strand.
TCCAATATCCGCGCGGCGGCTACCAGACTGGCGGAGGAAAAAATGGAATTGATCAAATCGACAGAACACAACAATAAAATGGCTATCCAAACGGGAGATTTTAGTTCCCTGATTAGTTCTACGGATCATCCCGGCTTCGGTTCCAATGCTACTTTTTTTACCCGGACGGTTACCGTAACATCTGTCGGAACGCCTCCGGATCGGGTAATCGTAGCGGTTTGTGTTTACTGGGATGAAAAGGGCAGGATCGGTAATTGCGCCTCAGGAATGAATGCCGTTAAACTTTCAACATATATTACCAAATGGGAATAAAAATTTTAAAGAGGAAAAATACCGGCGGTTTTACTTTAGTAGAGGCTTCAGTGGTTATTGGTATTTTTGCCATACTCTTATCGGCGGGAATCACGATCATTTTACAGGTAATGCAGGCTTCAAACGCTGTGGCGACAGAAAATGAATTGCGGCAAAACGCTTCTTTGGCAATGGAAACGCTGGGCCGGGACATTCGGAAAGCTGCCTGTGTGGTGACATCCAATAGCGGCCACACATTAACCCTTTATACGTCTTACTCTTCCGGAGTATGCAACCCCAACTCTTGGTTTGTCCATTATGACTTCGTAAACGGTTCGGGTCCTCCTACCAGGATCGAACTAACAAAAACTACTAACGGGGCATTACCCGATTCGATATCCAGCAAAAAGGTAACTTTTAGCGGCTCAACATTTAGCAGCACCAATGTAACCGGGCCGGTGACCATCAACCTGCGTGTTTCTTCAACTTATACCGGAACACGAGCGGACTTTAGTGGGACGATTACCCAGCAGGAAACTGTTTCTCTGAGACAACTTAACTATTAGTCCGTGGCTTGACAAGAGGCGGGTAGTTAACATACGATGAAATTGTGAGGGACAATCACGGCCAAATAGCAGTTTTTGTACTTCTCGTAATGCTCATGGGATTGACTGTGGGCCTGTCTATTACTTCCCGCACAATTCAGGATATTCGCCAATCGCAGATATCTGATCAGTCCAGCCGGGCTTTTACGGCAGCCGAAGCAGGTATTGAAGAGGCTTTATCTTTATCACAGGCAGATTTGGCTGGTAAGGTGGGAACACCGCAACCAGTAGATGCTACAGTTTTGGGTTTTAACGGCAATATTACTTATGAGGTAAGCCAATCTTCCGGTAATACTTATACGGTTAACGGGGTAAAAAAAGATGATGTGGTATCGATAGACTTGGGCGGATTAGGTGGAGACTCGATTACCGTTTTTTGGAACAGCTCATCAGAAGCACCCGTCTCCCCTTACAATTGCGGGGTGGATAACAGCGGCCCTTCCTCTTTGGAATTAACCTTTTATTATTTAACGACAGGCGGTAATTACGGAGTACAAAAATTCGCTTATAATTCTTCGAGTTGTAACTCTCTTGGTCCGATTAATCATTTTTCTCAGGCGAGCGCAGGCAGCTCTAATTTTAATGATAAGACTGATACCCTGACTATCCCTTCGGGTAGCAAAATTTTATTAAGAATCAGACCGATCTATCGGGGAACATCTATTATGGTGCAGGCCACGAAGGATTTGCCGCCGCAGGCATATGAAATTACCGCTACCGCGACAACTTCCGGCGGGGCGACCAGGAGGGTTCAAGTCACTAAATCGGCCGGTACTTTGCCTTCCATCTTTGATTATGTCCTCTTCTCCGGACAGGATTTAAAGCAATAAATTTACGGGTTACTACCATGTTTAAAATGCGGATATTTTTAAGCGGGATTTTATTGCTTCTGTTTCCCCTTGCCGTAAAAGCCGCCAGCCCCCCGGTTACCACGCTTAGCGTGGTAAATTCTACTTTGGGTAATAACGGCTGGTATATCAGCGGAGTGGATACGGTTTTAAACGCGACGGCGGTGGCTCCGGCCGGTATCGCCTCCATCAATTACTATTATGACAACCCGCCGGTGACCACAGTCAATTTTCTGGGAAACAATCTCCAAGAGTCGACGGAAAAAATATTTACCGCTAACGGTACCCACGCTCTTTATTATTGGGCGGAGGATTCGCTGGGTAGCCCCGAAACAACCAAATCCGCGACTTATAAGATTGATACGATGGCTCCTTATCCCTGGATGAATTGGATTGCCACCCAACTTTTAAATGACCATACCTTCCAAATTAAGGTGGATATCAGCGACCTGACTTCCGGTATCGATCCTACAAGTGCCCAATTCCAGTACCGGACGGATATCGGTTTACCCTACGGTTATCATACCGATTTGCTTAATTGTTCCAGCCCTTTCCAGACAGATGCCTGGGCACCGGCAAGCTATAGCGGCGGAAAAGTCACCGTGCCGGCGATTGATTTTTGTAATAGCAATTGGGGGACCTGCAGTAAGTATCTCCGGATAAAAATTACCGATCAGGCAGGAAACAACAGCATCGGTCAATATTGCATAAACAGTCCCTGGTTTATAACAAAAAACGGCGATGCTCACGCGGAACTGGGCTATTACGTTACCTCTCCGGCGGCGGGTAATTACTCCGCTGATTATATAGTTTCTTACGGAGGGGGCAGTAATTCCGGTTTCAGCTCTGCTAATTCCTGGTATTTGGATGATTATCCCCTGGATAGTATCCGCCCGACATACGCCAGTTTGTTTACGGATGTGGGCGCTAGAGCCGTAGCGTTGCCTTCGGGTCGCCTACCGATAATCAGCGGCGTTTATTTGGTAGATTCCGGGTATACCATTGACAACACCACAATTCCGAACAATCTGGCTACCCAGCAAAACCTCGGCGCAGTGATTTTTGTCAACGGAGATTTAACTGTTAATGCCCACTATATCCTCCACCCCTCTGCGGCTTATGTATTTATCGTTTCTGGTCGGGTTTTGGTTAATAATAGTGTGGATGAGATGTCCGGCTATTTTATTGCCGACGGGAATATTGATCTTTCTTACACCAGCTCGGGAAACGAAACTACAAGCAAACCTATAAATGTTTACGGCGGTTTAGTATCCGGAACCGGATTCCGTTTTAGCCGCTCGTTTCCGGACCAAAAAAATGTAACGACGCCCACAGCAATAATTACCCTGCAGCCAGGATACTTTTTTAATCAGGCCCTAATGAGGGATTTCGGCGTCAAAGCCTATTATAAATGGGCGGAAGTAGCGCCATAGTAAAACAAGTTCCAATACAAAAATAAGAGGTGCGAAAAAACCAATCAGCATTCTTCTTGTAGTTCTATTTGAACTTGAGCTTGAACTTTAACTTGAACATATACCTACACTCCGTGGATACTTGACATAAGATGTCGAAATCGTCGATACTAGATTAGCATGAAATTTCGGGAGCATTTCGGGTTGGACATCGGCGGCGCGGATGCCAAAGTAGTGATGCTGACTCCGCACGGTAATAATTTAAAATTGGTCGGCTTCGGGAAAGTTTCCGTACCCCCTGGATCTTCCATGTCCGAGAATCATGCAGATCAGGAAAGACTTGCGGAGACCATTAGAAAATTGTTGCAGGATGCCGGTATTTCCAGCCGGAATGTTGCCGTAGCTCTTCCTGAATCCCAGGTTTTTACCCGGGTAATCGAAACTCCGGTTTTGTCGGAAGCGGAGCTGGAAAGCGCGATAAAATGGGAGGCGGAACAATATGTCCCCGTTCCTTTAAACGAGGTATTACTACGGCACCAAATTCTTTCCGTACCTGAGAAAAATGTTCTCGGAGCCAAAATGGATGTACTTTTGGTTGCCGCTCCGCATGCAGTCGTGAACCGCTATATGAACATTCTTAAACTGGCAGGCTTACAGGTTTTAGCTATCGAAACGGAAATCTTTGCCATTTCCCGCGCCTTAGTGGGAGCCGACCCCTACTCCCCGACAACTCTCATAGTCAATTTGGGGGCCACGACAACGGACTTATCGGTAGTCAAGAAAGGCAATTTAGCCTTTGTCCGCTCGATTGCTACCGGCGGCGAGGCGATAGCTCGGGCAGTTTCGGCAGATTTAAATATAGATATTAGCCAGGCGGAAGAGTACAAGAGAGCGTATGGACTGGATCCGGACAAACTTGACGGGAAGGTGGTAACTGCGATAAAACCAATAGTAGAGGTAATTGTGACGGAAATTAAACGGGCAATGGTTTATTACCAGACTAAAAAGCCCGATGATCCCGTCAGGAGAATGGTTTTATCGGGTGGGATGGCGCAAATGCCCGGCTTAGTCAATTTTTTAGGCGAATCCCTGACGCTGGAAGTCCAGGTGGGTAACCCGGTAGCCAATATCATGAAGAATGACCAACAGGCGAAAGCGATGTTGGACGATGCCCCGATTTACAGCGCGGCGGTCGGGCTGGCGATGAAAGAAGCCTAATATGGCCAAAGATATCAATTTACTGCCGGAAAAAGAAGTTAAAACCAAGCGGGAAGAAGCGGCGATCGGTGGTTTTTATAAGTTAAGTTTGGTTTTTATAGCCTTAGTAGCTATTGTGGCCGGCGGAGTTTTTGGAGTCGGCCAATTTTTTTCCCTTCAGGTAAAAGCCGTCGAGAGAGCAAATGATAATCTGACTTCTATTATTAACAACCTACGTTCGCGGGAAATTCTTTTGCAGTCTACCAAAAGCAAAGCAAAAGGCATCAGTGAGATTGTCAGTAAGCGCCCGGATTTTGCTTCCGTGCTGGATGATATCAGCGGTTTGTTACCCGATGGAGTTCAGCTCAGCGAGTTACAGGTAGACAGAAAAGGAATGGTGAAATTGACGGCTAAAGCGGATAACTCTTCCTCGCTGAATACATTTTTGACCGCCTTGAATGACCCCGAAAAGGGCGGCAAGATGTTTAATAAGCTAACCGTAACCAGCATTAAAAACGATAAGAGCGGCGGCTATCTGGTGGTCTTAACCATGAACCTAATAGGAGGAAAATGGAAAACCGGATAAGAGAATTAGTCATCCCTATTATTCTCATTTTGGTCGGTGTAGGTGTGATTTTGATGGGAATTTTACCCGGCATCGATTCCATAAAAAAGGCCCGGGCGGATTTGGAGGCAGCCAAGAAGAAACAGTCCGTCCTTCAGACCAAAGCTAATGTTTTGAATTCTATGGATGAGGCTTCAACACGCTCTCTTTTAACTATTGCCTCCAATGCCCTGCCCTCAGAGAAAAATGTTCCCGGCTTATTAGCCGGATTGGAACGGATGGCTCAGGAAGCATCTGCTTCCATCCAGGATTTTTCCATCGCCCCGGGGATGCTAGCGACGGAAGCTGCAGCGCCGCCTCCGACTATCGATAAAACCCCTGCCCAGCCAACCTTTTTTGTCTCCCAAAATAAGGAGAAAGATTACGGTGCCGGGGTAAGTGCGATCCCCTTTATGGCTACTCTTAAAGGAAATTACCTGGCGCTGCATGATTTTCTGGCCGGTATCTATAAGGTAAATCGCCTTTTGGGGGCCGACTCCATCGTATTTAAAGTCAACGAAAGACCAGCAACCAAGGGACAACAGGACATTTCTTCCGATTTAGTTCTTCTGGTTTATTATCAACCCGAGGTAAGTTCCGTTGGTAAATCTGATATGCCGCTGGAGCTTTTAACGGAAAAGGAAAAAACCCTGATTCAATCAATGTCCGCTAATCCGGTTGTCACTAATCCTCCGGAGCTGGTACCCACCGGGAAAGTTAACCCTTTTAATCCTTAGAGGCTTCTAATAGCTCGATTTGTATCCGTCGCTGATTTTTCGTGGCGATAATTTTTATCAGGGTTCTCACTGCTTTGATAATTTTCCCGCTTTTACCGATTACTTTGCCCATGTCGGAGGGGTCAACAGCAATCGTCAGGATGGTTTGCCCTAAATCGTCGGTGGTTTCGCCAATATGCACTTTTTCGGGGGTATCAACGAGACTTTTAACGATGAAATCGAGGGCGTCTTTCATAAATTTTTTGCCAGAAGATTAGCAACTGTTTCTGTTGGCTTGGCACCGACGGAAAGCCAGTATTTTACCCGCTCATTGTTCAGGACGACCTTGGCAGGATCGAATTTAGGGTCGTAGGTGCCCAATACTTCGATCGCCCGGCCATTGCGTTTCTTATTTTCATCGATAGCAATAACGCGGTAGACCGGTTTACTAACTTTTCCTAATCTGGTTAAGCGAATTTTTACAGCCATAAGACGGTTTATTTTAACTTTTTAACTTGACAATTGCAATGCGGGCGGCTTCCTGCTCTGCCTCCTGTTTGCTTTTCCCTGAACCTTCTCCGAGGAAATGTTCGCCAACGGAAACACCGATGAGGAAGGTTTTATCATGATCTGGTCCAACCGTACTGATCACTTTGTAGGTCGGAGATAATTTTTGTTTCCGCTGGGTGATTTCCTGTAGTTTGCTTTTGAAATCCAGCTGATCTTTGTGTTTATTGATATCGGCTACAATTGGAAAAAGATTTTCTCGGAGAAACTTGCGGGCGGCGGTTAACCCCTGGTCCAGATAAATAGCGCCCAGAACCGCCTCAAAGGTGTCTGCCAGGAGCGAGGTGTTTTCCCGCCCTCCGCTTCTTTCTTCTCCTTTGCTCATTAGAATGTGTTGCCCGAGAAGCAGTGAACGGGCAATGCTGGCAAGAGTTTGGGTTCTTACTAGTCCGGAACGGAGATTAGTGAGCTCACCTTCCGCATAGCGGGTGAAACGGCCATATAATTCCTCCGCTGTTAAAAGCGATAAAACGCTGTCGCCTAAAAATTCCAGTCTTTCATTGGATTCTTTTACTTCCCGATTTTCGTTTAGGTAAGAGCGGTGGACTAAAGCTTGATTTAATAAGCGGACATCGCGGAATTTTATGTCTAATTGATTTTCCAGGGCGGATAGGTCTTTCATTTTTGTTTAATCGCTTTGCCTAAAGCGCCGTTAATAAAAGAGGGGCTGTTCTCGCCCCCATATTCCTTGGCTAATTCGATAGCCTCATCGATAACGACCTTCACCGGCTCCGATTTTTTTATAAAAAGTTCGAAAACAGCTAAGCGCAGAATGGCCAGATCCACCGAGTTCATCCTTTCCTTAGGAAATTCCGGCGCCGAAGACTCGACTATTTTATCGATTAACTCCAGACGATCAATGACTTCTCTGGCGATCGGGTTATTAACCTTCTCCCGTGATTTTTGAAAGTTCCAGGAAAAAATCGCTTCTATAGCGTGTTCCCTCGCCAGGTGGCGTTTATCCTTCCGGGTGATCATGCGTTTTGGCAACTTTGGGGGAAAAGATCGATTTTCCGCGGAAATATCCGCAATATTTACAGGTTTGGTGCGGGTGAATGAGCTTCCCGCAATTCGGACAGGGAATAAGATTTTTGACAAGCAAATTAATACTTTCCCGCCGTCTTCCCTGTCGCCTGGTAGATAATTTTCGTTTGGGTAAAGGTGTCATATTTAATTTGGTGCTACCCCAATTGTAGCTTCCATAAGCGTTTTTCGCAATAACGGAAAGGCTTCCGGCCGGGCGATTACCTCCTTGGCCAGCTTGTCCGCTCTCTCCACCAGCGATAAATTGTCGAAGCTGGCGATTTTCAACCCCCATTTACCGTGTTGAGCAAGCCCGTAGCGCTCTCCCGGTCCGCGGAATTTTAAGTCCATTTCCGCTAATTCCAGACCGTCATGAATAGTTTCCAAATTTTTAAGGCGTTTAGCGGTCCAGGGTGATTCGTTTTGGGAAAAGAGCAGACAATAAGCCTGTTCAGTGCCCCGGCCGACCCTCCCCCGGAGTTGGTGCAGCTGTGCAAGCCCAAAACGGTCTGCGCCTTCAATTAGCATAATGTTTGCCTGGGGAATATCAATGCCCACCTCGACCACTGGGGTAGCTACGAGGATGTCTAATTCTCCCCGGCGGAATTCGGTCAGAATCCGCTCTTTTTCCTTGGGGCGCATGCGTCCGTGGAGGAGTCCTAGTTTCAGATCGGGAAATATTTCTTTGCGGAGTTTTTCGTATTCGGCCTTGGCGGATTTAACCGTTAGAAGAGTTTCTGCCTCTGACTCCTCTATGAGCGGGCAAATAATAAATGTTTGGGTGTTTTGTTTTTTAATCCATTGATAAGCGGCCATGCGCTTTTCCGGCGGTACCAGCCAGGTTTTTACGCGCTGCCTGTTTTTGGGCATCTCGTCTAATACGGAGATATCCAGATCGCCGTATAAAGTCAAAGCAATTGTTCTGGGAATTGGCGTAGCGGTCATGGTCAGAACATGCGGGTTTAAGCCCTTGGCTGTCAATTTTGCCCTTTGTTCTACCCCGAAACGATGTTGCTCATCAATAACCACTAACCCCAGCTTGTTAAAATTTAATTTATCGGAAAGTAGTGCGTGGGTTCCGACGACGACATCATAGCCGGTATAGTCTTTGCGGGATCCGGTGGCAATACCGACACCGATTCCCAGAGGAGACAACAATTCCTGAAGGGTTTTAAAATGTTGTTCGGCCAGAATTTCCGTAGGAGCCATAAGTACAGCCTGAAAGCCATTTAAATAAGCCGCGAGCATGGCCAGTGCAGCCACCACGGTTTTTCCCGAACCGACATCACCCTGAAGCAAGCGGTTCATCGGCGTTTCTCGGGCCAAATCGCGATATATTTCATTAATTACTCTTTTTTGGGCTCCGGTCAGGGTAAACGGCAAGCCGGAGACCACTAGTTTCAATTTGCTGCTGACCTCTACAATTTTAAATTTATTGCCGACGGTTTTTTGCTGCCATTCTTCTTTTCTTTGTTTTGCCTCCAGTTGCGAAATCAGCAGTTCGTCAAAAGCCAATCTTTCGCGCGCTTTCCCGGCTTGTTCTAAATTTTGGGGAAAATGGACTTGGAATACGGCTTGTTCCAAAGGTATAACTTGATATTTTTCCCGGATATTATCGTCAAGATAGTCTTTAAGGGCAATTTGCTTCGAGCTGATAGCTTTCAGCAAATGGTTTATTCTATTACGGATCCATTTACTGGTAATGCCGTAAGTCTCAGGGTAAATTGGTACTAAACGTCCCGTATGGATAGTATCCTCAGCCTGTTGTGCCGACTTTCCCGGAAGCAGAACAGGGAGAATTTCATAAACGGGTGATTCCAGGTGTAATTTGTGTCCGTCACGGATAATTTTACCGGAAAGACTGATACGGTTTCCGGCGCTAATGGTTCTGGTTAGAAATCTTTGGTTGAACCACAATACTTCCAATTTCCCCGTCTCGTCGGCGATTTCCGCTACCTGCAGGGCAAAACCGCGCCGGGTATATTGATTTTTAAGGGAAACCACTTTACCCTGGACGGTCACAATCTCCCCCTCCTGTAAAGAAGCAATATTTGATTTGACGGAAAAGTCTTCATAGCGGGAAGGCAGATGATATAAAAGATCGCTCACAGTCCGGATACCTAACTTTGATAGCCTGCGGGCATATGTTGGTCCGATCAGGTAAATCCGGGAAATAGGTGTAAAAAGGTTTAATTTTTCAGAGTCCACAGGCTTATTATATCTTCTTTGGCCGGCAGTGCGGCGCTTAGCGCAAAGATAGCAGTGGCAGAAGCGAAGTAGCTACCAAGGCGATGGAAGAAATAGCGATTAAAATTTTTAGGAATTTCTCGTGCTTTCTAAAAAAGTTCATAATATTAACGGCTAGCGGTTAGCTAAGCGAATTTTAAAAATTTTGTTTTTCCGATTTTTAAAATATCACCCGTGTTTATTTTAACATTTTCACCACGGTGTAGCACTGTGCCGGAGCACTCAACTGCCCCCTGTTCTAAAAGTCTCTTGGCCTCGGTATGGCTAACTTGGCCATATTCAGCAACCAAATTTTCCGCGTCTACAACATTGCTAGCGGGTGTCGGAACTTGGGGAAGATCCGCTTCGGCTAAGTTCTTTTCCTGAAAAGTTTTGGCAAATTTTTCCTGGGCTTTATCCGCAGCTATAGTACTGTGCAATTCGCTGACGATTTGATATGCAAGTTCCTTTTTCAAAATCATCGGGTTCTCACCTTTTTTTAACCTCTCCCCTACTTCCTTTACCTTCTCCATAGAAACATTTGTGGCTAGGGTAAAATATTGTACGATTAAATTATCGCGCAGAGACATGGCTTTGCCGTACATTTCTTCGGGTGCATCTTCAATCCAAATAGCATTGCCCCAACTTTTACTCATTCGCCGACCGTCTGTTCCTTCCAAGATAGAATTGGTCATCGCGAATGACTCTCGTCGGTCAAAATCCTTAATGAGGGTTCTCCCGGCCTGGATATTAAAAATTTGTTCGGTACCTCCTATCTGCAGGTCGGTGTTTAAGTGATAACTATCGTAACCTTGAGCCAACGGATAAAGTACCTCGGCCAAATTGATGCTGCCACCTTCACTCAGGCGCTTTTTTATGAGTTCCCGGCTGATAAAATCGTTGAGTGAGAAATGCCGGGCAAACTTAATTGCATCACGCATGGTTAATTTATCCAACCATTCACTATTTCGCGCTACTCTCACTTTTGAAAAATCTAGTAATTTTTCTGCTTGTTTTTTATAGGTTTGCCAGTTATTTTCAATCTGTTCCTCTGTTAGCTGCGGTCTTTCGGTATTTTTGTCGGAGGTATCTCCGATAAACGCGGTGAAATCACCGATGAGGAAGGTTACCCGATGCCCCATCTCAACTAGTTGTTGCAGCTTCCTTAAGGGGACCGCGTGACCCAAATGAATACGGACGGCTGTAGGGTCAACGCCATTATAAATATTTAATATTTTTCCCGATTTCAATAGTTTCGCCAATTCCTCTTTACCGGGAACAATGGTTTCCACTCCCCGGGTTAATAATTCTTCTATCGGATCCATAAACTTATTATATCCGGAAGCTTTAGAAAATCCACCTACTATGCTAAACTGATGAGGCATGCTCGATCGGTTCCGCGAGTATTTTTACACTCCCAGCGGTCATTTTCTATGGCTTAAATTTTTCTCCGTCTTCGCCTTTTTGGGTGTCATATTCGTCTTCCTGGCTACAGCGGTAGTTTTTGCCGTCTTCTCTTTTGATTTGCCCGACCCCAATAAGGTTATCAGGCGCGAAGGTTATGCGACGATTATCTACGACCGTAACGGGAAAACGCTTTATGATGTCTATAACAAGGAAAAGCGCATCCCCCTGGAACTTAAAGATATGCCTCGGTATCTACGGCTGGCGACTATTTCTATTGAAGATAAGGATTTTTATAAACACCAGGGCTACTCTCTTACCGGAATACTCCGGGCGATAAAAAATATTGTTACCTTACAGGGCCTCTCTGGTGGTTCTACTTTAACCCAGCAGCTGGTTAAAACGGTTCTGCTTTCGCCGGAACAAACCGTGATGCGTAAAATTCGGGAAGTGATTTTGGCTAACCAGATCGAAAAGAAATTTTCCAAAGACCAGATTCTCCAAATGTACCTTAATGAAGTTCCTTATGGTGGTTCTGCCTACGGGGTAGAGTCCGCTTCACGTACTTATTTTAATAAATCAGCAAAAGATTTGGATTTAACTGAATCGGCGATTTTGGCCGGTCTGCCGCAACAGCCGACTAATTATTCGCCCTTCGGTTCACATCCGAAAGCTTATGTTGACCGTACCAAGAGCGTTTTGCGAAGGATGCGCGAAGATGGCTATATTAGCGATCAGCAGGAAACTAACGCCCTGAAAGAGCTTGCAACAATGCAATTTGCCAGCGCTTCCGCCGGAATTAAAGCGCCGCACTTCGTGTTTTATGTCAAGGATCAATTGGTCTCCCGATTCGGCGAACAGATGGTGGAATCCGGAGGTTTGCGGGTGACAACGACTTTGGATTGGGATTTAGAGGAACAGGCGGAAAAAATTGTTAATGAGGAGGTTAATAAAATTAAAAAACTGAAAGTCAGCAACGGCGGCTCCATAGTTCTTAATCCTCAAACCGGAGAAATACTATCGATGGTGGGTTCTTACGATTATTTTGATAAAGACTTCGGGTCTTATAACATCACTACTGCCCTCCGCCAGCCGGGCTCCGCCGGTAAACCTTTTATTTACGCCACCGCTTTTGCTAAGGGGTACACTCCGGCAACCATGCTGATGGATGTAAAGACCGACTACCAAAGCGGTGATCCTCTGCACCCGATTTATACCCCGGAAAATTATGATTTGAAATATCGCGGACCGTTGCAGCTTCGTTTTGCGCTCGGTAATTCCATCAATACCCTGGCGGTTAAGTTAACCGCCCTGGCGGGTTTGCGGGATATTATGACCACCGGTTACAACGCCGGCATATCTACTTGGGAGCCGACCGATGAGAACATGAAAACGGTTGGTTTATCGCTGGCCTTAGGAGGCCGGGAAGTAAAACTATTGGATCTAACAAGCGCTTACGGTGTTTTTGCCACCGGTGGAATCAGGAATGAACCGGTGTCAATTTTAAAAGTGACAGACAGCAGCGGAAAAGTCTTATACGAATATCGTCCGGTCACCGGAAGGCGGGTCTTTTCCGAAGAGGTCAGTTTTCTTATTTCCCATATTTTAGCGGACAATAACGCTCGTAAGGATGTTTTTGGGGAAAGTAATTTACTGCAGATCGGGGGAAAAACGGTAGCGGTCAAAACAGGAACGACGGATCAAAAGAGAGATAATTGGGCGATAGGTTATACTCCTTCCCGCGCGATCGGCGTTTGGGTCGGAAATAATAATAATTCTATGATGGACCCCAAGATTGCTTCCGGGGTCACGGGTGCTACTCCGATTTGGAATCGCCTGACTAAAGCAGCGTTAAAAGGTCTGCCCAATGAAGAATTTAAGAAGCCGGACGATGTCATCGCTTTGGTTATTGACGCTTTGGGCGGCGGTTTGCCCCATGGTTCTGACCCGACCAGAAGCGAATACTTTATTAAAGGAACGGAACCGGTAGGATTGGCCGCAATTTATAAAAAATTGAAAATTTCCAAGGCCAACGGGAAACTAGCTAACGATCTGGAAATCCGGCTGGGAGATTATGAGGAGAAAGAATATATTGTCATTAACGAAAATGATCCGGTAAGTAATGACGGGAAAAACCGTTGGCAGGAGGGAATTGATAAATGGGTGAATGATAACCGCAAAGATGATTCTCGTTACCACCCGCCGACTGATACATCCGACGCCCGCAGTAATTCGGTAGTTATCCAAACGGAAAATCCCCAGGATCATGCGCGCATTGACAGCAACGATGTTCCCGTAAAGGCAAAAGCTTTTTCGGCGCGCAGTATCGTTAAATTTACTGTTTATGTTGACGGAACGGAGAAATTGAATAAAGACGGGGATACGATTGATGATAAGCTAAGTGGCGTACCCGATGGCCCGCATGAAATCAAATTCCGGGCCACGGATTCCGCGGGTAATTCCAGCGATTCCGCTGTGAGAATTGGGGTAAAAACGGATTGGGATTATACAGTACCTACACCTACCCCCACCACGACCCCGACCCCTACCCCTTAATATCTTATTTTTCTTTTGGTTTTATCTGGAATTCCCCTTTTAAATTAGCAAGGATTTTGGCGCGTATTTTAGCAACTTCGGCATCTGCCAAATTTTTTGTCGGATTAAGATAATTAATGCGGAAGGTTTTATTTTCTTCGTGGGAAGCAATCAGTTTTACCGTATTGACAAGCTTGCTGCTAATTTTAATGGTATCTAGTACGTCGCCTACTAAAACTTTATCCGGGATTGCCAGTGTTAAATCTTCAATGATGGCGGGGTATTTTGTTATCGGTTGGTAGGTTTTTACTTTACCGGCTAAGCTTTTGAGTAGATCGAAATCCAATTCCCAATAAACGGCCCTTCCTTTGATGCCAAATTTGGTAAGCAGGTTGGGGTGTAGTTCGGCGATATATCCTAGGTTTTTCTCTTTGGGCATCGGGATTTTCGCGGTGCGTGCGGGATGAAACCAGGCATTATTTGCTTCTTCGGCAGGTAAAATTTGGGAGTCAATCCCTAAATCGTTGAATATTAGTTCTATTATTCCTTTGGCCTCCGAAAATCTTTCGCCGTTTAAAATTCCCGCCAGTTGATATCTTTCCTCATATTTGTCCAAAGATCTGCCCTGATATATCCTTCCCAATTCGAAGACCTTGATATCCGTAAAATTAGGCAGGTTAGTTTTTAGGGCTTCCAGGAGATTTCCCAAAAGATCAGGGCGCAAATATTCGTATTCATGAGAAATCGGGTTTTGAATTTTTAATGCTTCCCGGGGATCGATTCCCAGTTTGACTAATTGGTCGGCGGAAATTAAGGAATAGGAATAAATTTCCCCGAAACCCGCACCCTTGAGGATTTCCTTGACGCGGAAGTCTAAACCGGTATCGTAAGAATAGGCTACTTTTTCGATGGGAACAACACCGGCGGGTAAAGTTTTCGGGAAGCGGTTGTAGCCATAAAGCCTCCCTACTTCCTCAATGAGGTCTTCGGGGATATGTAAGTCGTTGCGGAAAGTTGGGACCGTGACTTCATAAACCCCGTTTGCTTCGAGAGCTTCCAACTCTAGCCGCTTAAAAATTTCCTTGACCCCTTGGGGATCAATTTTAATACACAGCAGGTTCTCGATTTGCTCATGACTAACAGAAACCGTCCAAGGCCGGAATTCGTCTTTCTTGATATCGATTAAGTCGCTTCCCACCGTCCCTCCGCCCAGGTCTAAGACAAGCTGTAGGGCCCTGTAGAGCGCTTTTACCGTTCCGCCGGGATCTGCGCCTCTCTCAAAGATTGCTGATGCGTCTGAGCGTAAACCCAAAGCTTGAGAAGTGCGGCGGACACGAGTCCCATTATAAATAGGTACATGGAGCAGGATATTTCTGGTGGTTTGGCTTACTGCGGTATTCTCCCCGCCTTTAATGCCGCAAAGATCAATTACCCGACCTAAGTCTTTGATAATGATCGCGTCCTTCGGCAATTTATAGTTTATCCCGTCAAGGCTGCGGAAATCTTCCCCACCGCGAGCTTCCTCAACGACCATTTTCTTACCCCGGATTTTGTCATAGTCAAAGACATGCAGAGGATTACCTAATTCCCACATTACATAATTAGTAATATCCACCAAGTTATTGATCGGACGCAAACCTACCTGCTTGAGGCGTTTTTGCAGCCAATCTGGTGAAGGCTTTACGACTACCCCTTTGACAATAATCGCGGTACAGCGCGGACAAAGGGCAAAGTTATTGATGATTTTAATTTCCATCGGTATACCTCTGGTCTTATAATCATGAGAAAAAGTCTTCTTCTCGTCGCTATGGGCTTTAAGTTTAGTATTGATTACTGCTGCAATTTCGCGGGCTGTGCCATAGGCGCAAAGGAGATCTGGCCGATTAGGAGTTACTTCTGGATCTAATATCGTATCCCCTTCTTTTTCTTCCCATTTTTCTATTGTTAGACCTGCCTCACTCAATTTTACAGCTAGCTCCCCGATCGGGATTTTAAATTCCGTAAATTCTTTTAACCAGCTTAATGGCATTAACATATTTTTAGAATTGCTCTAAAACCCGCATGTCCAGGCTATGTAACAAGCGAATGTCGTCGAGTTGATAACGCAGGATGGCTAAACGGGTTAATCCCATGCCGAAAGCAAAGCCGGTATAAATATGCGGGTCCATGCCGGCGAATTTTAAAACATGAGGGTGAATCATTCCCGAACCTAATACTTCACTCCAACCTTGATTTTTACAATATGCGCAACCTTTGCCGCCGCAAATGGTACAGCGGATATAGGCTTCAACACTGGGCTCGGTAAAGTCGAAGTGGGTAGCGTAAAACTTTACCTCGGTTCCCGGAATTAGTTCTTTCAGGAAATAATCTACGGTTCCCAATAAATCAGTTAAGGAGATTCCGCGATCCACGACAAATCCTTCAAATTGGTAAAACTCAATATTATGAGAAGCATCAACATCGTCAACGCGGTAACATTTTCCCGGAACCAAAACCCGCAGGGGCGGTTTGCTCTTTTCCATAACCCGCGACTGCATATTAGAAGTATGGGTCCGCAGAAGAATTTCCCCCGGCTGGACTTTACTTCCGCGCGGGTCTAAATAAAAAGAAGCCTGCGTGTCGCGCGACGGCGAGTCCGGCGGCATGTTTACTTTTTCAAAGTTGTAATTGTCTGTTTCGATTTCCGGTCCGGCGGCAATTTGAAAACCTAAGCGTCGGGAAAGGGAAATCACATCTGCCAGGGTCTGTGTCAGTGGGTGCAGATGGCCTTCCGGGGGCCTAATTCCCGGTATGGTCACATCAATCCATTCAGCTTCAGCGATATTTTCCTCCCTCTCTTTTTGTAACAGGGCTTTTTGCCGCTCAAGCGCATCCTCAATCATTTTTTTGACCTCGTTGGCAAAGCGGCCAACAATAACTTTCTGATCCGGTTCCAGTTCCGGGATTTTTTTGATGACCAGAGTCAATTTTCCGGAGTTTTTCCCCAAATATTCCACCCGGATCTTCTCCAGTTCATTATTGTCACGCACAGCCATGATTTGTGCCAGGGCTTCGTTTTTCAGGTTCAATAACTTTTCCTGCATAGCTTAATTTGTCCCCCGTCTCGCTTCGCTTGCTCGGGACGAGACCCCGTGTCAATTGTAACTAACTATTTAAAGCGTCTCAAGGTCTCTCCTTAGGTATCTAGAGGCCTTATAAAAAAACCCCGCTCCATTGCGGGGTCTGGTTTTCCTTCTTTGGGGGGTTTTAAACCACCGAACCATCTCCCGCTTGTGCGAGATTAAAGAAGAAAAAGAAAAATTTATTTGCCCTGCTCATGTTAATCATTTTACCTGTTCCACAATTTTTTGGAAAGCAGCGGGGTCATCGAGAATAAGTTGCGCCAAAATCTTACGATCGAGTTGAATATTAGCCAGCTTCAGTTTATGGATAAACTCACTATAGCGTAAACCGTGCGGTTTGACGGCTTCGTTGATATGCAGAATCCAATCGCGGCGAAATTGCGATTTCCGGTCCTTGCGTCCAACATATGCGTATTGACCAGCATGCAGTACCGCCTCGTGGGCTTTGCGGATTAGCTTTCTCCGGCTCATCCAATAACCCTTAGCTTGCCGAAGCAATTTTTTATGTTTTGCGTGGCTGGTAAGGCCCCTTTTAATTCTTGCCATATTCCGGTAATTAGTATGGCAGTAAGACAGTGGGCTAGTAATTTAGTTAATTAAGACTACCATGTTGCCCTACTGCTTATCTGTCCTACTTTGAAAGTATTTACTGTGTATTTCCCTAAACGGTTTGTATATTTTACCCACAAAGGGTCGAATACGCAAATAATGATTATAGGCACGCGCCGAAACTTCTGCCGCCCTATCCCGTGCGTTCTTACGGAAATTGACAGTAAATCTATGCACTATATTCCTAAAATCTTTTTAATTTTTTTACCCCAGGCACCGGTAACAAGCAGCGGTTCTTTACCCCGGCGTAAATTGGTTCTTCGCTTCGCGGCGGCGTGATGTCTTTGCCCCATCTTGCGCCGCAACAACTTCCCGCTGCCGGTGACTTTAATCCGGTCCCTTAAGGATTTGGTCGTTTTTATTTTAGGCATATAAAAATTAGTGAATAGTTATCGTTTATTTCGCACTAAATACCGTTACTAATAATTTTCCTTCGAAATGAGCTTCGCGGTCGATTTTACCGACATCGGAAAGTCTTTCTTTAAACTGGTCGATTATCTTATATCCGAACTCCGGATGGGTAATCTGGCGGCCGGAAAATTTTACCACTACCTTGGTATTATATCCATCGGTTAAAAATTCCTTGGTCTTTTTAATACGGGCGTCAATATCAGCTTGCCCGGCGAAAGGACCGCCGACTCTCACCTCTTTGATTCCAGTATTTTTCTGCGATTTTTTAGATTCTTTTTCCTTTTTTTCCTGTTGATAAATAAATTTCTTATAATCGACTATTTTGGCTACCGGCGGCTGGGCATTTTCACCTATCAAAACCAAATCCGCGCCCTGACCGAGCGCGTAATCCAAAGCTTCTTCTTTGGTAAGGATGCCGATTTGCTTGCCGTCTTCCCCGATTAGTCTTAGACGAGGAGCGGCTATTTGATTATTGGCTTTGTACTGTTTCTGCAATCTGTAGCTAAAGTAACTTTAGGCTGACCGCAATTTTTTATCTCCGATTTCCATTTTAATTTCTTCCAGAAACTTTTGCAAGGGCATTTTGCCCAGATCTCCGCGGTCGCGGCTTCTTACTGCGACCCGCTCTGATTTTTCCTCTTCGTCGCCTACTACCAACATATAAGGGACTTTTTGGAGTTGCGCGTCGCGGATTTTGGCGCTGAGAGTTTCCGCCCGCTCATCAATTTCGCTTCGGATACTGTTTTTTAAAAGATTTTCATTTAATTTTAGGGCATAATTCAAGTGCCGGTCGGCAATCGGCAGAATCACAGCTTGTACCGGGGATAGCCAGACGGGAAACGCCCCGGCAAAATGTTCTAAAAGAATCATCAGGAACCGTTCTGACGAACCGAGAATGGCGCGGTGAATCATCACCGGAATTTTAAGACTGCCGTCACGATCCGTATAGTTAAGACCGAATCTTTCCGGCATGACAAAATCGATTTGGACAGTGGAGAGTTGCCATTCCCGCCCCAAGGCATCAGTTGCCATCAGATCCATTTTGGGAGCATAAAAAGCCGCTTCCCCCTCGGCGATAAAGAAATCAATTTTATTCCGCTGCATAATTTTTTCCGCCCACTTTTCCACCTTGTCCCAAACCTCCGGTTGTCCCAGATATTTTTCGGGATGTTCTCGGTCACGGGTAGATAGACGGTAGCGGTAAGAGAAACCGAAAGTCGCCATCACTTTTTTAATCATCTGCAGAGCGGTATCAATTTCGTTGTCCACCTGTTCTTCCGTACAGAAAATATGGCAATCATCCTGGGAAAAAGAACGGACGCGGGCCAAGCCGTTTAGCTCCCCGGGTTTTTCATCGCGGTACAGCATGGCAAAATCAGTCAAACGCAAAGGCAAGTCGCGGTAGCTTCTTTGTTTGGCTGCGTAAATTTGAGTATGTTGCGGACAATTCATAGGTTTGAGAAAAAATTCTTCTTCGGAATAATGGGAAACGACATTAAACATATCGTTCTTATATTTATCATAATGTCCGGAAACTTTAAAAAGTTCTGCTTTGGCTACCTGCGGCGTCCAGACCTGCTGATAACCGACCCGGGATTGCAAGTCCTCAATAAAATTATTCAATTCCCGGCGAATAATGCCGCCCCGCGGCGTATAAAGCGGAAATCCGGCGCCGACCAATTCGGAAAAAGTAAATAAATCCAAATCCCGGCCCAACTTGCGATGATCTCTTTTGTCCGCCTCTTCTAATAAGTGCAGATAATCCTCAAGTTCTTTTTTAGTCGGAAAAGCAGTCCCGTAAATCCGGGTCAACATTTTGTTTTTCTCATTTCCGCGCCAGTAAGCCCCGGCAATTTTTAAAAGCTTAAAATATTTCAGATCATTTTTAGGATGCGGCGTATGTCCGCCGCGGCATAGATCGGTAAAATTTCCGGATTTATATAAAGTTATCGATTTACCCTCTTTTTCTAATTCTTCAATTAATTCCTGCTTGTATGGATTAGAGACAAAATCTGACTTAGCTTGGTCGGCGGTAACTTCCAGTTTTTCAAAACTATTCCAGGTTTTGGCAATCTCCTGCATTTTTCCCTCGATCCGGGGTAAATCTTCTGCGGAAATTTTGAGTTGATCGAAGTCGTAATAAAAACCGTTTTCAACCGACGGCCCGATAGCGGGCAGCGCCTCGGGATATAATTCCAGAACCGCCGCAGCTAATAAATGCGCCGAAGAATGTCTGAGATTGTCTAACTTTTCTTTTTTCTCCATAAAATAATTAAAGCACCAATCTATTCTGGATTATTTCTGGAACGCCTGCAAGCGTGGTTCCATCCAGATTTACCCCCAACTGCACGGTATGGGGTTTGGTGCTTAATTTCTGTGGTCTGCACAGTCAGTTCAGTAAAAAAGTTGGTGAGTCTTTTATCGCGCTGAAATTAACTTGAGTAAAGTTTAGGGGTTCAGTTATAATATGTCAAGTTAATTAGGGCTCGTGGCTCAGTGGTAGAGCGTCTCGTTGACATCGAGAAGGTCAGAGGTCCAATTCCTCTCGGGCCCACTAAATCAAACTATATACCTGGGATAATTCTCTCTCCGATTATTGTCTCAATTAACTCTAGAGTTTTTAATCTGGCTATTTGGGGATCGCCTCTTAATAAGCAGGTACTGGTAGTGTTCCAGATGTGAATTTTCCCATCTAAATCTCTATCAATCAATCCGCCATCGTCCAGAAGATATTTACAAAAGTTATTACCGGTTAGAAGTCCGAGGCCATTCTCTGCGGCAATTTCGGAATGAGCTAATTCCCAAAAATCAAAAGCTACTTTATTTCCGTCACGGACAAACTTGTAACCTTTACCATCTAATAATATTGAACTTTCTTTGTTCAAAAGTGGGCTCATAACACCAATATATACTTTTATCCCGCTGCCGTGGCCAGAGAGCGCTCGTCAGACATGGCAAAGGAGCTGCCGTGTTTTTTAAACATAGCCCAATAGCCTTTTTTGGATTTTTTGGAATTAAAAGCCGAGAGCCAGGTCCGGGATTTTACAACCTCTTTTTTCAAATCCTGAAGCATAGAAACGACCCACTCAAAGAAATTAAGATGATAAAGACCGGGTTTTTTCACCGTTTCCTGGACGGTAATATTTTTTACATCGCCGGAAAGAGCAGCTGTCTGGACCTGAATATTTTTTACTTCCTGGGAAATCTGCGTGACCAACTGCTGAATCCTCTGCTTGGTTTCTAAAGTTTCCCGGTCAAAAACGGTTTTTTGCTCAACTTTTACCGCCTGGAACTGTCGCTGGAGGAGTTCAATCTTTTTTTCCGAAATCTTGGCTTTAAGATTTAACTCCTCCCCCACTTTCATTTCGCCTTTAAACGGTTCGTTTTTAGACCTAGGGGAGAAATTCAGTTGGTCAATAGCTGTTTCCAGAAGTCCACGACTAAGCTCACTGGCAGCTTTTTTACCGATATCCGCGCCCAAATCTCCTACCATCTCAATAGGGTTTTTATCCACAAAATCGCTTTTCTTCTTCGGGCTATTCATTGCGCGAAGTGTACTATAGGTTCGCGAGTTTTGTCAATGTCTGCTCTCGCCTCAGAATAGAAGCGAGTAGATATGATTGGGCCGTCAATGCTTTCTTTTTTTCCGGATCGGTTTCTTTATTGATAACCGACTCTACATCCTGCTGGGTAATCCGGATATCCAGATCGTCAGCGATTGCCTCCAGGATAAACTCCATTTTTAGCGCTGCCTCAGCCTGTTGGCGATATTTTTGCTGTAACTGCTCGGCGGTCTGGCCGCTGCTTTGCAAATATTGTTCGAAAGTTAGTCCTGCCTGCCTGACATCATCCACCAATTGCGTAACCAATTTATTTGTTTCCGATTCCGCAAGAAGTTCCGGTAATTCTACTTTACAAATTTCCAATAGTTTTTGCACAATTTCCGAGATTTTTCTGCTCTGATCTTCTGCCTTTTTCTTTTCGTCCTCCTGGGGGTTTAAGTCCTGGGTGCTGCCCGGGGTCCAAATTTTTCCTTTGGCATTAATACCTTTTACCATTTCGCGGTAATTGTCCAGTACAACTTGGGGTCTTTCGGCGGCGACGGCTTTAAACTGCCAATCTTTGCCTTCTTCTCCGGAAACAATTTGGATTTTCGGGGAAATAATAGGTTTAAGTTTGTATTCATCCAGCGCCTTGCTATAAGCTTCCGGTAGCAGGCGATTGACTACTTCGCCGTAAACTTTGCTTTTGTCCACCTTTTGGGCGATAAGATTTTCCGGGGCTTTGCCCTTGCGGAAACCTTCAACTTCAATTTCCGCGGCCACTTCGGCAAAAACCACATCATAGATTTTCTTTACCTCCGGCCAGGGGAAAGTCAGCGTCAATTCGAAAGAGGAACCCGGTAAACGGGTCAGTGCGCTTATCATAGCAGACGCATTTTACTGGATATTGATTTTTAAATCAATTGCCGGCGGGGCTATTTGCGGCTCCAAAAGATCCAGATTATCTACTTCCCCCAACCAGGTTTTAAGATCTCCCTGAAGTTTAAGGGCGCCGGCATCGCCCGAGAGTATTCCCGGTTTGCGAGCAACCGGAGTAAGCGTGGGTGAGATATTGGCAGCAGGAGATGGAATTGCCGGCTGGTTTTGGTGGGAAAAGATAAGAAAGGCCATCCCGATACCGAGGGCAAAAACAAAAACGCTGGTAATAATAAGAATTAATACCAAGCTGGCATTTAATTCCACTTTCCGGTCCGGTCTGATAATTTCTCCGCCGTCTGCAATTTCCATAAAATTTATCCGTTAATTAAGGAATTCATAATTTCTAATAGGAAATTCCCTGCTTCATGCAGATATTGCTGGCCTTCGGCTAGGAATTTTTGACCGCTCATCAGGGATATTTCCTGATTGGAATAATAGGAATTTTGGGGGGAAAATACTTCTTGCGCGGCATCTCTTTTAGTTTGGTAAAGGTCGATCTTTCCCCGGGCGGTTATAAGACCTCTTTGCCAACTTAAAACATCATGGCCGTTGTTTTGTAAACCGGTCAGAGTGTCATTTACTCGTGCCGAAAGATCGTCAACTTTAGCTGCCTGCAGGTCAATTTTGGCCAGTAAAATTGACCCGATAGCTTTTTTCATTTCTTCCTCTATCGTTTTATATTTGTCATCAAAATCTCCGCTTACTTTATTTAAATCCTCAATATTAGCGGCAGAATTAATTTCTCTCTGGTGATCATTAAGATAGGCAGTTTCAGCGGCTACAATTCCGGAGAAAGTGTTAAGGCTATCGGCGCTGAAACCTTCCGTTTCCCGCATTTTTTCAATTACCGCCTGAAAATAAGCGCTGACAACGAGATCTCTTTTTATCAGTACAACCCGCATTTTTTCCATAGCGGTGTTTTGGGTTAAAAGGGTTTTGTAGGTATTATAAGTGGAGCTGGCCACGATAAAATCCTGGTAAGCTTGGCGATATGCACTATATTCGTTATGGTAGTCGTCATAAGCCTGTTTGTACGATGCAAAAGAGATTCCGGCGAATAGGAAAAAGAAAATGACCCCGGTAATTATTGATGTTGTGAAAACGGTCAGTCTAATCCCCATTAATTTATCTTATATCAGAAGAACCGGTAGTGTCCAGTGCACATCGAGCGACCAATCTTGAACCTCTGAAACTATTAGTTAACTCGATTCTGCTCCAATGGAATTATGCCCCCCTTCGGCCCGAAGATTTTAACGCCTGGTATCTTTCCGATGCAGTTGCAATTGTTAGTTTATGAGCTCTAGGCTTACTGAAACGAACTTATAACGTTCTTTGCTTCATCTAGACTGAATACACTAAAATGGATACGATAAAGAACGCTATTTGAGTCGATGTAATATAAATAGAAGCTATCGTCGGTCACTTGCCGAAGATATGCCCTGCCGTCTCTCGACTGGCTTAGAGAAATTGTGGTGATCTTCTCTTTTTGCCGATCTTTTATCTGGGAGTTGACTAATTTTTGCAGATCAAACGGCGTAGTAACTTGTTCTTGAATAATTACAATGGCCCCAGGTTCTCTGGCGTTGTTGAGCGGAGGCCCGTAAATAAGACCAATTGCATTCATTCCCCCCGAGACGTCCTTAGCGGGTGTGGGTCGTGCCCACTGGACAAAATCGAGGGGCAAGTAGCTTGGCCTTAAGATGTGAAAGCTAACATTTTTTTGAGCAGCAGTAAAACCTCGATCTTTATCTGTTGTTGTGTAATATCCATAGCTCATCGTTCCTATCACAGGTAAAACGGCTACCAAAAAGATTATTGAAAGAAAAATTTTTGCTTTGTTTGATAGGGGTTTCCCTTGATGTTCAAATTCCCGATGTTTAATAAGGAGCAAAATTATAGATATCAGTATTAATATCCACATTAAAAGATCAGTTAGAGTCGATGCTGACGTTATGTCCTGGAATAATTTAAAATTAATAGCATTTTGCCCCACATTATTACCGGTGCTCCCTAGCTGGGAATGTAGATTTATTAGAAAACCGATAGCAATTGAAAGGGGTAGTGGAATGATAACTAAACATGTCAAGGCCATAATCCAAGATGCTCTCGTTTGGTTTCTAATTTTGATTGCAACTAAAAAGTAAACAAAGGCTGCTAGAGCAAGCAAAATTGGAACAATACCCGTTGATGGAAAGTAACGCAAAAGATCAAAGACAAAATAGCCCCATCCAAAAGATGTTGAATAGTTCAGTAGAACAACAATAGCAAAGATAACAAGGGCAAATAGAAGATATAGAGAAGCTAAAATAAACAATGCTATTGAAATAATGTTTACCGCCACCGGTGTTGATTCTTGGAAGGTTGGCTCAGATAAGATATTTACCGTAGCTTGAGGTTGATTAACCGGAGAATCTTGAGGGCTCGTAAGTGTTTGATTTTGATAATCCATCCTATCCCATGGTAGCATAGTTAAAATAGAGTGCAATCGTTAAACTACAGCCAGCTAGATAACCTATGGTGAGTCTTAATGAACTCTACGACGGTGGATAGATCTTGCTGACATATTGAGCTTGAATCAAGCTGAAACGTTGTCAAACCTTTTATTAAGCGATAACAGGTCTCCGGTAAAATAGACAAAGCTTCAGGCACTTTTGAATCTTCAGAAGGAGACAGACCCGGCTAACGTTGATTCCGAAGTTAAAACGGAGTTTTTGTCCAAAGTTAAGACGGGAACCCCGTTAATCGTTCTTTCCAAACAGCATGGTGTTTCCCACCAGTCAATCTACGATTGGCCCAAAAATACCGTAATCATTTATGATCTTGTTGTTGATAACAATATCAAACTTTTCTTCTATCACAAAAAGGTGGCAAAAGGAGAAAAAGAGGGAAATAACCGGCTCGAACCCGGAAGCAAAGCCGTAGAAGTGCCTAATCACGATATTTCCCAAAAAATTCTTATAGTGCAGGCGAGAGGATTTGAACCTCCACAGGCTTGTTCAGCCCACAGGGTCCTAAGCCCTGCGCGTATACCGTTCCGCCACGCCTGCATCTTGAGTGATCCAATTATCCCAAAATTGGAACACTCATTACAACTATCGTAGTGTAACAGAATTAGGTTAACACTTTGGTAAACACCGATGAATGGATCTCGCATTAACTATTTGTGGCCTAAAATGCCACCCGTGCATAACCGTATTAAGTCCCGATGGGTGGAAGAAATGATGTTGCGGGTCACCGCAAGGGAGACGGAGAAAACCGTTACCGAGATTGCCCTCCCGGCTCACGTGAGCCGGAACACCATCTATAAATGGCTGGGAAGGTTTGAAAAGGGGGGCATAGGCAGCCTTGTCCCCCAAACCCCTGGGGCCAAGACCGGGACACAACTGGCCGCCATCTCCAGGGCCATTGTGGGGAAGATCATTGACCCCGTTGTCGCCCCTATTACTTTTCATGGTTGTTGGGTTTCTTTACCGGTTGGGGCAACCACAACTTCCACTGATTTTACAGGAAAATTGAAAACTGATTCTGAAAGTTGTTTAAATATTTTCAAAGCAACAAGACATTCTCTACCACCGAAAGAAGTCCCAAAATATTTACACCAGCAGGATAATTTCCCGCCAAATAATCTGCCATACATCTTCATCGCTAATCAATAACATCACTTAATTGAGATCACCCTACTGTTATTAAGGTATCATTAGTCCTTTCCACTAATTTAGCTCCGCGATCTTTAAGGAACATATTTGTATATTGATTCTTAAAGCCGGCTAGTGTGACCAATGCCTCTGGTTGACCGGGGTTTGCTAAATGTATCTCTGGGAAAATGTCTGGAATTTCTGTAAGTACTGGGTATTTGTCTAAAAATGGTTTTGTGAGCTTCCCAGCAACAAGTTTTTCCTTTCAAAACTTAAATTTATTGGGGTAGATTCTGGAGTTATTGGTGTAGTTGATAAGACTCTTTTTTCTTCCAGCGCGTATGTAAATAATATCATGAAATGGATGTTGATTACCTGATAATTGCAAAGTAAATTTTTATTGGAGCCAGTTTTTTAGGGATCGCTTTTTTGATAGCGCGCTTGTCAGTGAGGAGCGATCCAAACTGGTTACAACAGACGAGCCATTTAATTTGTAGAAAGTTCTTAAATATTTTTGCGTTTTTCTTCTTCGTCCGTCGGTGACCAATAGGGAATTAATTACTTGGTTTTATTTTTATTGAAAAACTTTTGCTGTGCAGTATAGATATTGACCCAATCTAGCGAAGATCTTGTTTTAAGAGATTTTATTGTGCCCATATTATCGATTTTAGCGTAAACCTCCAATAGTACAGGATTTTGAAGCGGATTTTTTTTATCTACCTGATCGAAGAAAATTACAGGGAATTGCCCATTAAGAACATTACTCCCGGGTTTAAGAGTTATTAAAATATTATTTTCGCTGTCAAGAGAAATTTGATCCCATGACTGTGGTTGTTCGGGTGCATCAAACCCCAGCGAGATTCTTAAGGGTATGTTTTCAAAAGTTTTATTAGTTAGGTTATTAATCTCAATTTTATACTCGTAGTTATAGAGATAGGGGTTTGAGCCAGGATATTCTGGATTTCCGACTACATTATTAACCAAGTTAACTTTTTCCGATAAAATAGAGACTTTTACCGAGAAAGATTGGAAAGCCTGATTAACTTTCGTTTGGGTATACCAAGGGACAAAAACTGTTAATGTCTGCGTCGCGGGGGCTATTAAAATTAAGGGAATAATAATAATTAAAATTAGATGAAGTCGATAAAGATTTAACAGCCTTTCAGTTGCTTTATAAGCAATTAAGGAAATAAAAAACATCGGTATTGGCAGTGCAAACTGCAAACCATATAACATAATTCCACCTAATTCTAGGTTGGGGTGTGCAAGTCCATAAAAAGTTGGCCAAAGGGAAATAAATAAACAAATTAAACTAATTACTAGGAGTATTAAGAGGGCACGATATTTACCTTCAATATCGGGGAGCTTCATTAAATTTAGTATTGCATACCCGTGAACATAAGTAAATATAAAAATATCACTTGAAACAAACATTCATATATTTCAAATCTCGAATTTGTCAAACCAAGGAAAAATAGAAGCTGAATTGTGGCTCTCTACCCTATGTGAGCCACCTGTCCCGTGCTTGGAACCCCCTTTTTGAAAGTTTAATCCGGGTTTCCGTAAAATTAACGGTACTTAGTTTAAAGAACTGAATTACTTTTCTATCAAATTATTGATTTCTTTAAGGTAATTTAGAGTAGTTATTACAGAAGTAGTATGCGGCAATGGGAAAATTTCTTGAGTTTTTCCATCTTTTGATTTTATTTCTACTGCTTGGTATTGCTTTTTGTAATTTTCAACAACTAGGTCTATTTCCTTTCCACCATATTCCCTGTAAAAGTAAAAGTTTAGTTTGGCGTCCTGTATTTTTCTTTCCTTTTCCAATTCTGAAATAATTAAGTTTTCAAATACTCCTCCCTTATCTTGCCGGAGCTCTAAATCTCGAAAATCTTGAATAAGTACGTTTCGGATTCCCAAATCGTAAAAATAAAACTTTCGATTTTCTGATACAGCTTTTCTTAAATTAGTTTTGAATGAGGGAAGGGCGATCAGAATATAGTTTTTAATAAAAATTTCGATATAATTTGAAACGGTAGTTACGTTAGCATTAAGAGACTCGGCAATTTCTCGAATAGAAACTTCTGATCCAAGCTGAAGAGCAATTTTAGTCAAAATATCTTTTGCGAGCTTGGCATTTTTTAGGTCATAAATATCTATAATATCTTTAAGTACGTAGGCGTCAAGCACAGTCTGTAAAAGATCAATTTTATCTTTGTCCGAAAGTTTGGAATTGGCGTAAACTTCTGGATATGAACCAAATATTTGCAGATTTTTTGCTAATTTTTGGCTAAATTCTTTTAGCTCAGAATTTTTAGGTTTTTCGTAATTTTGAATTTCGTAAATTGATAGTGGTAAACAAAAAAGTTCCCGGTATCTTCCTGCCAATGTATCAAACTCTTTAGATGATTTTTGACGAAGTTCTGAGCTTCCGGTTGCAATTATTTTAACTTTAAACTCATCGTAAAGAATTTTGAGAACGACAGTTACTTCCGGATAGTTCTGTACTTCATCAATAAGAATCACATTATTATCCTTGACTAATGCTTCCAGTTCTTCTTTTTGCGGAATGAATTTCTCTCGATCGGACTGTAAATCAAAATTAAATTTTTGTACTTTTAGCTCTTGGGATATTTTGTTAATTATGGTAGTTTTCCCAGACCGCCTTGGACCCCAAATGAAAAAAATTTTATTATCGGAACTAGCTAGATATTTAGTTATTTCTGTTTGAATAGTACGATGAATCATACCCTTATTTTACTATTATATTGTATATTGTCAATATACATTTTAATATCATTTTGTATACTGTAGACTGGAATTCAAGTTTAAGTTACTCAAGGCAGATGGGATTCGAGCCCTTCCAGCTTCAAAACTAGAAGGATATCGGGAAATTTTGGTTTTCTAAGCTTGTGTGAGCCGCCAGGGAATCGAACCCTGAACCTACTCCTTAAGAGGGAGTTGCTCTAGCCAATTGAGCTAGCGGCCCTGATTTAGCAAATTATACCATCTGCTAAGCCCCCTTTCAGGTTTAACCTATTTTAACTTTAACTTTTCTATTCCTTTGAAGGAGAATATCAACAATCATTCTTATTTGGGGATTAGAGGAATTATTTTTAACGAATTCTATTCTCTGTTTACGCTGCAATTCCTTACTCTTTTTTATATGCTTAATTAAAACTTTCCTATCGGGGATTGGTATATCCAGATTATAAGGATCGGGATCGTTAAAGAAGCGGGAATAATGGATTGTAGCCACTCCCCTATCTTCAGGCTTAATTGGCAATGCAAAAACTTTACCCGAGGTATAATGGTGATGAATATAATCGATGATTCCCCCGCTGGCTAAAATTAAACCCATCTCCTCGGCAGCTTCTTTCTCACTGATTTCCAGGAATTTAGCTACCCTCATAGCTCTGACGGCCAAGGTCGGATCAAGCTCGCCTGTTTCCGGTTGGGAAATATTGCGGAATAACTTTTTTATCACCGTGTTTTCCACAAATTTATCAGAAGCTAACTTAATGGGCATTAACTCGTAAGCCATTTGCAGACTATGCGAGTCATAAACCTCCGTTATGTTTAAGCGCGCCCCGGCGCTTGTTTCTTTCCATTCCTTGATATTCCTGGGAATAGGTTCTCCGTAATCATAGGCAAGTTTTTGAGCTGAGAGCAGGCTATGAACACCTTGATAATGCTGGCGGAAAAAACGATAACAGAGTCTGGGCATTAATCCGCCCACAATAGCTTCGCGATAAATGATTAATTTTCCTTTTTGGCCCCCCGCGGCCCTTTGTATATCCTTTAGCAAATATTGATAATTTACCTTTAAACCGATGTCGGAATATAAACTAC
Source organism: bacterium (assembly GCA_021836035.1). GTDB lineage: Bacteria > Patescibacteriota > Microgenomatia > JAMCZE01 > JAMCZE01 > JAKBJL01. The sequence continues at coordinate 50,768 of JAKBJL010000004.1, forward strand.
CATGTTTATCTTTTAATTTTTTCTCTTTTCTTGCTCGGGCAGAAGCTTTTTCCAATGAGGTCTCTCTGATCCGGACATATTTTCTTACCCCCCGAAGCTCAAGCTCTTTTTCCAAAGCTTTACGTATTAACCTTTTAGTCCTGGTTTTTCCCGAATTAGGATTGCCTTCTAAACCGATAAAATAAATGTTACCCCGGTCGTTGGCCTTTCTTCCTGCAGGTTTCTGGGAAATAAACGGTGAGTCACCAGAACAAAGATCTTCATATAGTTTAAGGTCCGTAGGACGGCCCCTTAATACACCATTGATTATTGCTGCAGAAACACCTACGGTTTCATTAATAATTACCAATGTTTTAGGCCATTTATTTTTATAAGCTTTGAGGGCATCTTTGGCTACTGCAGCAACGATTTTTTTAGTTTCCCACCAGAGGTTTTCTTCAGCTGGTATGGTCCAATATTTTTCTAAAGCCTGCTCGTAGTTGGTTTTTACTGAGTCCGGTTTCCTTTCCTTTGGAGAGGTCATGTTATTTTCCTGGGCAGACAGACGGTGACCCGGGTTCCCCGATTAATTTTCGAATCAATAACGATTGTTCCTTCATGAGCCTCGATAATTTTTTTAGACAGATATAAACCTAGACCTAATCCTTCTCTGGTTTCCTGAGGCGGGCGATAGAATTCTTCAAAAACGTGAGGGAGATCTTCTTTGTTGATACCCTTTCCTTTATCAATGACCTCCAGTTTCAAAACTTGGGTTGAAGAAATAATCAGGAGGGTTACCTGTGCGCCTAGTGGGGAGTATTTGACGGCGTTATTCAGAAGGTTAATAACCACCTGCATCAATTTATCCCGATCGCCGTAAATATTGCCGATATGATCTTTAGTCTGTTCCTTAACGATTATTTTGTAATCGGGGTGAAGTTGTTTGACATCAAGCACGGCTTGGTAGACAGCATCCCGGAAAGGAAAGTTTTGGAAATTGAAGTGCAGCTTGCCGCTTTTTATTTGGTTAAGCTGCAGCAGTTCACCGATCAAGCGGGACATTCGATCTACATCGTTAACAAGCTGCCGGGACCAGGTAATCGGGGGTGTTTCCCCGATGGAGACTTTATCATAGATTAATTGACTGAATCCCTTGATTGCAGTCATCGGGGTTTTTAGTTCATGAGAGGCCATGGAAATAAACAAATCACGGGTATCCAGAGCTTGTTTTATTTCCGCATATAATTGGGCTTTACGGATCGCTAATGTAGCGATAGACCCGAAAAGTACCAACAAATTTACCTTTTCCCGCATCACGGTAGAGGACTGGTGTGAATCGGTAGACAATACTCCGAAAGGAATACCCTCGTTGACCAAGGGAATTAAAATAATAGACTTGACCTTGGGGCTTTTTGCATCGGGATGAATTTTTTGAAAGTCGTCCGAAGGAATAATAATTGGTTTTCGGGTTCGTAAAGCCCTAAAAGTGTTACCATGCATTCGGGGAGGAATTTGTCGCGATTTGGGAACCGTGGAATAAACACGATTAAATTTATTATGCTCGTAAAAAAAGATTGAACCGGAACGGGCTCCAGCGATTCTCACGGCCTCGTTAACTACGGTGGCATAGGTTTCCTCAAGATCCAGCGGAAATAATAATTTGACTGCCGACTGATAAATATTTATTAGTTCGTCGTCCTGCCGTCTCCGTAATTGGGGCGGTCGTCTTTTGGTTAAAATAGATAGGGAGTTTTTGCCCTCCATAGCAGCCTTATACTACTTTAATATGGGCAGATCAACTTCAGCGGCAAATTGTAGGAACACTTAGAAAATCGGTTATTTGGCGCATCTGGCAGGAATCAAATTCGCATCTTCGGTTTCGACCCGCTCGCCAAAACTAATGTGCCTCCGAGAGGAATCGAACCTCTATCACTGGTTCCGAAGACCAGAGCTTTATCCGTTAAGCTACGGAGGCTTAAGCGGGCGAGAGACCCGAGCTCTATCCGTTGAGCTACGGGCGCATAATGCTATTTTATCATTCTTTTGCGCTAAATTATGCTTTTATGATACAATCTGACCGTTTGACAACTGCCCGGTAGTTTTGTAATTATATGGAGGATGAAAAGGCTGCTGCTCGTCTTGATTTTTACGGTGGGTAGCACCTCTTTGCTTTTTTTTAGCACCCTGCTGCTTACTGTTACCGCCACAAAAAGTGCGGCATCGGTAGGTTTTGCGAGTCCTATTTCTGCTTCAGCGGTTAATTATCAACCATATAGCGCCGTACCCCAGGTTCTTGCCGCTTTTTCCGACGCTGAAATTAAAGACGCCGATGCCAGACCGACGATTATTGATAATTTTCTGAACCGCTACAAGTCACCCTTTAAAGGCTTAGGACAATTTATTACCGATACGGCGGATAAATATCAAATTCCCTACAGCATGATCCCGGCAATTTCGCAGTGCGAATCCAATGTCGGCAAAGTCATCCCTCCTGACAGTTTTAATGCTTGGGGTTATGGTATATACGGCGATACCGTTTTGCGTTTTAATAATTGGTTTGAAGCTATCGACCGGGTAAGCCGCGGTTTACGCGAGGATTACTATAGCCAGGGTTTGGATACGCCGCAAAAGATTATGACTAAATACACTCCCAGTTCCAACGGTTCCTGGGCCCAGTGTGTAGAAAAGGCCCTTTTAGAGCTCCAATAACCCTTGACAACCCTATAATCATTTGTTATAATCCCTAACCAGATCCAGAGGTATGCTTCCCAAGGCTACGTCTGGGTTTTTTTATGGCCGAGTTAGCGACCCAGAGCTTGCCGAGGGAGAGTTTTACTCAGCTAAAACCACCGATAATCGCAGCTCGCGGCATTTTCGAAGAGAAAGCGAAGCAGCAGCGAAATAAGATAAATTGGGTTATGGCTCTCCTCTGTATGCTTTAACTATCCACGCTCCGTATACTATCAAGATAATAAAACCAATAAACTCTAGAAGTTGGGGCCAACAAAATAAATAAATCGTTCTCTCTCCCCCATTAAGCTGCCAGCCGTTAGCCCAATTATCGACCAACACGTGGGTATTTAATAATTGCCAATGACCCCGGTTATTTTGCGCCAAACCGATCCAGCCGGAGTCAAATGACTGGGAGAGCGCTAGTATTGTCTCCCCTGGATAATTATCCATTTGCACTTTATAAAATGCCGGATTAGGGTGAGAGACGGTAAAATCAGTAGCAATATTCGGGTTGGTTTTTGCCGCGATCTTATAATTTTCTATCTTGATATGCGTTAAATAGGTAAAAGGAAAAGGATTGACGGTAACGTTTTCCACTTCGTTTTGACTCGGAGTATCACCTATCGGACGGTTATCGAAGTGGAGGCTATAACCGATTCCATAAGGATCCATCGGCGGTTGGACAAAGTAAAAAGTTTGATCTGCCAAATTTTGGGGAAGGTTAATGTCCAAATCGGACTTGCGGCCTTCCAGATTTTCTATCCAGAAATGCATTCCGGTACCCTGTAAATTTTTGCTGGTTACGCCAATAAGATAAGCGAAGCGTTGGGGTAAGTTTGGTAAAGATAACACGTAGTTTGCACCGTCTCTTTTCGGCTTGGCAGCGACAGCATCCTGACCGTTAATTTTGGGAATTTCAACGCTTATCCGATTTTGTCCGAAAGTAACTAAAGGCTGGAGAATCGTTGTTTGGTCAGATTTTTGCGCATTGACCCAAACAGCTTCTGGGTCAACGGCAGGAAGCAGAAGTTTATTGCTATCTAAACCAGCCGGTAATTTCTGGCTGAAAAGAAGCGTTGCTCCGGTGTCTTTGAGGGAAAATTCCTGTTCCCCTACTTTTCGGCCGGTAAAAAGACTGCGGAAGGGATAATAAATATCTGGTTGTGTATCCGTAATGTAGTGTCCGTTATCGGCGAAAGCGGTGTCGATATTCGTCCACCGATATTGCGGACCAATAACCGGCGGGCGAACTAAGAAGGAAATAAAGTCTTTTTCCGGTAGCGACAGAGAAAAATTATAGATATCGACATTACCGAAGGATTTTACCGGTTTAATTCTATACGATTTGGTAAATAGATTTTCCAAGCCCTCGGTATTTAATGCTTTTGGCGAGGCCGGAAAATTAACATTTTTATCTACCAGGAGCCAGGAAATTTGGTACTTTTCCAGGGTATTTTCCAGAGCGCTTAAATTTCCGGAATAGATAGCCTGCGAGATTTCCCAGTAGTAGTTTTCGTCTTCACGACTCCAGACATCAAAAGCACGGTCCATGATCGGTTGCGTAATCCCGTACCAAAGAAACCCGGAACCGCTATAATTCCAGTTGTATAAAGTCCATCCCCAGAAAGTCGGTTGAGGAAAATTGGCAATCCTGGTCCCTTTTGGCTGGTTATTAAAAAAGTCAAAAACCTGGAAATATTCCGAAGGTATCTTTGCTTTCTCTTTAAAATAAAAAAGATTTCCCTGAAAAGCCGGGAAAGCAAAAATAACCGGAATAATGGCTAAAATAAATATCAATCCCCTGTTGAGATAAGTTTTCCCTAATCTCCGGGAGATTTCCAGATAAAAAACGGCGTAAAAGACAGACAGAGTAAGGGAAATTAAAACTGCGAATTTAGTAAAAGGAGTACGAAAAATCTGCGCAACTAGCGGTAATTTATAGAAATATTCCGTAAATAACGATAAAAGCGGCGTTCGGGAAGATAAGATAATAAAACCCAGAAGAAAAACAGGAAGGAAAGATAGTACCCTAAGGTTTTTCCTCTTAAGCGCCAGAATAATTCCACAGAAGGAAATAAAGAATAAGGAATAACCTAATAAAAGAACAAAATAATTAGCAAGATGATCAATCCAGGGCTTCGCGACCGCTATAAAAACACCGGAATTATTTAACTCAGTTTTAGTAAACCAAAACCCGCGTAAAAGTAAGGTATCCGGAAAATTACCGTAAGCTTTATTCTCCAGGAAACTTTCCTGTGTAACCATAAGATTTATTTTTGCTTCAGTAGTAACTTGTACTTTGGTAAGGGTGAAATAAAGATTCGGTAGAAGCCAGAAACTATTAACGGCAAAGAGGAGCAAAACAAAAGTAATTAAATTTTTCCCAGATATTACTTTTTGGTAGAAAAGAAAATAATATATATACATTACGGACGAAACTAAAAGATAAACTATAAAAAAGGTTTGAATATAAAATTGCGGAATAGCCAGAATATTTATCACCAGGAGCAGAATTAAATTTCGCCTATTATTACTGAAAAGAAAACGGAACTGGGCGAGAAAAAGCCAAGGTAAAGCTGCAAATTGAGCGGAGTAGGGTTCAAAAGGCAGATAAAAAGCCTGTACTGTAGCTAAATTTAGCAGATAAAATATTCCGGCCAGTAATCCGGCAGTTTTTCGTGAAGGTAAGGAGAAATCCCGGAAAAGGTATTGGCTACTGGCTAAGAAGTAAATCCCGATTGTTCCCAAAAATAAGCAAAAGTAATGGTATAGATAACGGACGAGATTGGAAGGTAGAATTAAGGAGAAAGTCCATAAAATAATTTGTCTGGGAAGATCTGCGGCATGAGCCATTCCCCCCAATAGACCTAAGCCCTGATACTCCTGCCAGACGGCAAAAATACTCCGGGAAATATTCAGTGGAAAATTGAATTCCGGGTGCAGATTATCCCATCCCGAAAGCCATGTCCCCGGTTGGTAATTCGAAATAATTATCAAGAGAACGATAAATACTAACAGTAGAAGTTGCCAGTAAGGATAAATCTTAGACAGCGGCTTCATGAGAAGAAATATTTTTTGGAAATAATTTCCAGGTCGGACAAAAATTGGGTTTTAAAATAATTTTACGCCTGGGAGATTTTTTCGGAAATAGGGAACGAAAATGGATTTTGCCCGTGAGGTTATAATCACGTAATGTTCGTAATTCGCTAGCGACAGTGATCATTTTTTTGCTGGGAAAGTCGGATGATAAAGCCCACCTCAGTTTTTCCTTAAGACTCACCTCTTCAGGATCAAAAAGTATTTCTTTCTCGGAAAAAGCGTGGCCATTTCTTAGTAAAGGTGCAATTACCTTGGAAACAAGGAGCGGCTTAGCAAAAGAAAGAGCCAGGGACAGCGGACCGGAAGAGGACATTAATGTCCGGTAAGGCAAAACTACAAGATCAGCAGCTGAGAAATAAAGGGAAATCTTTTTTTCAGGAACAAAACCCGTAAGGGTAATATTATTTTGACCTTTAATCTCCCGGGATATATTTCTGATAAACTGCTGATAATGTTTTTCGTGGAGATGGTGAGGATTAGGTCCGCCGGCAATTACCAGCTGGACTTGGGATTTTAACTCGGGATTTTCCCTCAATAAATTCTTAAAAGCTTTGATAATAAGATCCGTTCCTTTGTACCAGGTGATAAATCCAAAAACTAAAAATATTTTTTTATTCTGCAATCCTAATGTTTTAGCTGCTTGGTACTTATTAATTGATGGTACATTTTTATCCACCCCATGTTCAATGGTTTTTATTTTGTCGTAAGGAACACCTAGTCTATGTAACCTGTCTGCTAGGGTTTGCTCAAGGACAATCACGTTATTATTGATAAAACAGGAAAGATAATAATAAAGCCTAATAGCGATGCTAAAAAAGAGATTCTTGAAAGATTTAGGATCTAGACCGAGGTGGCCGGATAATTCGCATAGGTCGGTAATAACCTGATGTAGTACCAGGATGGTCCTTTTTCCTTTTAGACGATGATAGAGAGAAAAAAGCGGCAGACAAGCTGTTACCCAAATATTGCCGAAATTATTAAATTCCAGCTGGATTTCAACAGAAGATATACTTTTGAATTGTTCTAGCTGTCTGTTTATTTCCGGTAAAATTCCCCATGATTGCCTTTTCCAGCAACGGATAACCAGAATTCCCCTCTCTTCATAGATGTCCGGTCGGTCAATTATTTCCGCCAAGACAATTGCTTTTACTTTTGATTGGCTAACCAACGGGATAATAAAATTTTTGGTGAAGCTGGCAATTCCGACTACATTATCTCCATAAAGCGTGCCTTTTGGGGGATAGCTGCTGATAACCGCGATTTTTGCGGCTTTCTGATACCCCTTTAATAATGCTGTTACCTTCATAACCACTACAAACAAGATCAAGAAATCTGATTATTTCTTGACCTCGGATATAGAACACAGAAGAAAAGTTAGGGACAGTAAAAACTACCTTCTCCCGTTTGGATAGTAGTCGGTCCTTTAACTCTTACCGTCTCTTTACCGTTCCAATAATTAGCAACTTGTCCCGAAGCGACATTAATCGATATCACTCCTCCGCTGTATTTAACTCCCCCTTCAGGAATACTAGTGGTAGAAACAATGTTTCCGTTAGCCCCGAATACCTGGCAGACTTTCATTCTTGTTGTAGAATTATTCGCGTTGTCAGTCGGTTCGGTATTGATATTTGTCCAAGGGCTTACTTCGTTGAAATTATTGTCGATTTTTACCCACTTGCCGGCTTTAGAACTATCCCAATCGGTAGCTTTGGCATAAAGAGACATTTCCGCCACTTTAAATTCACCGCTAATTTTTGCTCCTTTGCCCCCCATCACTTCGTAAGTTTGTTTTTTACTATTATGGTCTATCCAGGCGTGGGCAATCATTCCTTCGGGAACATTCATCTCATAACCCGGAAGCGATCCGTCGGTAGTCCTCATTCCAACAAATTTCCAGGAATTAGGAATAAATTTTCCGTCCGCGTCCTGTAAAGGCCACCATTGGTTGGTTGGCCCTCCGATTTCTTGTCCGTTAACGGAAAAGACAGAGATCGTCGGAGTTTCAGTAGCAACCGGCGTGCTGGACTTTTGTGCCGCAGCGGTTTCTTGGGTATACTGTTGTTTTACCGCTGCGTTCGGTGTATTGGCAACGGTAGGTTTTTCTGCTCCCGGAGTGTTTGCTGCCGAAGCATGAGCTTCTGAAATTGCTGTTTTTCCCGCTAAAGGTGTAGGTTGTGGTTGCGCTTCTTCCCCGGGTAAAATCTTTCTTGCCCTTTCGAGCAACTCCCGTCCAAACAAAGTGCCCGCACAGCAAGCTACTAAACCTCCCCCGACCAAACCAGTGATAAATTCTCTTCTTGTAGGATTATAATTTCTGATACGTTCACTCATTTATTTCACCCCCCTCCGGAAAAATAATAAAAGGGTATTTTTAGAGAAAAATAGTCCTGTGGATCCGAGGGCGATAATTCCCAATAGGAAAAATAGGGAACCTGCCGGACCGGTCGGAGGGAGAATTTGGGCGGCGAGAACCTTGCGCTGTAGGCAAACCTGAGAGCTGTCGTGATCGGATGAACCGTCGGCGGTGGCTGTGACATTATTAACAACGCAAAGAGTGGTCTGGCTGGCCGGGATTTGACTGGCCGGAACAACGACTACCCGAATTTCGCGGAGATCCGTAGCCCCCGGTGCTAGGTTATTAATGGTGTAATTCAAGCTTCCGGAAGCTAGCTGCAGAAAAGTTGGTAAAGTGTCGCTGACGCTAACAGTATCGAAAGTGGCATCGCCGGTATTTTTAACGCTGATATCAAAAACAACAATTTCGCCGGAAAGGAAAAGATGGTCGGTGAGGCTTAAATTGTCGACAAAAGTTTTGCTATCGGGATTCCAGACGGTTTTGTTGATCTGCAACTGCCCCGTTGTGGTACAAATCTGTGCCCCGCCGTATTGTGTAACACAATTGACGGAAGCGTTAACAGGAAAATGGACCAACAAAAGACAAGCGGCAAATGAAGCGGCAAAAATCAGGACTTTCAACTTCATGAATAAGCACGGGGGCAGCCGCGCTTGTAGTTTAAGATATAGGCCTACGTTTTGTCAAGTGATAGCTATGCTTCCGGGGGTTTGGCGGTAATTATTAGCCTTTGCCAGTCGGTATTGGGCGGCCAGCAGGTTTGAATATATAAAGCATTACTGTTTTCACTAGAGGTTAAAAATTGAAAATCGTTGGGGCTGACTATCTGTTTATCGGTGACGCGGTAGAGATATACTCTTTTTTGGTAAACGAGATAGATATCGTCGCCTTTGTTTAAATAATTCAGCGGGTAAAGGAGCGTAGCCAGCGGATTATCGTTCCAGAGATAATCGCTGGAGTGCCCGAAGAGATAAATAAACCCTTTTTGCCCGGGTAGAGCTGTTCCCCTTGCCTGGGCCACTCCCATTTTTAAATCTGTCTCGAATGCTGCTTTGTTGTTCGGATCCACATCGGCTAAAATTTTGGAGTTAATTCCCACCTTAGGAATAACCAGGCCAAAATCCTGATTGGCAGGAGCGACTCCCCCCGTGTCGCTGGGGCTTAGATAGGAGTTGTGGTTGGCTATGGTATTTGCCGCAAGCTGAATTTTATTAGTTGACAAATTTTGGAAGGCGGCTTGGTGGGGATGCCATAAGCGATAAGCCAGTTCTGCTCTGAATAGCGGGAAAAGAAAAAGTCCCAATCCAAATAATGAAATCGCTATTAAAAGGAAGCCGGCTTTGCTGTGGTTAATATTTATAATTTGCCGATGTCGGACTAATCGGACGTCATAAACAACCAATTCGCCGTTTTCCCAATAGGGTACCGATTTCCAGAGCATAGCTTGGCTCTAAAATGAACCAGCGTAATAATACCACATTTGGTATACTAAAAAAGGCATGAGCGGAATTTTTAATCTTTTTAACGCCGAATTTCTCATTACCTCCTTCGGCTTGGCTGGTATATTTTTTGTGGTTTTTGCCGAGTCGGGTTTGTTTTTTGGTTTCTTTTTTCCGGGCGATAGCCTACTGATGACTGCAGGACTCATCGCTTCCCGCGGCGATTTATCTCTTCCGGTATTGGTAGCGCTCAGCGCCCTGGCAGCCGTTTTGGGTGATTCGGTGGGTTATTGGTTCGGTAGAAAGACCGGAGAAAAATTATTTCAACGGGAAGATTCGCGTTTTTTTAAAAAAAGCCATTTGCTGAAAGCGCAGGATTTTTATAATCGCCACGGCGGAAAAACAATTGTTTTGGCTCGCTTCATGCCTTTTGTCAGAACCTTTGCTCCTATTGTTGCCGGCGCGGCGAAAATGAGTTATCCGACATTTTTAACTTACAACATTTTAGGCGGTACCGGTTGGGGGGTTGGTATGCCGCTGGTGGGTTTTGCTCTAGGAACTTGGTTAAGAGATCGCTTTACCCCCAAACAGGTCGATAATTATTTTCTCTTGATTGTTTTTATCGTAATTATTCTTTCAGTCCTGCCGACCGGATTACATATTCTTAAAGACCGTCAATCAAGACAAAGCTTGTTAAGAAGTATCAAAAATTTTATTTATGCTTTACCTGGTCTCCACGCCGATCGGTAATCTGGAGGATATTTCACTTCGCGCCCTGCGGATTCTCCGGGAAGCCGATATTGTTTTAGCCGAAGATACCCGGCACACCGGCTTACTTTTAAATCACTACGATATTCCCCATAAGTCTATGATCTCTTTTTATGAGGAAGTCGAAAATCAAAAGTTACCCGGATTATTAAACCTGATCCGCTCCGGGCAAAAAGTAGTTTTAGTTTCGGACGCCGGCAGTCCTTTAATTTCCGATCCCGGGTATAAACTGGTCCGAGAAATTCTCCGGTCCGGAGAAAAAGTTGCTGTAATCCCGGGAGCTTCAGCTTTGATTGCTGCTTTACAGATTTCCGGTTTACCCCCGGATAGGTTTGTTTTTCTGGGTTATTTTCCCGATAAGGTTTCTCACCAGAAGTTACTGTTAAAACTGGTCGGCGGTTTACTGCAAATTATCAGTTTAACCGTAATCTTTTATGCTTCCCCGTATAAATTGAAGAATAATTTAGAGAGTATGGAAGAGATCCTGGGCGATGTGGAAATCGTAGTCGTCCGGGAATTAACAAAAATCTACGAAGAAGTTTGGCGCGGCAAGGTTTCGCAAGCCCGTTTAAAATTTGCTAAACCCAAAGGAGAATTTGTAGTACTATATAACAAAACAGCGAATATATAGCGGAAAACTTATAGCGAATAACTGTTAATAGACTTAAGAATATGGTAACGGTAGCATCGGAAGAAAGCTTTTTAAAGTCGATTAAAGAACCCGGGAAAACGGAAAAACCCCTACCCAAAGGAGAAGCTAAAAGGCCGCTTCTGATTGTTTTTCGCCATGGCGAAACTTTCTATAACCGGGAAAAATTATTCTGCGGCAAGTTCGACAGTTTACTTACGCCGGAGGGAAAAAGGCAAGCGGAAGTATTGAGGGATAAACTGGTGGAAATCCCTATCGATAACGGTATTATTGCTCCCCTCTCCCGCTGCCGGGAATCTTTAACGATAGCTCTGGGCAGCCGGTCGGAAATTCCGCAGAGGCCAGAACCGTTAATTTACGAGCGGGATTACGGCAGCTTAACCGGTAAAAGCAAAGAGGCTTTATATAGAGAGAGCCCCCAAATGGCTTTAGAATACCGTCGTTCCTGGGAAATTCGGCCGCCCGGCGGGGAATCATTACAGGATGTCTGGCAAAACCGGGTAGAAATATTTTGTCAGGAAACGGAAAAAGCAACCCGACAAAATAACTCCGCGACTATTATTTGCTGCACTAATAATACTATGAGATTAATAAGAATGTATTTTGAAAAATTAACAATTCCCCAAATGTTGGAATTGGAAAATCCCCTGGCGCAGGATTATTGCCTTTATCATCTTCCATAATTTTACTATAGACCTCAAGCATGATAAGATTGTTTTTGCCACTATGGATAAGACGGAATCGCCGGAAAATGATATTCAAAAAGATCCCCGACAGCTTAATTTTTTCCGCGAGGAAATTAATTCACGTATCGGTCCCCAAAGAGTAAGGATTTTAAGTTTACCCCCAAATCACACGTATCCGGCTTTACAATCGTCTGAGTCTCATAGCGAATACTCTTTTTTAGAATCCGGTAAGTATTTTTGTATCACCTTGCGGTTGCCATGGGGAGTTTTAATCGTTAATCATCAAAATTATAAAGAGAGAGTGGAGGCCATCCCCGTAAGATGGCGTCCGAAACAAATGCCCCTGAAAAATTTATTTATTCGTAATGCTTTAAGCTACAATAAAGATGATATCGAAAGATGTAAAAGATTAGGTATAAACAATTATTATGAGTTAGCCGGGTATGCTTTAGGAGTTGTGGACGTGGATAAATATGTCCCCGAACCGGATTATTTTGGCATTATTAGTCCTCCGGAAATTAACCCCCGCGGAAGTTTCCTAAAAGGAAATACAAAGCCTAATTATCTATGTTTCTTTTGCCGTCCCAGAGTATTTGAGAGGCCGTTGAAAGTCAACGAGGGCAACGGTATTTACCGGGTAGAAATAACGGAAAGGATTCGCCTGAGAAAATATTAATTCATCCCCAACTCTTTTAAACGGTTGTATTTAGCAATTCTTTCTCCCCGGGCAAAGCCGCCGAGTTTTACGTAATCAGCACCGATGGCCAGAGCGAAATCCACAATCCAGGTGTCATTGGTCTCTTCCCCGCGGTGTGAAACCACAATTTTAAGATTTCCCTCGCGGGCAGTTTTAACCGCTGCTAAACTGTCGGTAATTGTTCCGATCTGATTGGGTTTAATCACAACTGCATTCAGGGCTCGGAGTTCGATCGCTTTTTTAATCCGTTCTGGGTTGGTAGAAGTTAAATCGTCACCGATAATAAGAACGTTATTACCGACATCTGCGGTTAATTTTGACCATTTTTCCCAATCCTCGTCGTTGTAGGGATCTTCTAAAGAGAAAAGCGGATAGTGAGAAATCAATTGCGGATAGTCTAAGGATTGATCTCCGGCAAAAGTATCGGCCACGTCCAGAGCAATTTTCTTTTGGGGAAAATTGATGCCGATCGTTTCCAGAGCTTTGATATTATCCAAACTCAAAGGAGAAAAACCGCCCTCAGCTCCGACAGTAATTTCGGCGGTAACATCGGAAAGATATTGGCGCAATTTCAAGTAATCGCTTCTGGCTTGCGTTAAAGAGTCTTCCAGGAGACAGAATTCCTGGATGGTCAAATTGGAATTACCATGTTTTCCGCCCTCAAAAGCCAAAAGAAATAATTGGGGAAAACGAACCGATGCCTGTGGCATACGGAAAGAAAACCGCCAGAAAGCAGCGGAAACAGCCAGGGTAATATTGCCGCCGAAAGTATGGGCTTTTAATTCTTTATCCAGGGTTTCCTGGGTCCAGTCTTTACCGATTAATAATTGATTAATATCCGTGATTTGCCGGGAATAATTTTCCGGGGCGGTTTTGATTGCTTCGTATTTTCCGGCGGAAATGCCGGCAGGAACCGAAGCAAAACTTTTTAAGTTATTTTCCAGCTCTAAAATTACCTCCGGTGTTTCACTGCCGCCGGAAGCATATATCTTGTTAACCGTTACACGATTAATTTTCATTTCTTTCCCAATTGGCGTTCGGCTTCGTAAACGATTTCCCTGGTATGATCCAAAGCGTCAGGGCTTACCGAAACGGAGGTAACTCCCCAGGAAACCAATTTTTCGACCAGATCGGGATAAGTTGAAGGAGCTTGACCGCAGATACTGCTGGTAATCTTATATTTTCTGGCTGTTTCAATAGTCCGCTGTAAAGCCCAAAGAACTGCCGGATTACGTTCGTCAAATTCCTGTGCTACGGTCTCGTTATCCCGGTCGGTTCCCAGGAGCATCATCGTCAAGTCGTTGCTGCCGATGCTGACTCCGTCAATTCCGGCCTCAATAAATTTGTCCAGCAAGATAACGTTTGCGGGTATTTCCACCATCATCCAGACTTGGAAGCTGGGGGAACGGGACAGGCCGTTTACGTGAAGAAGGGATTTTACCTCAATCAATTCCATCACTGTCCGGACAAAGGGGATCATGAGCCAGAGATTTTTTAATCCGTGTTTATTACGGACGGTTTTTAAGGCTTCGATTTCCATTTTAAAAACTTCGGGCTGGACCACATAGCGATAGGCACCGCGGAATCCCAGCATGGGATTTGGCTCCTCCGGTTCATATTTCTCCCCGCCTTTTAAATTGCGGTATTCGTTGGTTTTAAAATCCGTTGCCCGGTAAACTACGGGACGCGGATAAAAAGCTTCCGCAAAGACTTTTAAATTATCAACTAAGGTATTGATAAATTCTTTTTGTTTTTTTCGGGCAATTATTTCCTTAGGATGGGTACCGATCTGTGCCAGCATAAATTCCGCCCGCAAAAGTCCTACGCCGTCGACGTTCATTTTAGCGATTTCAGCGGCTTTTTCCGGTTCAGCTAGGTTGACATAGACTTTCGTTGCGGTTTTAAAATTGCCTTTTTCATTTATTGCTTTTATTGTTTTTATTGTATTTATTGGATTTATTGCTTTAATTACCGTTCCGCCTTTGAAGACTTTTCCACTGCTGCCGTCAACGGTAACCACCATACCATTACGGAGCTTTGTCGTGGCTATTTTCGTACCGACAACAGCGGGAATACCCAATTCCCGGCTCACAATTGCAGCATGGGAAGTCCGGCCGCCGAAGTTGGTGATAATTGCGGTAGCTTTTTTCATAGCCGGGACATAATCCGGGTTTGTCTGTTCGGCCACCAGGATTTCACCAAAAGAAAGCTGGTTTATTTCTTTAGCGCTGGCTAAAATTTTCACTGGCCCCGTGCGGATACCGGGACTAGCCGGGGAACCGGTCAAAATAACTTCACCGTGTTTGATAGCTACCTCCGTAGGTTTTTCTTTTGTGGAGGAGGAAGTAAGCGTGGTTATGGGGCGCGTTTGGACAATAAAAATTTCCCCTTTTTCTACGGCAAATTCAATGTCCTGTGGGTAATAGTAGTGTTTCTCAATTTTTTTACCCAGGATAGCCAGTTTGACAATCTGATCATCCGTAAGTTTCCGTTTATTTTGCCGTCCGCGGGGGACTTCGTGTTTGCCGGTTTGTCCTGTATCCTTCCGGGAAAGCATTACCCTCTGAGGGACGGTTTTTGCCACGGCAATTTTTAAACTGTCTTTATCCACTTCATAATGATCGGGGGTAACTTCTCCCTGGACGATTAATTCGCCCAATCCCCAAATCGCCTCGATAGTTATGGTCTTTTTGTTATTTGTAACCGGATCAGAGGTAAACATCACGCCGGAAACTTCGGATTGGACCATGCGTTGGA
Source organism: bacterium (assembly GCA_021836035.1). Lineage (GTDB taxonomy): Bacteria > Patescibacteriota > Microgenomatia > JAMCZE01 > JAMCZE01 > JAKBJL01. The sequence continues at coordinate 65,928 of JAKBJL010000004.1, forward strand.
TTGGAACGGCAATTCCGACTTTAAAATGATCAAATTTATTCTGCTCACGGTAAAAGATCGCCCGGGCTTCAAAAAGAGAAGCCCAAGAACGGCGCACGGCTTCAATAACGCTAGCTTCTCCTTTAATATTTAAGAATGTCATTTGCTGGCCCGCAAAACTGGCGGTAGGTAAATCTTCAGCGGTAGCACTACTTCGGACGGCAACCAGGGGATTAGGAACCAAAAGCCCTTTTAATCCCCGTCCGGATTTAAGCTCTTCGTAGTAGCGGGCGATAATTTCGGCTATCTCAGTAGGCACAGGGGTGCGGCAAATAATTTGTTTAATCCTTTGAGCAACTTGGGAAAGCACCACCGGATTATTGACATCCAGATTTCTAAGTTCCTGTTTAATAGGGCGAGCAAGATTATTTTTTTCCAGAAAATAGTAGTAGGCAGCGGAGGTAACGATAAATCCCGGGGGGACCGGTATGCCGGCGCTGAACATTTCTCCCAGGTTAGCTCCTTTACCGCCGACGAGAGGAATATCCTCTTTCCCGACTTCTTTAAACCAAACGACAAACTTATGACTCATTGATGAACCGGGTAATTTCGTTGTGGATCGTGTTTAATCTTTGCGGAGAACTGGCTTCAACGTTTAAGCGCAACAGTGCTTCTGTAAGAGATTCCCGCAGATTAAACTTAAAATCCGGGCCAGAAACGGTTACCCCGTCAATCGTCAGAACATTATTACCCTTATTTCTATAATAGTCTGCCATTCTTTCGAGAACAAGGGCAGAATTGCGCGTGAAGGGGATATTTTCTTCCGGTAACTGCGGGTATTGGTTACGGCAATTAAGAAGCTCCGTTTCTAAATCGATATTTTGGCAAAGCTGAAGAAATTTTAAAGCTGAAAAGAGACCGTCGTCGATTCGATACCACTCGGCGAAAATTAAATGACCGCTGGTTTCTCCGCCGAAACCGATACTCCGATCTTTATCCATGGCATATTTGAGGTTTTGAGCCCATGAGGGCACGATAAGATACTCCGGACTGGTATAGGAAGATTTTCCTGCCCTGACATCGAAAACCGCTTTTTGATAATTGCGGGCGATAATTCCGAGAATATAAGAAGGGGGGATCAATTCTCCGCGTGCGTCAACAAAGATCACCCGGTCGCCGTCTCCGTCCCAGGAGATTCCTAGAGATGCTTTTTCAGATAATACTTTGCTGCTTAAATCCCGCCGATTATTGGCGATCAAAGGATTTGGTTCGCGCTCCGGATTTATAAGAATATATGGTAGACCCAGGTGTTGAAAGATATCTTCGGCGATTGCGGCGACACTGGAACTTCCCGTATCTAGGACAATTTTTCCCTTATTCCATTTGAGATCAGCAAAGTGGTTACTCATCTCGATTAGATACTCCGTCTTAATTTGTTCGTGCATATCAATAATTTTTGGAGAAACACCCTCAGGAAGTGAGCTGCCTTTATGTACCAGAGCTTTTAAATTATTAATATCGGCGTTGTTTAGGGGCAGAGCATTATTCCGGACAAATTTAAAACCGTTGTGACCCATGCTGATGTGCGATGCCGTGACCATAATTCCGGCCGGGCACCGGTTTTTGATGATACCATAATAAAAAAGAGGGATCGGAAGTTGGCCGAAACTGATTACCCGGTCCCCATAAGAAGCCGCCGCGTTCATTAAGGCTTCGGCTAAGGACACTGAGGAAGAGCGGTTATCATAGGCCACTGCCAAATCGTGCGTCTTTAAATATTGCATTATGGCTTTACCGATTCTTCCGGCCAGTTCTTCGTCTACCACGGAGGGATAATTCCCGCGGACATCAAAACGCAAGAAAGCTTTATTTATATCCATAATAAAAAATGCTGCATATTATCAGCAAAGCTTCCGGTTAATTGACTGGTTTTATTCAGATAATCTAAATCTAACAGTTTCCGGTAAAGGAAAGCAAGTTTTTCTTTACCTAAAAGTAAACTCTGTTTTTTTATCTTACTTTCCTGCCAGGGAGCTAAGCCTACGGGATGAAGCATTAAGCGGAATTGGCGGACGATCATGAGAAAAATCATTTCCGCTTCGTCTTTCTGCAGACATTCCCCATATAAAGTAAGTATTTGCTTAAGGTTTCCAGGGTAAAGACTGTCGGTCAGTTTAAAAATGGTAGTGGCCAGCTTAAATTCTCGTACCCTTGCCTCCTTTACCGCTTTTAATACCGCAGGGGTGAGAGTTTTTTCTTCCCAGAATATGATATCTGTGGTTATTCCCGAGAGGTTAGGAATAGCTTTTGTTGCTTGTTTATTTGCAGAAAAATAATTTTCGATGATAATAATTTTCTTATCTGCCAGGAGCGAAGTAGAGAAAGCTGCCTGGATCAAATCGGTAGAGGTAAGATTTTTCCCGTCTAGCAATACAATTTCACTCCCCCTCTCTTTAAAGTCATCGAGCGCTTTTCTGCTGGCGGCAATATTTTCACCGTGAAGAATGGTAATCATGGGAAATTTTTACTCTAAGCTTTGAGCTTTAGGCTGTATGCTGATTTATATTTCTCATACATTTTTTCCACATTTTTTCTGTTGATATGCGTTCCCCTATTGCGATGCGATACTAAGGCTCCGGAAAAAGTTTTCGGAATATGCATCAATTCATGGATCAGGGTTTTTTCCTTTTCAGTATCCGGGAGTTTATCAAAATGTTCCGCGAGAACCTCAATAATATACCGGGGCTTAATGTGCAGAGCCAACTGCCAGGGCTTAGGAAGGCTCCATATGCGTGCGATGGCCAGGGAACTGGAACCGAAACCGCGCATAAAAACCAAATCATTGCTTTTAACATGCGGGAATATTCGCGTTTTTATTATTTTAGTGGCTAATCTCTTAATGTCGGGAGCGTTTTGCCATTGCATGGTTAATTAGGTAAAAAAGTACGCAACATTGATTCTAGGAGAGAAAAAAGCGAGAGAATTGGCAAATCGGTATTGGCCCTTGCCGCACTTGATTTGTTTCCCGGCCCGAGATTATAAGAGCGGGTTGGGGTTTTGTCCTGTAGCGGCTGCCCTTTAACCTTGGAAATATTCATGATCTCTCTGGCAAATGTTTTCCAGTTACCGCTGTTGTCCAGGAAACTAAAATCCCGGAAGGCTCCTTCCTGGGCGTTCAGGATAAAAGGAGTAATTGCGACAATATTGGAATCATTCCAAATATTATTAAAAGATTGGAGATAAAATTTATTGCTATATTGATCCCCTATTAAATTAATTTTCCAACCGGCTTCGGTAATAAAGACCGGTAATTTATCCGCTCCCAGTTTTTCCAGGTAGCGCTCCTCAAAACGATAGCTGGCTACCGAAACGGGGCTATAGATATTGGGGGAGCTGGTAAAAGCGGGATTACCGTAAGCATGAGAGGAAAAACCGTCAACTTTCTTAAAAATACCCGGGACAGCGGCATTCATCAGACGGAAATAACTATATTCATCCAACGAAGTATCCGAGCTGGGGGCGGAAGCATCCATACCGGCGGAAATGACAAAATAATCCGGGTTTTCCTGATGGAATATTTCAATGGCGCGGTCCAGAACTTTAGCATATTCTTCGGGGTAGACGAATCCGCCCCACTCGCTATCATGATTAGGTTCGTTATAAACGATAATATAACGATTTTTTACCGGCCAGGGAAGTTCTTCTAAAAAATTGGCAAAATCCACCAGGTCGTATTCGTTAGGCGCCATCCAGTGATCATCTACCGGGAAAGAAGCAATCCGTAATATAGGTATAAGATGCAGCCTTTTGGCTTCTTCCATGAACTTGGACCATTTTAAAAGATCGCGGTCGTTTGCCCTGATTGGGATGGTCACATAGCCCCAATCGCCGCCACCGGAATTTGCCAACTCTGCGGCTTTTTGTATTTCGGAAGTATCTAAAATATGAATCCCGAACTTATTGTTGGGAACCGAAAGCGGATCATATATCGCGAAAGTAGGTCTGGGAAGAAAAATAAAAAATGAAAAACAAAGAACAAAAAATTGCAGGAAATATTTCACCAGTGAATTATACTAAACCGCGGGCAATTCTTTTGGCCTCAACTTCGTCCAATATTTTTTTACGAAGACGGATATTTTGCGGTGTAACTTCTACCAGCTCATCATCGGCTATATATTCCAGGGCGTCCTCTAAACCCATAATTTTAGGGCTATTGAAATGTTCACTAACCCCTTCCCCTTTAGAACGGTGATTAGTTAATTGCTTTTCTTTACACACGTTAATACTGAGATCGCCGGCACGGGAATTTTGACCGACAACCTGTCCTTTATACACATTTGTTCCGGGTCCGATAAATAGCTCCCCCCTGTCCTGGACATTAATAAGTCCATATAATAAGCTGGTTCCGGATTCATGGGCCAAAAGAGACCCCTGCTCCCGTTCGTGCCAGTAATCAAAATCCGGACCGTAATGAGAAAACAGGGTATTTATTATTCCCAGGCCACGGGTATCAGTAATAAATTCGCTGCGGTAGCCAAAAAGTCCACGAGTAGGAATTATAAATTCCAGATACACGGTCTCATTTTCCGTGCGCATGTCTTTTAGCTCACCATGACGGACACCCATTTTTTGCATGATTATGCCGCTATATTCTCGGGGTGCTTCCAGGTATACCAGTTCATAAGGTACCTGCTTTTTGCCGTTTATTTCCTGGGTAATAACCTGCGGACGGGAAACTTGAAATTCATACCCTTCACGGCGGAGTCTTTCAATAAGGATCGCCAAATGTAATTCTCCTCTTCCGGAAACATTCCAGCTCCCATCGGTATTATCCATAACTTTTAAAGCCATATCCGTTTCTAATTCTTTGTATAAACGCTCCCGGATCTGACGGGAAGTGGAAAACTTGCCTTCTTTACCGGCAAAAGGCGAGGTATTAATACTGAAATTCATTTTTACGGTTGGTTGTTCAACATCAAGTAAGGGTAAAGCTACGGGATTAACCGGATCGGCAATAGTTTCTCCCAGGTTAATATCTGGGATACCGGCTAAGGCCACAATGTCACCGGCACAGGCTTCGGAAATATCCCGGCGCCCCAATCCTTCATAGGTCATCAATGCCGTAAGGCGGTATTTTTTTTGTTCCCCCAGGCGATTAATATGCGTTATTTCCTGTCCCGCCTTTATCCTTCCCTGGTAAATTTTTCCGGTAGCGACACGCCCCTTGAAATTATCACCCTTAATCGTGGTTACCAAAATTTGTAGAGGTTTCTCGGGGTCTCCGAAGGGTGCGGGAATCTCTTTAACAATAGCGTCAAAAATAGGGGTAATATCCATCATTTTTTCCGGATCAGCATCTTTATGGGCTTTTCCCTCTTTGCCGACAGCGTAAATTACCGGGAAGAATGCTGTTTCTTCATTAGCTCCCAACTCTACAAAAAGATCAAACGTTTTTCCCAGGACATATTCCGGTCGGGCGTCCTTTTTATCCACTTTATTAATCACCACAATGATTTTTAACCCCAACTCCAAAGCTTTTTTCAAAACAAAGCGGGTTTGTGGCATAGGCCCTTCTTTAGCGTCTACTAAAAGCAAAGCCCCGTCAGCCATCCGAAGAACTCTTTCTACTTCTCCGCCGAAATCCGCATGTCCGGGGGTATCGATAATATTGATTTTAACCGGAGATCCCGTAGGGGGGGTCCAGATTACGGAAGCATTCTTGGAAAATATGGTAATACCCCGTTCCCGCTCCAGCTCATTACTGTCCAGGATCTGATCGGTATTAACCAGATCTTTCCCCAGCTGAGTCTTGGTTTGCCGCAAAAGAGCATCCACTAAAGTGGTTTTACCGTGATCGACGTGAGCGATGATTGCCACATTTCTGATGTCCATAAAAGTAGCCCTCCTTCGCGGAAACTACGGAGGGCAAAGTAGCGAGTACGGGATTCGAACCCGTGATCTGGAGAGTGAAAATCTCCTGTCCTGGGCCACTAGACGAACTCGCCCTCTTTTTGTTAGATAGCGTTATTTTAGCATAAAAAGCCGACCGAAGGTTAATTTATCGGGGAATTGCCAAATTCGGGGGAAATTAAGAAAGGTGTTTATGGTTAGGGGGCTATGAGGCTACGGTCCAGTTTTACCGCTCCGAATCCGGCGAAAACGATTCCGGGGTTCAAGCTGAAAGCCCGGCGAACGCTGGTTTCCATATCTCCCTCTTCGTATTCTTCCCATTTTTCTTTCCGCCAGTCTTTCCTCCCTTCCTTTTTTTCCTCCTGGTCCTCCCACCATTCCTTTTCGTGTGTTTGGTTATCGTCATTCATACCTTTTTAGTTAAGCAAAGGTTTGTATAACATAAATCAGGGCTGGGAAAGAAAAATGTAAACAAATACTAGAAAACTCTAATTTATATAGGTTATAATTGGAATCACGCCCTATAGAAAACATGTTATCTAGGGAAAAATTAACCAGGAGACAAAGGTTTAATTTAATTAATCGGTTTAGGTTATTAAAAAATTTGGATAGCCGAACGGCAATAGATTTGCCTCGACAAAAAAGAAAATATCTCCGGTTTACCCGCGAATTAGGCGACAGTTCCGAAAGTAGAGTAAAAGGAATATTGGAAAATATTCACGGCATTTGTGAAGTGCAATTTACTAAGAGATATAGCCATCGCGATCGCGCGGGTATCGATCTGGTTGCTTTTATGGATCGTACAATTGCCGAGAATGGAATTAGGGAGGTTAATATCCAGGTGGTATCCAGTTTTTCTGGGGCCGATTATTTTCGCCGGGAAAATTGCGAAGCGCAAAGATATAAGTATCCCCTCAATATGATCAATATCGATTATTGGCTTTATATAAATCGAATGATAATTCTAAATGGTCAGGAAAGCCCTGAATATATCCGCAAATGCTTCTGGATAGAATTCGAAAATATTACCAATGCCAAACATTTGACGGAATTTATTGACCGGTTAGAATTTAACGGAGAAAAAACAAGAGAATATAGAGTTAAAACAAATAATTAATCGCCAACCGCATGGACAAACTAGGTTTTCCGATATTGAGCTAAACCCGGTGACCCGACAGGGATTCGAACCCTGGACCAAGAGCTTAAAAGGCTCCTGCTCTACCACTGAGCTATCGGGCCGAGATAACTAAAACCCCAATTGTTTATGGCTTTATTATACGCTACTGCCTAGACCCGATCAACCCAAATATAGTTAAGAAATGAGGCATCGAATGAACATGACTAAGGAGGCTTTTAGGTAGTTATTAGTTAAATTATTCTTCTTCGTTTATCCGCAATCCTATTTTGATTAACGATTGCTTTCAAACGAACTGTGAGGGCCGCCTCTTTTTTTAAGGGAGTATTAGCAAATTTGGGTCTGCCGGTTCCGTCAGGGAGGAATAATCCCTCCGGGCTCAGAAGATCTAGTGCTACCTGTCCGGGCGGGTTACGGTAATTCCTGGCGATTTTCAAAATTTCTTCCTGAAAAATGTTTATTGTTTCCCTTCGATTCATTAAGCACATCATAATCGAAATCGTTTTAAAGTCAAGCCCGGGTAAATTTAAAGGGAAATATTTTCTAAATGCTTAAAAGATTTAAGAGTCTCGTCGGGGGAAAGTGAGACAGAAATAAAATCAATTTGTGGTGAAAAAGGGCAAAAAGAAGATTGTTAGTCGCAATTACAACTGGACGCCGCCCGCGGATTTGGCTTTAAGATTGCGCAGATAATAGAGTTTTGCTTTTCTGATTTTGGCTGCTTTCCTTTTAACCTCTATTTTTTCAATCCAGGGAGAATTTAAAGGCCAAATACGTTCCACACCGACTTTATCGGCGGAAATTTTCCGGACCGTAAAACTTTTCCCGTTTCCGCTATTTTTAATAGCGATAACGATCCCTTCAAAAATTTGGGAGCGGGTTTTAACATTCTCACCGGCTTTGTCGGCGGCTTCGTCAAGAATTTTTTGATGTACCCGGATGATGTCCCCTACTCGGAATTGCGGTTCCATATGCGAATTTTAACTTATTTTACGTGCTTTCTCAACTATTAAGGAAATCCGTTCGTCACGGTTATCGACTTTTCCGGTACAGACAAGAACGCAATTTTCCTGCCAATATTCAGCCTTGCCGTTTTCTTTATAAAGTTTCGGGAAAATAACGCAGTCTATTTTCGTTCCGTCCTTTCCCTGAATAGTAATAAAAGCCATCTCTTCATTGCTTTTACGGGTGAATACTTTTCGGATACCGACAACGATTCCGCCGACGGTAACGGTTTTTCCTAGGTGCATTTCTACGTTTAGTTCAGCAATATCATAATCAACTTCAGTGCTCAATTTTTCTAGAGCCTTTTGGAGCGGATGTTCTGTAAGGTAAAATCCCAAGTATTCACGCTCAAAAGCCAATAACTCCGTTTTTTCCAGTTCGGGCATTTCCGGCAGATCAAAAACAGAATATCCTATGGCTTGACTTCCCGCTTCTTCCTCTCCGTTTTCAAAAAGACCAGTCTGGCCGCTGCTGATCTGCTTGGCTAGTTTGTGTGATTCGATGATCAGTTTGTCCAGAGACGCAAGCATCGCCGACCTTTTACCAAAAGCATCCATGGCCCCAGCCTTGATAAGGCTTTCCAAGGTTTTACGATTCACTTTCTGTAAATCTACCCGGCGGGCGAAATCGGAAAGTGATCGGAATTTACCACCGGAACTACGTGCCCCCAGTATGCTTTCGATAGCCGCGGCGCCGACATTTTTTATAGCCGAGAGACCGAAGAGGATGGATTTTCCTTCGATAGTAAATTCTACTGCGGACTTGTTAATATCCGGGGGCATAACGGGTATTTCCATCCGTCGGCATTCTTCAATGCACATCTGTATTTTTTCGTCTTTGGTGTCCCCGGTATTTCCTCGGGATTCCGCAGTCAGCATAGCGGTCATAAATTCGACCGGGAAATGCAATTTCATGTAGGCGGTTTGGTAAGCGATTAAGCCGTATGAAGCGCTATGAGCTTTGTTAAAACCGTAGGAGGCAAATTTTTCGATTAAAGCGAAAAGCTTTTCGGATAAGCTTTCGGAGTATCCCCTTTGGGAAAGTCCCTCTTTGAATTTCAGACCTTCCTTTTTCATCAGCTCCGGAAGCTTTTTTCCCATCGCTTTGCGGAAGCCGTCTGCTTCCGCCATCGTATAACCGGCCATTTGGTGGGCAATTTCCATTACTTGTTCTTGGTAAATAATTAAGCCGTAGGTTTCTTCCAGGATAGTTTTAAGGTCCTTATGCAGGTAGATGACCTCTTGCGGATTATTTTTGCGGCGGATGAATTCCGGAATAATTTCCATCGGTCCCGGTCGGTAAAGGGCAACCATAGCGCCGAGATCGTAAATTACCGAAGGTTTCAGTTCTTTGGCCAGCTTACGCATCCCTGAGGACTCCAATTGGAATACTCCCGTGGTGTCCCCTTTGGAAATCATCTTATAAACGGCTTTGTCGTCCAGGGGAATTTTATCCAGGTAGACTTCGATGCTCTGATTTACTTTAACAAATTTTACGGCTTGTTCTAAGATGGTTAAGTTGCGAAGCCCCAGAAAATCCATTTTTAGAAGTCCCACGGCGTGTTTACTGGCGTTAAGATCCAAAGAATACATATCGTATTGGGTGATAATTTTTCCTCCCCGGGGATCCCTTTGGAGAGGGGTGTATTCCGTTAGATCTTTATCGGCGATAACAACACCGGCGGCGTGAACTGAGGCGTGTCGGGCAACGCCTTCCATTTTTTTGGCCAAATCCACAATTTTTTTAGTATCCGGTTCGGCTTCATAAGCAGACGCCAGTTCTGGACTTAACTGTAAAGCCTTTTCTAAAGTCATGGGAAAACCCTGACTGCCCTGAGGGATAATTTTAGAGAGGCGATCACCGACGGAATAAGGATATCCCAAGGCCCGGGCAACATCCCGGACTGCGGCGCGAGCCTCCATTGTTCCGAAAGTAACGATTTGGGCCACCTTGTTTTCACCGTATTTTTGTTTAACATAATCGATAACTCTTTCCCGGCTGGCATCTGCTAGATCCATATCAATATCGGGAGGCGATGGTCTTTCGGCATGTAAAAATCTTTCAAAGGGTAATTTATAAACGAGTGGATCAAGCGTCGATATCCCTAATATGTAAGAAACAATAGAACCGGCGGCAGATCCCCGGGTATTCCGGGTGATGCCGTGATCCAGGGCCCAGTTGGCAAAATCGGCTACAATCAGGAAATAGGAGGCGTAGCCCATTTTCTTAATGATGCCCAATTCGTGCCGTATCCTTTCCTCAACCTCGGTAGTTTTTGCGGAATAACGATTGGGCAGCCTTTCCCAAATCAATTTTTCCAGGTAGCTGTCGGCCGTTTCCCCGTCGGGGAGCGGAAACGGAGGGAAAATGTATTTATCCATCAGTATGTCAATATCCACCTTTTCGGCTATCCGGAGAGTATTTTCCAAAGCATCCGGATAGCGGGCAAAAGCGCGGGACATTTCCTCGGGGCTTTTAAAATAAAAATCGGGGAAATCAATCATGGTTAAGGGTCGATTTTTATCCAGCCAGGTTTTTTGGGTCTGAATGCAAAGCAAAGTTTCCTGGGCCTCTGCGTCATCTTTATTGGTATAGTGGGAATCGTTGGTAGCAATAAGGGGGATACCAAACTCCCGGGACATTTTCGCAATTCCCTCGTAAGTCTCGTTGTCCTGGTCCATTCCGGGATGGTGCTGAATTTCCAGATAAAAATTATCGTGGCCGAATGTTTCTTCCAAGCGTTTGATTGTTTCCTCGGCCTTTTTCCGTTCCCCCCTTTTTATCAATTGACCGACCAATCCCCCGACGCAGGCAGTGCTACAGATAATCCCTTCATGGTGCTTTTCTAAAACTTCCCAATCGAGGCGCGGTTTATAATAAAAACCCTCCAGATGGGCAATGGTGGAGATTTTCATCAGGTTTTTATAACCGGTGTAGTTTTTGGCCAAAAGAAGAAGGTGGTATTGATCCTTATCCTGACCGGGTTGTTTATCATGGCGACTTCTTTCTGCCTGGTAGGCTTCCAGGCCGATTATCGGTTTTATTCCTGCCTCTTTAGCGGCTAAATAGAATTTAATTGCCCCGTACATCGCTCCATGATCGGTAACGGCTACTGCTGGCATTTCATATTCTTTACATTTGGTCAAGAGGTCTTTAACTCGGGTTAAACCGTCGAGTAAGGAGTATTCGGTATGGGTATGCAAAGAGACATAACCGGACATCGACTTTTAATTTAACACTTGAGGCAAACCAACTCAACTAGGAGTATTTTCTTATTAAAGCGACCATTTTCCCCTGTACCTGGACCTCGTCGGCATAGATCGGCTCCATTTTGGCATTGGCGGGAGCCAGTTTAATCCGACCACCCTCATGAAACAATCTCTTTAGAGTAGCTAATCCGTTTTCTAATAAAGCCACAACTATTTCTCCGTCGGTAGCCACTTCCTGTTTGACAATAATCACAAAATCACCGTCAAAAATACCGTCATCGATCATAGAATCCCCCTTAACCTGCAAAACATAAGCACTTTTTCCGTTGGGGAGTAGTGAGCTGGGTACCCGGAAGGTTGCGTGAGGGTCTGTATGCGGCTCTAGGGGTTTACCGGCGGCTATATAGCCTAAAAGAGGTAGTTCTTCGGAAATGCCCGGGCTGGCGTCAATAGAGGTAATTTCCTGAGCGATCTCAATGCCGCGCATTTGCCCTTTGGTTCGGCGCAAAACCCCCTTGCGTTCCAGGATTTCCAAATGTTCATAAATAGTTGCCGGAGAGGTAACGCCCATTGCTTTGCAGATTTCTCCCAATGTCGGGGAGTAGCCGTAGCGTTTGATAAAATTACTGATGAACTCCAGAATTTGCCTCTGTCTTTTATATAATATAAGAGCCATAAGTTGATATTATATTAACCAAAGAAAAGGCAAATTGTCAACCCCGATCAAATATCATCAAAGTAGATAGGTCCCGATCGTTATTGGGGTAAAAGTGGTAAAATTATCTGTTATGTTTCAGCTTAAATCCGATTATCAACCATCTGGTGACCAGCCTCAGGCAATTGAGAAATTAACGCGGGGGATAAAAAGGGGTTTTCCCCATCAGGTGCTGCTGGGAGTAACCGGTAGCGGTAAAACTTTTACTATGGCTAATGTTATCCAGGCAGTGCAAAAACCAACCTTGGTTATTTCCCATAACAAGACCTTAGCTGCTCAGCTTTACCAGGAATTTAAGGAATATTTCCCGGGAAACGCCGTTTCCTACTTTGTTTCCTATTACGATTTTTACCAACCGGAGGCCTACATTCCCCAAACTGATACCTATATCGAAAAAGAAACGGAGATCAATGAAGAAATTGATAAATTGCGCTTGCAAACGACCAGCAATCTGCTTACCCGCCGGGATGTAGTTGTCGTGGCTTCCGTTTCCTGTATTTATAACATCGGTAACCCCGAAGAGTATGGTAACGCCGTTCTTCCCCTTTCTTTAGAAATGCAAAGTTTAAACCGACGGGAAATTTTGGAAAAGTTGACCGACCTGCAATACCTCCGTAGCGATTACGGTTTTCACCGGGGAACTTTTCGCGTCAAGGGCGAGATTATTGATATTTTTCCTTCTTATGACGATTATGCCGTGAGAATTGAACTTCTGGGAGAGAAGATCGGGCGCTTGTCTAGGATTGATCCCCTCGTGGGTACCCTGATTACGTCTATGGATAAATATACGGTCTATCCGGCCAAGCACTTTATGACTGATCCTAAGAAATATCGGGAAATTTTTGCCCGAATTAGAAAAGATACCCAAGAGAGAACGAAAGAGTTGAAGGATGAGGGAAAAGAGTTTGAAGCTAGAAGGCTGGAAAGCCGCGTTCGCTATGATTTGGAAATGATCGGGGAAATAGGTTATGTTAACGGCATTGAAAATTACAGCCGTTATTTTGACGGCAGAAATCCCGGAGATCCCCCTTACTCCCTGCTGAATTATTTTCCCAAAGATTATCTTTTGATTATTGATGAGTCGCATATGACTATTCCCCAAATTAGGGGTATGTATAATGGAGACCGCAGCCGCAAAAAGACGTTGATCGATTATGGTTTCAGGCTTCCGGCAGCTTTAGATAACCGTCCCTTAAAGTTTGAGGAATTTCAGAGAAGAATGGGACGGACGATTTATACCAGTGCGACTCCGGATGAATGGGAAAAATCAATATCCGCCGGTCATATTGTGGAACAATTGATTCGTCCGACAGGCATTATCGATCCGGAAATAGAAGTGAGGCCTACCGAAGGACAAATCCCAGATTTGATTAAGGAAATTTCGCAAAGAATCCAAAAACGGCAAAGAGTGTTGGTGACAACCCTAACCAAGCGCATGGCGGAAGAATTAACGGATTACCTAAAAGAAAACGCACCGGGAGTAAAAGTGGCCTATTTACATAGCGATATCCAGACGCTCCAAAGAACTGCCATTCTTAAATCTCTCAGGCAGGGCGAATATGATGTTTTAGTAGGAATAAATTTGCTCCGGGAGGGCTTAGATCTGCCTGAAGTTTCTTTAGTCGCGATACTTGATGCGGACAAGGAAGGATTTCTCCGGTCTGAAGTTTCGTTGATCCAAACCATGGGCCGGGGTGCCCGCAATGTTGATTCTTTGGTAATTATGTATGCAGATAACGTTACCGGTTCCATGGAACGGGCAATTGCTGAAGTTCGGCGTCGTCGCCTAATTCAGTTAGATTTTAACCGCAAAAACAAAATTACTCCCCAAACCATCATTAAACCGCTGAGAGAAACTTTAGCTGATCTTTGGGTGGACAAAGATGCACCGGGATATAAATCTTCTGCAAATAAATATTTCCTGGTATTGGAAGAAGAATTGGATAATATGGATATCGACCAGCTTTTACCGGAAGAAAAAGAAAAGCTGAAGAAGGTATTAAATAGGCGGATGAAAGAAGCGGCTAAGATCCTGGATTTTGAGGGAGCAGCTTTTTACCGGGATAGGGCTAAAAAATTGGAAGACTAAGAAAGTTAAACTTAAGATATGTGTTAAAATCCACCTGGCTCGCCTTGGGCGGGTCTAGCCCGCTAGGGATTTGTTTGTATGTCTTTTTAATTTATTAAGATTATTAAGAGAAAATGGTCGATTCCATTATTATTAAGGGTGCCCGGGAGCACAATTTAAAAAATATTGATATTGAAATCCCCAAAAATAAACTGGTGGTATTTACCGGGGTGTCAGGAAGCGGGAAAAGTTCCCTGGCTTTCGATACGATCTATGCAGAAGGACAGCGCCGTTATGTCGAGTCCTTATCCAGTTATGCGCGGCAATTTTTAGGGGTAATGGATAAACCGGATTTGGATTATATCGAAGGCCTTTCTCCGGCTATCTCTATTGATCAAAAATCCACCTCCCATAATCCCCGTTCTACCGTAGGAACGATTACGGAAATTTATGACTATTTAAGATTGCTGTACGCCCGGGTTGGTCATCCCCATTGTCCTAACTGCGGTCGGGAAATTGCCCATCTTTCCCCCGAACAAATCCTGGAAAGTATTCTTATTCTGGTAAAAAACTCAGCAGAAGGGAAAAAACCAGTGCGTTTAATCGTTTTAGCTCCGGTGGTCAAAGGGCGTAAGGGTGAGTATACCCAGCTTTTTAACAGCTTGCGCGCTAAAGGCATAAACAGGGTCAGAATCGACGGCAAGGTGATCGCTTTAGATGAAGACTTGGTGTTAATCAAAACCAATAAGCACAATATTGAAGCGGTTGTTGACAGGATAAGCGTAGATTCTAAAAAGCCGGACATTTTAAGAATAAGGGAGTCCCTGGAAACAGCTTTGAAATTATCAGGTGGAGAATTGATAATCGGTCTCGTTTGTGATGCCAGCCTGGAGTTTCCGGAGAAACCGCAACAAATTACTGACCATTTATTTTCCGAAAGGTTTGCCTGTCCGTTTTGTAATCTCAGCTTCCCGGAAATTGAACCGCGCATCTTTTCCTTTAATTCCCCGCAGGGGGCTTGTCCGAAATGTACCGGTTTAGGATTTCTGCTTAAAATTGACGAAAAATTAGTGGTTAATCCTGAATTAACGATTATGGAAGGCGGAATTTTACCGCTGGGCAGTGAAGTGGAACACGATACTTGGTTTATGCGGATGATCAG
This sequence comes from bacterium, assembly GCA_021836035.1. Taxonomy (GTDB): domain Bacteria; phylum Patescibacteriota; class Microgenomatia; order JAMCZE01; family JAMCZE01; genus JAKBJL01. The sequence continues at coordinate 81,111 of JAKBJL010000004.1, forward strand.
AGCGGTAGCCGATGCTTATCATTTTTCGGTCAGTAAGCCTATTCGGGAATTAACCCGGGAGCATTTAAACCTCATTTTATACGGAACGGGCGAAAGGGAGATCTATGTCCAGGGAACCAACCGACAGGGACATATGACTGGCTTCTCTGAGAAGTTTGAAGGCGTAATTCCCCGGCTAGAAAGACTTTACCAGGAAACCGAATCGGAATGGCGACGTTTCGATATCGAAAAATATATGCGCAGCGACGTATGTCCGGTTTGCCGGGGAACCCGTCTAAAATCAGAGGCCTTGGGAGTAACGGTTAACGATAAAAATATTTACGAAATTACGACTATCAGCATCCGAGAAACTTTGACATTTATCGATAAAATTATCACGGGGGATATTCTTAATAGCCGGGAAAAAACAATCGCCCAACCAATTACCAAAGAATTAAAATCGCGCTTAAAATTTCTTCTGGATGTCGGCTTGGATTATCTTTCGCTCTCCCGGCGGGCTGGAACGTTAGCGGGGGGAGAGGCCCAAAGAATCAGGCTAGCGAGTCAAATCGGTTCCGGTTTGTCCGGAGTACTATATGTTCTGGATGAACCCTCGATAGGTTTGCACCAAAGGGATAATAATCGCCTGATAACGACCCTAAAATATTTGCGCGACCTGGGAAACAGCGTGATTGTAGTAGAGCACGATCGGGAGATGATGGAAGAAGCAGATTATATTTTTGACTTTGGACCCGGCGCAGGTGAACACGGCGGGAAAATTATTGCCGCGGGAACTGTCACGGAAATTAAAAATAATCCGCATTCTTTAACCGGGCAATATCTTTCCCAAAAGAAAAAGATCGAAATGCAAAAGACGTTGCAGGAAAATTTACCGGCAGTAAAACCCAACGGGCAGGAGAAAAATTTAGTTTTATTAGGTGTAAAGGAACACAATTTAAAAAATATTACCGTAGAATTTCCCTTGGGAAAGTTCATTGTCGTAACCGGGGTTTCGGGGAGCGGTAAATCAACCTTGGTTCATGATGTCTTATATCAGGCCTTAGCCCGGGAATATTATCCCTGGCATAAAGAACAACCGGGAAAGTTCGAAGGATTGGTTGGCGCGGAAAATTTGGATAAAGTAATCCTGATCGATCAATCTCCTATCGGGCGGACGCCGCGTTCTAATCCCGCTACCTATACCGGGGCATTTACCCATATCCGGGAATTATATGCTTTAACCCGTGAAGCCCGTGTTAGGGGTTATTCCCCGGGAAGATTTAGTTTTAATGTTAAAGGAGGCCGGTGTGAAGCTTGCCAGGGAGAAGGACAGATAAAAATTGAAATGCAGTTTTTACCGGATGTTTATGTGGATTGCGAAGTCTGCCAAGGAAGAAGATATAACCATGAAGCCTTAGAAATTCTTTATAAAGATAAAAATATCGCCGAAGTTTTGGAAATGACTATTGAAGAAGCGTTGGCATTTTTCGGAAACATTCCCCAACTACGTGCCAAACTGGAAACTATTGCCGATGTGGGCTTGGGATATATACACTTGGGCCAGCCGGCTCCGACCTTATCCGGCGGGGAAGCTCAGCGGGTGAAATTAGCCACCGAGTTGTCTAAAAGAGCCACAGGTAAAACGGTTTATATTTTAGATGAGCCCACTACCGGTTTACATTTTGCCGATTTGGAAAAATTACTCTGGGTTTTAAAAAGGTTGGTTATTGCTGGTAATACGGTAATTGTTATTGAACACAATCTTGATGTTATTAAAAACGCAGATTATATTATTGATTTGGGTCCGGAAGGTGGGGAAGGCGGAGGTTTCGTTGTCGCCCGCGGTACCCCGTACGAAATTGCCCGCCAGAAAAATTCTTTTACCGGCCAATTCCTGAAACCGGTCTTGGATTAGCTTTCTGCTAAACTATTGGTATTGTGCGGAAAATTTTTATTTTAGGCTATTTTCTACCCGTTTTCTTCTTGTTATTTCCTTTTCCCGTAAGAGCAGAAGAAAGTAATAAATTTCGCGTTTCTTATGAACTTTTTTACGAGGTCGGAGAAAATGGCCTTACAAAAGTTATCCAAAACGCTCGCCTGACCAATCTGACCTCACAGTATTATGCTAATGAATATATAAACCGGATCGGCAATTCGCAGATAACGGACCTTCGGGCTTTTGATAAATTCGGGGATTTACCTATCGAAACAAAATTGACAGACGGAGAGGAAGAAATTCATATTCGCTTCCGGGATAAAGTGGTGGGTTTGGGTAATTCTTTGGATTGGTCGCTTACATACCAAACTAGCGAGATCGCGGTTCAACACGGCCGCGTTTGGCAAATTAATATTCCTCGTCCCATCAGCCTGAAGAATGTTGCCGATTATCAGGTAAATTTAAAAGTGCCCCAGTCTTTTGGGACGGCTGTCTATTTAAAACCTCAGCCGGAAAAAACTGAGGAACATTCCTATATTTGGGACAAAAGCTCGATTGTGTCTTCCGGAATTTCTGCTGCTTTCGGGGAATATCAAATTTATGATTTTTCCCTACAGTATCATTTAAAAAATCTGGAGTTTTATCCCCAAACAGCTATAGTGGCTTTACCTCCGGATACCGATTATCAAAAAATCAGGTTGGACAAGATCTATCCTTCTCCGGCAAAAGTAACCCTTGACCCTGACGGCAATTGGCTGGCGTCTTTTCCCCTATCCCCGCGGGAACAATTAGTAGCTTACGCCAGCGGATCAGCATTAGTCTATCCCCGGCCGCAATTTACTGAAGCCGCCGATAAACTTGATAAAACCTCCCTTCTAATGGCCCAAAAATACTGGGAAGTGGACAATCCCGAAATCAGCAAGTTGTCAAGTAAACTGGGGAGTGTCGAAAATATCTTTCATTATGTTGTAGACAACCTGCATTACAATACAGCTAAAACCGACCAAAACCAACCGCGCTTGGGTGCAGTAAAAGTTTTAGAAAATCCCCGGGAAGCGATTTGCATGGAATTCACGGATTTATTTATCGCTCTGACGAGATCCCTGGGAGTACCTGCCAGAGAAATTGACGGTTTTGCTTATACACAGGATAAAAAGCGGCAACCCGTTTCTCTCCGGCGGGATATTCTACATGCCTGGCCGGAATATTTTGATTCTCAAACCTCTTCCTGGATAATGGTAGATCCCACCTGGGAAAATACCACCGGGGGGATCGATTATTTTCGGGAGATGGATGTCGATCACCTGGCGCTAGCCATTCACGGATTTAGCAGCACCCTGCCTTTACCGGCCGGAGAATATAAATTAAAAGAGAGTGATCAGGATATAAATATCGGCTTTAATAAGCAATTGTCCGCAGAAGATTTTCAACCGGGTAAAGAAGATCTTATTTTGAAATTTGTTCTTCCGGAAAATAATATTTCCGGAAAAAAAGTTAACGGTAAAATTCTCATTAGGAATACCGGTCCCCTATTGGTTGTGCGTTCGGTGTTAATCGTAAAATCCGATTTTTTGCCGCATAACTCCTCATTTTCTTTTGGAGCTTTACCTCCGGGCGGAGAAACCAGTGTGGATATCAGCATATCGCCGCTCCCTCTCAATTTTCGCGGAGAAGGTATAATAACGGCAAAAGTTGGAAACAGCCGGATTTCGCAAAAATTAATTTTTAAACCCTTTTATGTCCAGAAGGCTTTCCTTTTTGCTCTCGCGCTTATCCTCGGTATCCCCGGAGGATTATTCCTTATTGCCCATAAGTTCCGGCGTTTATTTTTTTCTCAATAAAAGGAGGGAGCTATTATATATTGGTAAAGCTAAGTCATTAGCGGAACGGGTTAGTAGTTATTTTCGGGTAGTTAATCGAGAACAGCTTCTCCCCCGAACCCGTATCCTCGTTTCTCAGGTTAAGGAAATATTTTACTTACCGGTGGCTTCGGAAGTTGATGCCCTGCTTTTAGAAGCAAATTTTATCCGAAAGTTTGCCCCCAAATATAATGTCAGCCTGAAGGACGGTAAAAATTATCCCCTAATAGAAATTACTGTAAAAGAAGCTGTACCCATGGTTAAGATTGTCCGTCGAGAAGAAAATCCCCGGGCTTTATACTTCGGTCCTTACCCGACGGGTAGCGACATTCGGAGTTTGTTACGATTTCTTCGGCGCCTCTTTCCTTTTATTTCCGAATATCATTATTCTCAAAAGACCTGCCTGCGTTCCCATTTGGGCCTTTGTCCTTGCCCTCGGGTTTTTAATGATAATAAAGCCCGTCAAAATTACCGACAGGATATAAACAATCTTATGGATTTTCTTTCCGGCAGGCGGGAGACCGTCCAAAAGCGTCTGCGTCAGGAAATGAATTTGGCAGCAAAAGATCAGCTTTTTGAGGAGGCGGAGAAAATTAAATGGAAACTCTCCCAAATTAATTTTCTTACCTCGGAAGTACATTCTCCCTGGGACTATGAATCCAATCCCAATCTTCTGGCTGACTCCCGGGAGAGGGAAATAAAGGGAATTTGTGAGGTTATTCCCGGCGTTAAATATATACCTGATTTCCGTTTGGAATGCTATGATATCGCTCATCTTTCCGGAAAGTTGACTACCGGTTCCATGGTAGTTTCCGTCAACGGGGAATTAGAAAACCGTTTATATCGCCATTTCCGCATGAAGGTAAATAATGCTGATGATTTTGCGGCGATCACGGAAGTTTTGCAACGCCGCCTGGGCCATCCAGAATGGCCCTTTCCCGACCTAATTATTATTGACGGCGGTGCCGGGCAGGTAACGACGGCTGTTAAAGCAGTGCGGGCTTCCAATTTAAACATCCCGGTTATCGGCTTGGCTAAAAGAGCGGAAGAAATTTTCCGACAAGACGGCCAGATTGTGCGCTTGGACCGCAAGGATCCTGCTTTAAAGCAAATCCAAAGGTTGCGTGACGAAGCTCATCGTTTCAGCAGGCGTTACCATTTTCTTTTAAGAAAACGGTCTATGCTAAAATAATATGAGAGCCTTTTGTGAAGAAATTAATCCGCAATTATCTGATTAATCTCGGTGCTCTTTTAATCGTCAGCCGTTATATTACCGGTTTCCATATTGCTCCCGGTTGGCAGTCATTTTTGCTGGTGGGTTTAGGTTTTACTTTAATCCATATGTTTATCAAGCCGTTTCTAAATATGCTGACAGGTCCTTTAAGTTTCCTGACTTTCGGTCTGATCGGCATAGCTATCGATGCGGCCATTCTTTATGCCTTAACTCTCTTTTTCCCCCAAGTCTGGATATCTACCTGGAACTTTCCGGGTTTAGACAGCGCCGGGTTAATAATTGCACCGCGGATATTGGGGATAATTGAAGTCACGGTTATTTCCGCGATAGCCCTTAACATTTTGCGAAGTAGTATAATCCTTCTATGCGATTAGCGATTACGATCTTACAATTAGTTATTTCTTTATTGCTTATCGCTGCTATTCTTGTCCAGGCTAAAGGTACTGGCTTGGGATCAGCGTGGGGCGGTACCGGGGAGTTTTACCAAAGCAAGCGCGGGGTGGAAAAAATAATTTTTAACTCTACCATCTTTTTAGTAGTCCTGTTTTTCCTCATCTCTCTGGTCGCCATAATAGTGAAATAATGTTGCGCCATTTTCTCAATCTTTTTCTGGCTTATGTAAATGCCAATAAAAAACTCTTTTTGGGGGGTTTACTTCTGGGTTTGTTGGCGGCCAACCTGGTTTATTATCTGAAACCGCGCTTGGAAAATATGCCCTCACGGAAAATTATCGGTATGGCCGGAAACTATACTCTTGCTACCTTACCCCTCTCGATACAGAAGCAATTAAGTTACGGCATGACGGCCATCGGTCCCGACCAGACTGCGACGGGAGCCGCGGCTTCTTCCTGGACATCTACTGATTCCGGTAAAACTTTCTATTTTACTTTGGATAACCGTCTCAAATGGCAGGACGGAAAATTACTTACTTCCTACGATATAAATTACAATTTGGCTGATGTTAATATTGAAAGACCGGATAGTACGCACATCAATTTTCTGCTACCCGATTCTTTTGCACCATTACCTTCCGTTCTTTCCCAACCGCTTTTCCGGACCGGACTCATCGGTCTGGGAGAATATAAATTAAAAAATTATAAAAATATCGGTCGTTTCCTGCAATCTATCTTGATCGGAAATAACCATCAGGAGATACTTTATAAATTTTATCCTACTAAAAAGGCGGTTTTATTAGCTCTCAAATTGGGAGAAATCCAAGAAGTCGAAGGTATGATTGATCCGCGCGGTAAACCGAATTATCAAGAACAGGCTATTGTCGTCTTAAACCTCAAAGTGAACGGTTTGGCAGATAAATCTTTTCGGCAGGGTTTAGCCTATGCCCTGCCTACTGATTTTCCCCTGGGGGAACGCAGTAACGGTCCCATCGCCCCAACCTCTTGGGCTTATAATCCTAACCTGAAAAAATATTATTTTGACCTGGAACAAGCTAAAAAATTATTAAATGCGGATAACGCTTCAAAAAGCGCTTCCCTAATACTGGCCACAAACGAAGAACTGAAATCGGTAGCTTACGATATCGCCGCCAACTGGGAGAAGGCGGGGGTTAAAACTAGCATTGAAGTTTCGGAAGTTATTCCGAAGAATTTCCAGGCCTACTTAACTTTTATTGATTTGCCGCCAGATCCCGACCAATATCAATTATGGCATTCTACTTTAACGGCTTTCGGCTATAAAAGTCCCAAGGTAGATAAATTACTGGAGGAAGGAAGGCGCACGATAGATCCCGAAATACGTCGCGGTAAATACCTGGATTTCCAGAAGGCAATCACAGAAGATCTACCTGCTCTTTTCCTCTTTTTCCCCAAAATCTATTCTTTAACTAGACAAGGATAGCAGATTATTAAAATTAGAGCGAAAACTTGCTATAATTCTTTAGTTTAATCTGCGGGAGTAGTTCAGCAGTAGAATGCTTCCTTGCCAAGGAAGAGGTCGCGGGTGCGAATCCCGTCTCCCGCTCTTCACACTCGTTTAGCCGGGGTGGCGAAACGGTATACGCGCAGGACTTAAAATCCTGTTCCGCTCAAACGGAGTGCGGGTTCGAGTCCCGCCCTCGGCACCAGAGAAGACCAAATGGGTTTCAAACATACGAATAAATCGGTATGTTGGGCTAACAGTAGCGATCGTGAACCACGGATATCCCCAAAACCATTCCAAAGGGAATATTAAATAATAAAAGGGCTAGGTTTGGCACAAATTCGACAGGCCTCCGATAAAAAGGAAAAAGATTCGGGCTGTTTTTTTAAGTCCTTAGAGGAAGACAACCAACACGGCAAACGTTGCTTCGGCAATTGAATTGTCCCGGACCCCCGTTTACTCTAATGGCCACAAACCGTTTGGCCCAGACGGGGTTCTTTACCAGTAAATTCTTGAGGTTTTAGCCGTTAACCCCGGGTATGGCATTAGAAGAATTGCCCCGGATCCGGGCCCGGGAAATGGACGAGCCAGACAGGTATAGAAAAAGTACCACCTTAAACACTGCAAAAGCTTGGCCAGATGGCGAAAAAGACGGAATGAAAGACGGCCACCCCAAGAGTTTGCCAACCTCATCAAAAATAGCCAACCCGCAAGACGGGTCTAGTTTATCTCGGATTTTATCTAACAGATATATAAAGATAGATACTTGTATTAGGCAACTCTTATGGACCCGTTTACCCGAGAAATTGTAGTCTGGAATGTTTCTGGTAAACAGGCTACCGAACTAGTCGGTAACGCTTTAATTGATGCCTTAATAACCACGGGCCATCTTCCAAAAACAGTTCCCTAATCGTTCCTTCTGGCCGGGGGTAGAATACACAAATTTAGGGTTTGTTAACTTAACAAGTTCACTAAAGTAATTGTATCCCGGCGGTGCCTTAACCCCTCCGGGCTAAACCGCTTCATAAAATTCTTATATCCCAGAAAGCAGAAGAAGTCAACCGGGTCGAAGTATGGCAAAGGAATCCCCTTCTAGGGCACCATCTCGCTCCAGGAGTAGAGGGGGTGCGTCATCTCCGCAGGAGCGTTTAAAATTAAAGAGGGGTCAAAGGTAAAGACTTCGGAGGGCTGGTTTTTGTTTAAGTTCCCCATATCTCTTTGTAGGAGAAAATTATGGGCGATAAAAATCCCTCGGGCCAGAAATTTTTGGGCTCCGGCCCCGCCGTCTGCTGAGCCGGTATCAAAGGTTCCACCGGCAATAAAAACTCCGTCTAAGAGCGGATTGTTACCGTTACTTGCTCCGGCGGGTATCAAAATATTGTTCTTGACGATAAAGGCGACAAACGGGGCATTGTTGTCACGGGAAATCCGGGTACTTGACGGGGACGGGTTGGAAAGAATTAAGTTGCCGTCTACCAGGAAAATATGCCAATTGCCGGCTCCCTTAAAATCCTGAGCGGCGCTCAAATTCATATCAGTGTCGGCTGGCGTCCGGTAGATTCCGGAGGATAAACCATCCAAATCTCCGGGAGAGTTCACGGTTCCGCTTATCGGCGTTGCCTGGTTCCAGAAGAGTTGCCGCCAATAACTATAGTCGGCAAAGCGTCCGGCTTCCCCGGTACTGCTGTCGGTCTTAACCTGGTATTTAGCGGTGCTTAACTCCCCGCCCCGGTCCCAAAGATTAATTGTCGGCGTTGCCCCGGAACCGACATTGGTAGAAACGATTGCGGAATGATTTGGCGGATTGTTGCCTAAATCCAGAAGCTTCGAGTTATCCGGCAGACGGCTCCTAATGTTACTCTGGGCAAAAATATCACCGTAGACGCTTTTGTCGGTAGAAGAGCCGGTTTGCCACCAGGGCCCAAAGTCCTGGACAGGTATCGATACGGAGTCTTCGGTGCACGGTGATATAGTATTATGATCAAGTCCCAAGATCTGAGGAAAGTCGGTTACCTTACCGGAGACAGTAAGAATTGCAGTTCCGGGGCTCCCGGCGGTGATCGTCTGGTTGCTGACGCTGGTAGTCGCAAAAGAAGTAGGCGCCGGAGTCGGAATTGTTACGGGTCGGCTACTATCATAGGTAACACTAGCGTTTGTGCCGCTACCATAGATGCCGGGGTTAACGCTAGCCAAGGTTTCGACGGTCAGATCGTCCCCGGTAATAATGCTGTTGGAATCGCCTGAGCCGCCGGAAACGTTAAGAGTAAAACCGCAGCTAATCGACGGGATCGTAACCCCGACCGGAGCGGTACAAGGACAGGTAATATTACTCCCGTCTAGCCCCTGGACGGGAATACTACCCAGAATATTACCGCTTCCTACAGCCTCGGCGTAAACGTTAGCGGAATAAGACGGCGAAGAGCCGGGGGGAGAAATAGAAACCAAAACGTATCCGTCAGAAGCCCGGGTAGGAGCCACATAGCTAACCGGTACCGTCGTATAACCGTTGGTAGGATTTCCGGTAACGGAAATTACTCCCTGGTTAGACGACGGAGTTCCCCCCAATAGCAAACTGCTGGGATTTACAGCGCAGGCTAGGTTCCCGCAGGTGGGAGGAGGATAAATAACATTTACGGTAGCGGTATCCCGGCAGGTTGTATTCCCGTCACTCATCGTTCCCACAGCAGTAATAATGGCCGTGCCCGCCATATTCCCGGCAGTAACTCTGGTTATGTAAGGAGCATAACTATCACGGCTGGGATTAACGGTCGTCGCGGCAGTATTGGTGTTAGAGGAAAAATCAACATAAGAAATAATGGCATTGTTGGCGGTATAGCTGGCGGTAAGGTTAACCGTACCGTTGGTGTAAATAGTATTGGTAGCAGGAAGAAGGTCTAAAGTACAACTGGGCGGCGGCGGCACATTAAGGATACAGGTATTGCCGCATTGGTAAAGGAAGCTACCGGTACAGCTGTAAAGATTAGCAGCCACCCGGTGGGTACCTGGGGTATAACTGGCGTTAGCTGAAGACCAGGTGATAGTGGAGGCATAAGGGGATACTCCTCCTCCGTTGGCACTGCCGATCTTTTCCCAGGTAGTATAGCCTCCGCTGGCATTGGTATTAACATAAGTATCGACTCCGTAAATTCCACCTCCGCTGCCGTTAGCATTGGTAACAACACTAATCGCATTCGGTGTAGTTCCCGGATTAGGGTTGCAGGAAATAGAACAACTAGGCATAGGCTGTGCACCGCAAGTAACTTTTTTCTCAGAACCGTCATAAAAAACCCAGGCATGGAGAACGTCATCATAATAGTAAAACTGGGTCAGGTAGATACTAAGCCCGGTAGGGTTGGGGTAAAAGTAGTAGTCAAAGTTTCCCGAACCGTTGGTAATAGTAATATTCTTTACATCCGTCAGATTGTTATTGGTGCGCACACTAATCTGCACAGTGTTATTGTTATGTCCTCCCTGGGGGTTGATATAAATTGTTCCCCAGGCATGCATCAGTCCGCAGGTCGTGCAGGAAACCGCATATGTCACGCCACCAAACCAAGGTTGGCTACCCCCAGAGGTAGCACATCCCGTCGGAAGACAACCAGTCTCAGGGTTATTGGGATCTACGTGGCATTTCTCATAACCCTGAAAATCACAGTTTACGCCACAACAGGGAGAAACATCAGTTGTACCCCCGTTAGAACAGGTACAGGTAGAACCTAGACCGTTGTTACATGAGCAGCTCGCCTGAACCGGTTCCGTCTTAAAAGAAAAAAAGACCAGGGCAAAAACCAACAACAACCAAAAACGCCCAAACCGTCCCATTAATTAAATCTAGCAGGCCATAGAGTTTCCCGCAAGAGGGATCGGGATCTAGTCCAGAAGAAAACCGATTTCATTGATATGGCGGTACTGACCAGCACCGGTCGACGGAACACCGACGGGGAAAGAAGTGTCAACGATGATCAGGTCGCCGGAATGGAAATAGTGATTAACCATGTCAACCGTTTCGTCTGCAGAAACCGCCTCTACTCCCGGAACAAAATTTGGGATTTTCCAGTTCTCCCCGTTCGGTCCGTAAATTTTTGTCCAGGTCGAAACCAGGGAATTAAACATTTTAACCGAATTCTGTCTGTCAACATGCAAATCAAAAGTGACCGGATCATCCAAATTATTGTCGCGGGTAATATCAATCAGAAAACGCGCCACTCCCGGGGTGGCTTTTTTAATGCCCATAAACTTCCCCACAATAGCGTGGTATTCCCCCGTCTTACCCCATTCTTGCCAGTTAACATTTCTTTCCGCCTTGGAAAATACTCCCTTAATTTCCGGCCAAAGACGGCGTGTAGGTTCAGGAGTATAAGTCCTTGTTGCCGCCGGGGTGGAGGTTTTTGTAGGTGTACTGGTTTTCGTCGGGAAAAGGGTCGCGGTCTCCGTCGGAGTTATCGCCACAGTCGCTATCGGTTCGGGTGTTGCCGATGGAGCCGGCCGGGATCTGACCGGGGTCGGAGCAAAAGTTGCAGTTACCTCCGCCGTTTCGCTTGCCGTAGGAGTCCCAAATCCCCCTGTCACCGCGGGAACGGGCACCATGATGTTTTGCTCCTGTGTCTGACAGCCAACCGATAAACCCAATAACACCAGGAAAGTAATTTTATCCCCTTGATACCGCCTTAACCTCTCAGGGCTAAACCGCTTCATAAAATTCTTATATCCCAGAAAGCAGAAGAAGTCAACCGGGTCGAAGTATGGCAAAGGAATCCCCTTCTAGGGCACCATCTCGCTCCAGGAGTAGAGAAAGTATATAATCTTTGTCAAGAGGGTATATATTTACGGGTTTCAAAGAAGATCTTGCTATAATATTTAAGGAGGCACCGGAAAAACAAGGCCTTACCCAAAAAGCAGTGGCTTAAAAGGCTAAAGTCTCGGTCAACTAAATTGCCCAGTTAGAAAGGGAAAACCCGGTGGCAGGAGGTGGGGTTTTAAATCAAATTGCTAAGCGTTAGGAGTCGGAATCAAACTTTTGCCTGAGAATTAAAAAGGTTTCGTATAGTAATAGTAAGCTCTGTAATACGTGACGCACCCACCAATAATTCATTTCGCTTATTGTTGATTTCGTTTTTGTCCTGGTAGGCAAAAATAATCTTGTAAATCCAGAGTATAAAGTGTTTAAAGAAAAATGCATCAGGGGCACTTTTTCGGAGTGTGGCGCAGCGGTAGCGCGCACGGTTTGGGACCGTGAGGCCGTGAGTTCAAATCTCACCACTCCGACTAATTATTAACCTCAACGCAAGGTGTTTACCCAAAAGCGATGCATGTTCTGCAACACATGGGTGGTTTCGCGGTTGTTAGCTTCCGGATGGCCGTTGAACTGGCAATAACTTTTAATATTTTTCACTTTTAACGGCTCTGAAAAATGTACTTTGCCTTTGGGAAGCAGTGGACCAATGCTTTCGCCTATTCCGGGGGTGAAGGCTAAAATGGTTAAAGGGGAATCATTGATATGGCTAAATACAATCATCCAATCATTATCCATATTATTAACCAGTTCACCGATACGCCTATTCCAGCGATCTTGGGGATGATAACCCCCGTCCGGAGTGATAGCGACAACCTTTCCCTCTTTAAGCTTTTCTAGCGCTTCTTCATAAGCTTGAGCGTTTAATTCAACACGTTTCCTAAAATTCGGAGACGAATTTTCCAGATATTTGCGTGTAAATAGCCTTATTGCTTTTGACTTTAAGTCGGGAGCTTTTTGGTGACTGACACCATGGATATAAATCAGATTTTCCAATTTAACGTTACCCGTCCAGAAGTTCCAGGCGGTGCGATCCACTAAAATTACCGTATCTTTACGTGGTACGGATGCTAACAGATAAAGAGCTCCTGGATAATGGCCGGTATGGTGACAGATAAGAACGACTTGACCGTCTTCGAATGCTCTCTCCGTTTCTCTGGGGCAAGAGATTTGCGGTAAAACAGAACATCTATTTAGCTCCGACCAGAGAGACCCGGGAATATTTCCGGACTCTAAAAGAGATTCACGGACACGACGGACGGAAGGAACCGCACCAGCAATATTTTCTATTATGCGCTTCATTTAGTACCCCCGGGGCAAGTCGAACGCCCAGCCTATCCCGCAATTAGCGCTCCCAGCAGGACTCGAACCTGCAACCTTATCGTTAGAACCGATTTGCTCTATCCGATTGAGCTATGGGAGCTCATCCAATATTAACTTTTAAGAACAAATTACTCTTATCCCCCAACCCGAATACTGCTCGTGCGCAATCCGCCAAGGACGGACTATCCATTGAACTACCGTTCAATCTATTTCTATTATACCGAAATTGATTCATTTGCGTATACTTTGAAATATTGTAAGTAAGGGAGTGTTCAGTTAATTTCTTGTTGCTGCCCTGCAAAATGCAGGAAAGATTAAAGTTTAATATTACCAGGGAGCAGTTTGTTGAATATGCTCGTATAGCCGCCAATTTTGACACATGTCTAACAGATTACACTCCGAAATGGAATTACCTTGATCCCCTTGCGGATCACTGCGCAATCGCAACCTGCGCCGCGCAGGATATTTTCGGTGGAGATTTATATAGGTTTTCATTAGAAGGGCATGAGGGATTTCGTAAAGGCGATTCGCACTATAAATTAATTCATCCGCTTGATAATCCAGATAAGCCCTTTGATCCTACTTTTGAACAGTTTCATGGTCATTACCCCTGGGGTTTAGAAAAAACGGCTGTTATTCGCGAACGGTCGTACACTCTAAATCCGATTCGTTATCCCGATTCCGTAAGAAGATATAAATTATTTTCTTTACGCTTAGCCAATGTACGCGTCGAAGGAAATCCTCTTTTTTTGGATACCAGATATCAGGAATGTTTTTTCCAGGCTTTAGATTCTCCTTGTAAAAAGATGCGCTTTGGGTGTAAGGCCATGAGGGATGGCGAGTTTGTGGCGGGTGAAGCAAATTTTACATTATTGGAACCGGAAAAACGTAACGAATGCAAAGATTGGTGTGTACGTTTGAACATCAGATCACGTACCAAGCAACAATTAGGTGCCTGCGGCCATGCTGAGCGGTGGACATGGAAAAGCTTACTTAGAGAGGAAATTGATCCGCACGATTGCGAACTTTTCGTAGTGGGAATTTATGGCCTGGGAAATGGTTTGCCTTACATTAAAGAAAAAGCACAATTTTCCTGTCCTCAATGTGCGAAACAAATTACGGAAGCAGGCTTTAAGGCGGTTAACATGCCGGTAGTAAATCGTTGGGTAAGAGTGCCAACATGCGAAATCATGGACCAAGCAAACGAATACATCAAGGAATTAGGTTCCTAGTTATTTAAGGATATTTATTATTGAGAAGTATCTGTTTTTGGGCGTGCTATATTTACCACAAGCTTCCTTCCTTCAAGGTCCGTTCCGTTTAAAGCTTCCATCGCCTTACGGGCATCAGCCTCATTAGCAAAAGTAACAAATCCGAACCCCTTTGACCTCCCGGTAGCCCTATCGGAAATTACGGCGACATCGGTGATTTGTCCATACTGGGAAAACAAATTCCTGAGCGTATCATTGGTATAAGCCCAGGGAAAACCTGCTACAAATAATTTATTTTTGTCCATCTTCTAGAGATTACCTTTTCTATTACTGAATATTGTATCGCTATTAAAATAAAAATGTAAGAACAATATGTCTTTTAGGGCGCGTTACCACTTGCGCGAAATGAGCGGGAGACGCAAATTATTTTGAACTCCTCCTCGATAAAATCCTCATACATTTTAACAAGTTAATGGAGACGTATCAATCATTGGAGCGGGAATAATAATTTGGGAATACGTTTTTACAAACCATGCCGGTTATCGAAAGTGATGAAAGAAAAACTATTAACCGCAGGTGGGAGCCAATAACTCTCGCTTACGATATTTTTGTAGTCCATTATCAGCTTATCCTGATGTAAATTGTGCTTGCTTTGGATTTAGGTTTTATATAGAATTGTCCAAATAGTATGATATATAAGGATAATTAAGAGATATATTAATATGGGTTATGCATACCATGAATTAATATTGCCAGCAATTGTATTTGAACATCCTGGGAAAAATAAGGAAGAATTGGCAAAGCTACGTGATAGCGTACCAGAGCCTCCGTTAATTTTCAGGGAAGAAGACCCTTGGAATAAAAGCTGTAATTCCCCTTTTCCTAAAGGGTTTGAGAGGTTAGCACGAGAATTGCGCCTTAATCTCTCTCCTCAAACTGAAGAATCAATATTAGATAGTAACGGTATTCCAATCGAACCCGCAGAACCTTATTTTGAAATTGATGATAAGGAAAATCCTTATAAAGTATATGTAAATATTTTTAACAAACCCAAGGAAACAAGGCGACTACATGTTGGACTTCTCCCTGGAGAGCGAGAATTTAAAACAGGAGAATTTTTAAGAAAAAACTGGTTAGATTGGGAAGATCCTTTCGGGCAAGATTATAGTGGAATTTTAATAAAAGACATTGTTAAAAAACTGGAAGTAAGTCGTGGCAGGAATAGAAAAGATTTTTGGGCTTGGAATCCAGATTTTAAAAAAGGGTATATCGATTATGAAATTATAGGAACGCTTATCGAACGGTGGTTTTACGAAGAAAATTTCCCATCAGAAGAAGAAATGTATTTTGAGTGGCCGGAACTCAGACCCGAAGTGAGGTTCGATTTTAACCAAAGCGAAGGACATTTTGACGTTCTTTATAATGCCTTCGACTACGTTTGGGTCAAGAAAGACGGTAAATATTATATAGATGATATAACTTTCCAGAGAATACCGGTAAGTTTACTTTCCAGAAAATGGGAAGAAAGATCCCCCGGAGATTATTTTCCGGATGAAGCCTATGGTTACGGCTATACAGATTTAATACTTACAACCGAAGCAATAAGAAATAAGGCCTGGAAAGTATTCTCATATAGAGGAAAAGACGGTTTAGAGAAATTCCTTCAGGATTTCCCGGAATCCAGAGCCCGATATGAAAAAGCAGTAATTGATGCTGAAACGTCTTTGAATGCTAAACAGCGCGGATTAACAGTAACTGAATTTTTAAGGATGAGAATAAGAGCAGATGTGCTTGCTTAAAATATATTTTCTGTTGACTATATTAACCGAATTTTGCGGAGAAAATTAAAGAGCTACTTTATGAAGCACGTTCTTGTTTAAGAATATTTACTGAATATCTTCAACTAAGACAATGTAGAAAGTAAAATCTTCAGTTTTTACTTATATGCTTCTTAACGAAATTATTAAGATAATATTTCGCCATTATGTAGTAAAAGTTATTATTATGTGCGAAAAGCTATATTAATCGATTGATGAAAATGTTCAAAGCCCGTTTCTTTGAATCCAGATTTGAGACAAATCAATTTCAGACGAAACTTTAATATTATTTATGTAAACTAGCCCGTTGTATCAATACATTCATGCCTTTTTGGTACAACCTGTCCCGTCTGGAGCTGGTGACGATACTCAGCTCGAACCTCTTCCCACTTTAGTTATTCGAGAACATTTTCCGTCTTATAACTCCTGACCTCATTTTAAAACTTAATTTGTTAAAAATTCGAATGGATATTCCAAGTTTTAAGAATTACCCAATGCAAACTTCTCGTTATCCAAAATCTTTGTCGCGTTATCATCCAGAGTAATTAATTCAAGATTGTCTAACTTAGTCCAATAGTCAAAATCAAGCGATTCAGCTTCCTGTAAGGCTATTTTGTACTTGTTTTTATCGAGAACTTGCAGCGTTGGATCAGTAACTTTGTAACCAGAGTTTTCTGCAACAAATAAGCCTATTCCAATGTGCGGAATATAACCCAAATCTTTTTTGAAAAACGGAGCCAAAATACCAGTATAAAGCTTATCGTGAAGCGCAATTACTTCATTATTTCCTTCTTTCAATATCAAATTGAGCCAATGATCCCAAGATTTTTCCAATCCGCACAGATGAATCTTAAAAGTCTTTTCGTCTTTTAAAGTATCATTTATATGTTTTTCTAGCGCAGATTTATCGATGTTTTTATCACCTACTGGGAAAACTAGAGTAATGTGTGGTTGGATGAAATCAACGTACGGATCATATTTTTGGCGAAACACGTCAATCTTTGGTGTATCTATCTTTGGTCTGAAAACTAATGCGTATAGCATTTTGTAATAAATTTTAACTGAATTATTAGTTTATGTAAGTTTCTGATGATTTCCGTCACATACGGAGCTGGGGACGGTACTCAGCTCGGACCTGCTATTACCACTATGGCTTTTTCTTAACTTATACAGTCTTATAACTCCTGATCTTATTTTAAAACTCAACGCTCTAAAAAGCCATCTTGATATCCCAAGCTTCAAGAGCTATGAAAAATGGTATCATAAACGTGCCGAATGATCTCTGCGATAAACGTATCTTTTTTAGGGAGCTGATGGCACAAATCGTGATCCACCTTAGCCCAGAGACCGAGTTTAGTATGAGAAAACACATAAGAGCAGTCGCTATCATAATAAAAGACAATGATGTCCTCTTGATGTGGAGAAAAAATCAAGGAAAAGAATATTATGTTTTTCCTGGTGGAGGAACTGAAGAAAACGAAACAGTGGAGGAAGCCGTACTTCGTGAAGTCAGAGAAGAAACCACACTTAAAGTACGAATAGAAAAACAACTTTATCATCATCACTATATCAACGATAGTGATCAGTATTTCTATCTTTGTTCTTATTTGTCTGGTGAACCAACCCTTGGAGAGGCGAACGAAAAAGAAGACATGTTGAAAGATAATGGTAATTTTTATCAACCGGTATGGATGAAAATAGAAGATTTAAAAATATTACTGCTTTATCCACTTGAGATTAGAGATTGGTTGCTTGAAGATGTAAAAAATGACTTTAAAAATACTCCGAGAGAAGCATCAATAGAACTGAAAGAACTGCGGCAATCTTTATAGTACCTTATTGTACTTTCCTAGTAACTTTCTGTTTACATCTGCCACATATGGAGCGGGATACGGGAGTTGAACCCGTTTTTATACCTTGGAAGGGTATCGTTGGGCCGATCAACTAATCCCGCGCTGCTGGTAATTATAACAACTGCCCTAATCAAGGTAAAGTTAATATAGCCAATATACTACCTCTTTACTAAATAAATATAATATCCCGAAAAATGGTAGCTATTATTATGAGATAAGAAAGAAAATCTGCTAACAATTCCCCCCCTTGCTCCGTGTGCAGACCCTTTATTCCCTGCTGGAAAATGTTTCCGCTGTTTCTTCAAAACATGGCACTCGCATCGAAAGATCGACTGGATCAACGAGATCAAATAACCAGAACTAACTACCAGGAAACGCAGGGGTTTTTATCAGACAGATCTGCTAGCGCCTAAAGGTACGCATTATAAAGGGCCCCGAATTTAACCATTTGTTTATCGGATATTGCTGCCATAAAGATTTGTACGGCTGTAATGTTGTCGCAAGGCAGGTTTTGGATTAATGACTCAATCTGACTATCTTCTACAAGCTCGGAGTAGTAAATCTGGCCCATTTCCTGCTCTTTTTCAGTGGCAATAACTTTCCGGTTAGTTTGGACGCCGGCTTTTGTGATAGGTCTCGGGGTCTCTTTTTGTTTAACATAAGAAACAATTTCGTTCGGGTCCAGTTGGTACTTCTCTAAAAGTAGGTAGATATTATAAAAGTCATGGTAACGAACCCGATCGCTAATGGCTCGGATTTTCTCGGCACAGATTTCTTTGATATCCATGACGGCAGCTGAAAAATCCACACCCCAGACGTTGTGGTAAGCAAGGGTGTGGGCCGGGAAAAGGATATTTTGCAAGAAATCAATTTCAACTTTCAGTGAGCCTGGCTGAATCAATAGCCCTGTATAAGTTAATTCTTACGCGGCATTGTTTACTTTATTACCCTTAGGCTTTTAAATATTTCTATGAGAACTTGGGCTTTGATTACGGCTTTAATTTTAACGATAAATATTTTCTGGCTATTTCCCGTACCGGTTATGGCGGCTGGGGGAATACCGGTTTTAATGTACCATTATGTACGTAATTTTACTTATCCCGGAGATCCGGAAGGACATGTACTTTCCGTCTCTCCTGCTAATTTTGACGCGCAGATGGCTTATCTTTCTTCTCACGGCTATACCCCCATCAGTCTGGATACGGCTTATGCCATAGAAACAGGAGCCTCTCCCTCCCCCGGTAAACCAGTAGTTTTAACTTTCGATGACGGCACGATCGACTTTTATGCTAACGCTTATCCGATCTTAAAATAATACGGTTTCCGGGCAAACTCTTTCGTTATTACCGGCTTTGTTGGCGGACCCGCCTTTCTTTCTTGGAATAATATTCATGAGATGGAAAATTCCGGTTTAATTTCTTTTGAAGACCACACCATTAATCACCGTGCTCTAACCGGACTTTCCTTCGCGACTACTATGTTGGAGCTTAGTAATAGCAAAAAGATGCTAGAGGCTGAGACCGGCAGAACAGTTAATTTTATTGCATACCCAGACGGCGCTTCTAATTTACGGGTGCAAACCGAAGCTTGGGAAACTGGGTTTGTTTCCGGCTTCGGTACCTGGGGCGGGAAAATGTTTGGACCCGGCATGAACTTGCCTCGGGTGAGGGTTTACGGCAGTGAATCTTTAGCCGTTTTTGCTTCCCGTCTCTAGATACAGCGTAAAATAATTTTACTGTGCTGAGAGTGTGAGTTGCACACACATCTGAGCTTTTTCAGAGCCCCGCCGTGACTACCTTGGCTATCTCAGCAAATTCGTTTTCGTTCCCCAACCTTACTTGGAACCTCGTTTGCTAACTTGGTAGATTATATTATTTTAACAAATTATTTTTGTGGGCACTAAGGGATTCGAACCCCTGACAGCTGCGATGTAAACGCAGTGCTCTACCGCTGAGCTAAGTGCCCCCTGTGCTCTCGCCGGGACTTGAACCCGGACGCCCTTACGGGCATAGCTCCTCAAGCTATCGCGTATGCCAATTCCGCCACGAGAGCATTCCTACTCATTTCTCGCTCAATGCTACAGCCCATTGGTTATGAATACATTTTGGTGGACTTGGAGCGACTAATGTTGAACTGCTCCAAGAACTAGCTGATTCGATAACAGCTTACTGGGATTGTAACACTTTCGATCCTAAGATTCTCACCGATAGCTACGCCGGCACAGTGGGTCGACAGCTATTGTATAATCAACTTTATGAGTATTAGCCCGCAGCCGTCACCAGCAAATAATCAACCTGTACAGGCTCCAATCAACGCAACACCTGCATCAAGCGTACCCAGCAACCCTCCGGTTTCATGTAACGCTGCCACCGGCGAACCAATTGTTGAGATGACGAATGTCCTTCATTCAATCGACCTTAAGAGTCCAGACGCAAAGCTTAATGCTACGAGTATTGTCGGAGCGGACGGCAAACGAATCAAGCTTAATCAAGACCTCACAAACGCCAACGACTTCGAGAAAACTATTAAGAAGTAGATCATTGAACTTCTAGCTACAATCACTCCTGCGTAAAGTTTGACAAACTTCAGTTAAAATAGATTTAGGAGGTCAAACTATGGCAGACGAAACTAACGAAACAAGTCTTCTCAACGAACTCAACGACTCAAAGTCGCCAGAGCTGGTCAATCTAGTTACCGGTGATCCTGAAGTACCGATCTTTTTTGCTAAGTGGCTTGAAAGCGGTTGTAACGCCACCGCTGCTTATAAAGCACTTCACCCAAATGTCGCTGATGCTTCGGCCAGAGTGTTGGGCTGCAAGAAATTAACATTGATTAACAAACCGGCAATTCTGGCTGCCTATGGGCTTGAGTTTGACACTTTCTTCGACCAGCTTAAGAGTGGTTTGCAAGCAGAGAAGTTTAATGAGTTCTCCGGCGAGAAAGTTGCCGACCACAAGATCCGACTTGAATACCTCCGGCTGCTCGGTAGACTTCTTGGCATTATTCAGGAGTAAATCACACCCAAAGTTTCTAATATATTAGAGTCTTTGATATAATCGCCTCATTAAAGGTTGATACGGCGGGCCAACCCAAGTAAGATAATGCTCAAACCGTCCGTTGGCCGTATCCTCGGACGGTTTCGATTGGAGGTGAATTGATTTATGGCAGCAACTCAAGAACAAGAAAAAGGCAAAGAAAAAGGCGGTACCGAAGTTGGTACAGTCTACCAAGCCACTTTAGGGCATTGGCACATGGGTGTGTGGACAACGGCAGAGGAGGCTGAAGATGAAATCAAGGCTTTCAAACCAGACGCTACACCCTTTCAAGGTCTGCCAACGAATATCGGTGAAGTGCCTGAAGGGCAATACTACATTCAACCTCGGACACTTTTTACAAAAGACCAAGCCAGAGCAGGAGAGCTAAAAGGCAAATTGGGTAAAACAGGTAAATAGGCAATTCTTGCGCAAGGATTGTTGAAGTGGCAGGGACAACACCCTGCCATTTTTGTGGTCTATAATGGATCAATGGATACGGCCGAGAAACTTGACATTACGAAACTTCGGTATGTTTTGTATGCCCGCAAGTCCACCGACGACCCTAAGAAGCAGGTGCGCTCCATTGAAGACCAGATAGCCGAATGTCGACTGTTCGCTGCTCGTAATGTGCTCACAATAGTCGGCGATCCGATAATCGAGAAGAAGTCGGCCAAAATACCCGACCAGCGTCCTGCCTTCAAGCAAATCCTTGATGACATCCGAGATGGTAAGTATGACGGTATCCTGTCATGGCACCCTGACCGGTTGGCAAGAAACATGAAGGAGGCCGGCGTGATAATAGAAATGCTTGATGAGGGCGTCATAAAAGACTTAAAGTTCGCTACCCATTACTTCTCAAACGACCCAAGTGGCAAGCTCCTACTTGGCATCCTGTTCACACTATCAAAACATTACTCTGACAAGCTTTCGGTCGATGCCACCCGTGGGACTAGGAGCAGACTTGCAGAAGGCAAGACGGCCACGCCGAAATACGGATACATTAACGAAGAAGGCATTTACAGGCCAGACCCTGAAAACTTCGATTTGATGTGCCAGGCATGGATGATGAGGCGAGACGGTGTCTCGATTGAGGACATCTGCAAATTTCTTAATGAAAAAGGCTTCTACCGAATGGTCAAGTCCTCCGGCAAGAAACTCTTTGCGACTAAACAGAAACTCAGCGATATATTTCGTGATCCGTTTTACTACGGACTATTAATACAGGCTAGTCAATCGGTCGACCTCCGGCAAATGTATAACTTTCAACCGGCTGTCAGTGAAGAAGACTACAACCTGGTACACAACTCACATATCGAAGATTTAAGCCAGGTAAGGCCCACGGTACCGCCCCCTACCCACTCCGGATCATGGTCTTCTGCTCTTTTTGCAATCGCTCAATGCGAGTCGGCCCATCAAGAAGCAGTAAGGGTAAACAGTACCTGTACTTCAGGTGCGACAACGAAGAATGTGTCCGCCAGAAACGAAGTATCCGGTCAAAGGTCATCTTTGACTTCGTGTACGAGTTCCTAACCGGTGGCTCAACTTTACGGAGAAGGAGTACCACAACTACTATGACAAGCTTGTTGAGCTTTCAGACGTTAAACGGGAGACACTCAAGATCGAACTTCACAGCAAACAGGCAGCACTAAATAGAATCAAAACAGAAATCAATGAGCTGTCAAACGGACTCTTGAAAGCTGGGGTTAGTACCATAGTCAAAGAAGAAGGTGAGGCAAGTATCGCAAGGCTAGAGCCACAACAGTTTGAGTTACAAGAAGAAATTAACCAAATCAAGGCTAAACTCCCTGATCCTGACAAGACCAAATTAAGCTTAGAACAATTCTTGAACCCGTCAATGAACGCAGCACCAAGGCTCAAAGCCGGTAACGCCATCGCCAAAGACGCAATTTGTCGTTTAGTGTTCTTGAACTTAACAGTTAATGAGGAGAATGTATTGTCCTATTAACTCAAGGAGCCATTCGCTACCTTGCTAAAACAACGCCAAATCCTATCTAGTGGGCGGTTTGAAAAACCGCTTGAACTGGTTAATTATATCATTGCCAACCTGGACCTGCTGAATGAAACTAAGGACAAGTTGGACGATTGCTTAGCCCCAAGTGAGCCAGCCGGTAGACAAATCGAAAATTTATTGCTATAACACGCTTGTCACAACCAAAATCAATATGGCTGATAATTTGACTGACCTGGTTGATCTTCTGCTGAAGAATCAGCGCACGATAACAACTACTTCTGGTGAGAATGGACGCGGTGATTCAGACAGCGGATACAATCTTTCTGACGGACAAGGTGTGACCGCGGGCGGCGTTATTGTTGACCTTCGGCCTGATATTGCCGGTGAGCTGGATAATATATACTCGTCCACTATTAAACTATCTGGTTATCCTCTTACTTTAACCACTTCTGCTTCTATCTAAAATTATCCGAAACCATTAACTTATAGTAACCAATCCACGCTCGAAGTTGTTTTTTGTTGGTTCAGCTACGCTCGAAAGTACGTCGCTTAATAAACGATTTGCGACGTGGACCGTCAAACTGGGCTGATTCTTAATTGTCACGCCGGCGTTACAATTGCACATATCCGTGGCTTTACCTGGTAGCTTGTGGTGTCACCGCGTCAAGTGAAGCGAGATAATCCCGGTAATCAAATGCTTGACGATTCTTACTCATATTTGCGAGATAATAAATTTTGATAATTCGTGCTTAAAAACGAATTGAGAAGTAATAGGATATTACTACTTTACTATCAGTTTTATACATTAAAACCTAAGGCAATTCTTCTTTATGCAGCTTTTTCTTTAAAAATTGACGCCCGGTTGAGAAATCTACTTGGGGTTGGCTGCTGGCTTACCGACCGCAGTTTTTATGCGGCAAAAAATTAGACCAAAAGTCGCGGTGTACACAATTTGCTTTTAGGGGGTACTAGCGATAAAATCTGACTATCATAAGTTGATATGGCCAACCTGGGTTTGCTAAGATAATCTCAAACCGTCCCGCGGCCATATCGCTGGGCGGTTTTTGTTTGGGGGTGAGAATTATGGCAGAAAAAATGAGAGTATTTAAGACTGCAGTGCAAGACGTTCTCAATTCAGAAGACGCTGTACGAGCAGCTATTGAATCTGGGTTACCCCCAGAGGCTTTTGAATCCTTTTCAACGGTTGCTGAATCAACAATCGCTTCTTTCTGTAAGGGGTGTGATAATTCAGGTGGCGAATCTAAACCTTGTAAGCTCGTTGGACCGGACGATCAGGCAAGATATGCGATTAGAAATTGGTGTGGTTATGCTGCGGTAAGTGGCGAGAGAGGTGAAATGACCGCCAAAGGATTTAATCGCTGGGACGCAAAGAAAAGTTAATAGTCTTTATAAAAAAGAGTATAAGTTGGCGGGTTTAATCAACCGCCAATTTTGTTGGTCGAGAATAGCCCGTCGGCACACTAAAATGGCTAAAGTAAGCTATCGATATGGCCAACAGCACTCTTTCACCGCAAGACTTGGCTAAACCTCTTCAGAGTATTCGGTCTTAGCCCGAAGAAAAAGATCCCTCGCAATATCGCTATGTCTTTTACGTTCGAAAATCGACCGACGAAGACGATAACCAAGTTCGATCATTACCGGATCAGATTGTTGAATGTCAAAAGTTTGCCGAGGATAATGGGATAAATTACGACCGGGACAATATAATCCGAGAATCCTGCTCGGCAAAAGATAGCGGTATTCGTCCTCTTTTTAACAAAATGCTTGAGGATATCCGCCGAGGTAAATACGACGGTATCTTAGCTTGGCACCCGGACAGATTGGCTCGAAATATGAAAGGGGGCGGCGAGATAATCGATCTGCTGGACAAAGAGATTATCAAAGACCTCAAATTTAAGAGCTTTACTTTTACCAACGATCCTTCGGGTAAAATGCTGCTTGGGATACCTTCGTTTTGTCCAAAGAGTATTCTGACGCCCTTAGTGAGAATGTAAAGCGGGGTATCCGACGGTCACTTGAAGAAGGTAAATACGTTGGTAAGAGAAAACACGGCTATTACAAGGATAAAAATCAAATGCTTCGTCCGGATAACGCCGCTAGCTCACCCAACTTTGAATTATTGACCAAAGCTTGGGCAATGAGACTTGAAAACAAAACCCTAGTCGAAATTGCCAATTATCTGAACGCAAATGGTTATTCGGTGCCTTTGGACAATATTGGCCGCAAGCACGAACTATTCAAAATGACGCTAAAAATCTTGTCAGAGATATTTCGGGACCCGCTGTATGCCGGGGTGCTAGTTTACGGCGAAGAGAACAAGCCGGTGGCTTTACCAGACGCTTATGACTTTATCCGTATGATTTCGGTTGACGATTTCTTACGGGTTAACCATATCGACAATCTAACCCAGATCGTCAGGCAACGTTTCAGGGGTGCTCAACCGGGATCGAGAAAGGCAGAACTTATGAATGGATTAGTGCTTTGTCCGAAATGTGGCGAGGATATGGTAGCCGGGATTACACCTAAAAAGACTGGCCTGCGGACAATAAATTACTACTATTTCAGGTGCGATACCCCCGATTGCGCTAGACGTGGCAAGTCCGTACGAGCCAAGATCCTGCTTGATTTTATTTACGATTTTCTTGAAAACCACAAACCGAAGTCTAAAGAAGCTTATGATCGGTATCTGACTGAAATGGATAAGGTGATTAAAGAAAAAGCCACTGCCCTCGAGAGCCACAAGAGGCGGTTACTGCTTGATAAATCAGCTTTTGACAAGAAGATTGAACGGTATAAAAACTTTCTTACCAGTCAAAAAGACTTAGACCAGACCACCAAAAAATCATTTCTGGATAGTCTTGAAAGTGCTACAGCAGCTCGTGGGCAGGTTGTCGAGTCGTTGGACGAGATAAATACTGCGATTGCTAACCAAAACCAGTCAGTTTTGTCTTATCAGAAGTTTATTGAACTATTTGACAATCTGCCTGTTATCTTGCGCCAAACCAAGGTTTTGAAAGAGAAAGACGACATAATCAGAAAAATCTTCTTGAACCTCACTTCTGACGAGAAGAAAGTATTGTCCTATCAATTAAATCCACCTTTCGACACCTTGCTCGAAGAAGGTAGTTTTTCGAATGGTGGGCTGAAGAGGACTTGAACCTCCACCGGATTGCTCCGATACGCTCCTGAAGCGTACGCGTATACCAATTCCGCCATCAGCCCGTTCCCACGCAAAATTATACCATTTTAGATATAATTAAAACCAGAAAAATATAGTGCACGGCCGCCTGCTCACCGTGCAAGTCAGCTGGCTGGCGTTACGGGCAGGTCAAAGATTTTGGGTTTTATAAAAAGTCAAAAATATCGGTAAACTATATCTGGGCAAATGAACGATCTGGGGTCTAGAATAAACGAGCATAACATGGGGAAGGTATAATCAACGAAAAACAAGGATACCGTTAATTTTTGTTTATTATGAAGCTAGTTTAAATAGAGATAAAGCGTAAAAAGAGAGAAATATTCCAAAACTGGTTTCGGTAGAAATTTTAAATTAAGAACATATTGCCCGGTCGTCTAACGGTAGGACAAAGGACTTTGGATCCTTGAATCATGGTTCGAATCCATGCTGGGCAGCAAATTAGTTTGGCTTCATATTTTCCTCAATGCGGATTTCGAATCGAACCTTTGGATTGTTTTATATAAGTCAGTGG
Organism: bacterium; assembly: GCA_021836035.1. Classification (GTDB taxonomy): domain Bacteria; phylum Patescibacteriota; class Microgenomatia; order JAMCZE01; family JAMCZE01; genus JAKBJL01. Next base: position 107,728 of record JAKBJL010000004.1, read on the forward strand.
TATGAAGCATAGTTACATTTACCTTTGGTGGTTATTTATAGTCGTTTAGAGCAAAACTAACCCGATACAGTTTTGCCGCAACCTTTTGGTTAATCTGCCGGATGGCATATTCCAATTTTTTATCCTTCTCCCGGACCACAATCAAAGCTCTAACCTTTTTTCCTTTCGCTAAATTGTCTTCTACCCAAGTGATATACCGGAGCACCTGCCCAACAACTTCATCATTCTTCCTTCCTTTCTTAAGTTCTAGGATTACGAAGTTTTTATCCTGATCTGTGGCTAGTATATCAATATAACCCGCATCACCAGCTAAATATTGCTAACCAACATTTCCATTTTCATCCTGAAATATCTCCAATTTTTCTCCAAAATCAATTTTTGCCCAATTATCAACAATAAATTCTTCCAGGTATTTTTCCAAAGCGAACTCCATTTCTTCCGGCTTAGTAACCGGGCCTTGTTCGCTAACCTGTGCCCCCAATATCGTTAGGAAATCTTTCTCCGAAATTTTGCTTGAACCACCCTGAGCTGGTCGCCATTCTAAATTTGCAAACTCCTTTCTCGGTTTAGGTTCTGAAAAGACCACTACATCTTCCAAATCAATACGTAAGGTCTCTGGATCGAGGAACCAATCTTTTGACTCCCCGGACTTATCTTCGTAAGGAGTGGATTTAAGAGTTGCCGCTCCCACAAACACCTGGTTGTCTGGTCCTGTTAAATAAAATACCACCTTATCCCCAGGTTGAATCGCTTTTCTGTTTGGGGTATTAAAACCAAATCCCCATACAGATTTACCCCGGACCAGGAAATCGAAAACTTCTTGAGCGATTCTTTGTTTACCGTATTTTGATTGGTCGGCTACCTGAAAAACGTAATAGTTCATAATCACTTGTGCTCACATAGATTATAATCCAGTTTTACTTAATATGTTATATAATTGAAAGTATGTCAGTTGCTCCATTTTCACCAAGTGTAATAAAGGGTAACATGATCTTCACTTCTGGCCAAATTTATCTAAAAGATGGAAAGCTTTTAGAAGGAACGATTGAGGAACAAACTCACCAGGTAATGAAAAATCTAAAAGCCGTTTTGGAAAATGCCGGAGTAACCTTTAATGACGTAGTAAAAACCACGATTTATACGACGGATATGTCTTTATACGGAAAAGTCAATGAAGTTTACGCAACCTACTTTACCGATTCATTCCCCGCTCGGGAAATGGTTTGTGTCAAAGAATTGCCGCTCGGAGCCCAGCTGGAGATAAGTATGATCGCTGTTAAAAGCTAATTTACCCCAACTACTTCTTTTCTTAATTTTTCGCTCAAGTTAACGTAGCCGTCGTACCAGTGAAGATCTTTGAAAAGCTGGTACAAGGGACCGTTTTGGACAGCACTTAATTCCAAAGCCATGTCCGTAAAGCAATCTTTGCGGTAGTAATCACTTTTGATTCCATCTTTATCTAGTCGGGACAGTAGCAACTCATAAACATGAACGACTTCACCAAGGAATGTCCCTTTGGGATCACCACCCCTAACCGCCTGAAAAGCCATGCCAGTAGAGCCAACGTCATTATCAAGTATTTCGATAGCTGTTGGCAGACGTCCAAGTTTTTCCTGGAGTCTTTTAACGTCTTCGTCCCCTTCTTTCATCTTTTCAGACATAATGTTTAAAGTTTCTGTAAATTTCTGTGCTGTCGGTGTTGCTTCAATTTTCCCACTCTTAAGAGGAGTATTCCTAAATTCGTCCCTAAATAGAGATAAAATTTCTTCCATGGTAGCCAGATGGGGAGAACTTTCTTTCAAGGCCACGGTGTTTCTCATCATTTCTTGTTGTTCGGGAGCCAAACTGTCAACTTCTAGGGAGTTAAACTTATTCACAATGTCATTTAAGCCAGAAATTACTAGACTAAAATAAGCAGGATTCTCTGCTAAAATTTTGTTTGCGGTTTCTAAAGTTGGCCAGCTATCAAACATTGCTGCCATTACTCGACCGGCAGTTCCTACCTCGATTTTGCTAGATAAGTTTGTCATTCTTCCTTGTGGATCAATTCGTTACAGACTTAACAGCTTTACAATAATATTAATTCCTTCATCTAAAAGTTTCCGATCGATGACTAGCGGTGGCATAATTTGAATATTACCGCCGTCACCAATTACAAGGTGTAAACCATTTGCAAAAGCTTGATTAACCAATGTTTTAGCCGCATCTCCATCCACTAGTTCTAATCCAATCTCCATCCCTATTCCCCGGATATCGTTGACTTTAGGATTATTTACTAATTTGGTTTCCAAGGTTCTTATTAAGTATTGGCCGTCTTTTTCCGCTTTTTCCCAAACCCTATCTCGTTTGTGAATTTCTAGAGTCTTAAGAGCGGCAGCACAGGAGAGCGGGTTCCAACCAAAGGTTGAGGTTAAATTTGTCTTTCCCAGAGTCGTCTCAATGATTTCTTTTCTAGTAACCATGGTTCCAATTGTTCCCGCTCCGTTGCATGATGCTTTGGCAAAAGTTACAATATCCGGGACTACATTTTCTAATTCCATACCGAACAATTTCCCCAATCTAGAAAAGCCGGTTCCCACCTCATCGAGAATTAAAAGCGTACCATATTTTTCCGTAAGTTCACGCACTAGTTTTAGATATCCTTTGGGGGCAACATAAGTTGATCCCCAACCGGTAATAATTCCTGCTTCGGTAACGATTGCCGCTATATCCTTTTGGGAAAGCAACATCTCTAATTCTTCGGCAAAGTTTTTCAAAACTTCCTCCGGAGTCTTATCTTTTTGTAGTCGAGGAAAATCCATTTGAATGAATTCGGGGACCAAAGGAGCAATTGCTTCCACATATTCAGGTCGGTAACCAATAGCCATAACCCCAAACGATTGACCATGATATGTATTTTTAAATCCAATAATCTTTTTCCTGCCAGTAAAAGCTCTAGCTGTTTTCAATGCTTCCTCATTTGCCTCTGTCCCGCCGGTTGCTCGGGAAATAGTGTCTAAAGATTTAGGAAGTGCTTCTGTTAATGCTTTTGCGTATGCAATCTGGATTTCATCAGAAGACCAGAGGATATTATGAACATTTTTACTCAACTGCCCACTTATTGCTTGATTGATTTCTGAATTATTCCATCCCAGGTTAGTAACATTCCAGGCACAGGTAAAATCAATGAGTTTTTTGTCATCTTTTGTCCAGAGATAGCTTCCTTCTGCCTTTTCTAAGTCAAACGTCCAATCAGTCGCATCATTAAATACAATCCTATTTTTAATCATTACATAGATTATATACTAGTTCGGCTTATAATAAGAATTATGAATCATGGAGCTGGGATTGTGGTGGTCAGAGAAGATGGGGCCGTTTTGATGCAGCACCGGGATAATAAACCAGGAATCTTCTATCCTGATCATTGGTGCTATCCCGCCGGTTCTGTCGATGAAGGTGAAGATTATAAGGAAGCGGCAAAGCGGGAGCTAAAAGAAGAGACGGGGTATGAACCTAAAGAGCTGTTTGAATTAACAGATGAAATTTACACCCGAAGCGATGGCCAGCAAGTCAACCGTCATATCTTCTGGACCCCATACGACAACATACAAGAAATCAAATGTCTTGAAGGTCAGGAAATGCAATTTATCAAAGCCGAGGAATTTCCGGGTAAAAAATTCCTTCCCGGTCAAGAAAGACTGCTTAACTTAGCAATTCAAAAAGCGAAAGAAATAAGAAGGTTGTAACTATAGATACATAACTGAAAATATTTCCTGGTAGAAGTTATTGACGCAGTTTATGAATCTCTACTACCCATATCGGCGTAAATCTGCAAATACTGGCGGCTTAAAGTTATTGGCTCGTAAGGTATAATCCAATCGTAGGTTCTAAACGCATTGGTCAGAGCCAGCAAGATTGGACACCAAGCGACCGTAAGCCCTAAAAAACCCGATTCTGCTTGCTAAATGTCATTTAATTTTAGGAAGTCTCGGACCGTACTCTTGTTATTCATGGTGAGAAAACGCCTTTGATGGAGTGTAAAATCTGCTACGATTAAAGCGATATCAAGGAAAATATATGATGAAAGATAAAATTACTCTCCATGCCAAGTGGCTTATCAAGGCTCCTATAACGGAGGTGTTTGACATAATAACTGACTTCGAAAAATGGCCCGAGTATTTTCCCAAAGTTGCAGCATCGATACAAGTCATAAGACATGAAGGAAATAACTTGGAAATGGACGCGACCGTTAAATCATTCGGCCAAAATTTTCCAGTAAAAATGAGAACTCAGATACTCCCCGGAAAGGGGTTCTTTTCGGATAATGAAAGCCCTAAATTTGGAACTTCCGGCCACGAGGAGTTGTTACTCTCTGAACAAGGTGAAGGAACGGTGATCGATTACACTTATCAAGTTACCATCCATAAATATTGGCTCCGTATAGTCGCAAAACCACTCATTGGCTGGTTTTCCATGAAATATTGGGAGAAATCTGTCATAGATGAACTTAGAAAAAGGATTGAGAGATAAAATCCTGAGCGTCGTTTAGTCTTTATATGAAGATGTATAAAGCTCTGGACGTTGAGGCTATGGTGAGAATAGTAGCCAGGCAAGGGAATACGGAATGGTGGAACCTTAGCTATGGGATCCAGGAGATTAAAAACTCCTTTCAAACTTCTGAGTGTCGAGGCTGGGGTTCTAATTATTTGAGGTAAAAGATGAAAAGCTCAAATTTGTATAGGGATTAAATTGTGAGATTCAAAATCCCATCTCTTTTCGTTGGGCGTATTCCCGAAGCACTGGAAGCTGGATTTCTTTTAAGCACAAGCCCTGCTTTTCTTGTTTAAGGGTCGAAACTCGGGTAAGAATAACTGCTTTGGTCATATTCAGGTTTGACTAACAATTTTGAAAGTTCCTTTCTGGCAATCAATTTCCACTACATCGTCATCGTGCAAAAGTTTTGTAGCTATTTCTGTGCCAACTATGCAAGGTTTTCCCAGTTCTCTTGAAACAATCGCTGCGTGGGAAAGAAGACCACCTACATCAGTAATTATTGCTCCCGCCTTTTTCATTCCAATCACATAATCAGGACTTGTCATCGTGGTAACCAAAACATCGCCCTCTTCAAGTTTTAATATATCTTTAATTGTTGGCACTAGCTTAACTTTGCCTCTGTAAGTCTCAACATTACCTGTTGAAGCGAGTGTCCCTTTAATAACGGCTTGTCCATTTTTAACTGTCGTGTCATAACTGTTTGCTATGGCAAGAGCATTTTGCCCAACAATTTGCTCAAGGCCGTTGTCAGAACAAAGGAAAAGCAGACACTCTTTCCTTTTATTGATATTGCTTTCGCTGAACGAGACAATAGCATCCTTTAATTCGTCTGGTAAAAGTAACTTAATATCTTCAACACTTCTGTTCGTTCGTCTCGCAAACTCATTTACAAACTCCTCAAGGTAGTGGTCTCCTATAAAGTTAAACATTTTTCTCTCATCCTGCTTCTGCGCAAATTGGTCAGCTAATTCAATTAAAGAACGAAAGTCTTGAGACGCGTTAAGCTCGTCGAGTAAATTATTTTTCTTCTCTAAAGTGGACTTAACATAAGTGTCAATTTCTGCTTTCAGTGCTTGGAAGTCTTTACTGCCTAATTCCTGTAACTCGTTTTCAAAAAAGTTAATATCCAACACCTTCGCTTCCAGATAACTATTGTGCATCCAAAAGTATATTTTTTGATGGTCTTGAAGAGCCTGCTGTCGCTTGTGTAAAGGCATTTCCAACACTCGGATTAAATCCCTTTGCTCTTGGCGGTAGAAAGTTAGGAAAGCTGGAGTTGTGAGGATTACCATTGATTTATCAAACTCGGTTAAGTTTTTCGCTTTTATATAAGTTTTCAGCTTGTCTGATATTGCTGGTATTAAGCTGGTCGTAACAAGATCCAGCGACATGGTAATTGTCCAATAACTCCAATATACTTTTGAGAAGTTTTTATAAGCCCTCGAAAGGCTGTTATCTGGCAGCTTATCGAACTTCAGCTTTTCCAGCTTTTCGAAAGCGTCTTTTAGGTTTTCAGTTCTCTTTTTCCATAAAGCGAGATATTTCAGCTTTCCTTTATTGTTAAAAACCGTTAACTGGCAAAACTTCTGGCTCGTCTGGATAAAATCTTCCTCGTCAAGCATCCAAAGAACTTGGTTATTCCGAAAAATTACAACCGAGAGCGGAAAGCACAAGCCCAACCCCTTCTTCAGTGGAATAAAGGCAGGTTCCACAGTGAAGTACATAAAAAGTGGACAGGCAGAGATAGGCCCCCAACGAAACAGCTTCCTTTTTGGGTCAAGTAGTTTAGCCTCTATTTTTTTCATTTGATTTTTTGACTTTCAATAAAATTATTTAGGTCGCTCGCTTTAACTCTATATTGCTTTTGCATCTGATACGCTTTCAGCTTTCCCGCTTTAATCCAGCGATAGACTGTCATATAGGCAACTTTCAGGGTTTTGGCAACCTCTTTAGCGGTATAAAATTGATCTTCCATAGTATTAACTTACATTGACATTGTTTAACACTGCATCTCGAAAGTCAACTAGCTTGATAGATCTAAACTCATTTATCTTTGCCCTTAAAAGAGCAAACGGGCTTTCAGGATTTGGATAGGCAAGTTGTCAAGTGCCCCTTTTGTTGCACACGCTTTTTCTAAACAAAACGGCTTAGGAATTTAAGTTCGAATTTGGCTGGTGAAGTTTTGAGTTTGGTATAAATCCTCTCGTTGTTGTAGTAATTGATGGCTTGGTGGCTAGCCTCCACAAACTCACCAATAGTTTCAAACCGTTCAAACTCAAGTACTAAACCCCTCTTAAAGTTTTTAAATCAATACCAGTTTCACCTAAGACGTAGCCCAAAATTACCACTGAATATTTTTTAACCTTTTCTGCGGAGAGATTTCTAAGAAAATAACTAGCTACTATCCCACCCTATGATTTATCAATTAACCTTATGCGATTGTAATCTTCTGCTTTACAAAAGTCTAAGATTTAATTCAGGGCTTCCAATTATTCTTTTATTTCTGGGCCGGAAGAATGATCTTCACCGGGATCTAGATAGGGAAAGTTAAAATTAGCTACCGGGTGATTAGCTTTGCGGCTAGCGTCAATAATTTTGCAAATAAACGGCGAATCCATACTGTATGAACCGCCATGAAGAACAACATCTATAATTTCTGCCTGCTTATTAAAAAAGAATTTAAAGTCTGACACCCGCAATAATCTTACTATAAATAAGAGTAATGAAGTCACGTCGCTCTTATACTTACCTTTTGTGCTAAAATAATGCGTATTATAGGACATGAAAAGGTTCGAGCAGCAACCAGTTCAAAACATACCGGAAAAACCCGGCAGAATCCATGTTCGCCGAGAGCAGAGTAATTTTGAACAAACTTCAAGATATCACTGGGCGGGGTTGGCACAAAATCCAGGAGCGATTGAAAGAGACATTGAAGAGAAAGCGAGATCAATTCTTGAAAATCAAGGACGGATATCGCTAAGGTTGTTAAATGAAAACGAACCCGGATTAGCCTTTGCCGTTAAGAAGTACTACCCCGGAGGTTTAAGAAAACTAAAGGAAACTGTTGAAGCTGGTAACAACCAGATAGAAGCTCCATTAAATGTCATCTTCAACGAAGCGGGTCTGCCCATTAGCAAAAGCGGAAATATTTGGTGGTCGATTTTAGCTAAGGATCAAGAAAAAGTGACAAGAGTCATTGAAACCGAAGCAAGGAAAATGCTAACTAGCGGTATTAAATTAACCCAGTCTGGAATTACAAAAGCGGGGCAGAGCGGGTTCATAGCGGCTATATATCATTACTACCCAGGCGGACTACAAGCCTTAAAAAGGAAATTTGGACAAGAACTTTCCCAACACGAACACGGATATTGGACACCAGAGAAAATCAAAGACGAAAGCCTAAGGGTACTGGCCACTCATGGTAACTTAACCCAGGGATTACTCACATCTTTAAAGAGAAACGATTTAAGCATTGCTATCGCCCGAAAGTACCCCGGTGGATTAACACAATTAAAAAGAGACCTGGGCTTGGTAGAATCCACAAAAGAAGACGGCTATTGGAAAAACATTGATACTATTCGCAGCGAAGCAAAAATTTTCTTCCAAGAAACCGGAAAATTAGATACGGAATCTTTATATTCCGCAGGAAAAAGTAGTTTGGCTAGCGCCATTGTCAAACGCTATCCCGGCAGTTTTTATCGATTGCGTAAAGACCTTGGTTTAAAAGGCGGGAGAAAGCCCACTGGATTTTGGAGCAGCCAAGAGGGGCTGGATCTCATGCGGGTCGAAGCGCAAAACTTATTAAAGCAAGAGGGGCATATTACCGTCGAATTATTTAATGAGAGAAGGAAAAGTATGATTGGGTACGCCATCAGGCATTACTACCCTGGTGGGATAAAACAACTTAAAGAAGAGTTAGGACATATAAACACTACGAACGAGGCCAATATCCAGATAGAGGCTTTATTAAAAGATTAATATGACCAAGGAAAATGAACCAATCATTAATAGAATAGTATGGGCGCAACTGGCTAAAACTGATCAGGAAGGCTTAAGGTCAACAATTGAAAGCCAGGCGCGGGACTACCTGCAAACCCATCCAGAAAATATAAGCCATGCATCTTTAAAAAGAGTTGGCTTAGGAAGTTTGGCTAAGGCGATCGGTCGTTTCTATCCGGGAGGTTTCTCTCAATTAAAAACTAATTTAGAACTACCAAGTTCCCCCAACATTGATTATATCCAAACCCAGATTAACGATGATGGCTTGCCTGTAGATAAAGGAGGCAAAATCTGGTGGCAGAAGATTCCCCCAGAAAAACGGGCAGAAATGATCGAAAAAGTGGCCCAAAATTCATTGTCCGCCGGTACCATTACGCCGGGCTTCAGGCGAGCTATTCACGACTACTACCCCGGAGGAATAACCGCTTTGAAGGAAAAACTGGGCATGAGGTTAAAGCGCCCACCCGATTATTGGACCCCAAAGAAAATTGAAGCCGAAGCCCAAAAGGTTATTGCCGCTGGCGGTCGGTTATCTCAAAGTTACTTACTTAAGACAAAACAAGCCTATTTAACTGCCGCAATCAAAGAGAAATATCCCGGCGGTATCCGCGCCTTAAAGAAAAAGCTTTCCCTAAAGTCCCGTCAACCGGAAGGGTACTGGACACCGGGACATATTGAAACCGAAGCTAGAGATTTACTGGCCACTCACAAAAGTTTTTCCATTTCTCTCTTGAAGCAACTGGGAAGGAACGACCTTTTAATCGCCATTAACCGAAAATACCCCGGCGGAATCAGCGCCCTCCGGGAGAAATTGGCTCTCACTCCGGTGTACCATCCCGCCGGCTATTGGACGCCGGAACGGATTGAGGAAGAGGTCGCCCGGTTGTCAAAGTCCGGAGTTTCTATTTCTAGCAAGTCACTTAAAAATCACGGTTACAGTAAGCTGGCTAGCGCCATTGCGGAAAACTATCCCGGTAAGTGGCGCGCCCTGAAAACGAAACTTGGGTTAAAAATCGCAAAACGGTCAAGTGACTGGACACCTGATGGCATTGAAGCTGCCGTCAGGCCTTACATTAAGGATAATCATCTGACCGAGCAGATGCTTCTTGAAAATGGCCGCAGCGATTTAACTAATATTATCCGCAAACTTTATCCCGGCCGAATGAACGGTTTAAAGTTAAAACTTGGGCTAATCATTGAACAAAAACCTGACGGCTACTGGACCAGAGTAAACATTCTTACAGAGGTGAACCAACTAATCGCCCAAGGTGTTGATATTACCCCCGCCAATTTACAAAGAATCGGCCGCAAAGACCTGGACGGAGCTATCGGCCGGGAGATTGGCTGGCGGAATTTCCGGAAACTAATCGGTCTTCAGAATCGTAAAGAAAAAGAAGACTGGCCAAAAGAAACTATTGAAAGAGAAGCCGCCGCCTTTGTTGCTGCCGGGAATCGCCTTACCGCTGTTCAATTAGCCAAGTTAGGACGTAATGACTTAGCTCATGCTATCACTGCTCATTATGAAGGCGGCATGCCAAAACTTCGGGAAAAGCTCGGGTTAAAAGAACCCAAGAAACCAAACGGTTATTGGACTCCGGAAAACATCAAGCGCGAAGCCCGGGACTTTTATCAACAGTTCGGGCAGTTAACTACGAAAGAAACCTACCGGCAACACCGACATGATCTTTGGAAGGCTATCAACGACAAGTATCCCGGAGGTTTTTCTGCGTTACGAAAAGATCTGGGTATTGAGTTAGTTAATCAGATAAACACAGAAGAAGCCAACGCCCAGATCGAAGCAATATTGAAAGATTAACCTATGACTAAAGAAATTCATTTACCGCAACCTAGAACCAGGAAGCCGCCAAACTATTGGAATGAGGAAACAATTGAGACCGAAGCGGCTAAGGTCGTACTATCCGGAAATTTAAGTGAGAGAGCTTTGCGCCGGCAAGGACACCAAGATTTACTAATGGCTATAATCCGTAAATATCCGGGGCGCCTAACGGGTCTGAAAGAAAAACTTGGCATAAAAGTGGAACATAAACCAGGGGGATATTGGACATCGGAACGGATTGAAGCAGAAGTTAGAGAGCTTAAATCCGAGGGCGTAAAAATCTCAAAAACTGGCCTCTATAAAATTGAAAGGTCCGACCTGGCCGCTGCAATTTATTCTTATTATCCCGGAAGCTGGAAAGAATTAAGGAAGAAAATGAAAATAAAAGGACCGGTTGAACATGGATTTTGGACAGACGATCGGATTGTTAGCGAGGCTAAAAAATATGTTGCGAATGGTCAACTGAACCAGAGAGTCCTAAAAGAGGCTGGGCAACAAAATTTATCCGATTCAATTATCCGGCTTTATCCCGGTGGCTTCACGGGTTTGCGGCTAAAACTAGGTATTAATTCTGGACGCAAAGATAAATACTGGAATGTAGAAACAATCGAAGCTGATGTCAAAAAACTTCTACCCGCATTGGGTAAGCTGACCCAGACAAGTTTATATGTTATTGGCCGCCAAGATTTAGTTAGTGCGGTAACAAATCATTATCCTGGAGGTTTTCAGGCTTTACAGGAAAACTTGGGAGTAGCAAGGCGTCGGGAACCTAATTATTGGGTACCGGAAAATATTGAAAAAGAAGCCGCCGAATTTTTGGCAACCCATCATGAACTTAGTTTTAAATCCCTGAAAAGAGAACGTGCATTTAGTCTCGCCAATGCTATCGCAGAGAAATTCCCGGGCGGAATGAAAGCTCTACAAGAAAAATTCGCTATCGAAAGAGCTAAAAAATATGATTATTGGGACGCGGATACTGTCTTGCAGGAGGCCAAAGTGTTTTTGGAAAAGTTCGGTTCTCTCGCCATCAAGGATTTAGATGCTCAAAATCGAACTGATCTCGAAGGGGCTATCAGAAATCACTATCCCGGAGGATTTATTCAGCTTCGAAAAGATTTAAATTATCACGGGCCTGATAAACAAAAAGGTATTGAGTCCGCAAACGCCCAAATAGAAGCATTGTTAAAAGATTGATATGACGCAAGAAAAATTCCGGCCAAGACACCCTATGGATTATTGGACTCCCCAAACCATGGAGAAAGAAATAAAGTCGCTCAGACCTGGCCAGCGCTATCGGCAGAAACTACCCGAGCAAGCTAAGCCATCTACTAAAAGACCTGCGAAGCGCTGACATCACCTTCGTGACTGAGGCCAATGCCCAGATTGAAGCTCTACCGCGTTGAACTATAGGTCATAGTAGTGTAAAATAGGCTTATGTACAAGCTAGACCCCGAACACGAGATAAAGGCGGTCGACCGTGTCCTGAATTGGACAGGTACCGGCACCTTCGAAAGTAACTACACTGACTCAACTTCTTATGATGCGAAATTCCAAGTAGCCATCGCTCTGATCAAAGATGGGCGGTACAAAAATCTCCATTTATTGGATAAAAGTTTTGCAACAGAACCCGCCATAAACTCTGATCCCAAGATTAAGGAGATGAAAGACAGAATTCGGGTCGCCTTAATGGAAAAAGGAGTTATTGACCCGATTTCTCCGGAAGCTGCTGAAGCCAGTGCAGAGTTAACCCGTTTTATTGATCGAAATGAGATGTTAAGTGAGCTTCGCGATGTTTTGCCGATTGATGTTATGGGCGCAATTACCACCGTCGAGCGTTTCGAGCATGCCACAGACGAGCAAATGCGCGAAAAATTACGGTCCTGGACCACTAAGGCTTTACTTCGTGATTACTTGGGAACTTTGTTAGTTCACCGACCCAAAGGCGAAATTGATTACCATGATTTGGTAACTCGTTCCCCAGAAAAAGTTTTCGAAAACCCGGATTCCGTCATTTACAACATTTATCGTCGTTACCTGGAAAGCAAGATTTTACGTACTTTCAACCCAGGTGAGGCCCAAGGCTTTACGGAGCTGGATACGGATATTGCCGACCAACCGGGAGGCGTGAAGAAACAAATGTTAATTGAGATCAGACAAAAATTCCAGGCGGTGGCCGAACTTCCCATTTCCCCCGCTTTTAAAACTTCAGTCGAAAGCTGGACAGGCGAGGCATCAATATTCCCAAACTTTCGCCAAAAATATGTCGTTCGTGAATTTCAAAAAACTAAGCGGAAATTACTAAACGGGGATACCGGCGCTACTAAAACTGCTTGCGCCTACTTAGCCATGGAAGCAAATAGCGCTGATAAGGTTACTATTTTCGGTCCTCCAAGAGCTAGGAATACCTGGCCCAAAGAAGCCACCGTGGTCTTTAACAATGAGGCCCATCCGGATGTTTTTACCATAAGATCGGCCAAAGATTTAAAAGACTCGAGAGTAGTCAACGCCAAATATGTTTATCTGGGAAGCGCCTTAATGGGTAAAGCTTGGAAAGACGCTAATCTTTTCAGAACCATAAGGGAAAATCTTGTCATCAAACGCCAAACCGATGGCGTCATTATTGATGAAGCTGATGAGTTCCGCCATAAAAAAACCGGTCGTAGCCAAGTGATAAGTGAACTGATAACCGAGATGGAAGCGGACCATGCCAAAAGGTCGAAAGAGAGAATGCCCATGGTGGCCCTGACAGCAACGCCGATTTCTTCATCGCTTGAAGATCTAGATATTCCTATGGCCCTTCTCTATCCGGAAAGATTTTGTTTACCGGGACGGGAAAACAACGGTAAATGCACCTTTAATGTCCAAATTTTAAAAGATCCGGAAATTGCTTATAGCCTCCTTTTTGGAGAACAACTAATCCTCCAATGGAGTTTGGAGGATCTTTTTGGAGAACGCATCCCCCAAGTAGACAACCGGATAGTGAATCTTGATTTAAGCCCTTTTGAACAAGTCTTAAATACTTGGATTTCAGAGTTACCTGCAGAATCGCTGGTAAAAATTCGGTTGCTCCAAAGCCTGCTCTTAAACCCGGAGTTGGTTAAAAAAACTTGTCGTGAACGAGGTTTTGTTCCGGAAGGAAAGTATTCTGACGTAGAAGCTTTAAGAAAACACCTCACTGAATTGCACACCACCTGGATAAGCTGGATGTTAAACAAAAACGGAGGTATCCCTGACGAACCTTTTAGCGCTGATTGGATAGCCAAAATCGGCGATACCGATTTTCTTTTACAGTGTTTCTTTGAACCGGGGTTAATCGAAGATGTAGAGACTCTGGCTCGCACTACGCCGCAAATTGGAAAAGACTGGCAACACCGAGAAGCCGTTTCTACGAAATTCGCTCATATCCGCGACCTGATCAGAAAGCACGTCGCTCGCGACCAAGATGGCAACTATCATGCCGATGCCAAAATTTTTATTGCTGTTCCTGGACACAAAAGAGGTATCACCCGCTGGTTAGAAGATCCCGAAACCACGGACAAAGACTTGCTCGACAATATCTGGAGCTTATATGAATATCTTCTGTCCGACTGGCTGCCCGGCTTACCCCGGGATAAAGCCGTTAATATAGACGGCTCGGTGCCGTTTAATAAACGCGATAAACACGCCGTTACCTGGGGTACTTCCGGAGAAAAAGATATCGTTGTGGTTTCTTCTATGGAGTCGGTCTATGAGAGCATGAACTGGAGTGTTCGCAAAACTCCGGATAACCAAAATATTAAGAAAGTAGTTTTGGTTCTAACTTCTTGGCCCTTTGGTTACGATGAAATGAAACAATTTCATGGGCGTTTTCCTCGTCCCGGCCAGGTTGTACCAATCGAAAGTGAAATATTACAAACCAATAATTCCATCGATGTGGGCATGGCTGATCTAGTAAAGATGAAGTACCTTCTGACCCAAGTGGCTTTGTCTCGTATACAGTTGACGCCAGAAGAAAGGGAATTCTTCACTCGAGCTACATCCGCCAAGCGAATTTTATTAGAATATCCGACGGTTGGAGAAACATTTGTCCGCGATACCATCAATCGTCTTAAGGGGGCCGGGGAAACCGAAATTGCGGAGAAACTAGGAAAGTTGATCAACGGAAAGAACGGTTTTGAAATCTTTGCTAAAGAATATTACGCTAACGGTTCTGATGAAAACAGGACAGTCGGTCTCAACTGGGAATTGATGAAGAACTTGGGTCTGGAAAGCCAGCCAGAGGATATTTTAGTAGTCGGCGCTGGTAGCTGCGGTTTTGCCCGCAAACTAATTAAAACCGATTACAAAGCTAAGATTGATAACTTGGACATTAATGGGGCGATCTTACGCCAGGCGAAAGAAAAATATCCAGAAATTGGGCAAGTAATTTCTGGTCGAGCCTCTGATACAAAGCTTGAGTCCTTGCATTACGATCTGACGGAATGCGGTTTCATGTTGCCATGGACGAAACTTTACGAGTCCAAAAGCAGATTACCCAAGAATCCTCAGGAGATTGAACGGGTAAAAATTCTTTCAGAAATTAACCGAGTCACCAAAAACGGCGGCACTGTTTTGCTCTCTTTCCCTGAAAGTTCCTTAACACCCGAGTTATTTGCTAATTATGCAAATTGCCTTACCACCCATTTTGGTTTTTCTCTAGAAGAACCCTCAGGTAAGACATTTACGACTGATATCGATCCCAACAAACCGATTGGCTGGGTTTTAAAATTAAGAAAAGTAGACTCTCCTAATCTTTCTGGTATCGACGCTGGTCAGCTAGCCTTTACTAGCGATGAAGAAACAAAGATCAGCCGCCGAAAGAAAAGGAAAGAAGGTAAAACTCAAGTCGTCGTCTTGGATCCGCCACTATTTTCTGCCCGGCACTTTAGAGTCTTTAATCCATTAACCGGTCAGGAAACTATTTCCGATAGCCTTGCCGCTAGCCGTTGCGCTGATCAGCCAATAGTAGAAACGGCACCAGCGGAAGCTATTAAAGCGGCGATTAAAAATGACGACTTAACGACTCAAAGAGAGATGTGGGTGGATGCCCGTCGCCAGATCCAAAAGACTTTACGGAAAAATTATGAGGAAGCGGAGGAAATCCTGGCTGACATTTTTTCCCGAAACGGACTTGCCGAACCAAATAATTGGCCAACGGAGGGATCGGAACGTGATAAGATTGACAAGACGATTAAAATTGAAATAGGGCGTTTATCTAGAATAAAAATGCGGGGATGACACCAGAAGAATCCAGAACCAAGGAGCTTTTTTCCTTAAGTGTTGGCGAACTGGCCAAAGAACTTCAAGGCAGAGTAGTTATTTCCGAAGACCAGTCAACAAAAGTCAAATTTGTTTCTTTAGAAGCCTGGCCTAAAGAAAAAATTGGAAAACGCTACCAGGCAATGGAAAACATGGAACCCGGCACTCTTTGGGCCTATTACTTCGCTTTCCGGCAAATCATGCAAACTCTTATAGTGGCCAAGGACCAAGAAAAATCTGGTGCTTGTGTCCGGGTATTACACAGCGAGGGCTTTAAACGTGAGGGTGATACTGCCAAACAGTTGGGCCTAAGCCACAACGAAACTACCCGCCTCGCCTTTCGTGACCAATCAGAACTCCTTTATCTGGAGAAAATTACTAAATCAATATAATTAACCTCCGACGTCAACATATCTCCGGACACCATTTTTTAGAAGCACGTTTGACCCAATTAGAAAAATTGCGGATAGAAAAATTCCAATAAACACCCACATTGCTGTGTATTTTCCAGTAAAAATTCCAATAGGGATAATCGCCACAAAAGATAGCGAGAATAAGACGGTAAAAAAATACTTAAAACACTGCCGAGGATTGAAGATACAACTGTTCGCTAAAAAACTGAATTAGTTGACGCCCCTTCTCCGCATCTCCATTATTTTGTTTTACGGGTGGATATACCAAGAAGCGCATATAAACCACAAAACCCGATTGCTCCTGTAATCAGCGCAACCGCACCAATAACATACGCAATCGTTTGAGCAACACCGCTTAACGTCGAATAGCCAACTGTTAGTGAGATAATGCCAACAATAATCCTCAGTATTCTGTCAGTTGTACTTTCGTTTGATTTTATAAATGGACATGCTACGTTATTCATATTAAATTTTAACCTCTAAGATTGATGACAAACGCTGTTTATCAAATCCGACAATATATTCTTCCTCTCCGCCTTCATATTGGATAGCGGTCACAGGTACACCCATTTGTCCGGTCTTTTGTACCATCACCTCGGCTTCCTTTTGGTTTAAATCAACATGGACTTCCTCATATTTAATCTTCTTTTCATCAAGCCACGACGCTTCCATTTTGCAGTAGGGACAGGTGGTTGTGGAATACAACTTTACTCCAGTGGGCCTTAATGCTTCCACACCGGCTGACTTATGGATGAGTTCTTTGAGTTTTTCCTCAGCTTGGGAAGCAAGTTGAATAATAGCGGGGTTTTGAGATACACTTCCCAACACTGTCGGGCTACCAACTCCCACCATCACATCGCCTTTTTGATTAATAACTGCTACTGAACAAGGCAATAGACCAATAAGGTTTGGGTCTGAGGCCAGTAGATTTCCCATCCAATTGGGATTGCATATATGTAAAATTGTTCCGTTATTTGCGGGTAATTCTGTTGAGCCAAGAACCGTTAATCCCAGTTCTTTGGCTTGCTGTTTAACATTTTCTACCGTTTTGTTACGATCATAAGTGCTTTTTCTGAAATAGGCAATATTCATATAGCCTCCTTTTCTAGAGACACTAATAACGAGCTGATGTCAGCGGCCTTTTTGTACCTTAACGAATACCATACAACCTGCCCTTCTTTTTTGGTCTCCACAATTCCTGATTTTTTTAATTTGGAAAGATGTTGTGATACGGCAGATTGGGATAAATGACAGGTACTAATAAGTTCCTTAACGTTTTTAGGTTTATTGGCAAGGCAAAGGATAAGCTTGGTTCTAATCTGGTTTCCAAATGCGGAGTAGATATCGTAAGCCATATTTATATATTAGCATATGCTAATATATTGTCAAGGGGTTTTATTCGGAATCGCTTCCTGAAGATAAAATATCCTAAGTATGTTTAAGAGAACAAGGGCGGAAGAAATTTCGTGAATAATTGTTGTCTGCACTAAAGATACAGCACCGACCAAAACAAATGATGCCGTAATCACGTGGATAACAGTAGCCAACAATACATCTTGTTTTATGATTTGAAATATTTTCTTTGATAGCCCGATTATTGACGAGATCGAGGCAATATTATTATTGAGTAATACAATATCAGCAGCATTAATCGCTAAATCTACTCCCCTACCTCCCATGGCTATACCCACATCCGCTTTGGCTAACACCGGCGCATCGTTTATGCCGTCACCAACCATAACAGTTGTTTTGCCCGCCTTGATCTTTTTCTCCATCTCTTCGAGCTTTCCCGTCGGAAGTAAATTCGCAATTACCTGGGTGTAAGGCAAGCCCTTGACAATCGATTCCGCTACTTCTTGCTTGTCTCCAGTTAAAACAATCGTTTTATAGCCGGAATCGTTTAGATCTACAAAAAGTTTACGAGTTTCTACTCTTAAACTATCAACCAAGATTATGACGGCAATAGCCTTGTTGTTTTGACCGACGAAAACCGGTGTAGCTCCCTTTTCCTCCCAATTGGCTACCAACTTTTCGGTGTCCTGATCCAAGCTAATCTTTTCCGCCCGTAGTAATTCCAAGTTACCCAAACACACTTTGGTCGTATCTTTGAAGGCTGTTATCCCTTGCCCCACGTGTGTTTCCACATCTTTTAAAGGTATAATTTCAACGTTCTGCTTTTTTGCTTCCTCCAAAATCGGAATCGCGAGAGGATGATTTGAATAGCTCTCAAGGCTGGCGGCTAACTGCAGGATTTCTTTTCTTGATCCGTTAAGCTCAATAATTTCCCCAATCCGTGGTTCGCCATATGTGATGGTACCGGTCTTATCAAAAAAGAATATGGGCGCTTTTGTTAGGTGTTCGAGCGAAGTGCTATTTTTTACTAAAATTCCCTGTTTTGCTAATAAGGCAATTCCGATTGTCGTAGCGACCGGAACGATAATTGCAAAAATGACCGGGACTACAGCAATCCAAAACGAAAGTGCCTGTAGTATATTTTGGGTCAAGAGATAAATGATGATGACCCCCAACAAAGCAGCCATGGTTGTTATCCATGCGTACCGACTTACCGCATACGCTAGGGGGGGTTTGTCGTTCTGAGCCTCCGTCACTAGTTTCTGTATTTGAAAGAGAGTCGAACTTTCTGAATCTGATATCGCCTTTGCTTCAAAATAATCTCCAACATTAACTGAACCGGCATACAAATTGTCTCCATGCACCTTGGATATTGGTCTTGATTCCCCGGTTACTACAGACTCATCTAGGGTTGCCCTGTCTGTCATTAAACACGCGTCGGTTGCTACCCGATCGCCGCTTTTAACAAGCAAAAGATCGTCTATTTTTATATCAGAAATAAGAATTTCCCTGTCCTCAGAACCCCTTTTTATGTGGGCTGTTTTAGGTAACTTTTTAGAAATTGAGGTAATAGACGATTTAATTCTCTCAAGAATGACACTCTTAAAAAGATTCCCCAAAAGAATAATTAAAATATAGATTATTGCAATATTTGCTTTCCCTAAGAAAAGCAGCAGATAGATTGTGGCGACTGATGGAAGAGATAGATCGATTTGTTTTTTCCGTAACCCTTGCCAAATCGAGATATAATAAGGAAATAAAGATAATAATAATCCAACACTAGCAATGGCAGATAAATGGGGAAACAGAATGTAAATTCCGAAACATACCAATACGATAATAAGAGAAAATAAAGAAGACCTCACCATATACTAAAAGAAAAAGTTAAAGCAAAACGACATTTTCAACCAAACAATCCGCCCACCCGTAAGTAGGCGGTGGATTGTTTATCTGTCTTCAATCTCTTTATTTTGCAAACAACTTAAACAACCATCCCAACAAACTGCCAGACCGTTGTTCAAGATTAATTCTATCGGTGAGTGCAGTGTTTTGTTCGGTTAATGCCTGGATCGTCTCCCGTACTCGGGTGATGTCACCCTGATTGGTTAGTTGATTCTGTAAGCGGGCGAGTTGTTGAATACGCAGTTGATTTTGCTCCATTTGTTTCTGCATATTCTTTAACGCTTGAAAATCAGGACCGATGATAGACTTAAGTAATCCATCCCGGCTATCAACTTTTTCCAGTTCAACTTGGATTTCTTGTTGGGCAGTTTTTTGTTGTTGAGCAATTTGTCTTACCTGCTCACCTATCCCATCCGGCTCAGTTTTAGTCGATAACAACTCTTCAACCTCAGAGGCTACATTACTCATGTGTTCTAGTGCTGTCTCGCTGCGGGGCGAGTTATCCTTTGGCGTATCCTGACCTTGAACTTGCTGATCCTCTCCCTGAGCCTCCTGTTCCTGGGTGTTTGTCTGTATCTCCGAATTTTCACCCTCATTTTGTGTTTTAACCCGATTTTGATTCTGAATCGTGTTGCCGGTAGGAGATGGGGATATCTGTAATTGCTGTTGCGTTTGAGCTGTTGTTTCCTGTTGGGAACCCATAGCTTGCGTTACTGCACCATTAGTAGAAGTAAAGACGAGCATAACTATTAATAACAGGGCACAAACTGATATGCTTGATATTATTTTTTTCATATTTGTATCACCTCCTTTTACGTTAGTGCTACTTAAGTAGTTTAAGTATAGCAAAAATCACCGGCCTTGTTGATAATATCTACCTTGTCCCCAACCTCTAACTTGTCTCGCATTTCCGTTGGAAAGTTGGGCTTATCCTTCAAGCTGTAGACAAAGCCGTATCGTCGGATCCTGACGATAGCTAATATCATTTAGGCCAAGCTGGTCAATCACATAAGCAACGAGGGTGGTAGAAATAGTAAATTTAAGGATAATCAGCCAATATTTATTCTTGCAATAAAAGTCATATTTTCGAAGCATCCCTATTCCATGCACAGTAATAACAAAATCAAAAACTTGTATCCACAACGGGAAACTGATTAATGGTTGTTCCAACCCTCATTGTCCCACCGCTCCGTGTCTGCGGAGCAAAAAAGGTGTTAAGTTAGTTGAGAAAATCGCTCCAATGCTGAAACTCACCAACCCTGCGATAGTAAGAAGCGAATTTAGGACAAAGTACCATCTTGCCAACATGAAAATCTCGTTGGACTTCACTTTTGCCATGATGGCCCGTTCCAAGCCCCGCGAGACGGGCTATCAAGCCTCCAAGATCTGCTTCCCTGATTTTGTGAGATGGGGACAATATAGGTCTAAAGTTGGGTGGGAGTTGGATTAAAATATCTGATGTTAGAGACAAATGTTTTGAATACAAACAGGTAGATCGCCATCTAAATACCACTTTCCACGAAACTCAACTAGCTTAATGGTTTGGCCGGAAGACAGTTGGCACAAACCGTATGTGTCTGTTTTCTTAAGTAGATTTTTACAATCTCGAAAAGCATAATAATTCTCAAATGTGCTATGCGCTTTCCGAAGCATAATGGTTTGGCTTATTGCCAAATAAACAACACCTACAACAAAAATGGTTACCGCAAAAAATATAAGGTGTTTACTTTTCATAACTTTATGCTTTTCTGCTTGGTTCAAAAGAATTCGGACAGGGATTAATCATTGCCAGTGATAAATTATGTTTTTAGTCGCAGCCAATTACAGCGGTATTTTTTAATCATGTCGTGATAGATTTTATCACAGTCTGGCAGTTTGTGGATTCGTGGTAAAAATGCTATAATTTTATGAATTTAGAACGACATAACAGTCTAAATAATAAACTTATTTAAGATAATATGGCTCGGCTGCGCAGTCCAGAATCTTTTGATGATGAAGTTCTCACCCGGTTTCCTGAACTGGCTAGGGCCAGAATGCTTTTTGTTGATCTTTTTCAAG
This sequence comes from bacterium, assembly GCA_021836035.1. Lineage (GTDB taxonomy): Bacteria > Patescibacteriota > Microgenomatia > JAMCZE01 > JAMCZE01 > JAKBJL01. Next base: position 129,100 of record JAKBJL010000004.1, read on the forward strand.
ATAGAACACCTCTGGTAAATCTTGGTTATTCACCTCGACAAATTGAATGGGTAGTTCCCACCCTGAAGTTGATCGAAGGCCCTGGTGAAATAGATACACATCTAAAATTACCCTCCCTTCATTTCTACAGAAATAATGAAGATCCCGATTGCGAGAACATGGAAATTTATATGTTGGATAATGGCGGAGGGTATTCAATGAGTGGAGTTCATGATAAGACCATGAGCCGAAGAGAAGTTGAAAGCGGCAACGATCTTTTATACAGATTTCTTTTTAGCAAAAATCCGGTGCAAATGTATGAGATCTATGGGGGACAAGTGGCAGAGGTAGCTATGTTTAAACCCGAAGTGGATACGAACAATTTAAATTATCTGATAGGGGTAGCATTAGCACTAATGTATTACGCTAAACCGGTATTTAAAGACAATGCGTTAGCCAGATTGGGTAAAAGAATGAATATAGTGGGTACGTTCTCGGCAACCTGGGTAGATGAGAGAAAAAATGAGTTTGTCATTAAAACAGACATACCTCAAGAACAGTCTAAACCTGAATATTTTTACTGGAAAAGGTTAAAGTCGTTAATAAACCGAGATGAAGAATTCACACCCTTCGGATCAAAACCCAGTGTTTCTCACCAACAGGTTGACCGCCTTCTAGCAGCGAAAAAATACAGGATTTTAGAAGGACACCTAGCCCAAGCCGAAAATCGTATCTCTATCGAAGAATACAGAAAATAATCTTAAATATCAGCATAAAGCTGAAGGTAATTGACAGATTTCTGGTAAACTAATTTTGGATATTTAACAATTTGAGGCTACTCAGTGGTTCTGAAATCATCAACCAGCGCCTGCTTTTAGTGCCCGAGACGGCACAGGATAATCAGAAGAAAGACCCTAAAAAGATCGACTACCAACCTTTCCTAACCAAAAATGAAGTAAAGCTGAAAAAAATCGGTATTTACGAAATGCTGACTCAATGGGGCTCTGGAGACCTTGCAAAGGCGTTGGATAAAAGAACATACCATCATCATTTTGTAAGCACATTACGGCTAAATGAAGACTTTCAAAAGATTAAGATGTCCAGAATGATGCTCAACCCTCTAACCTCTAATCAGTTGAGTGAATATGGCAAGAAAAGAATGGCAGAAATTGGCGAAGAATCGTATACGAAATGGAGGCAAGAACTTGTCGACAAACAGCAAGAAATTATCAGCGAAATAGAACAAAACATTGAACAGATTTCAGAAAAACTTATCAACCATTTCAAAGTTCCAGCAACACCAATACAATCTGCACCAATTGTGAATAAGTACATGGAGTTTTTAGCCTCAATGGATATTCATAACGAAGCCAGTATAAGCAAGATTCCTGCTGACTTGAAACCTTTGATTGATGGTTTTCTTGGAATTGCTGCACAGGAAATTGGAGGCACTCTTCATCTCCCATATTCAGTTTATCTGGTTGGAAGTTGTGCACGAGGAGAGTTTGTCCCTGGTTGTTCTGACATAAACCTTTATTTCATTATTGATGCTGATACAAACACAAACCTCTCAAAGAGTAATCCTCTCCTAAATCTTGTCTTTTTATCAAAGAGGCAATTTCTGTCAGATACACACAAAAAAGATCGTTTTATTTGTTGGTCTGATGGCGTTCTCCTACATGGCGAAGGTTACAAAATGGATAAAAAAGACTTTCCCAAGCCTGGATCATTACTTTGTTTGCTTCTTAACAGAGGATTCGTTGAATTACTGGAAGAAATACGAGCCGAAGTCGCTGCCCTGAAAAATCCAGATAAAGATACTTTAAGACAATACAGTATAAAGATGGTAAAGACCATGCTGGATTTTGATTTTGGAGTTGCAATGTCTAATAAGCCCTTTTACACAGCCAGCAGAAAAGGGAAAATCGCTTATACAAAAGAATCCTGGCCAAACGAACGCAGAACAAATACTTTTGAACAGATTTACTACAAGGGAATTGTTCGACAAGAGGATTTTCCGATGGTTATTGATACCTTCCTCGAAAATGCCAAGAAGAACTATCAGAAATTACTTACCGTTGAGGCGGAAATTATCAAAGATTCAGACAAGTAGACTTACTTTTGAACTCTGTAATGTAGTTCAACAATCCCATCGTTTATTTTTTCAGCCTCGATAAGTTCAAGTGACAATTCAAAGTCAGTGGGGCTAAATACTGGAATACCCTCTCCTAAAATTGAGGGGTTAACGTCTAGGATAACTTCATCAATCAAACCTTTTTCTGCAAACGCACTATTTACGGTTGAACCGCCTGTAATTATTGCTTCTTTGAAACCATCAACTTCGAGCATTTTTAATGCATCTTCTGGAGAGTTGGCCAACACAAAGCCCTCTTTCAGGTCAAGATTTGATTGAGAAATAATTACTTTTTTTACTCCTTCTAGATCTTTGAGATAATCTCCTTCCCATTTAATAACTGCTTCATACGTCTTTCTTCCCCACATAAAACATCCAACTCTCTTTGCCAATTTAACAAATTGTAACCAGTTGGTGTGTGAGAGAAAATCTTCGCTTCCTGTTGTTGAGGCAATAATGCCATTGGCTGAAACCGCCATTGTTAATATTACTTTCATACTAAAATCCTTCTTTTAATAAAATCTATAATCATTTCCACTAATTCTTTCTCTTTACCAGCAAAAACGTGATTTGTACCGTTAATTATGTTTGCTTCTGCAAGTTCATTTTCTGATATTAACAATTCCACAGCCTCTTTGATGGGAATAATTGTATATTCCCCAACTTCATCATCACTTATTACTCCTAATATCGGCACTTTAATATTTTGAAAGAAAGTCAGATCTTTTCCTTTCCGAAGAGGCAAAGCGACTGCATTTTCTGAATCTTCAGTAAAACCATGAAGATAAGTTTGAGCACTAATTGGCATTTCTCCACATAAGCCAAAATAATCATTCAAAAGTTTATAGCCTTCTTCTTTGTTATTTAGTTCTTCCGCCTCTTGTCGATAGTTTTTACCAATACTTTTCTCATATTTAATTTGTGTTCCCACATTATCTGAAAACCCAAGAAGAATGACCCCTTTAACTTTGTCTTTATACTTGCCTTTGTTCATGTAATAAACACTTTTTTCTGTTCCATAACTATGGCCTTCAAGAATAATGTTTTCGTAACCCTTGTTTAGGGCAAGCTCAATCCAAGAATCGATATCAAGAATACTGTCTTCAAACTTTTCCAAAGAAACACCATGATAAACCGTACCTTTTTCAAGCTCGTATACACCAGAACCTCGATTATTAGTGGAGAGATATGCAATTCCTAAATCAATAACGGAATTAGTAAGTAGTTCAAAATAGCTGTTACCGTAGAAACTACCAGAAGAGCCGTGAATATGAAGAACTATTGTTTTTGATGGTCGGGAAGGTTCGGTAAGTATTCCGTGAAGAGTCAAGCCGTCGGGAGTTTTTACGTTAACAATAGGATACATCGCCATATACTTGTATTCTATCAAAAATTAAGGAGCACTAGTTGTGGATTGAGGAACCGTTGAACTTTTTGAATATCGAAAGAGCTTATTTCATGCCAGATTGTTCGAAGGTCGTGTACTAATGCCTGCAAAAACGCACGCTAAGCGATCGTAACCCCTAAAATAGGTTGGCTATATTTGCTAAGTTTCATTTTAATTTAGGAGGTTTCGGAAGGTATATTTATTAGTCAGCGGTCTTTTTTTACACCCAAAGATACGACTTTTCGGTCATGAGTGTGGTTTATTTGCGAAACCTAAACGGTTTGATCGTTTTGATCCTTTGAAAAATAAGAAAGTCGGTTATGAATAGAATAGCGATAAAACTAAAGGAACAAAGCAAAGCTAGATACCAGTTATAGGTAACAGGAATAGTACTGGAAATTACCCGATTGATGTTATTCTCCGTGGGAAGAAAGTGGGGTTTTGCTGACAATTCCCAAGGGATTTCCATTGATACCTTTTGACGACTAAGGATTAATATTTCCACAAAGGCCAAAAGATTTCCGAATAGCAAAGCTAAGATTGTCAACACGAAGTTCTCGGCCAAGAACTGTTTTCTTAAATCGCTTATTTTCCATCCAAGCATTCGCAAAATGGCCACCTCTTTCTCTCTGGTTTTCATAATAAAAACAATGATTAAACCGTAAGCGATTGTTAAAGCGATACCCAGAATGAGGAGAGCGGTTTTTCCGAAAGACGATAGCAGTTTTATTTGATCGGTTAAGGTTTGAGAAAATGTTTTTTCGCTAAAAACGAGATAGTCTTTATTTAAATTTGTAATCGTTTTTGGAATATTTCCTTTCCATTGCGGCTTCGTTTTAAGTAACACTACGTTTACAAAGTTTTTATCCTGATCGGGAAAGAGCTTTTTCATCTCTTCTGAACCCTGGGCAATTTTCAAAGCCGAAGCATAATTAGTATAAATATCGGCGGGGATAATATTCCCTGTAAGATTGGAATTTAAAACTCCTGATATTTTATATTCATTCTGACCCAACTTTATGTTTCCACCGACTTGTAACGAATTTTTTTGCGCAAAATCCTTATTTATTAAAATGTTATTTCCATCGAGATTAGGATTTCCTTCTATTACATTGGCCTTAAGAACATTAGTAAACAGACCCCCCTTAGTTTGTACCCCGAAGACATCCTTAAAATAATCGTTATCAAAATACCAAAAGTAAAGACCGGTATCTGCTTTTTGAACAAAATCGAGCTTAGATAATCTTTCAACCTCGTTTTGGTAAATAGGTCCGTTAGAGTGCGGGTAAATTGCCCCGACCATCTGCTCGGGAATTTTGCCGGTCTTTTGCACCACCGTATCTACACCAATGGCTTTAAATGGCAAGGTAGCGATTTGCTCAAGGTTTTGGCTGATTGTTAGGGTAACTAAAAGGAGGGAAAAGTATATTGCAATACTACAAACCAAAAGAATGGTTTTCCCGATATTTTTCTTAACCGATGAAAGAAAGTAGCTCAATATCATAGTTTCATGTCGTAATTAATCATTGGGGCTGATTTTATAAGCTCGGGAAGTTGCCATTGGAGAAGCAAGGCAAAAACAGAAGCCAAAATTATGGCGCAGGTGATAATAAATAAGGAATCAATAATTATCCATTGTTTAACATTCATTTTCGGCCAGCCTAAAATATTTAATATTTCGGTTTGATATGCATATTCATGATGATGAAGTCGTAATACGGCAATAGTTAATAATAAAGAAATTCCAATCATGGCAATACTAAAATATGACCCAAAGCGATAAAACATTTGACTAAGACCCGATAAATTTTTCAACAGGTTATCTTTACTGATAATCGAAAAGGATGGATATAGTGTTATTAATTTCTCTTTAACTTTCGACAGGTCGGAGGCAGATTGTAGGGAAATAAAGGCTTGATTGACGATGGTACCATTCTCGCCTGCCAGCTTAAGGGCCGTTTGATACGGCAAGAATCCCTGAGCATTAGCTAGATTGCTTTGCTCCTGAAAATCAACCAACCCGATGATTTTATAGATATTTGTGCCAATTCGGTAATCCCCCCCAATTTTATATTTAAAAAGTGTGGCAAAATGTCTTTCGAGGATTATTTCCTGCGAATCGTTATTGGTAAAAAATTTACTCCCGGCCATGAGCATTTGTTCTATGTCTCTCAGACCTACTTTTGGTTCGTTTACATCCAGCGCTACGAGCGTCCGGTTTTTCTTAATATCAAATTGCCATAAAACTAAGGCTGTCGAAACACCTGTGACGCCGGGCAGTTTGGAAATTTGTTCTGACGTTTGCGTTTTGGGAAACGATTCAAGGTTGAATGGTAAAATAATCCCGCTGGTTTTTACCTTCTGTGGGTTTTTATTAGTATGATCCTTCTGGAGGATTATTTCCGTCTGTAGTAACTTAAGGGGATTATTGACAAGACCTTTAATATAGTTGGTAAAAACAATCGAGCTAATCCCCAAGAAAAGGATTGTTCCCGCCAGGCAAACCGTTATAACAGTTTTCCTCCAATAATAGAAGATATTTTTTAAAACAATTAGTATCATCATGCATGCTAGTTGAGAGTTTTTAATATGGCTCTCAGATTTTCATAACTCCACCCGCCCTCATACGACGGAGCAAAGGCGTCATCTTTAGGAAAGTTTTTCAGCTCGATACTTTTATCTCCCAAAGTGAATACATCTTTACCGTCGATGAAAATAGCAATTGGCATATGTTCGGTGAGGTTGTATTTGTCAATTAAGCTTTTGGCCTGGGGGTCATCAAAGCTAAATTCTTTTACCGTAAACTTCGGAAATTCTGCAATAATTGGCTCAACCTTCCTGACAATAGCCTCAGCTGGTGGATGGGGAAGATAGAAAATCTCGACAGTTTGGGGATTCGCCCGATAAGAGGCAACATTGCTTACCAATCGGTGCTTTTGCTTAAATACTAAAAAGTAAGCGATAATCCCAATAACGCAAAATAATACTAAAATAATAGCCAAAATTCTTTTACTCAGTTTTACCTCCTTTCACTGGCGATAACCTTCTATTGGAAAGCTGATAAACCTTTTTTGTTTTTTTGGCAATATCTTTTTCATGGGTCACAATAACGAAGGTCGTGGAATATTTTTTATGAAGACTTTCAAACAAATTCATTATTTTGTCCGAAGTAGCCTCATCAAGATTGCCGGTCGGTTCATCGGCCAAGACTATTTTAGGTCTGTTAACTAAGCTACGGGCAATCGCTACCCGTTGTTTTTCACCGCCGCTTAAATTATCTACACATTTGTTTTCCTTTCCCGAAAGGCCAACTTGATCGATCAAATCAAGGATACGTTTGTTCTTTTCTTTCTCGTCAATGTCTTTACGTGGATAGATGGCCAAATATATATTGTCAAAGACAGATAATGAGGGAATGAGTTTAAAGTCCTGAAAGACGATGCCGATATTTTTAAGACGAAACCCAGCTAGTTGTTCTTCAGAGTAGCGAGTAATATCTGAGTTGGAAAAGATGACTTTGCCGCTGTCAGGAGAAACCAAGCCTGCCATGATAGATAAAAGGGTCGTTTTGCCAACACCAGATTTACCGATTATGCTAACAAATTCTTCTTCTCCTAATTCAAAACTAATCTGTCCCAAAACTTCTTGATTGCCGTATGTTTTTGAAATCTGCTTTAAAGTCAACACGGTTATTTCTTATAAAGATTAATAACTTGGAATAACTTTTCCTTTTGTTCTTTAGAAAGTCCCTCGCCACCATTCAATATCTGATGGACGATACTCCCTTCCAAAGTTTTGCTCCTTAAAGCATCAAATGACTTCGCGACGGAGGTAACGAGCATGGCAATATCCAGGCAATCAGCATCGTCAGCGATGTATTTTTTAAGTGTCTCTATCTGTCCTTGAATGCGACTAAGGTGATCCAGGGTGTGCTTTCTTCGCCCTTTAATTTTGGAATTTATTTTCATATAAATATACCCCTACCCCTATATAATATACACTTATTTCTGCTTAAATGCTGTAACGAATAAAGGAAAAAGATTATAATACCCAAATTTATTAAAATACTTTATATAAATGGGTAAAATATGAAACTTGTCATTATTCTTTCAACTAACAACGCCGAAAGAAGCTGGAACGCCTTCAGGCTTGGGAACTTAGCGCTAAATAATGGTGATAATGTTAGTGTCTTCCTTATCGGTGAAGGTGTTGAATACTTAAAATTCAGTAGTGATAAATTTGACATCCAAAAACAAGTTGATGCCCTTCTTGAATCAGGAAAAGGTGAAATTTTAGCCTGTGAGACGTGCATGGTTCTTAGACATCAAGAAGGTAATAAGACCTGTCCAGTCAGCGGGATAAAAGAACTATATAGCCTGATAAAAGAGAGCGATAAGGTAGTTACTTTTTAATTTTATGAAAAATATACTGTTTGGCTTAAGTACATTATTGATCTTAGGGTTTGTTTTTTCTGCTTTTGTTTCAGCCCAAGGAATGATGAATTGGGGTAATACTTCCAGTGCGACTCCCTCTTTGGTAACTTCTACTGCTCAGGATGAAGCTAGGGGTAAACAAGTTTGGGATCAGCTGCAATCAAAACAAGCGACTTGTGATAGCTTAAAAGCTGACGATTATGAACTGTTGGGTGAATACTTTATGGGTCAATCTATTGGCAATACCGAAAGACATGCCGTGATGAACCAGATGATGCAAAATATGATGGGCCAAAACGGAGAGGAGCAAATGCACATATCGCTTGGTAAAAGATCAAGCGGTTGTGATACCAATGCTTCGTTTCCTTCAGGATACGGATTACCTATGGTGTGGTGGATGATGGGAGGAGGTGGTAATCCTATGATGGGATATGGCGGTTGGAATAACTGGGGCAATATGATGGGTTGGGGAGGTTTTGGCTTCGGTTGGATATTTATGATCATCTTTTGGATTCTTATTATTCTTGGGGTTGTTGCTTTGGTTCGATACTTTGGAGGTACCAAGCAAACCAGTATGGATAGAGCTAAAACTCCCTTGGATATCCTTAAAGAGCGATATGCTAAAGGAGAAATTGATAAAAAAGAATTTGAGGATAAGAAGAAAGACTTGAGTTCGTAAAGGTTTTAACGCTTGCAAGCAAGGTCGGGTGTTGGGAAAGAGCCGTCCGTAACCACAACTTGGGTTCTAAGTTAATCTATAGCGAACAGCGTTTAGATATTTGTTCTTCCTGTTTACATATTGTACAATCCTCTAAATTACCGAAGAAAACCCTCTTTCCTTCTGCCCAGAAATTTATGAATATAGAGTACCTGCACCCCAAGGGGCAAAAGGTTCTGACTACCCGGAATCAGGTTCTGGATCGGGTTCTCGAAAACCGGGAAGCAATCTCCTATATTGATAAATATTACTTTCTTAATCCTGAAGATCCTTTAAGAATATCTTTGGAGAGAAGCGGGATAAAAAAGGAACGGATGAAAGAAGCGATAGGCTTAATCGAGCATTCAATTCACAACGAAGAAACTATTTGTATTTACGGAGATTATGATGTCGACGGTGTCAGTTCTGCCGCGATTATATATAAGGCTTTAAAAATACGTGATGCTAAAGTAAAAGTATTTATTCCCAACCGCTTTGAAGACGGTTATGGATTTACGGTTGAAGGCGTAAATAAAATTCTATCCCAACAAGACGATCTAGCCATGGGTGGGAATAATAAAGGATTATTTTTGATCTTTGATAGCGGAGTTTCTCCGGATTTCCAAAAAGCGATAGAATACGTTCATGAAAACAATATTAAAACAGCCGCTTTTGACCATCATGAGGCCGATAAGGTTAAACCGCCTCCCGATCATGACGCCCTAGTCCATACTACCGAACTTTGTTCCGCCGGTATCAGCTGGTTTACCGCCCGAGAACTTTTACACAAAGAGGATATGGGAGAGCTTTTGGGTTTAGCTGCGTTAGCTACAATCGCCGACGTGGAAGAACTTAAAAATGTTAATCGGCTGATAACCTATCATGGCCTGAAAATGCTGCAAACGATCCACTATCCGGGTTTATTGGCAGTTTACGATAAAGCCAATATTAAATCGATGCGCAATTTACATTATTTTGACATCGATACTTATAAAGTAAGCATGAATGTCGCTCCCCGCTTTAATTCCGCAGGAAGATACGGGGAAGCCGAAATTGCTTTTAAATGCCTAACCACCAACGACCAGAACGAGGCAGAAGTATTCGCAAAACATTTAAATAATCGCAATTCCGAGCGCCGTCACCTTCAGGAAGAACAATCTTTTCAGGCATTAGAAATGGTGGCTAAAGAAGGATTGGAAAAAAACCTTTTCATCTTACTGGTTAATAAAGAATTTCATGAAGGCATAGTGGGATTAATTGCCTCGGATATTATCAAAAAACACTATCTGCCTACCATTGTTCTCACTATTGATCAAAAGGGCTTTGCCAGAGGTTCGGGTCGTTCAATCCGCAACTTCAGTATCTTAGAGGCCATGAAGTCCGCCGGAGACATTTATCACCGTATGGGCGGACATGAGAAAGCCGGCGGTTTGACAATTAAGCCGGAAAATCTTGATATGCTTTATGAGCGATTAAAAGAATATACCCAAAATAAATTTCAAAACGTACGTCCCATATACAAATACCGGATTGACGCGGCTATTCCATTAAAGCTTGTAGATTTGGAACTTTATCAGGATATGCAAAAATTGGAACCCTTCGGTATCGGCAGCGAATATAACCAGAGACCAATTTTTATCAGCCGTGATATAAAAGTGGTTTCTGCCGGCGTGATGGGAAAAGAAAAAAACGATCTCTGGCTACAATTGAGGGATGGTAATGCTGGCCGTTCAACAAAGGCGGTATATTTCCGGCATGGGGAGTTGGCCGCCATAATGAAAAAACAACCGCTGATTTCTTTAGCCTATGAAATTAAATATGATAATTATCAAAAACAACGAAACGAAGAGAGACCCGAAGAAGATAAATCGGTACCCCTGGAGTTAATGGTCAAAGACCTCGATATTCAGACGTAAGAAGGGCCGCTTATCGGCCCTTCTTAGCGGACTAACGAGCCTATGGATTCACGTTAGTCTGCTGCTTTCTAAAAACGCTTTTAACCTGTAGGCGCTTTTAACCTCCGGTACCCGTGGCTGCGGCAATGGGACCGGTAAGCACCCCGAAAATACGGACAAATTGTTTATCACCCCCTTTACGCTTCTAAAATATATAACGAAGCATTTACGTTTTTGTTACAGTAGAGTATTTGTTATAAAATAAAATTTCTATGGAAGATTTGAAACTGCTCGTAGATCAGGCCAAGAAAAATAATAGCGAGGCTATCGCTAAAATTTATCGGCAGTTTTATAAACGGATTTATCAATACTGCCATTTTAATCTCTACCATACTCAGGATGCGCATGACGTAAGTCAGGAAATATTCCTGAAGTTCTGGAAGGCTTTGCCGAGGTTCTCCTGGCAAAAAGGAGGATCAATACAAGCTTTCTTTTACCGCATTGCCCGTAACACCATTATTGATTTTAATAAAAAGAGGAAGGAAATATCTTTGGAAGATATTCCTGAAATCCCCGTACCAGATATGCTTTTGGAAAAAGCGGTAAAAGCGGATAATGCTCAGCAGCTACATGCCGCATTAGATAAACTTGACGGAACGGAAAAAAAGATTTTAATTTTGCGTTACTTTCATAATCTTTCCTATAAAGAATTGTCAAACAAAATTAAAGTGCGGGAAGGAACGATCCGGATAAAAACTTACCGGTCATTGCAAAAATTAAGAAAAACTTTGGCAGATAAATTTCGCTTACCGCAACTGCCTAATAAAAGATAGCTATTTAGGCCGGAAAAAGGATTGGACCGTAGCATAATCCTGCTTAACCGTAAAATCACTATTAATTAACGACTCGTTTCCCCCCATACCCTCGTGCCAGTAATTAAAACCGATAACTCCGGATCGTTTAGCTGCGGTCATCGTATCATTTACCTGCTTTATAGGATCCGAAGCCCCCACTGCTCCCCATTCACCGATGATTATGGGGACATTGGGGTATCTTTTTTGTAATTCATTAAGATCATTTTGCATGGTGTCCCCTACCAGCTGGGGGTAATGGTCAATAGTAATATTTCCCATCTGGGTAATGGTCGCGTCTTCTAAAATCCCATGCCAATCCGGGTTGTTATCTCCCCAGGCTACAAAACCATCAAAGCCGAAATAACCAACCTTTACCCGTTTACCAATAGACTGAAAAGCATTAGAGGTCTCAGACATCGCCTGGCGCAGCCAGGAATTAAATTCAAAGGCCCCACTAAACTGGCAAAAATTTTGGGCACAGTAGGTAATTCCGTTAATCCCGCCGTTTTGCGGTTCCGGAATCGGAGTAAAAATGTCATTATCGGCAAAAAATTCCGGATGAGCTTTAATATAAGCAGATATCTGAGAAAGGTAATCCTGTTTAGTTTTAGTGACGCCATAGATACCTTCAAAAGCTAACGGCATATGGCGATGCCAAACATTCAGACCATGGGCTCTAATCGCCTTTACCCAGTTAGCGGTATAATTTATTGCACTCCCGCAGCTTGGGTTGTCATAAGGAGTTTCCAACGCGACATAATTAACGCCCAAATTTTGAGCTTTATCCAACCATTTATTAATAAAATCCGCATTATCCTGGTTACAAATTTTATCTTTGGTTTCTTTCATGGAAGAAACGCTCTGGATCTCCCAGGTATGCGCCGAGCTTGTACTCATCGGGTTATTTAAACTGATCGCTACCGGAGTCGGTGAGGAGTCGGGAAATGTTGATGGCGACAAGGTTGGCGTTATTGTCGGAGTCGGAACGAGACTGGGTATCGGGGTTAGGGACGGAGTAACAACGGAAATTAAACTACCCCTTTTTATTAGTTGGACGTTAATAATATCCACCTGAAACTTATGATCGGACCAAATCCGAGCGTGAAATTCACCTACCGGGTAATTGGTATTCAACCCACTAAATTTACTTAATGGAATTTGGATATCTTGTTTGCCGTCATAGCAATTTTTACCGTAATTGGAGAGAGAAACATAATGCCAGGATCCCCCAGATGGTTGTTCAAATATAATTGCCGAGGCATCCCCGTCTAAAAGACATAAACCGTGTAGGTCATAATTTAATTGTAAAGTATCATAACCGTTTAATGCATTAGCCGGTATATCTTGGTAATTTTCTGCAGCACCGTTATTTCCTATAAAGTGCCAGGGAGAGGTTAAAAGGTTGTCTGAAGCCGCTAGAGTTAGAAAATTAAAATTGCTTGCCAGGAATACCGCAATTATTAAAAAACCGAAAATGATCGCCACCCTTACACTTGTAGACATTAACCGCATAAAGGGCAGACGGGATTCTATCAAGAAATGTTAAAAATGCAAGAGCCTTTTTCACAAACTCTTTCCTAGTCCTTACAATATCAAGCCCCTTTTTTTTAAATTGACGTCTACTATAAGTAAAGTAAAAAGGGGGTGAGATTAATGTTCAAAAAAATTGGTGCTACATTTTTGGCAGCCGCAATGATGACGGTATATACCCCGTCAGCATGGGCTGCCCCTTTTAACTCGACAAACAACCCCAATATAGTGGCAAATTACCCTAGCGGTAGTCATGGTATCGTAGGAGAAGATTCTCTCCACACCGGAGCGGATTTGGTCGTGGCCGCAGGCCAAAGCGGTAATTTCCAGCAATGGTTTGTAGGTAACGGGGACGGTAACGTAAACGACGAGGGCGACCATAGTGTTTGGTTAAGCGTTGGTAACAGTACTTCCTGCCCATCCGGGTGGGATTTATTAGTTAATGCGCAAAATAACTGGGGAAGCTACTTAAAACCCGGTAATTATTGCGTACACACCAATAATTTCCAAACCAATACTCCAACACCTTAATTCGATGATGTTTTAAGAGTGTTAGTAAAATATCCCGATCAAGTATCGGGATATTTTCGTCTAGAAAGAAATGCTTCCTAAGCTTGTCTTTTAAAAATCAGAATATCCGGAGAAGTATAAATTTTATAGAAATATTTATAAAGCAGTGGTTGAACTTGGGGGTTTTCATATATACCGTTCCAGATCGCATCACCCTTTTGCATTACAATCCAACGGGCATATTTCTCCGGAGTTTTCAGAGAGTCTTCCCAATATGGTTTGTTACCGACATAGATCATATTATTCATAGGAACATTGCTTTTGGCTATACTGATAGTACGGGCATAATCATCCATCAGTACTAAGCCGTAATCATAATGGCCCGCTAGCCAGGTTTGAGCTTCCGGGTGTTTGGATGCGGAAAGCCCGAGCGTACCGTCGGCTAAAACAATAGGCATCCCGTATTGATTCAAACCATAATAAAGAAGACCGAAAGCAATTAAGAGTAATGTAACAAATTTCCCAATCCGATTTCGCCACTGAGACCAAAAATAAGCTGTAAAAACAGCCGCGAAGGGAACCATCATAATGCCGTAGCGGACATTAAATAATCGCCATTCAAATGAAGCAGGAGTTAACTGCGGAATAAAAATTACCGACTGACCGATATAAAGCGTTGCGACATAAAATGTAAAAGGAACGGATAACAGAAGAATGACTAACAATCTTTGCATACTTCTTTTCTGCCAGAGGAAGATGAACAATCCTAGAAGAGAGAGGATTGCTATCGGTATACCAATATTAGCCGCCGAAGTAACGGTATAGTAAGCTAGGGAATTAGATAGGTTTTTATAGGCCGGCAACTCCCCTTTTGTTAGCCAGCTGTTTTGCTGCGACTTAGCCGAAAATGGGCTGCTGGTAAAGTATAAAGGATCTCCGAGAATTATACCGTCCCAAATAAACCAAAGAAGAATGCCAAGAAAAGACAAGGTAGCAAAAAGAATTAGTTTACCTTCCAACTCACGAAAAGAAGAGGGTTTTCTAAAATAGAAAATAATTATGGCTAAGGCTTCAAATAGCACCAAAAACCAGCCATCGTAACGGGAAAGGGTGGCACAGAAAGCGAAAAAAGCAGCAAAAATAAGGACCGGGATATTACTTGAATCCTGAAAATATTTTATCAGATAAAATATGGAGGCTAAAAAGAAAGCTAGTAATGGCAACTCTCCCATTGGTGTAGCTTGTAAATAAAGTACATTCTGATTAAGGGCAAATATAAAAGCACCAATAAGTCCCGCGATTTTATTACCGGTAAGAAGATTGGTAATCTTATAAATGAAATACCCGGCAAAAATATATGCAGCTCCCGAAACAATTGAACCTGCTAAACCGGTATGCCAGAGAAAATCCCATTTAACAAAGGGAATCATTAATATATGAGGTAAAGGCAACCAGATACCTCCCAGTTGCGCCATTCCCGGCGTTAGGCTGTCTACTACCCTTTTAGCAATATTTATATGCGATTCCGCATCGCCGTAGGCCAGAATAGTACCCTGGTGGAAATAATAAATAGTGGAGACGGTGCTTAAAATCGCTAATATTATCGTTAAAAGTAACTCCGGGTGTTTGGTAAGAGATAACTTTTCCATAATTTAACCCTCCTTTTATCGTTAATTAATAAGGCGCGCCGGCAGTAGTAGTCGGCGATATTGCTGGAGGGAGATTTACCTTTTGCAAATGAAATCCGTGAATAGTTTTGGCCCAATAGTGCGGTTGGATTAATATTTCATATAAAGCGACCCAGGAAGCAAGGCTCATCCCCGCCCAGTAAAACGGTACTAGAAAGGCATATTTAACCAAATCATATTGCTCGCGGCGGAGGGAACCGATCATATAAGCATAAATATAAATGAAATTACCGGCCAGCAAGGAAAAGATCGCTAAGTAAAAAATCGGTCCGGGGAAAAAAGACTCAATTAGGTGCCCCGCTTGCGGACGAAAAAGAAAATAAGCTATCGTCACGATCCACATAAAGGAATTAACCAGGGTAGTAAAAGTTTTACCTCCGACTACCAACTGAAATACGGCAAAATTATACTTTTGACCATTCTGCCAATATTGTCCGGGGTGGCGCATATGGACAAAATAAGTCTGGAGATAACCTTTTATCCAGCGGGTACGCTGGTGAAACCAGTTAAGAACACGGCTATTGGCTTCCTCAAGGGTCACGGAATCAAAAATAGCCGTACGATAACCCCTTTCCGCTATCCTGATGCCCAAATCGCAGTCTTCGGTAACATTATAAGCATCCCAGCCTAAAAGCCTCCGTAGATAAACTGTCCGGAAGTGGTTAGAGGTCCCCCCGAGCGGAATAGGAGCACTGATAGATTGCAGACCGGTCAAAATCAGATCAAACCAAAGGGCGTATTCCGCGGTAAAAAGACGGGTGAGCATATTTTGCCTCGGATTATAGAAATTTAGCTTTGCTTGAACGCAAACCGTATCATTATTCGTCTTGGCAAAAGCCAGAATAGCCTTCTTCAGCTGTAAAGGTTCGGGTACGTCCTCGGCATCGTAAATGACCAAAAACTCCCCTTTAGCCATTTTCAAGCCATAATTGAGAGCCTTAGGCTTGGTTTTTGGCCGTGAATCCGGAATAGTGACTATTTTCATGTCTTTTGGCAAGTTCATTTCATATGCCTTCGCTAGGGTTTTCCTATCGTTTTCTTCAAGCAACAAAAGTATTTGCAGTTTATCGTGGGGATAATCCAAATTTGCCATTGCCCCGACAAACTGTGGAAGTACCTGCCACTCTTTATAGAGAGGACAAAGTATTGTATAAGTTGGCCAGTGATTTAGCTTTTCAGCTTTGGCTAAAGCTTCATCAGTAATTTTAATTTCCGGATTGCGTGCAAAACTACGGAAAATCAGGATGAAACTAAACAGCATATCGGCAAAATAAAAGAGGGTAAAACCGCCGATAATTATTAAGATTGTGGCATGCCAATTAAAAAGCAGTGATACGATAAAAATTATAACGCCAAGAGAAAAAGCTAATATTTGCGTCTGCGAGAGGCGGTAAAAAGCAGATTCCGTCAACGGCAAATCCGTGTATTTCCGGTTTTTTCTTTTGGATCCAGAGTTTCCTTCCCGCGTTCTGAGCAGCAGGGTTAGTTCGTAATAAGACATATTAATATGGGTCTTTTTAAGATATCGGTTGCTAATTCCAAGAAAGTGATAAGCAGGTAAGAGAAGGGTAAGCGGTTGCCGATTTAAATCTGAAGAGGGCACAAATGGTATAATTTGCTTATTAAGGTGGTATTAGCTCAACGGTAGAGCGCTACCCTGTGGAGGTAGATGTTGCCGGTTCGAATCCGGTATACCACCCTTGCCAATTTACCTACAATCCGAAAATCTTGGAAAGACCCACATTCCGAAACTCTTTTTACTTGGGAAATGGGAGCTGTCCGTAATTTTCTAGGTTTAATAGCTCTGCAAAGCTATTCACTGCTAACTTGGTTATACCCTGTTACTAACCTTATTATTAACATTATTGAAAGTAGTTTGTTAATTTATAGAAGAAAACAAATAAAAGCAAAATGAAATTTGTAATTTTACACGGGACAATGGGGTCGCCTAATAGAAATTGGTTCCCTTGGCTGGCAAAAGAATTGGAAAAGCTCGGCCAAACTGTAGTTCGTCCAGGGCTACCAACACCTAAAGGTCAAAATCCAGAGGAATGGACTAAAGTTATTAAAGAAACGATTAACTCGTTTGGGGATGATGATGAAATTGTAATCGTAGCTCATTCAATGTCTCCCTGGGCAAGTTGTTATTATCTAGGAGAAACAAATAATAAAATTAAATACGCTTTTTTTGTTTCACCTTTTGCTGAACAAATTGATAATGAAGAGCCTTTTAAGTCTCTTATTCAACCTTTTGCTGATGGGAAAGTGAATTGGGATAAAGTAAAAGAAAATTGTAAGGATATTATTTGTTTTGTGGGTGATAATGACCCTTATGTTTCCCTTGATGTTGCTAAAAGGTTTGTTAAATTGTCAGGAGCCAAACAGTTAATAATTGTTCCTAAGGGTGGTCATCTTAATGAGGAATTTGGATACACTTCTTTTTCGTTACTATTGGACACGATTAGAAATGAGCTAAAAATATGAAAGACAAATTTGCAGTTGTAACGGGAGCTTCTACGGGAATTGGTAGAGCTATCGCTCTAGCTTTAGCTAAAGAGGGTGCGTATGTATCTTTGGTTGGAAAAAATGAAGAAAAACTTCTAGAAACGAACAATTTGATTAAGGAAATCGGTGGTAAATCAAAGGTGTTTATCTGTGATTTGGCAAATGATAGTTCGCTAGAGGCTCTAATTGCCTCAATAAAGAACGAAACAAAAAGAGTTGATGTTTTGGCTAATGTAGCGGGTATATGGCACGGAAAGGATGAAGTTTATGCAGGCAAGGACTTTGAAAGTTTTGATGAAAAGGTTGTTCTGGATACTTATTCAGTTGGTTTAATCGCACCAACACTCTTGGCTCACGCTTTTATTCCTTTAATGCCTAGCGGAAGCACAATAATCAACCTTTCTGGAACTTTTGAGAATGGTGGAAAAGGTTGGCTTCCTTATTATGTGTCGAAGCGGGCGATTGAGGATTTAACTATTTGTCTTTCACAAGAGTTGGCTGATAAAGGTGTTAGAGTTAATTGCGTATCCCCGTCTGACACAGCCACAGAGGAATATGAGCGGTTCTTTCCTGATGATGCAAAAGATGCCCAAACTCCAGAGGAAGTAGCTAAATTATTTGTTGAATTAGTTAATAATGATGAGACTGGAAAAGTATTTGTCATCAAAAAAGGTAGAGTTGAGGAGGGATTTCACAAATGAAGCAAGTCAAATTTGTTTATTTTGATTTGGGTGGCGTTGCTATTCTAGATTTTTCGGGCACAGACAAATGGTCTCAACTTAAAATGGAGTTAGGGATAGGTGCCGAAAAGGAAAAACAATTTGAGGATTGGCAAACCCTTCTTTATGATTCATCTAAACCAGATGATTCCAGTAAAAGACTTATGGAAGTTTGGAATAGTTTATAATGGGGGTTAAGTCGGGCGGATTTAAGACTAATTGGAGCGTATCTAGTGATACATCAAACTCAAGCTGTTTAGTTCCAAATAAGTCTGCTAACCGACCTAAATTAGCTACAGATATTGACATCTCCTGTCGTTTAATAAATACTGAATTGTGAGACAAAAAGGATTTGCCCCAATAATTATTCTTTTAGTAATTTTTGTCCTAGTAGCCGCTGGTTATTTTGCATACACAAATAGGTATTTTGTAAAAAACTCCCCCGCGCCGGTACCTATTCCCGTGCCAACATTGATCGTAAAACCCCCATCTTCCCCCGACCCGACTGCTAATTGGAAAACGTATAGTAATCCAAAAATCTTTTTTCAGTTTAAATATCCTAGTGACTATACTCTGGCCGACGTTAGTCCTAACGAAGGGCAAAAGGGTAAGTATGTAATCAATGTTAGTAGTCCTACCACTCCTAATGAAGGAAATACTTTTCAAAAAAATGAATTAGGTATCACAATATTTGTTCAACCTGAAAATTTCACAAGATATTCATGCTCTGATATTGGCTGCGGCAAAATAACTGAAAAAAATATCAAAATTGGTGACGTTGAAGTTGTTCAAAGAGATATTCTAGGAAGCCCAGCGGGAGAAAGTAGCGAGTATTATTTCACAGTCAACAATCTATATTATAAAATAGACAAGTACCCCTTTTTATCTTCCCGCGATGAAGAATTTAACCTAATCCTCTCCACGTTTAAATTTACGCAGTAGAATATTTTCTCAATTCCTTCAAGAGAAACCCCAAAATGAACCCGTCTAGTTCTAAATACGTCCACCAAGCGAAACACTACCCTATAGTTGACTAACTTACTAATAGCTCCTATAATTTCTTCATGGCTGAGTGGCTTCCAATTACCAGTCTTAATCCTGAAACCCAAAGAGAAAAAGCCAGGGGAAGGCAAATATTTTTACGAAGCGAAAATCCAGCTGTTTATTCGCAAATAGCAGAACTTCTTGCAAGTGGATATGCCTTAACTATGGATAATCTTAGAGCTATTTACCTAAGCAACGGTTATTCACCGGCGTCTTCAAAAAATTTTATCACTCAAGCTGAAACAGGACGTTTTACTCGAGAAACCGGAGTTACTGTTTCAGGAGTTAGAATTAATAATCAAAAGGTCTTCTTTAACGGCAGTCTAGCCCCTAAAGATACTGACCTCGAAGTTGTTGCGGCCGAAGTGTTGACTCAAAAAGTGATAAAGCGAAAAAAGGGAAAAATTATTAATGGTTCTCAAAGTGCACCCACCTCTCCCAGCAGGGCTCTTAAGGTGGAAAATTTAATTAACGAGCCGGGCTTCCCGTTTTCGGTGGCCAGAATAACTGTAACTGGTACAAATGAACCTACGATAAATTCTTACTGTGACACCACTTATTATGTAATAGATGGTAAAGGTCGTTTTATCATTGACGGCCAAGAACAGATGGTAGAACCTGGAGAGCTTGTAGTTATACCCAGAGAAACACCCTATCTGGATTATGGGGAGCCAGTTTTAGGACTTTTAGCGGTCTCTTGGCCAAGATTTCCAGGAAATTTTGGCTGAAACAAACACACGGCTTATTTCTGTCATTGGCTGTATAATTGATTCTAACTGATCGTCAGCAATGACCCCATGAAAATATTTTGGAAAGCGACATGGCTAAAATTCCTTCCTGTTATTTTAAAGAATGAAAATGAAGATATTGTTGGTGAGATAAAATCTTGGAACAAACTAGTCTACCAAGGGGCTGAATATAATTTTGAATTTGTACCTAAACCAATTAGTAAAGCATTTACTACTAATAAAATCCGCGTATTTAAAGGTTTGACCGAAGAGGTCGCGGAAATAATTGATCCTCAATGGCTAAGGAAGATACAAATCGTTGTTTCGAGTCAAGAAATATTTGAAATGTCTCCAAAATTATCATCCGGGGAAAATTATGATGTTAATCATAATAACACTAAAATAGGAGAATTCAGGGAACGGTATTTTGCTCCAACAGCAAGAGGCCATCTTGAATTAGATGAATCGCAAGTAAATAACATCCCGTTAATTGCGTCTGTTTTATACCGCTGAGTTTATAACTTGATGATAGGGTAGTAAGCCACTTAATTTAGTCTAACTTAACCCTCCGCGAACTTAAAACTAAAAGGATATAACCTGTTCTGGGTACGAGCTTTTTCGGTCCATTCGCCCCAAAGTATTTAGATTCAAATAATGCAACCATTAACGGCATGCTCGTGCTCAAAGCGGTTATTCTTTTTCTCCCAAAATTACTTTGCGGCGTTCGGGGTTTTGAATTATCTTTTCCGGTGATTTGGCAGCGGTACGTGAGAATTCTCCCCTTAAGTCAAGCAATTTTCTCCCTTCCGGGTGCAAGGCAGACAAAGGTGTGCCCTCAATTCCTAACTCATCCTGAATCTCTCTTAGTTCCAAGCGACTGGCCTTTCGGTTCTTTTTATTTCTGTTTTTGACGCGAGGAAGGATACTTTTTCTCATTTACCAAGTATAATAACGTAACCTATATATATCGAAGGTAAATAATATTATATGCTTATTATGTCTAATGTTGAAAGGGCTCATGCACTTAACCAGCTGAAAATACTTTCCATGACTATTAAGATGGAGCAAAATCCTTTTGTCAAACATCACTTAACCATGCTGGTAATCCGGCTTAGTAAAGAAGCTGATGTATTGTTGCCGGAATTAATGGAGCTTATTACTTTGGGAGAAAAAGAAGCAGATATTACCCTGCGTAACTAATAGCCGTATAATAAAATTTATTAAAATAGTTGCTTTTCCAGCTCTTTACGAATCAATTCTTTATCCACTCCAGGCAGCAGTTTAATAACAGCTCCCATCAAAAATCCCAGCGCTGTCTTTTTCCCCTTTTGATAATCATTAACCGCCTGCTTGTTCGCGCCTAAAACTTCTTTTACTATTCCCGATAATTTTCCCTCATCTACCGCGGCAATGGTATTTGCCCGGATAATTTTTGCTATCAACTCTGCCGGTAAAGTATTTTCCGTTTCTATCCGCTTATTAATCAGCCAGTTGGCAATTGTTTTTACAATATTACCGGTCTTGAGCTGGCCAATTTCTCCTGCAGCCTTCACTGCTTCTTCAAAATAATCACCCAGTTCCTGGTTTTCCGTTAATATTCCCGCGTCATAATCAGAAAGACTGTAATCTCTCTGGAAGCGGACTAATTTTTGATCCGGTAATTCCGGTATTTGTTTTTTGATTATCGCTAACTGCTCATTATCCAAAACTATCGGGGGGATATCCGGTTCGGGAAAATAACGGTAGTCATGAGCCTCTTCCTTCTCCCGCTGGGGGAATGTGACGTTTTTTTCCTCATTCCAGCCTCGCGTTTGTTGGGGGATTTTCTCGCCCTTTTCCAGAAGATCGGTCTGTCTTTTTATTTCGTACTCTAATGCCTTTCTGGCAAATCTAAAGGAATTAATGTTTTTCAGTTCAACACGATAATCCGGTAATTGATCATTGGGCATCGGAAATTGGATTTGGCCATTATTTTTATTGACCCGAATTGAAATACTGGGTTCTATCCTCATACTTCCCTTTTCCATATCCGCTTGAGATATCCCCAAATACCTGATAATTTTTTGCAATTTTTTAAGATATAGATCTACCTCCTCAAGGCTGCGGAAATCCGGTTCGGTTACAATTTCAACCAGAGGGACACCGCTGCGATTGAAATCCACTAAAGTAACCTTTTCGCCGCCAATTTCCGTATGCTGCAATTTTCCCGTATCCTCTTCCAGATGCACTCTCCTAATACGTATAACTTTTTGCTGCGAGACGGTTGACATTAACGCCGATTTGATCGCGGTTAGCTTTAAGCATCCGTCGTAGCCGAATGGTTCCTCGAATTGCGTAATTTGATATCCCTTGGGCAAATCGGGATAAAAATAATTTTTCCGGTCAAAGTGTGAATGCTGATTGATACGGCAATCAAGAGCCATAGCCAGCATTAACGTCCAGTCGATTGCTTTTTTATTCGGTACCGGCAGCGCTCCGGGAAGTCCCAAACATACGGGGCAGGTATGCGTATTTGGTTCTACTCCAAAATGTTCCGCGCTGCAGCCACAAAACATTTTGCTCACCGTCGCTAATTCTACATGTACTTCCAAACCGATAATTGTTTGATATCCTATAGGCATAAGAAAAAGACCTCCCTTAAGCTTTGCATTATTTTTGTCTTATTAATCTATAAAAGCGCCTTCCTTCGGTGCCATTCAGTATTGTCTTCATATTTCTCTGCCAGATATAAAATTAAGTCCTCACTCCACTGCGGTCCGATAATTTGCATACCTACCGGTAAACCTTCTATAAAACCGCAGGGCAAATTAATTCCGGGTAAACCGGCTATGCTGCTGGGTTCTACTAGCATATCGGATATTTCTCCGTACATGGCTTGTCCCTTAGTGGCTCCTATTTTTTGCGCTACTGTCGGTGATGTCGGAGCGAGTAATAAATCTACCTCTTTCCAGGCACGGTTAAAATTATTAACAATTAAAGTCCGGACCTTTTGCGCCCGCTTATAATAAGCATCATAATAACCGGCTGATAAAGTATAAGTGCCTAACATTATCCGGCGCATGTTTTCCTCATTAAAATTATCTCTCGTGCCTCCGAAACGAATACCGTCGAAGCGGGCTAAATTGGAAGAAACTTCCGCTCTTTGAACAACCGTATAATCAGAAATAGCGTATTCCGGGTCTAATAAGGATAATTCTATGATCCTTGCTCCAAGTTTTTCCAATATTTTAGCTGACGCAAGCACCATTTCATTAATCCCCTTTTGCGTTTCGGAACGGTAATACTCTTTGGGAATGCCTATTTTCAATTCCCGGATGTTTTTAGTTTTATAATTAACTGGATTTACTGCCGTTGTCGCGTCATTTTCGTCAAAACCCGCTAGGATTTTATATATTAATTTAGCATCGGCAACGCTTTTGGTAAGCGGACCAGGCGAATCTGTTGAGGAGGCCATGGCAATAAGACCAAACCTACTGATCCTTCCGTACGTTGGTTTAAATCCCACGACTCCGCACCAAGCGGCTGGTTGTCTTATGGATCCGGCAGTTTCGCTGCCAACAGCAAAGATGGTTTCATTTGCGGCCACTGCCGCTGCTGATCCTCCTGAGGAACCGCCGGGAAGATAATTTAAATTCCAAGGATTTTTGGTAGATCCGAAATCGGAAGTTTCCGTAGAAGATCCGTGTGCGAACGCGTCCATGTTTGTTTTGCCAAGAATAATAGCTCCGGCATCCCGCAATTTATTTACCACCGTGGCGTTATAGGGTGGCTGGTAATTTATTAAAATATTTGAGGAAGCAGTTGTCGTTAAACCGACGGTGTTAAAATTATCCTTAATGGCGACTGGTATTCCTAAAAGGGGTTTTTCTGTTTGACCGGTATTGAGAATTTTCTCGACTTCTCCGGCCTGTTGTAAAGCCAGCTCTTTATTTAAGGCCAAAAAGGCATGAATTTTATTATCAACCTGCTCTATTCTGCGATAACAGTCTTCTAGTAAATCTCGGGCGGAAAAATTTTTCTTTTTTAAACCCTCTGAGGCCTCTATGATAGTCAAATCGTTTAGTCCCATACTGAAGGTACCACAAAAAAGCCGTTATAACTCCGCCGGGCATTTTTTAAAGCTTCTTCCCGAGTTAACCCCGGCCTGGTTATATCGTCTCTTAAAGCATTTTCTTTTCCGGTTACCTGGTAGGTTGGGGGAAGAGATTTAACCTTATTGTCCAATTCCGCGAGATGATTAATATAATCTATGGTTGCGGATAGTTGTTCTTTTAGTTTTTCCCCCTCGTTTTCATTAAGCGGTAAATTTGCCAATTTAGCTACATGCATAACCTCTTCTTTGCTCAATTTAGTTATAGATTTAGACATATTTTTACTATCACGCTGTCTTATTGATCCGCAATTTTCCGGACAATCGCCATTGGCGTTTGTTCATGCGCTTGTCCCAGGGGATTATCCCGGAACATTTTACAGATTAAATCACGGTTAACCCCCTCGGTTGCTCCCTCAATTCTGGCACCGATATCGTTAGCATCAATAATAGCTACACTCACTTTTAGCTTTAGGCTGTTCGCTATTTGCTCCTGGATCTTCCTTGCTACATTCTCCGGATCTTTCGGACCTAAGGTAGCGCATTTATTTCCGGGGGGCAACGTATAACTGGTCGGTCCGTCGATAGCGTTAATCCCATTTCCTACCAGACGGTAAAATAGTCCTCTAATCCCGACTAATTTTCCCAATGTTCCCAACGCTCCGGCCGTAATTATTCGTACTGCACCCGCCTCGTCTATTGCCGCCTGCATCGTCCACGGGCTTCCGATACCGATCCCCCAGGAAGGTTTATAAACAAACTTTACCAACAACTTAGCTATCCAAGAGGGATGAATTTTTGAGATGGGGATAGCCCGTCCCTGGGTAATCGCTACCACCCTTTCGGAAATAACTACCATGTCGTTGTTTTGCAGATAAGATCCGGAATATTCAGTAACTACCTCGCTGATATTATCTTTCTCGGAAATTACTCTAGTTTTTATCGGATAGCGACAGTATTTCTCCCCCTCAACTATAATTTCCAGCTTTTTCCCCTCATTCGGTTTTAGCATTCTTATCTGCTTACGTTCTTCAGACGGAATAATCTTCATATTTATTTATCAATAAATATTCTCATCCAAAGCTCCAGATTGATAATCCTCCAAAATACGAGGCTTTCCTCGTTTTTTCCCTCCAGGAACTCCTTAAACCTTTCCCGTATTTTAGCAGAATTAAAATATGACCGGTTACGGAAACTTTCGCTGTTAATAATTGTGTTTATTTCCCGAGCGGATTTCCTCATCCAGGCAATTTCCGGAGTGGTAAATCCTACTTTCCAGCGACGATTTCTAATTTTTTCCGGTAGCAGATCTTTAAACGCTTCTCGCATCACCCACTTATTCCAGCCATTTCTAATTTTAAAATTAGCTGGAAGACTGGCAACAAACTCTACTAGCCGGGGGTCAAGAAACGGAACCCGTGCTTCAATGGAAAAAGCCATCGAATTGCGGTCTTCGTAGCGTAAAAGGGCCGGTAGGCTATTTTTAAAAATATCCTCCTCTAATCTCTTATTCAGCACGCTATCTTGCGTTGCCGCTTGATGCGAATTTATGAGTAGGGAATCCGGAAAACGGAACAACTCGCTTATTTTAAAGCCCTTTTTTATTCCTAACAGGATAAGAGCGCGCTCTTTAATAAAAGGCCAAAATACATCGCGGGCCGATAACGCTTCTTGTAGCAGACGGAAATATTTTTTCTCCCGCCATAATTCCTTTAAATAAATAAAATGGTAAGGAATATAACCGGCTAACATTTCATCAGCACCTTGACCGTCTAGCAGAACTTTAATCCCTTTATGATGGGCCAACTCCATCACTTTCCATTGAGCGTATGGCCCGCTGGAAATCATCGGCTCGTCCTGGTAATAAATAAGTTTATCCAAATCCTGCCACATCTGCTCCCGTTGCGGTCTAATTTCATAGTTATCCACCCGCGTTTGGTTAACCACCTCATCAATATAAAATTTTTCATTATTAGCTTCCCCGGGAAATACTGCACTAAAAGTTTTCTGTCGTTCACCTAACGTTTTAAACAACTGGCTATTCTTCGTCTTCTGCTCGTTTTTCACCAGGCTATTGATCATTCTCACTACCGCCGAACTGTCCAGCCCGCCTGAAAGCGCCGTCCCGACGGGTACTTCGCTGATAAGCCGTAATTTAACTGAATTCCGGAATAACTCAAGAAATTTATTCTTCGCATCTTCAAACGTTATGTTTTTATCTTCCAAACCGGTCGGAAAACTCCAATATCGCTGAACTTGGTAATGCGACGTATTTAGGTCCCACTCCAAAAAACTAGAAGGTGGCAACCTTTTAATATCGTTAAAAAAAGTTTCCTGGTTATCATCATGCTTCCGGGTAAGTAAGTATTTTTGGATAGTTTCCCCATTTGGTTGGATAGGAATTTTTAATTTTCTTAGGGCTACTAATATGGCTTTAATTTCCGAAGAGAAAATTAATTTCTTACCCTCAGCATAATAAAACAGCGGTTTAATACCGAAGTGGTCCCTTGCCAGAATAATTTTCCTTATTTTCCGATCATAAATCGCCAACCCAAACATCCCGTTCAATTGCGCAAAGCCGCTGCTACCATTCTCCTCATACCAATGTACTATCGCTTCACCATCGCCTTCGGTGTAAAAGCGGTGTCCTTTATCTGTCAGCTTATTTTTTAGCTCCCGAAAGTTGTAAACTTCGCCGTTATAAACCAACGCAAGGGATTTATCCTCGTTGTAAAGAGGCTGAAAGCTTCCCTGTAAATCGATGATAGCTAATCTTCTATAGCCAAGATTAATACTCTCTTCCTGGAAATATTGCTGATCATCCGGTCCGCGGTGAGAAAGGGTATGACCCATTTCTTCGAGAAGTTTATTGTCCTTAAATCCTATGAAGCCGTAAATACCGCACATTTTACATACTCCGGAGAATTTTGATCCTTTCCTCAATCGGCGGATGAGTATCGAAAAGTCCGGCAAACCAGGCACCCGTATCTTTCCCTTTAAACGGATTCACGATAAATAGATGCGCTGTAGCGTTGGAAGCAAAAGTTTCCGGTTGTTTATCGGCGGCTAGTTTTTCCAAAGCGTCGGCAAGTCCTTCGGGGTAACGGGTAAGGTAAGCACCGTTGGCGTCAGCCAAAAATTCCCGTCTCCGGGAAATTGCTAATTGAATTAGACTGGCTATTAATGGTGAAAGAATCGCCAAGATGATTCCCAACACAATAAATATCATTTGTAATTGTCCCCCGCCCTCTTCCCTGTCTCTACGTCCGCCGAACCACATGTTGCGCATAAATAAATCAGCCAATATAGTTACCAAACCTACTAAAACCGCGACTATAGCCATTAAGCGGGTATCGTAATCTTTGACATGGGATAATTCATGGGCAATAACGCCTTCCAGCTCGTTTTTATCCATCATCTCAATTAAGCCGCGCGTTGCGCAAATGACTGCATGCTGCGGATCCCGACCGGTAGCGAAAGCATTAGGAGCCGAACTTTCTATGAGATATACCCTGGGTTTCGGTAAGCCGGCCGCCAGTGCCAGATTTTCGACCGCGTGCACCAATTTTGGCTCTTCAGCTTCGCTTACCTCATGAGCGCCGGATAAGGATAGGACTAGGCTGTCCGAATAATAATAACTTCCCAGAGACATTAGCCCCGAGAAAATAAGGGCAATGCCCACAAAGCTTACACCGTATCCCGTAGCCTGGCCAAAAATATAAGCCAAAAGGGAAATAAAAAGAATAAACGCGGCCATGACTAACCATGTCCGACGCTTATTCGAATCAATCTGGGTATAGATACTCATACGAATTATTCACAAATAGGTAATATACAAATCTAGGTAAAATACAAATACTTTGCAAATACAAATTTGTTAATTTGTATATTCCCACTGGCAAGAATTCGTTACCTAGGTAAAATCAACTTTGACCGCTTTTCTTTCTTCCTCGGTAGCTCCAAAAAATTCCCGTGGTTGAAAGCCTAACGCGCCGGCGATCAAAACATTCGGGAAGACCTTTAGGCTGGTATTGTAATCCATTACCACATTGTTGTAAAACTGGCGGCTATAAGCAACCTTATCCTCGGTATCCGTATATTCATCCTGAAACTGTTTAAAATTTTCGGCTGCCCTAAGTTGCGGATATCCTTCTGCAACGGCAAATAAGGATTTCATTACCCCGCCTAGCTGGTCGTTGGCATTAGCTTTCTCTCCTGGAGTTCTTGCTGATAGCAGGGCCGATCTGGCTTTAGTAACATTTTCAAATAGCTCCTTTTCGTGTTTGGCATAAGCCTTGACTGTTTCTACTAAATTAGGGATCAGGTCTGCTCTTCTTTTCAATTGAACATCAATCTGGCTCCAGGCTTCATCAACGTGCATCCTGGCGGTTACCAAACCGTTATAAAGTGACCAGAGAAAAAAGCCGGCAATTACTAAAATAATTAATGGTATAAGCAACGCTCCCATAATTCTCACCCCCTAACCCTCTTTTTTAACCACAATAAAATCTTATCATAATCCCAGGTATTAATAATATCGGAGGCCTGAGACCAACCCCTCCTGGCAACGCTGACCCCGAATCTCATAAGATTCAGGTCTTCTTTATTATGAGCATCTGTTCCCAAACTCAGCTTTACGCCTCTTTTAATCGCTTCGCGCACTAAAGTATCTGGTAAATCCAATCGATTGGGATAAGCGTTAATTTCTATTGCCTTATCATTGTCTAATAAGAAACGGAAAATGGTTTCCCAGTCAAGTTCATAACCTTCCCTGGTACCCAATAACCTTCCTGTGGGGTGAGCAAAAATCCTGACCAGGGGATGGGACAATCCCTTGATTACTCGTTTTGTCATCTCCTCGCGGCCAAGGTTAAAATTGCTATGAATACTTGCTAAACAACCATCGAGTAATAATTCTGCTCCTTTAGGCAAATTTAATATGCCCTTAGTATCTATATCAACTTCCAGTAAGTTTAATATATGAATACTATTAGTTGACTTCCTTAGGTGTTCAATATAAGCTAACCTGGCTGTCAATATATTTATTATCTGTTCTTCACTATGATTGGAAACGCTGGGGTTATGCTCGCTAAAGGCTAAATATTCATAATTTAAATCTTTGGCAACTTGCAGCATGCTTTCCATCGTGTCTGCTCCCAAATCATGACTGGGTTCAACATTGTAATTACTGTGAGTTTGTAAATCGCCACGGATTTCCTTTAGCTCTACCAGTTTCGGTAGTTTTTTACCCAGAGCCGCTTCGATTTCCCCGGTATCTTCCCTTATTTCCGGAGGGATCCATTCCATCCCCAAATATTTATAGAAAATGTCTTCTTCGGAAAATTGTTTGATCATACCATTTTTCAGAGATTTAATTCCGTATTCACTTAAGGAATTTCCACCTTGCCGTGCCCATTCCCGTAAATGGATATTGTGTTGTTTGCTGCCGGTAAAATATTGCAGCATTGATCCCCAATCTTCGGGGCTACACACTCGGAGATCTACCTGCCTACCGGAGGATATAAGCAATGAAGCGCCGGTGGGGCCACGCTCGATAATCTGTTTCTTGCGCGGATAACCAGTGAAGATTTTTAAAACTTCCTCTGGTTTTCGGGTTGCTATGGCCAGATCAACATCCCCTATGGTAGATACTCTTCTTCTTAGGCTTCCTAATTTTTCAATCTTCAAAATCTCTTCTCCAGCATTTTCTTTAAGATAAGAGATTAAATCTTCGGCCAACTGATCAGCAAACACTAAAGACATGCGGTTTTCCTTAACCTGGCCCAGTTCGTATAGACGAATTCCTTCTAAAATATCTTTTTCGCTCTTTTCACCGAAATTTTTCAGTGAAGCAATCTGGTGTTGTTTGGCTGCTTTTTTAAGTTCATTGATGGCGTTATGAGGATCATTTATACCCAATTCTATAACTAGTTTATGGGCTTTTTTTGGTCCAAATCCGGGTAAATCCAGAAGATTAAACATTGCCGGGGGCATTTTTTTCAAAACCACTTCGAAGTGGCCTACTTTTCCGGTACGGAACAATTCGTCGAGATGGTCGGCAATATTTTTCCCTACTCCGGGAATATCTTCCAATTTCCCGTCGTCCCAAAGATCTTTCGCCTCGCTGGTAGCGTGTTCAATTGCCGTAGCTGCGGATTCATAGGCTAAAACTCTGAATCTATTCTCGCCAAGAATGGTATAAGCTGCTGCTACCTTGCGTAACAAACGCGCTATCTCCAGATTTGTGAAGCCGTAGATTGATTTCATAAGGCGCCTCTGCTAATATTCTACTGCAAACGTGCACTTTTAATAAATATGTGGGGTGGCAGCCTAACCGATAAATATTCGGCGATTGGGCTAAAGCGTCCCGCACATTTTGCGTTCAGGACCCGTAGTGTAGCGGCTAACACGCTGCCCTGTCACGGCAGAGATCACCGGTTCGAATCCGGCCGGGTCCGCGAAATGTTTCGGGATAACATCTTTTCGCGCGTCCCCACAGATTTAACTGCTGAAACACTCCTGCCTGTTTGACTTTCTGCCCCTTATTTATTTCTGCCTTGAAAGGAGGATGGAAATGGATAAATATCAGAAGCGCCTGAATAATTTGCTTAAAAAACATAAAATCTCCGAAGCTAATTTACGTATGGTTCTGGGGCTGGTTATTATTTTGGTCATCGGTATTCTGGCTTACAACATTTTTAAAGGCCAGCAGGTTTCACCGAATATCCCGGGCCAACCCCCAACCGAAGAACAACAGGGAGGAAGTAAAAGCGGCGGTTTAACTGCTCCGACAGCTGCGGTTGCTTTACCTACTGAACATACGGTGAAAGCCGGAGAGAATCTTTGGGGTATTGCGGAAAAATACTATACTTCCGGTTACAATTGGGTGGATATAGCTAAAGTTAATAATCTTTCCGATCCGAACGAAATAAACGATGGCCAAAAGTTAACTATTCCCAAAGTGGAAATCCGCCAACCTACCGTTTCTAATAGTCAGATAACTACTGTTATAACGGAAAGTAAAATAACCGGGAAAACTTACACAGTCATCCACGGAGATAACCTTTGGGATATTGCGGTCAGAGCATACGGTGATGGGTTTAAATGGACGGAAATAGCTAAGGTCAATCAATTAGCAGATCCACAAATAATTCACGCCGGAAATGTTCTTTCTATACCCCGATAAATTCTTAACCGGGATAAAGTCGAAGGTTTTGTTATATAATTTAAGTGCTTAGCACGAAGTTAATTCATGTGTGTTAAGTGGGTTTAGCACACCGGTTGTATGCTACCGGACTTTACCCTGTTAAATTCGCGGGTGTGGTGTACCGGTAACACGTCTCCTTCCCAAGGAGAAGACAGAGGGTCCAATTCCCTTCACCCGCTCCAGATGTGACAGAAATAAACACAAATGTACACAAAGTTACTAGTAAATTACATAAATTAACATGAAGATTCATGAAATCTACAGAAAATATAGGGTAACCCCCAATCTTCAAGAGCACATGTTAAGAGTTTGCAGTATTGTTGAGTTTATTCAAAGACATTGGCAAGCAGAAGGACTTGTCGATTGGAATTTTCTTAAAAAAATAGCTTTACTTCACGATTTGGGCAACACTGTGAAATTCGATTTAGACAAAAATCCTGAATTTCTTGGTAAAGAAAAATCAAACATCCGATATTGGAAGCAGGTCCAGAAAGAAATTATCAAAAAATACGGGTTAAACGATCACGAAGCAACAAAACGAATGCTCCAGGAAATTGGCGTAGAAGACGAGATGATAAAAACAATTCTTCAAAAAAGCTTTGGCAACTCAGTTGAGACAAAAAATTCAAACAATTGGCCACTGAAAATTTTGTATTATGCTGATTTGAGAATTCTTCCTTTTGGAATTGGGACTTTAAAGGAGAGAATTGACGACGTCAGAGATAGAATGCCTAAGTACACAAACAGACCTGATTTTGATGATTTGGTTAATGCGTGCAGAGAAATTGAAGAACAAATACAAAGCAACCTTACCGTTTCAGTAAATGATATTGGTGATAAGACAACGGGTTTAAATCAAGAGCTATTGAACCTTGAAGTTTAAAAAAGCCGATCCTCGTGGCAGGAAAAGTGAAACTTTTCCGAGATGGATCAATTACGTCCAACATTTGTTCCCTAAATAAGGTGCTTTTACCACGAGGATCATTCGGTATGCTTATGATACCATTTCTCGTAATTCTTGAAACTTGGGATGCCAAGACGGCTTTTTAAAAAATTAAGTTTTAAAACAAGATCTGGGGTAATATACTTGTACAGGTTAACAAATAACCAAATAGGCAATAGGTTCGAGCTGAGTACCGTCCCCAGCTCCATATGAGGGTGGTTTTGTTTTGGTCAAATATTTCCCCTTTAAATCAAATTTTCCCCGAGTTCGAGCCCAAATTTTCAACAAAATTCTCTTAGCCTGAAAATGAAAGATACTGGTAACGAGGGTCGGACCTAATGTATAAAACGGGTCCAGTGGGAAAGTAATTTAATTCTTTTGCACAATCCCGCTGAAAATATTGGGATTAAATGCCTTCCGGCCGATCCCCAGACGCTAGAAATTCAAACATCCTACTTAATTGTATGAACGGGGCGGCTGTTTCTTATACAAAACGCCAGATTTTGCTAAACTAAATTAATGGTTGTTTTTATCGATGAATCGGGGACCAATAAGCATGAAGGACACGCAACGATGGCAGTGGTGTATGTTGAAGTAGTCAACAGAGAAAAGTTTGAAAAGGGCTTTTCCGACGCTCTTCAGGAGGTAGATATAGCGGAATTCCACTGGGCCGATCAGGGCTGGAAAGTGCGCCGCAAGTTTTTCGAGAAAGTCTTCTCCTTAGACTTCTTTTTTAAGGTGGCTGTCTTTAAAAATCCAGCCCACCCGGAAAAGATGATGGAGATTGTTTTCCAGCACTTAATTACAGAGAAAAATATTCGGTGGATATTTATCGACGGCAAGAAGTCCCGGCGCTATGAGAATGAGTTTAAAAACGTTCTACGTTCTAAGGATATAACCGTCAAGAAGTTGAAAACGGTTCGTAGTGAATCTTCTTATTTTGGTGTCCAGTTAGCCGACGCTCTGGCTGGGCTGATGCGCTATTTAGAGTACAATCCGGGCGCCGAAGATGCCAAACAAATGGTTTCAAAGCTGCAGAGATCTAAAAAGCTGTTTGCAAAATATATTTTCTCCGGTAAATAAAACCTTCCAGAAATATAAAAGCCCCGCGGAATGCGAGGCCAGTTAATCCAGCTAGATTGCCTTGCGGCAAACTTTCTCACACGGAGATTTGTCGCTGGTAACTTGTTGACTGTATGTTACCACAAAAGTCAAGGAAAAACAACCGCAACTTGAGGCAAAAAAGAGTCGGTCTTGGCTATCCGCACACATACCGACTCCTTATACTGGTATATTACCAAAAAACCAAGAGTTATCCACGCCAAAAATAGCCTCGCGATTTGCGAGGCCAGTTAAGTAAGTAGCTTATTTCTAAGCTCGTCCGCACGGGCCCTTGTCCCTACCAACCTAAGGAAGAAAGACAAATTATTGTTGATATGATTTCAACAATTAATTATTAGAAAATTTATTTAAGGTGCGAATACGTTCGATCTCCGGCATGCTTCTCCCAAATTGGTAAGGATCGTCCTGGGCCGGCCCAACTATTCTCTAGTCTTTCCCGGGACAACACTCGTCTCTTTTGTGAAAAGATCATGACCAAAAGTCATTTTCCCCTAACTTAGGTGCGCATGGATAATGGTGCTGAGATTCGATCAAAAATGAGAGGATTTTTACGGGCCAGGCTGCTTAGCCATATTTACAATCGGCCTTTCGGGCCAGATATGAATGGCAAGTTTTGGCCAAACAATCGGTCGATACCGAAGAATTCTTTTTGAGATACTCGCGTAGGACTTTTGGGGGGAGAAAATCCCGTTTAGTCAAGTATGTTAGTTTATTTGACAACGAAAGGCCCCACCGGCGTTTTGGTAGGGATGGTAAAACACCTCTCGAGAAGTTCAAACCCTTAGGGGGTATGAAGCGTTCGCCTAATTGTTATTATACCGGATGATCGCCGAAGTAAAGTAAGAGAAAGAAGGTCGTCACCAAACAAAAGAACAGTACTTGTTCTCAACGAACAATGGGCGTTGGTCCTTTAAGCATTAACTTCCTGAAAACTTTGGCTTGACTCTAGTTAAAAATCCATTTCTGAATTGCCTTTTTGGTTAGCGTAGTCGCTTCTCCGGCGAGAAATATTTTGAAAATAACCGTGGGAATAGAATACGACTTTTATCTTGGTACCACAGTTAACCAGCCCCCATCGGAATGGCCGGAAACATCTGGAAAATACATTTCATAAGCCTGGGCTGGAAGATAATGGTACTTACCTGGAGTTGTAGCCCTAACACGATAAGTTACTTCATAAACTCCGGCTGGAAGATAACGGGCAAAGAGAGTTGTTCTATCGTCATGGTATTCTTTATGGTCAAAATATGACGGCTGATAATGTTGTTCATGGTTTCGGGTTTGTGATTTTGGTGGTGTCTTACTTAAACTGACCACGTTTTTTAAACTTTCGTTAACCGATTCCAGTCCTGCTGGCAAAATATCTTCAACGGTTACGTATTGGCGAAGTGCCGGGGCTACAATCGTCAAACGGACCCATGCTTCCGTACCCTCTTTAATTGTATCTGACGGTAGAATATGTCCATTACTATCAACAAATTCCCGTACGACAACAATTCCCTGATCTAAAGATTTAATTTGTGCAAACGGTAGGAAATATCTTAAATTAAAATTGTAATAAAGATTGCCCGTCCCGCTTTTTGACAGACGGAAACTGTTATCCTTTCCAAGCTTTAGATTTGAAACAGGAGCAATGTACTTTTCTAAGTTAAGAAGGTCAGAAGGTTGGAATTGGCCCGATTTCAAATTTTGCCCATTAACCTCAAGTTTATATTTTTCCTGGAGGTTTTTATTTTGCTGGGAAAGCAACTGCATCGAAATAGCTTTTACCACTGACGCTGTTTCTTGGGTTGATCCCCAATAATTGTCTGTGCGGCTAGCCATTAAATATCTGACAACTTCGGGAATGTAAGGACTGTGGGGATCAAATGCCAGAAGCATTTCTAGACCGGCGGCGGTAGCCG
Organism: bacterium; assembly: GCA_021836035.1. Classification (GTDB taxonomy): domain Bacteria; phylum Patescibacteriota; class Microgenomatia; order JAMCZE01; family JAMCZE01; genus JAKBJL01. Next base: position 164,469 of record JAKBJL010000004.1, read on the forward strand.
ATTTGGCATCACTAAACCAGTAGAAATAATTTTTATTTGAATCTTCCCAATGGGTTGAAGTAGCGGTTTTCTTAGCCAGACTGATCATTTCTCCGTAAACCCGATTTGCTTGTCCTGACATACCTGATTTGTGAAGTACCAAAGCTAAATAAGCTCTGGACTGCATTGTCAGTTCAAAACGATGGTCATAAAGAGTGGCCGCAAAGGGGGCCGTAATATCGCGACGGGAATCCTTAAGAGCGTATAAAATATAAGCTTGAGAATCGCGGTCCAGAGTTTTTCCGCGTGATAGACTCTGCCACAAGTAACTTTCGGCCTGATTAAAAGTATTATCCGAGACGATTAATCCGTCTTTCTTTGCTTCGTAAAGAGACTGATAGGCATAGGCTGTCATGACAGGATCCGAATCTCCTTCTAACCACCAGCTCCATCCGCCATCGGAATGTTGAGTATTATTTAATCTTTGCAGACCATCATTGATAAGAAATTTCAATTGCGCCATAGTTACCACACCCAAACTGTCAATTTTAGCCTGTTTGAAAACCCGACGGGCGTAGATGGCGGGCAATAGCTTACTGGTAGTTTGTTCTGTACAGTAATATGGATATTCATATAAATAGGAAAGTGCCTCTATACTTCCGGAACCCAACGAGGGAGAAATAGTCACTTCCGCCTGGCCGCGGGTGGGATCGATGTCTTTTGGAAGATTTACGTTTTCCTGGGCAGTATCCGCAACTTGTCCCGCCGTGGCCACCACTTCCGGAATGGAATACGACTTTACCGGTAGGGTTTGTAGTAAGCTGTCCCGTGGACTTCCGTCTTTATCGTTTACCGAAATATAAACCTGGGCAGAATTGGTACTGCTAACCATGGTTGTCCATAAGAGCTTAACCTGATCTCCATCAGCTATAGTGGCAACACGGGGTTGGTTATCATTAACGGTAAATCCTTTTCCGGACATACTGACACTTACATCAGCAGTTGCCCCGCTAGTATTAACAATGATTGCTCCCATTTGAGCTTGGTCACCAACAGATAGGAAGCGTGGCAAAACGGGACGAATAAGAACGTCTCGGTTAACCAGAAATTCTGTTATGGCAGAACCGAAAGCCGAATCAGACGTATCGGCTATGACGGCTAACCTCCAAGTGGTTAGATTATCGGGTAATTTAACAGTTATGTCTGCTTGTCCGTTGGCCCCGGTAATTAAGGAGGGATTCCAATAAGCTGTTTCCGGAAAGTTTTGACGAGCAGTATCTGGTCCGCCGCCTTTCTGATTATGAACATAAATTCCATCAGCAAAATAGGTATGATATTTATCGACCTCAAGATTGTAAACCGCGATATCTTTTCCGAAAACCTGTTCTAGTGAGAAAACTCTTATGGGGAGATTATTTTTATCCAAAAGGTAATCACCGATTTTAATTTTACCCGCGACTTTCCAACCGTTGTTCACATATATTAGATGAACTGGCGTTACTTGAATTGTTCCGTTAATAATGATGTAATGGTCGACGGAATGCTTGTAAGTGGCAGTCACTTTGCCTGGTTCCAATGTTACAGACGCCGGATAACTTTTTGTTAAAACAGTGTCCCCGGGTTGAATATCTGCAATCCTTTTGGTCATACCACCCTGAAGTAGAATCTGAGTGTCGGCTGTAAAACATCCTCCGCTTCCGCCTTTAGCTCCGAGGTTGGTGTTTTTATTTATCCGATCCATAGAAATAGTAAGAAGCTGCGAAGTGTCAACTTCAAGGTTCCGCGGTTGGTAAAAATACTGATAAATATCAGGCAGCTGAATACGAGACAAATCCCAAACCGCTTTATCTACTAATCCCACAGCTAATTCGGAACTAACCGGATGACCCAAAAGGTCTTTGGTGGTAATAGTTGCGTGCATGGTATCTCCCGGCTTGTAGCGTTTCTTATCTGTTTGAATGTCTACTGCAACCTGTTGCTTCTTGTCAGTCACCTTGACTTCTACATAACCAATTTTCATTTCCGGTGGGGCTTTAACCAGATTACCGCCTTTAACTAAGACCGCGCCGATGTAAACATTTGGCGAGTAGCCAGGATTAATAGTCAGAGGAAAATTATTTGTCTGATCGTTAGTATCAACGATTTGGTATCCGATGACTTTCGCCCGTTCAACTGTTAAGAGTGTTTTTGCTGATCCCGAAGCAAATGGAGAATTAACAAAAATCGACGCAGTATCACCAACCGCATATTGTCGTTTATCTGGAACGACTAAAATTCGGTCATTATTATTTCTGTCAGTCACAAAACCATACCCGGATACCCAAAGATAGCTGCTAGTTCGGTTTGTATTTCCCGAAGAATCAGTCGCCTTTGCCAAAACTCTATAAGTTCCTCCCTCGCTTGGAGTAAAAGAGGCTGCCGAGTAGCCCAGATTATCCGTTGTTACGGAAGTTGAAGAAACTAATGTATCATGAGGGTTACTAACATAAATATACTGACCGCTGCTGGGGTCTTGTTGACGAACCGTATCCCACGTCCGCTTATAAAATTCAATAGAAACCGGGGTATTAGGCGCTTCGTTACCGTTTGGTAATACCGTTACTACCCCAACTTTCGATTCCTGGCCGGACTTGCTGCCATAACTTTCCGGGTGAAGTCCGACATAGATTCCGCCCTGATGAATAATGTATTCCCCTGACGAACCAACCGCTTGGTTACTCTGGTCAGAAACGGACGCAGCGACAATTAAACGCTGGCTGGTTTTATATTTACCCATGTTGAAGGGAAGCTGTAAATTAAGGTTTCCATCATTGTCGGTAACTCCTTTGCCACTTCCAACCAGCGTTTCCGAACCGTTATTTTGCCCATAACCCGACCATCGAGCCCAATAACCTTCGGGGTCGCCAAACTCATACCGCCAATCCTTGTCCCATTTAAAGAAATAATCTTGAGTTTGGACTGACCATTGAACTGGGGCATTCGTTACTGGTGCTCCAAAATAATAAGAAGAATTTATGGAGATTTGCGGCACCTCATTTGGTAAGTAGTAGCTTTTATTGGTTTTTATTGTCAAAAGCATGTCTGGGCGACGGTATTCCTCCACCTGAAATTGCTGGGTAATACCGTTATTGGAATACGTTGCCTGAAGTTGATAATCTCCGAGAGTGGCATCGGCACTAAGGACAAACGAATCGGCAAAAGAACCATAGGAATTGATTGGCAAAGATTGGGTATAAAGTGGACGGTTCCGGGCGTCATTAATTGTTACTGAAACCTTTTCTCCCGGGGCAAGATTCGCATAAGCGGCATCGTTATCTTTTTTAATTAATCCTTTGAAATAGACTTTTTGCCCCGGGCGGTAGATCGGTCGGTCCAAAGTCAGGAATAGCTTATATCGGTTGGTACTATCCTGATAATCTTTTTGCTCAGAGGGGTTGTAATAACTAGGTAGTCCAAAATCGTAACGGTTTATTCCCTGACGCCAATTACTGGAGGCAACCACTAAATCGTTGTCTTTTTGGGCAAATAGGAGCAGATTATCTTTCTGATTAAGGTTTACGTCCTGTTGCCAAACACCATCCTGGTTTGACTGACCTTTAGCTAGTGAATTGCCGTAACTATCAGTCAATTCCATATTCATCCCTGACAGAACCGTTCCTGAACTTTGATCAACCGCCCAAGAGAAGATCTGCTGACTGCTTTTTTTAACTGTCAAAGTAGCGTTCGAAACAATCATTACTAAATTATCGTGTTGCCCCGTTGATAATTTAGCTTCCAGAAAATAAAAACCCGACTGCAAATTTCCGCCGTTCTGATCGGTTACTTTTGTCACTACTGTTATGGGAACATTAGGATTTATGTCGAAGGTCTCGTTCCAGCTACGAACTTTTTGGAGAGCCGCGGGGTTATAATTTTGCCAGTTTCTACATTGATGATAGTCTGACCCACAGACGTTTTCATAGCGCTTTCGGTAGAGATCCAATAAATCGTTCCTGCTAAGCTTGTAAAGGTTGTAATCAATCCGGGAAGTATTAGTAACCTGGGCAACGATGCGGGGGGTAATTTGTTGGTTAAAAGTGGCAAAGAAAACGCCGAATGGCATGATTGAAACATTGGGCTGGTAAGGAGCAGTGTTGAAATTAAAAGTGTAGGCTTTTCCCAACGGAACTCCGTATTGATCTTTAACATCGGGTCCGATTGTGATCGTGTAATTGGTTGATCTTTGAAGATAGGTCCCAATTGTTAAAGTATTAACACCCTGATAATTATTAAAAACTAGCTCCGGTTTGGCATCGGGTTCCGGACTAATAAATACGTTGCCAATGAAAGATTCCTGATCCATAGGGGTTTTGAAAATAACCTCGATCGAGTTTCGCGCCTGAATATCTTTTCCTTCGTTCTCCGGCGAGGACTTAAGCACCTTGGGCAGGTCAGCTACGGTAAAATTCCATGAGTAGTCGCTTTCCAAACCATTAGGGCCGTCGGTGCTTTGTAATCCGGAAGAAACTACAGCCCGGTAATTCTTTTCCCGATTCAATGGCGTTGATGCGTAGAACCCCAATGTTTTACCAGAAACAACCACTTTTCCGGGAACAGAGGTGTTGGTTGAATCAAGTAGCTTGAAATATTTTGCCGCCGATGCTGGGTCGACTGGTTGGTTAAATGTAGCTGATACCGACGCAACAGGCGAGGCAAAAGAGTAACCCGAACGGGGCGTCACTGCCTCGACGTGTGGTCTTGGGCTGGAAAATTGCCAGGAAATGTTGGAATTTAAAGAACCACCGTCTTGTGATTTCAAACCGGAATCTACCACTACGGTATAAGTTGTCGCTTTCTTAAAAGGAACTGACGGGGTAAATTGATAAGCGGTAGTGCCTAACCAACGGCCTTCCCCAACAACTGAGGGTGAAATTGTGAATGCCGGTTTTTTAAGTACACTTTTAGTAGTTGCGGTTAACGGAATCATTGGCCGATCGAAAACTACAATTACCGGGGAAAAACCCTCAACCGCTTCGTTTTGTGGGGAATAAACAGCTACTTTCGGGTCACCAACGGTGGTAAAACTAATCGTGTGGCTTCCCCAAAGGGGGGAGAAAAAACTCGAAAGAGTTAAACCGCCAAGTTCTGCGGTGTATTTCTGTCCCCGTATCAGCTGTGTCTTAGGAGTAAAAATCAACTTTTGGTTGCTTTCCCAGTCGAAAGTTCCCTCGACCGCAGGCGAAAGACGGAAATTTTTCTCAACCAGTGATTTGTTCATTCCTCGGTCAAAGATAATTTCAATTTTGGAATCCAGTGGGTTTTCAGTGGAGGCGTTACCCGGAAAAGAGAACGAAACTCTAGGGGGTAGGAATAACGGACCTATCTGCCACAGAAGAAACAACACGATAAATATTAGGCCCGGTTTCTTTATTATTCTCAGTTGCTCCTGCCGAGAGGAAGTTCGGAAACGTTGCAGCCATTCCTTAACATAAGTTATTACCCGATTGGGGTATGGTAATAACCTGGCGAACAGTTGGCGGATTTTTTCTTTATGGTAATCCCCTAATCTTTTGTAAATAATAAAAATAATTGCTGCTAGGGCCAAAAGCAGTTGGATAATTTGGCTTTTAATGGTCGTGAAGGGAATAATTATGAAGTAAATGCATAAAAAAAATGCAATAATAAAAAGTAAAAATATGCCGATTACTTTTCCAAATTTTCTGATAAAGCCCATACTTTACTCTTAATATTATTAAAGTAAAAAGGTTGGGTATTTACAATGAGGAACAATTACGGATAGTCGACAACAGACATGTTAACCGCATCAGCGTCGATTGTCTTTCCAGAAGCTGATTTGCCCTCCGCTTTCACGACATGCTTTCCTGTAATCAAAGACCAAGAAACGGTGAACGGCTGGCTCGTTGTTGTTTGGTAAAACACACCATCAACATACCAGTCAACCTTTATAATATCGGCAGACGCATTGACCTTTAAGTCTAACGACTGGTTTTTGACGAGTGTCGGAGCTGATTGATAAACCGCCTTGGATTCTGGTGATGTAACCGCCAAATAAGAGTTTTGCGATTGAGGGGTGCTTACTTGTCCGCACAGCGGCGAATAATCTTTAGGAATCGCAACTAAGTTGTTTTCCACGGCCCATTGGTAAACCTGGGGAGGATAATCCAGAAAGGTTTTTTCCATAACAGCCGACGGCGGACAACTATCTGTCGCCAATAAATCATTGCGGAGGTCCACTTTAACTGTCTTATAAATGTGGGAAATATTTTTAGGCTCTGTGCCTTCAATAAATAGCTCAGTTAGTCGATCGGTGCATAAATTATTCGGTAAAAGGCCATCCGCTTTGCAAATTTCAACTTCCTTCAGGCCCGGGGGACGGACAAAATTCTCAACCGTCTTTCCCTTGGCAAACTCTTCAAAAAATTGGTGCCAGATCGGTGCTGCCCCGGTAATTCCCGTTAATTGGGTCATTGGGTTGTTATCATTGTTTCCGACCCAAACACCGACAGAATATGAGGGAGTATATCCGACAGTCCAATTATCATGCCAATCGGTAGTCGTCCCGGTTTTAACTGCGGCCGGAAAAGATAACACCAGGGGATTTTTTTCGCCAAAACCTAAAATTCTGGCGTGGGGATCGGAAAGAATATTGGTAATCAGATAAGCTATTTGTTGGCTTTTTGCACCGAGCGCCGGCTTGGAATTAGGGATCTGGTGTTGATACAAAACCTTCCCGCCGTCATAGGTTATTTTTTCGATCGCGTATGGAGGCAAATAATTACCCCCACGAGAAAAGTCTGAGTAAACATTAGTTAAGTCTAACAGTGTTACTTCTCCGCCACCTAAGGTTAGCGCCAAGTCATATTTGGGATCTGGTGCTAAGGTAGTGATACCCAGGCTCGAAGCTGTATTAAGAAAACTTCCTATTCCGATTCGGTGAAACATTTCCACGGCGGGAAGGTTAAGTGATGAAGCTAAAGCTTCCCGGGCCAATACTAATCCATGAAATTGGTTATCATAATTATTCGGGGCAAATCCTTCACCCTTATTAGTTTTGTAAACCGTACGCACGTCATAGATCAAGGTCGCTGGAGTATATCCCTGCATAAAGGCGGTGGCATAAGTAATTGGTTTCAGGGCTGACCCTGGCTGGCGCGGGCTAGTAGTCAAATTGACTTGCCCGGCGTGCGTTGCGTCAAAATAATCTATCCCGCCCAACATTACTCTTATCGCACCCGTTTGATTTTCCAGCATAATAAGTGCCGCGTTGGACAGATTGTGATCGTCGCGTAGCTTGTTAACCCAATTACTGGCTATATCTTGGGCTAAAGAATAGTCTGGATAATCCAGGGTTGTGTAAACATTAATCCCCTGTTTTTGCTCCTTTATCCCGGTTTGTTCGATTTCTTGGCGAACATAATCTATAAAATGCGGGGCCTTAATCCGGTAACCGTCTCTGGACAGGATTATCGGTACGGATTTAGCAAGCGCTGCTTGATCGATGGTTATAAATTTATTCTTCACCATTAAATCCAATACCGTGGTCTGCCGTTGTTTTGCCTGTTCGAAATTCACATAAGGATTATTCCTGTCCGGGGAGGAAATCAGTCCGATCAAGAAAGCACTTTCGGCTAAAGAAAGATTATTAACGCTCTTATCAAAGTATGACAACGAGGCCGCTTGTATACCGTATGCCAAATTTCCAAAATACATTTGATTAAGATACGTTGTTAAGATAGATTTTTTAGAGTATAACGCCGTTAGCCTTAGGGCGATTATCATTTCCCGGATTTTACGGACCACGCTTCTGGAGCTGGAAGACCGATCGGATATCACTAGCGCGCGTGCTAACTGCTGTGTAATTGTACTTGCCCCGCTGACGATCTTTTTTGCCTTAATATCTAAAAGCGCCGATCTTGCCATGGCCGGGATATCAATCCCCGAATTGGTCCAAAACGTGTTATCTTCAGAGGCAATTACGGCATTTTTTAAAGTGTCGGGGAGGTTATCATAGCTCACGGGGATTTTTCTCCCAATTCCCCCCGCTGATTCATAAAGTAAAATCCCGTTCCGGTCCCAAATTTTAACCGTTCCCGGGCTTTTTAGCTCCGGGTTAGTCCACCAGAAGGCAAGAACAAACAATCCGGCGAAGATAACTATCAGGACCTTAAAGCGAAGGCCGAAACTCTTCGGGTAAATCTTCATCAGTTAAATTTTATCAAAGAGTTCCTAAGCGAAATATCCGGAGAATTTCTCTCCTTTTTGTTTTATTTCTAAACGAGGCTAAAAACTGGACAGCGAGGCAAAATTAAAGTGGCAAAAATAACGGATAATCTGCTGTTCTTTTGCTTGATCGTTTAGTCAGGATACTACTCACAACCCATTTATACTTTAAATTCCAAATATAACCTCCACTTACGTAGACAAATTATCGAATGATTTTTCAGTTAACCCCTATTATCGTCTCGTTTTGTTTTTTAGGGGTTTCTAAAGCTACTTCGGTTAAAATCGCTTCTGGGGGAACAATTATTTTATCTTCATAAAAAAGCGCCAAATCGTCCGTAGTCATATCTTATAACTTTTAATTCAGTCTCCATACTAACCGTATCCGGTTTTCCGTCAAGCGGAAATGAAAAACCCTTTCTCCTTTACAATAAGCGCTTCTTTGCTATATTAGGGGGTAGAAAATCATTAACAATTTATCTTGCCCCGGAAAGCCTGCCCGTTAAAATGGGAAACATAAACTGGCACAATCTGGAGGCGGGGTATTTATTAAGTCATTTCTCTTCTTATTCAGAATTACTTAAAGAAAGTTTATTTTCTGTCTCTTCCCGTTATTTTTTCCTCTCCCCTTCTTTTCTACTTTTGATATCCATAGCGCTCTCCCTTCTTATCGTTATTCGCAGGCTTTTTATCCTAAAAAGATCGCTGAGTGAAGAACCGGTATTTCTGGAACTGACCCCGCCGGCCCTCACCGATAAAACCTCTTATACCACCGCCCGGCTTTTCTCCGTCGTCCACGAACTGGGGAAGATTGGGTACCCGGGCGATAAGCTTTTAGGTAAAAAGACCGTTTTTTCTTTTGAAATCTCCTCCACCCTTAAGCAGGGTATTCGCTATTTCATACGGACTACCCGGACCGAAGAAGATAACATCAAAAAAAGCCTTTTAGCCTACCTTCCCCAAATAAGCGTTAAAGAAGCGACTGATTACCTGCCGGGAAAGGCCGGCGGTTTATTTTGCCTAAAAGTACTTGAATTTAAACTCAACCGCCACTTTGCCTTTCCCCTTAAAAAACAGAATGTTTTGGAAGAACACGATCCCCTCGCCTACATAACCGGCATGATGACCAAGCTCAAACCCGGGGAATTAGTCTCTTTCCAAATTGTCCTGTCTCCGGTTCAGCCAAAGGAAACAGAGACTATCTCCGACAAGATTCTTCACGGCGATGATGTATTTAAGTATCTGGAAAGAATACCTCTACCGTCGCTTTTTAAACCGCTAACCTATGGCTTATCGCTTTTGTCTAAACTGCTGCATCCTTTCGCTGCCCTACCAAAAAGAACCTATAACACCTTCGAACAACAGGCGGTAAAAAGCATTCAGGAGAAAATCGAACAACCGCTTTTTGAGACTTCGGTCAGATTATTGCTTATGGTAAAGAACAAAAATCAGATAAGGGAAAGAAAAAACGGTTTTGTTTCCTCCTTGGCCACTTTCTCTGTGCCTAAATATCAGGCTTTTAAGGCCAAATATAATCTTCTGCCCTGGATCCTGGACAAAATTAACCTTTTTAACTTCCAAAAGAGACGGTTGTCTTGGCTTTTAAATTCCAGTCCCGTGTATCTTTCTTTAGCTGAGGTTTCCGACCTCTATCACTTTCCATTTAAGAGGGTCACCCAGACAGAAGACCTGGTAAAAGTGTATGCCAAAGACCTTCCCGCGCCGTTATCGTTGAAAAACACCAAGCTTGATTATGTTTTTGCTAAAAACAGCTTCGGAGGTACGGTTACCGATATCGGGCTAACAGACAAGGAGAGGGAAAAACACGTGTACATTATCGGCGCTACCGGCACCGGCAAGACCACGATGATTATGTCCATGGCCAATAATGACTTGAAAAACGGTAAGGGACTGTGTGTTATTGACCCTCACGGCGACCTGGCTGAAAGTATTATCGCCTGTGTTCCGGATGAAAGAATTTCGGATTTTATCTACTTTAACCCGGACGATATCAAATATCCCATCGGGCTAAATCTCTTGGAACTGACTCCCGGACTGGATGAAGACGAGCTTTTAAGGGAAAAAGAGCTGATTACCGAAAGCGTGGTGTCCCTGTTTAGGAAAATCTTCTCCGAAGTCTGGTCTGCCCATGCCCATAGGATTGAATATATCTTAAGAAACACCATCCAGACAGCTTTGTGCCTGAAAGATCCGACCATCTTTACCGCCTACCGCCTTTTGACCGATCCGGAGTTTCAAAAATCGGCTATGCATGATGTCACGGATGAAAATTTGAAAAACTTCTGGAAAAACGAGTTTGGCAAGGCCGGCGATTTCCAGAAAGTGAAAATGATCGGGCCAATTACTTCAAGAATCGGACGTCTTCTATTTTCTCCATCTGCTAAAAGGATTTTGGAACAGCCCAGGTCAACGATTAACTTTGATGAGATCCTGGACAAGGGAAAAATCCTGGTTTGCAACTTGTCTAAAGGCCGCCTGGGAGAGGATACGTCAGAAGTTTTGGGAATTATGATTTTAACTAAAATCCAGCTGGCTTCTCTTAAGAGGGCACGGATCGATGAAGGGAAAAGAAGTCCTTATTACGTTTACGTTGACGAATTCCAAACCTTTGCCACCCCGTCTTTTATCCAGATGATATCTGAGTCGAGAAAATACAAGGTTTACCTCGTCATGGCCGAGCAGTCCACTTCCCAGCAAAAAGACCGCAATATAACAAACGTCATAATCGCCAACGTCGGAACAGTCATAAGTTTTCGAAGCGCCAACCCGGAGGATGAAAAACTGATGCTTCCGCAGTTTGAACCGTATGTTGATAAGGGAGAAATTACCAATCTGCCATCCTTCAAGTTCTACATGAAGATATCAGCCATTACTCCCCGGGAACCTTTCTCCGGGGAAACGATTTTAACTCCGGTAAATAAGGATAAAGACCGGTGTACGTCGCTTATCCAATCCTCGCGCAATTTGTATGCCAAAGAATATCTCGCTCCGGTTGCAACCAAAGTTATTCCCAGAGCAAAAAAGCCCGGAAAAGAAGAAGTTTTTGAATCGATAAGCGTCCTGACTTAAGTAATTTCAGTGTCAGACCTTTGACACCGGATCTAATTAAAATTGAGGCTAACCAGCTAAAAAGTCTTGTCTATATATTACTTATACAAGTATAAGGAGAGAAACAATATAAAAGCTGTTAAGGAACAAAAAAATATGAAGACTCCCCCTAAACTAAATCCCAGACTTGAAGAGATCCTCCTTCTAATTTACCGATTCCGATTTCTAACTACTTCTCAAATTCAAATCCTTCTTAATCATAAATATCACAGCCGTGTCAATCTCTGGCTAAATCAATTAACCGCTAGAAATTATCTCAAGCGCTACTATAACTTAAAATTTGCCGGTGAGCCAGCTTTATACTCTTTGGGAACTGCCGGAAGAAAATATTTCAAAACCCACAAAGAAATTAACAGAATAAAATTGTCGCTTCTTGATAGGGTTTGGACGGAGTACCGTAATTCCTCCCAATTTAAGCGTAACTGCCTGTTGCTGGCTGATATTTATATCTCCCTTTTAAGTTTAGCTAATAAAGCAAAAGCCAAGCTGGGTTTTTATTCCAAAGTCGATCTTTTCGGCATGAAATTTATGGTTTTGCCCGAACCATCGTGTTATTTTTCCCTGGAAGACCAAAACGGCGTAACCAAACGCTATTTTCTGGATATCTTTGACTACTTTGTTCCCAAAGACCTTTTTAAACGGATTAAAAAATACCTCTACTACTTTGAAAAACGCTACTGGCAGGACCATACCGACAAAACCTTCCCGGAGATAATCCTGGTCTGTCCCAATAAAGCGGCAAGAACTTATCTGGAGAAAACCATCAGGGGCAACCTTGAAGATAAAGATTATTCCCTAACATTTTACTTGGCCTTGACAGAAGATATTCAGCAAAAAGGATTAAACAGACAGGTATTACAAAAAGTAGAAATTCAATATTAAATGAAATAGTGGCAGTAAAAATTGATACAATTTAGATATGAATTGGATAATTGCCAGCTTAGTAATGTTCGTTTCCTCGGTAGTGATGTATTTGTTTATCCGTAAATCGGCTTTACTAAAACTTCCTTCTCAATATAACAACCTCGCAATGTTTGGGATACCATTATTCGTCTTTATTACCATAGGGTTGTTTTCAAAACAAAATTTCATAATTCCTTTTAACTATCTTCTCGCTATCTTTATAATTTCTATATTATTTAGTTATCTTGGAAACGTATTTTCTTTAATTAGTATCGAACGGTCTCCCAATCCTGGTTACAGCTTAGTAATCTCAAAAAGCTATGTAGTATTTACGACCATACTTTCCGTTTTGTTCTTCAATTCCGAGTTGTCCATCAAGAAAGGGATCGCAATACTTCTTATCGTCGTATTTTCTGCACTCATAATGTTGTCGCAAAAATCTATAAAAAAAGTCTCTAACAATAGGTGGCTGTTCCTTGCTTTTGGAGCGTTTTTTTGCTGGGGCTTCTTATCTTTAGCCTCTAAATATATGTTTAACTTAGGGGTTGGGCTTTACGTATTTTTGTCTTATACCTACCTTTTCGTAAGTATTTGTATATTAATTGAAATGCATATTAAGAAAATGTCCCTCAAGTCATTTGTAAAGAATCCTTGGCAATTTTTATTAATCGGTCTTGCCTCGATTGGGTTCAATCTTTTTCTTTTCTTGGCAATAAAGCTGGCTCCAAATGTTGGATATGTTAATGCAATTAACGCTGGCTCAATTTCCGCGGTAACGGTACTAGCGATTTTATTATTTAAAGATGAATTTTCACTACGAAAGCTTGTTGGTGTAATTGGGGTTACAGCCGGACTTTTGATGCTGTTAATTTAGACCAAAAAACCGCAAGCGAGAGGGGTTAGTCTCCCGCCTGCGGTTGAAAACTCACTTGCTCATGATTTTGTTAATCGACAAATTTCAATGCATGGCTCTATCTTATGCAAGATATTTGTTTTACTTTTATAGTAAAGCCAGGAAATTTATTGATTCTTTTAGTATTGACAATATATCATATTATGATATAATCAGCATATGAAAAGAACTTTACTTACATCCCGGGATTCAGCTATTCTTGAGGAAGCTTTGGCTAAATTCGGGAATATTGTGACAACCCGCGATCTTTACAGCATCCTTAAAGACGCCTCAAAAGCTCAAGCTTTAAATATCATTAGCAGGTTAGCCAAAAGAGGCTGGTTAGTTCGTATAAAGCACGGTACTTATAGTATTGCAGATTTAACTTCGCGGGGTTATTTAGATGCTTCACAGTTGGTAGTTGCCCAAACAATTTGTAGCAATTCCTATGTGACTATGGAGGCGGCGCTCGGTTATCACGGTATGTTTGACCAGTTATTAAGTACCATAACCTCAGTTTCTCTTGCTCAAATACGAACAACTAATTCCGGCAGCAGCAACTACCATTATATCTCGACGCAAAATCACTTCTTTTACGGTTTTGACGAGGTAACTATCGAAGGAAAACAAGTAAAAATTGCCACAATTGAAAAAGCCCTCATCGATCTTATTCAGTTTAATCGATCAATATACTCGGTCGATTTAGTTATCGAAAAAATGCAAACTTATAAAGATAAAATAAATTTCAATCGGCTGGCGAGCTATTTAGAAAAATCCACAACCGCAACTACGCGTATATTCGGGTATATTTTTGATCTGCTTGGGATAAAAAGTTCCAGTCTTGATAATATAGTCAAAGAAGATACAAGTACGACATATCTTTCCAAAGACAGCGGGGTGTATCAGGCGAAATGGAGGTTATATATAGATAAATATTTTGACAAATATTCACAAAGTGCATGAATACCACTGTTCTTAGCCGGCAACAGTTAACGATAATTAACAGGAAAACATTAAGATACCCGCTTCATATTGCGGAAAAGGATTATTTTCTAGCTTTTGTCATGCAGATTATTTCCAGATCAACTTTAGGGCAAAGTTTGGTGTTTAAAGGTGGCACCGCTTTACACCACTGTTTTTTAAATCAATATCGCTTCTCCGAAGACCTGGATTTTTCCGCTAATAGGTCTCCGGTATCACTTGATCGGGTGCGGACAATGTTTGCCGGAGTTGATTGCTTAACTATTAAAAAAGACTATCTGTCAAATGCCACAATTAAAATTGAAAAACTGCAGTACACTGGACCATTAATTCAACCCAATTCCCTTAAAGTAGAAATTGATTTTCTTCAGGATGTACTTTTACCTTCGAAATCCATGAAATATCAAAATGTTTGGGGAATTGATTTTAAAGTCAATGCTATGGACCAAAAAGAAATTTGCGCCGAAAAAATACGCGCCATGAGCGACCGTGCCCGCTATCGTGATTTTTATGATTTATACCTCCTTTTCGAAAAATACCAACCTGATATACATGAAATAATAGAGTATGTTAAACAAAAAGAAATCAGGCGTCCCATTACCAAAGAAAATATTATTAATAACTGGAAAGTTGTTAACTCTCAAAAAGTGCAAGAAATGAGCCGGATTTATTTCTCAAAAGATGTAGCTGATACACGGATAAAAGCAATGATTGATATGCTTCCGTTCACAACAATAGACTAAAAATTTGAAAGATAAAACTTTAGACCAAAAAACCGCAGGCAAGAGTTGTCAGTTCCCACCTGCGGTTATAAGCTCACTTGCTCATGATCTCTGACAAGTGACAAGGCTTGAAATAGCGATCCCGTTCCACCGGCAATCCCAGCTTGCCCCGGTTGGAAGTAAGTTCGCTTAGGCTAAAGTAGCCCAGCTCCTTCTCAAACCCATCGACCAATCCGAAGAACTGGTCACGGCCATCAAACTCAATGGCGTACCAGGTCCAGGAAAAGTCCGGATAGAAGAACTTACAAATTATCATGGGATCTTTAACTTCCTCCTGGGAATAAAGCGGGGGCAGTTTTTCCAGAATATCTTTAGTCAAAAGCTGCATCTTTATCACCTCCAATCTAAAAAATACGGATAGGAACTTTGTCCTGTCCGTTAAATTGGGGGCATGGGGTGAAAAGCGGGTGTCAAAAGTCGAAGCAAAGCGAGAGGATTTTAACGCCTGTCAGAAAAATGCCAACATCAGTAATAAGTCTTATTAAAACCGCATTTTTCTACAGGCTTAAATACCCACCTTTTGACAGCCGGTTTGAACCCCATAAAATAAGAAGACAAGGACAGGACAAAGTTCTAAAAGGGTTTAGGAATACTTTATCCCTAAGATAATAAAAACATTTATATAATCGATTCCACTTTTGCCGGCATTCCTCTTGACAGGGACACAAAAATAATCTTTTATGTACTAAATATCTTAAATATTAAGATGTATAGTACATTTATATGATATCCATGGATAATGATTTTAT
Source organism: bacterium (assembly GCA_021836035.1). Taxonomy (GTDB): domain Bacteria; phylum Patescibacteriota; class Microgenomatia; order JAMCZE01; family JAMCZE01; genus JAKBJL01. Next base: position 180,104 of record JAKBJL010000004.1, read on the forward strand.
ATTATCTCTTTATCGCCGGCCGGAAACCGTTTTTAGTGTTGATGAGATCGCCCAGCTTTTTCCCCATCTATCAACGGAAAGCTTGCGTAACCGTCTCTACTATTTCAGTAAATCCGGCAAGCTGAAAAGACTTCATACCGGAATTTATGCCAAAGAGGGCTATAATAACTTTGAACTAGTTAATAAACTGTACAAGCCTTCCTATATCAGTCTGGAAACCGTTCTTAGTCGTGGCGGAGTCATCTTTCAGTATTACGAGACCATCTTTGCCGTTTCTTATGTTACCCGGGAGGTCCGGTTAAACAACTTGGGGATACAGTATCGCCGGGTAAAAGGTCCTGTTTTAACAAACTTGACTGGAATTAATCGGGAAAACGGTTACTTTATCGCTTCATTGGAGCGGGCTTTCCTCGATGCCATTTATGTCTACAAAAACTATCACTTTGATAATTTAAGAGGCCTTGATTGGGATAAGGTAGCTGTTTTTAAAACAATTTATAACAACGCCATTCTGGAAAAGAAAGTTGAGGAGTATTATCAGACTTTTAAAGAAGAAAATGCTTAATATTGATTTACATCGTAATATGGAAATTTCCATATTAAAAGCAATTTATGCTGATCCTTTTTTACGCAATATTTTAGGATTTAAAGAAGGAACAGCGGCGATGCTTTTTTACGATTTACCGCGATTTTCCGTTGATCTCGATTTTAATTTGCTCGACGAGAATAAACAATACGAAGTTTTTGAGAAAATAAAAAAGTTGCTTTTAAACTTCGGGGTACTTGATGATGCTTCCGATAAAAAAAACACGCTTTTTTTTCTTTTAACTTACCAAAAAGGGGAAAGAAAATTGAAAATAGAAATCTCCAAAAGGCCGCTGCAGTTTGTTTACCTACCGAAAAATTATTTAGGTATTTCCATGCTGGCTATGCAGGAAAAGGACATGCTACCCGCTAAACTATCAGCTCTTTTAACCAGACGGAAGTTTGCGGCCCGGGATATGTATGATTTGTGGTTTTTCCTAAAAAACAACTGGCCGATAAATGAAAATATCCTTAAGCAGAATACCGATTTATCGGTTAAAGAAGCTTTCATGGAAGCCCAAAAAAAGATTGCGGCGGTTAAAAAAAGCGAGATGTTGTCCGGTATAGGGGATTTACTGGATAATAAACAGAAATCCTGGGTAAAGGAAAAACTTCGTGATGAATTGATCTTTCAGTTGAAATTGCACTCACAAAACTATCAAAATAAAAGTGACTAACCCTTTTTGAACTTCTACCGTAGATTAAAACCGCATTTTTCTACAGGCTGAAAACCCGCCTTTTGACGGCCGGTTTGACCTTTGGGCGGATATTCCCAGGCTTTTTTAAATCCCAACTTACCATAGAAGTCGATAACTTTCTCAAAATCTGGAACATGAAGTTCGAAGATGACGTCAAATTAAGCCAGCCTACTCACCCTTTCATTGTAGCAAGTTTCTCTTCGCGCTGATCTCTGCCTTTTTTAACCAGGTCCTGAAATTTTTGGTTAAACTCCGGATCTTCAAAAACTGTTTCCGTGCCGATAACCGGTAACTCGCCATGAAGATATCCGGCACTTACCAAAGCCTGGCGGTTTTCCGGTGTGTCAAAACCCGCCAAAATCCCTTCAGGAGAAAGGGCTGTCAGCATGCTGTTATTGGCTGAATATTTTCCGCGCTGCTCTTTCTTATAGGCGGGAAATTCCGTAGATCGGGAATAATAATCACGGTGGCCGGGATTATCCAAGCCAAGGATTAAACTTCCCTCCCCGCTTCCTGGGTGATCTCCGTGGTTAGTTATCCGGTCGTATTCTGCCTTGTCTGCAGCATTGGCAAAAGCTCTTTTGCCGGAGACATTAAGAAATTCTCCTCCGATGAGAGGTTTAAGTTCCGAAGTTAAGTTGAGGTCTTCTTTGGTATCCATGAACAGTTTATATCAATAAATAAGATAAAAAGCAAAAAACCTTTATATCTCGTTAACTACAATGTAATCCTCTTTAACCCAGCCGGGACGTGAATAAATCTCCACACGGCACTCGTCATCACTTTGTGATAAGATAAGTTTAATGGAACAAACTAGTCCTTTAGCAAACCCAGTAATACCTCCCCAGGCGCCGCTTAATCCAACGGTCAACTCTTCATCCCCAAACAAACGCGTTTTAATTATTCTATTGGTAATCTTGCTGGTGGCCTTATCTTCCTTAGCTGCCTATCTTTTTGTTAAATCACAGGCTCCGTCCCAAAAGCCAACAATTGCTACATCTCCATCAGTCCAAGCAACACCTACTCCGGGCCCGGTGGCAGATTGGAAAACCTATACAAACTCTTCATTTGGTTTTTCATTCCGATATCCCGCCGACTGGAATGCAGAATGGGACAATCAAGTAACTGTTAAGAACGGGGATGGAAATTACGCGTTAGTTATTATCCCCTCAAATAATTCAAAGCATTTGTCGCTAAAAGACTACGTCACAACTGCTCCATATACCAGTCTTCACGAGGATCATCGGCTGACATTGTCTCAGTTTAATTCAGCTGAAAATATATTTATAAATACAATACCTGCTATAAAAACACAGGAGGTATCAGGAGGAATAGCCGGAACCTCCGAAAATATTTATTTAGTAAAAAATAATACCTTCCTTTTTATCAGCTATCCGGCTAAGAATAATTCATACTTTTCTAATTCGGCTCAAAATTATCAGATTGTCCAACAAATCCTCTCCACTTTTAAATTTACAGATCAAAATCAGGCAACCAATACCTCAAATTGGAAAACGTATACAAACGTAAGCTCCGGCTTTTCCGTCAACTATCCATCAGATTATTTTACCTATAAAGACCCACTGGTTGATTTCTCGGTGGCAACGAAGGCACCTCAGGGGGGAAATGGAATCAAAAACTCTGCTCCCAAGGATATTTGGCTCGATATACAAGTTAGCAAAAATACAACAAACACTTCGCTGGATGCATATATTACCCAACTAAATGCTTCTTCTTTAAAAAGAATGCCAACGACAATTGGTGGTATTGCTGGTGATAAGCTTAGCTATATGATGCAAGTTTTTTGCGCCGGTACGACCTGCACACCGGTGTACCTATATGAAGGATTAGTTTTACATAACGGCAATATCTACCAAATTAGAATGTCTTCGTTAGACAAATCGTCACTTGATGCAAATAATGCAATGTTTGATCAAATCCTCTCCACTTTTAAATTTACGCAGTAATTTAGAGATCTCATTTAACTTCCGCAGTCGACTACAAATGTATTCTTTTACCGGCTTAAACCCGCCTTTTGACAGATCATTTAAACCCTATATAACGAAAAGGCAGGACAGGACGAAGAGAGAAAAAGTATTTTCGAGGATCTTCAGTTATAAAGCTTTTGATGGAAAATACTCGAACGTATTACGATTGATAAATGTAATTATAGTAAAATGTATCTGTGAAGTTATTATTTTTAACCTCTGTCGGATTACCTCCAGAAACCAGAGAATATTTTTTAAAGGAACTTCCCAAAAAACCCGAGGAAATGAAAGTGGCTTTTATTCCGACAGCCGCTGATCCGGAGGAAAACAAAGGGTTTGTCAGGGCAGCCTACGATGAATTGGTAGAACTTAAATTTCCCGTTATCCAAGTTGATCTGAAAGAATCAAAAGAGAAAGTCCGAACGAAGTTGGAAAAAGCGGATATTATTTACATTAACGGCGGCAATACTTTTTACCTTTTAGATTGGGCTCGAAAAAGCGGCTTGGATACATATCTTCCGAAGCTAATTAATAATGGAAAAGTATATCTTGGAGTTAGTGCCGGCAGTATTTTAGCGGGACCGGATATTGCCATTTCCGGTTGGGACCCGTCATGGGATAAAAACGATTATGTCTCGGATACAACCGGTTTAAACCTTGTACAGTTTGCAGTCTCTCCGCATTATACGGAAAAAGAAAGACAGGTGTTGGAAAAAGAAGGAAGAAAAGTAACCTTTCCGGTAATTGCTATAAGTGACGAGCAGGCGATTCTAGTTAAAGATGGAAGCTGGAAAGTAGTTGGGAAAGGGAAACCGGAATTTTATGGTGCGAAGTTTTCAAATGATGATGATTTTTACCGTCTACTGGAAAGCTTAACAGATAACGAGTGGAATACTAGAGTTGATGATATGTGGACGGTCAAGAATGTAGTAGCTCATTTAGTCGGCTGGGAAGAAGAACTCTCTAAATTATTACCTCAGATTTGGAAAAATCAGGAAAAACCATGGTTTACAGAAACTAACAACTGGGATGAGCTTAACGAAAAGAGCACAGATAAGTTTAAAGGCTTCACTCCTAGACAACTCCTAGACGAATGGTATAAATGGCAAGGAAAATTAATGAAAGAGGCAGAAAAGATTGGAGAAAATAATATGCGATCACGGCCGGATTTATTTGGTTGGTGGTTTGAAGAGGGAGAAGAAAGTCACTATCAAACGCATTATAAACAAATAAGGAAAGCTTTAAATAAATGAAGGGCACAAGGATTAATCCATTATTAGTTGTAAAAGACATCGAAAAGTCAGTCGATTTTTACGAGAACCTATTGGGTTTTAAGAAGAACACGGTTTTAAAAAATGGCGATAGCAGTTTGCGGTATGTGGATTTTACCGTTGGCACCTCAGTTTTAATGCTGGTTCCAGAAAGCACCAGAGCAGAAATTCCAGATAAAGGAAACGGGGTAGAGCTTTACATTGATATTGATGAGGATATTAAAGCTCTTTTTGAATGTTTAAAAAGTAAAGGCATGATCTTTATAAAAGAACTTTACGAAACTCCCTGGCAAACCTATCAATTTCATTTTAAAGATCCGGACGGATATGTGTTAATTGTTTCACAACAAGCATGACTTGGAGTAGATATAAAACCAACACTATCGACGAATTTACCCTGTCTTTAGAAACCCTTGCTTTAGAAATTGCAAAGATAGCAGAACAAAATAGTAAAAAGTATATGATCGGGGGTGGGTGGGCACTAGAACTTACGCTGGGTAAAATAACCAGAAACCACCATGATATCGATTTCTTTCCATTAAAAGATGATGTCGTTTGGTGGCGGAATTGGTTTGAAAGCCAAGGCTTAAAAACGAAAGATGAACAAACTAATGAAGGTTTAATCATTAAGGTCTTAGGTAACAAGAAAGAAACGCTTGTGGATATGGTGCCATCAGATTTGGGCAATGTTATGTCCGTTATTTACAAAGGCATAAAAATCTTTATCGATGATCCCCAAAAAATCCTGGACGAGAAGCTACGTAATGCTAAAGAAGGAAAGCCATTAAGACGCCAGGATCTTCACGATATTTCTATAATGGGGAGAAAACTAAAATAGTTACTCTTTACCTTCCCATTCAGAGATAAACCTACGGGCAAATTCTTCTACAAACTTGAAGCGTTCCTTTGCATATTTTCTTCCCAGTCTGGTATGAAAGTTTGTGGGCTGCATTTTGGGATGGGAAATCTTGTACAGCAAATAATTGATTGCTGATTTATTGTTATCTTCCAGTTTGTTTGAGGGTTTTCCGTCATAAATAGGTCTTCTATACTTTTTTGATTGGAATGAGCTTCCAATAATTCGGGCCACATCAATAGCCCCTAAAGCGTCAAGGTAATCCGCATCCTGAAGAATTTTGGCCTCGGTAGTTTCGGGAACCCGGTCCATGCTTTTTCTATGAACCAATATCGCATGGCAAACTGGTTCGATCTTTTCTTTAGGAAAGTTGATCTTATATAAGATTTCCCGGGCAATATCACTGCCTGCCTTTGCGTGATCTTCGACTTCTCCTCTGTCTTCTAACCCACGGGCAACATCAAAAAGAAGTGTGGCCGCCTCAAGAATTTCAAGGTCTGCTTCCTCATCCTGGCCAATTTGCTTTGCTAATCTCTCCACCCGGAAAACATGGTTAATATCATGGGAGAAGTCGTTATTTAGCTCCTCGTAATATTTACTGGTTAGGTTTAGAATCTTATCCTTGAAATTGCTCATATATCAATACTACTTATTCTATATCGATCTGTTATTGGTAACTAGATCTTAATTTCTTGTAATTTTCTTCGTTGGATAATCCAAATAATTCCATACTTTTCTAATTCGGCTCAAAATTATCAGATTGTCCAACAAATCCTCTCCACTTTTAAATTTACACAGTAATTTAGCGATCTCATTTAACCTCCGCAGTCGACTACAAATGTATTCTTTTACCGGCTTAAAACCACCTTTTGACAGGTCCTTTAAACCCTATATAACGAAAAGCAGGACAGGACAAAATCCACTCGGAACCTGATAAGATTTGTAACAGGTTGATATACTAAATTAACCACATTACCACCCTTGCTTCTGGATGCGGCTGAAGTAAATCCAGGAGTAGTCAATTTTTGACAGGGTGGTAATTTATTTTTACCAATATCGGTAAAATATAAGGAATTTAACTCGGAACGAGCTGGCAAGATTAGCAAAAATGGACAGAAGCGGGTTAACCGATATCGAAAGCGGTAAAAATAACATTACACTGCGGACCCTTCTTAAAATTGCCCGCGCTCTTAATGTTAAGGTAAGTGAATTAGTATAAAGGGAGTTTGATCTATTAAAATATCTTGCAAATGGCCGATAAATAGTACTATATTAGCCACATGACCACGATTAGCGATTATCTGTGTGTCAGGAACCAACCGTCATAGGTTGGTTTTTTTGTTTAAAAATTGAAATTTAAACGGAAAGGGGGTGAAAAAATATGAAGAAATTATTACTTGGAATTACCTTAACCGTTGTTGGTTTGGTTTTGTTTGCCGGACAAGCTTATGCAACTGGAAATGTTGTTCATTACGGTCCGATTGCTAGTACATCACCTGATTCTAGTACTTGCGGAAATTACTGGGCAACCGACACATTCGACCGTGTCTTTACAGTTGACACTGTCCCTAACTTTGATGGTACTTATACTGTTAAAGAAGAGTTCAAAAACGGTACATTTGTTACCATTTCTGGTGCTAGTCCAGGTGCATGCCAAACTTTACCAGTACCAACTGGCAACGGAAATACTATTGGATCCGGTGTAACAGGAAAAATGCAAGGATCATTTGATATTGTTGTTACAGGAAATTACGATCCTAAAGCTGAATGCGGGCCGACTACCTGCAATACAACGGCCGGATTTGTCTCCACAATCTTTGGGGGCAGTACCAAATATGTCAGTGGTGCTACATATTTTATTTTTAATTACAGTACAGACACAAATGGTCATTGGAAGAACGCTTCCGCCAATCGTGGTGGTAATCTTGGAGACATAACAGGATTTTAACCTTTACTGTTACGACATCTAAAACAACCCATCGGAAACGGTGGGTTGTTTGTTACGATATTAACAATGGCTGGGAAAATCAAAATTCCTCGATTAAATAAATAATGCTTCGTCTAATTTAATTTAGATTTTCATATCATAATCTTCTCTTGATTTACGGGCTATTTTCCGTTATTATAGCCCCAAATTATAAGTTGGTTTGAAATGCTGCCCCTAAAGGTGGCATTTTTTATAGCCATTTTGGGAAAGCTACGAGAGGGGGTGAAACTATGAAAAGAATCACCGCTTTTTGTGTATTAACTCTGCCCTTCTTGCTTCTTTCAGGAAGTCCCGCCTTCGCCGCCTCCGGAGATGTCACTAAAATCCAAACATTTATCCAAAGCGTTATTCAAGTCCTGGTTACCCTGGCCGGACTTTTATCGGCCGGATTTTTTGTTTGGGGAGGCGTCGGGTACATAACCAGTTCCGGCAATCCTGAAAGCCTGGATAGATCCAAAAAGACCATCTTTTATTCCGCTATCGGTCTGGCAATCGTGCTTGGAGCTTTTGTGCTGTCCAATATCGTCACGCAGCTGGCCGGATCCGCTTTCGGAACAACAAGTACAACGACGCCTTAAAAATTTGGCTGTCTAAATATATGATGAAAAAGTTAGTCTTTTTCGGCTCACTGTTTAGCCTCTTGCCTGCTGTCTTCGCCCCTTCTGTTTCGGCCGCAACTACCAGCTCCGAAATTACCCAATATACTAACGACACCTTAAGTATCATTACCGTTATCGCCTCGGCGGCCGCCGTCTTTTTCCTGATTAAAGGCGGTTATTTATATATCGCTTCAACCGGCAACCCCGAAGTTATTACCGAAGCCAAAAAAACCATAAAAAACGCCATAATCGGGCTGATACTGGTTTTAGGGGCAAGTTTACTAATTTCCCTTTTTAAAGGCGCCTTAAACTCCTCATCTGCCGCCGGATCTAATCCGGCTATAACTATTTCCCAAATAGAACCGGCCAAACCAACCGGGGGACTGACCCAGGTGCTTATTGATGCCGTCTCCGGATTTATGCAAAACATCGTGGAATCGGCCACCAGGCCGATCGTCGACGGGATCATCGGTTATCTGACCACCACCCCGAGCTTGTTAGGCAATAAGGTCGTCTTTAATTTCTGGCTGGTAATCCTGGGAATCACCGATTCCCTCTTTGCCGTCATTGTGGCCCTCTTGGGGCTTCATTTCATGAGCGCCTCAACCTTTGGCTATGATGAGATGGAACTATCCAAACTGCTGCCCAAAATCGGCCTGGCTTTTTTGGGCGCCAATGTTTCCCTCTTTCTTGCCGATTATGTCGTTTTCAGCTGCAACGTTTTAGTTAAGGCGGTTATCGCCGCCACCGGAGGGCTAAGTAACGCCTGGGTGGTTAACGCCATTAACCTCCCTGCGCTTTCCGCGGGGACGACTCCCCTAATTACCCTGATTTTTTTGATTCTGTTTTTAATCATTGCCATAGTTTTGCTTTTTATGTATATCGGCCGGCTGATAGTAATTTCCCTGGGGGCTGTTTTGTCCCCCTTAATCTTTCTGCTCTCCATTATCCCCAAACTGTCCGATTTTGCCGAGATTGCCGCCAAAAGCTACTTTGTGACGGTATTTATGGTCTTTGTCCATGTGGTGCTAATCCAGCTGGCCTCCTCGTTTCTAAGCTTGCCTTCCGGTTCCGCTAACTCCCTGGTCTCCATTGCCGTGGCCATCGGCTTATTTCTGACCCTTCTTAAAGCCCCCCAGATTATGATGCAGATGGTTTTTTACAATTCGGCCAACCACGTGATGCGCAAAATCGGCCACGAGATAACCAATGTCATCTCCACCGATAACAGCGCGGCGGCTTCCCGGCAAACGTCTATAAACACGGCCTTCAAGGCCCCCGGAAAGGCGGTTGCGCCATGAGAACGACCGTTATCCCGGCCCAGATCACGACAGTTGAAGACAAGATCGCGGGCAACCTGAACTTAACCCAGATTTTAATTCTTCTCATACCCGTATTTTGGACAACCGTCGTTTACGCTTTCTTTGCCCCGGGGGTAAAACTTGTCTGGTATAAATTCCCGCTGATTTTGGCGGTGCTTTTTATCTGTTTAGCCCTGGCGATCCGGCTTAAGGGAAAGGTCGCTTTAGAGTGGCTCATGGTTCTTTTAAAGTATCGCTTAAGGCCGAAATACTATCTGTTTGACAAAAACAGCCCCTACCTTCGCCCCCGGGACCTGCCGGTATTTGAAAAGAAGCCTGTATTTAACAAACCAAAAGTCTCAAAAATTGAGGCTCGGCCGCCGGCTGGCGATTTCCCACCGGGAGAAATAATTAAACTGGACAATCTGCTTGTCCAACATAACTACACCTTAAGTTACAAAGCGGGAAGGAGGGGAGGTATCCGTGTGGCCCTGGAAAAAATTCCGAAATAAAGCCAGCTCCAGACAACAAATCCAGGTTAAGGAGGTCAAGGACTCCATCCTGGTCCTGCCCAAGAACCAGTACCGGATAATTCTGGAAACCTCCTCCTTTAACTTTGAGCTCAAAAGCGAGGAGGAACAGGACGTTTTGGTTGATTCCTTCCAGAATTTCCTCAACTCCCTTCCCTGCCAACTGCAAATTCTTATCCGTATCCGGGATGTGGATATTGACCGCTACCTCGAGCAGATCTCCCGGACGAAGCATGATGAAAAAGAGCAAGTTTACAAAGAGCAGATAAGCAACTATTGCCTTTTTGTAAAAGGGATCGTCTCGGGCAATAAAATCCTCTCCCGGCGCTTTTATGTGATTATCCCCTACCGCCACCCCGCAGGGGCAAACGACTTTAACCTTGCCAGGGAGCAGATAAATCTAAACCGCGATATTGTGATACGGGGTCTTGAGAAGCTTGGCCTGAAAGCCCGGCAACTGGCCAGCCTGGAAATTCTTGACCTTTTTTACAGTTTCTACAATCCCCACCAGACTAAAACCCAAAAGCTAAAAGGGCAAACCCTGCAAATGCTTTTGCAAAATAATGATGTTTAATCTCTTTGTTAAAGCCAAAAAGAAAATCAAAAATCCCCAGATTTCCCGGAAAGATTTTCTTCAAAAGTCTTGGGAATTTACTTTTGGCGAGCAGGACCAGGTTGACCTTATTTCCTACTCCGGATTAAAAGAAGAACCCTCATACCTGCAAGTGGGGGATAAATATGTTCGTACAGTATTTATCTCCGGCTACCCCTACGTCGCCTCTACCGGCTGGCTAAGCATGCTGATAAACTTTAACCATAATATCGATATCTCTTATCATATTGAGCAGGTAAACCCGATCTACGCCCTGCCAAAACTTAACCGGAAGATTACCGAGCTGGAATCAACCAAAAGAACCATGCTCAAGCAGGGAAAAGTCATCGGATCGGAAGTTACCGACCCGTTGGAATCGGCCATGGAGCTAAAAGATAAGATTCAAAGAGGCCAGGAAAAACTCTTCCAGGTATCAATTTACATGACGGTCACCGCCGACAGCCTAAACGACTTAAACAAAATCACCACCCTTCTGGAAACCGTCATGTCGACCCGCCTCTTTTATACAAAAACGGCCGTCTTCCAGCAGTTGGAGGGCTTGCAGTCCATTCTTCCCCGGGCGGAGAACCTGCTGGCCCAGAAACGAAACCTGGACAGCTCTTCAGCCGCCCTGACATTTCCGTTTGTGTCCTCCGAACTGGTCCAGGAATCGGGAATTTTGTATGGAATCAATAAATCCAATAACTCCCTGGTGATCGTGGACCGTTTCAGCTTAAATAACGCCAACTCCATTATCTTTGCCCAGTCCGGATCGGGCAAAAGCTATACGGCCAAAGTGGAAATTCTTCGCCAGCTGATGCAGGGCACCAAAGTCATCGTCATCGATCCGGAGCGGGAATATAAACAGCTGGCTTCCTCCGTTAAGGGAACCTATATTAAGCTTTCCGTCAAATCCAGGGAGAAAATTAACCCGTTTGATTTTTCCGTCAGTGCCTATTCCGGGGAAAATGACCTGGCTGAGCATATCCAGGACTTAACCGAAATTGTCTCCCTTATGGCGGGCGGTCTTAATGCCGAGGAAAAGGCGGTTGTCGACAAAGCCCTCCTGCAAACCTACAAAGACCACGGTTACCTCATGTATTACCGTTACACGCCCAAAGAAAATCGGGATAAGCACGGCCGAAAACCCGGAAAGAAAAGTATTCCCCGACTGATAGACTTTTACCAAACCCTTAAATCCCTGAAGCAAAAAGACCTCTGCAACCGTCTGGAACGGTTTGTAAAAGGGTCGCTCTCTTCGGCTTTTGATTCCCAAACCAATATAGAGCTTAATAACCGGCTGGTCATCTTTGACCTTAAAGACCTTAATGAATCTTTAAGACAAATTATGATGCTGGTGGTGGCCAACTTTGTCCATTCCCGGGTCAAAACCAAACCGCAAAAAAGAATCCTGGTCATCGACGAGGGATGGATGCTTTTGCAACAGGAAGAAAGCGCCCGGTTTATCTCCAACCTGGTCAGGCGGGCCAGAAAATACTACCTGGGAGTCACTCTTATTTCCCAGCAGGCTAGCGATTTTCTAACCCAGGAATACGGCCGGGCTATCGCTTCCCAATCCGCCTTAAGAATTCTTATGAAGCAGGATACGACCACCATTAAGAAAGTTACCGAGGAGTTCGACCTGAGCGGGTATGAAGCGCACTTTTTATTAACCTGTGACCGGGGAGAAGCTTTAATTATTGCCGACCAGAACCACGTGGCCCTCAAAGTGGTGGCCTCGGAAAAAGAACACCCGCCCTTAACCACCGACCCGAGAGAAATTTATCTTTAATAAATGAATGAATCAGCTAAAAATCGGGTTGCTCTTATGGTCATATAAGCGGGAATTATCCTACGTTTTACTGGCCTTCCTAATTGTTCTTCTCCTTCCGGTTATTGCCGTGATTATTCTTATGAATACCGGTATTAATATCGTTTCTGATAAATTAGCTACGGTTGACAGCAAAACCCAGGCAATTGAAATCCACGATCCCAAAGACGGCTCGATAATTAAAAAGATTAAGCCTGTCATCTCCTGGCCGGTCGGAGGGGTTTATACCCTGGAATTTGGCCAGTCAGACCTGCCTTATGAGGTTCTCCATTCCGGGATCGATATTGCCAATCCGCAGGGTAAAGTCGGTGATCCCGTCCACCCGTTCATGGACGGAACGGTTATTTACGCCGGGGAAATTTGGTGGGGTTACGGAAAACATATAATTATCGATAATGGAAATAATATTACTTCGCTATACGGGCATCTGGATAAAATTTACGCCTATCCGGGACAACAGGTGACAATCAACGATGTTATCGGCAACGAAGGAACCTCGGGTTGGTCTACCGGGCCGCATTTGCATTTCCAAGTTAGTGTTTTTGGAATTCCGCTAAATCCGAGAACGTTTTTAAGATCAGGTTAACTTTAAAAAGTTTATTTAGGCAAAACGTTGCTTGGCTCTCTTAGACAAATATAGTAACCAATGGGGTCAATCATTCGAAAATCCTTACTTCCCCAAAGTTTCATTTCTGATGGTGTAATAATGCTTTTTATTCCAATAGTTTGTAATGCCTTTCGTTAATTACTTGAATCTTTGTCTATTTTACCGGAGACCTGCCAAACTAGGTGTTTCACAGGGAAGTTGATAACAGGAAATGCCATGATTATTGTGCTCAACCAACGATAGGCAACGTCTCTTTAAGCATTGAATTTCTGAAAATCTTGATTGACTAACCCCTGGTTTCAAATTCTATTTTTGATGTTTTTCTCGCGCTACCGTAGGCTCTTTTAGCAGAAGAAAAATTTTTGAAAATTATGAGAGTAACATTTTCTCTAGCCTAGCTAGGGTGTGATTAATACTTCCAACCTCAGAGCCACTTTTCCATGAAGTAAATCCATCTATCTTGGCTACCATGGCAGCAATTTTCGGCCTGAGCTGTTTTTCTTGTATAGTCATTTCCGTGAATTCCTCTAGTGCTGATAAAAATTGCCCTAGTCTAAATGCGTTAGGCTCTGCTGTGTCTAATATTCCTGCTAACCTATTCATAACACCTACATAAGTTGTTCTATCGGTCCTAGCTAAGTCTAAAAGTGCTTTTGGATAGTTTTCATACAATTTATCTCTTGCTTGACCATTAGCCCACTGGGCAAATTTACTGGCAGGATAGATTGAATCTATAGTGCTCAACTTTCTCTTCCCTTCGATTGAAAGTGGCCCGCCCGCTGGTGGAATGGGAATTGTTGGTCCAGAAACTTTTCCTTTCCCAGCCCCGGGTATGGCCGTCGAGGCTGAGGGGGTTTTGAGTGGTTCTTCCTCTTTTACCTCCTCTACTGTTTCACCTTCATCCAGAAGATCACTAGCCGCTGCGCTTACTGGTCGTCTTAATCGACCGTACGGATCAAGTTTGGCAACAATTTCGGCAGAGGTGTATTGGCTCTTAGGGACATAACGCTTGCCGTCGTAACCGCTCCAGGCGTTAAGAGTGTTTTGGTCAAGGCCCGCAATTCTTAAGTCTTCAACTTTTACGCCACGAAAGAATCCTTGCAGGGCAAAAATCTCCGCCAGGTAATAGCGGTCTTCCTCTGGGAAGTTTTCATTATTAATAAAGGCGACAATCCGGCGGTTAAGAAACTCTCGGAATGTTAATCCCTCCCGCTGGGCATCTTCCCAGCCAACTAACATGTCCAAGGCTTTGCCCGGATCGAGGACTGCTTCTCTTAGAGTGGCGGGTTTCCCGATTGACTCTTGTCCTCTGGCTGCCAAAATCTGGCCTTGCGCTGTGGCGACAGTTTGGCCGAGATATGATTTTTGAACCCATTCGGTGGCGTCACAAAGCGCACGCAGAGTATCGTTGGCATCCTTGACCGACAACCTCACTCCACCTCGAACATCCATCAGAGAAGCCAACATAATGTCGTATAGCTCGGCGGGCGGAAAATAATCAATTGGTAACGGTTCAAACATTCTGACGAGTGCTGGGTCAAGTTTTTCTCTGTCAGCGTGTTTCTCGCTTTTAACATTCTCGGTGGCGCCAACGGCAAATCTGTCTCCCACAGTAATCTTTTTATCGCTGTCCTCCTGGATAGTAATTGGCTGACCAACTCGGGCATTAAGATCTGTCTTGAGTCTTAATAGAATCTTATTTGGTACGGCGTTTATTTCGTCAAAAATGAAGGGTACGTTTCTCTCGATAGACCTGACAAACGGAGCCGAACCAAACATCAGGGTAACTTGGCCTTCTTTAACGCCGCCCTTGGTCTTGCCATAAACTTCATAATTGGTCATCAGCTCATGGCCCGTTAATCGCTCTGCTTCTTCCCCGAACAAACCTCTCGAGGCATGAAGAAGAAGCTCGGTTTTACCGCCACCGGTTGGCCCCGTTAAAAGAACTTTCTTACCCCGTGACCAATATTCTCTAACTGCGTCGATATATTTTCCTCGGCTCGGGGTCTCGGCAAATCGATCAGTTTTTAGTCCGTGCTGGTATCCTTCCAATTCCCGAAGTCTGGCGAGGTCAAAAACCTCCGGATCCTTCTTAAGAAAATCTGCTCGTTCTTCAAGAGCTTTTGTTATTTGTCGATTTTCGTCGATAATTCTTTGTTCCCCTGGCGAATACTGCCTGCCTTGCAAAAAGGCTGCTCTCGCCATTTTTTCTTGCTGTAATCTTAGCTGACATACCGCCGTCTCACATTCGGTAGCTTCTTTGGCGCTTCGCAGTTTATTCACTCTCTCTTCTCTTAAACGGGCGTATTGCTGCGCCACTTGGGGATATTTTGTCAGTTCGCTAATATGCTCTTCCACTTCCCGCAGTTCTCTCAGGTCGCTTTCGACAGTGCGCTGGCTAACATCGGTTCGGGTAACTTCGGCTACAACCGCTCGCATGTCACCTTTTTTAATTTGATCGAGTCTTTCTTGCAACGACTTAACAGGTTGTTGGGCTGACTTGCTATCTGGAACCGGGGTACCGCCTTTTGAGTGCCGTGTTAAATCAATTCTCAGTTCCACTCTTTTAACCAAGAAGTCATATAGCTCGGCAGTTTTATCTTGAATTTCCTGGGGGGAGAGAGGGGCACCTTCGATTTTCTTAGCTGCCTGTCCGACAGTCTCTTTTGCTTTGGCAGTTAACTCGCCAAGAAATCCGCCTTTAGGTTCTAGCGGTTTTTGCCCAGAAATTGGTTGTCTTTGTGCCTCTAAATCCTTTGGCAGTGTTGGCGCAAAATTTCTCGATACTTCTTTAACAAGTAATTCAGCCACGGTTTTCTTCTCTACTATTATTATTATAGCTCAATTCATCGATAGCTTGTCCGAGAATCCGAGCCATTTGCGAGGTAAAGTTGGAGCCGTCAACGATTCGCCGGTAGTTAACCACTTTAACGCCCATATTCTCCAGCTCCGTTTTCTTTTGTTGAAACTGGCTTTCGTTAGAGCTACCTCCATCAGAAAAAATAATAACCAGTTTCTTGATTGCTCGGGATTTAACCCGGTCTAAATAACCCGGCTCGACTTTCTCTTTGGCTTTCATTCCGTCAACTATTTGGCCCAGAGAAACATAATCTTCCGTCGCCCCACCCGGACAACTCCCCAGGGTTTTAAAAGTTTCGATCCGTGTTTTTTCTGTTAATTCTGAAGAGAGAGGTTTTATCTCTACATTTTGAGCTGAACTGCCAAAAGACCGAATTTCGGAAAGTGTCCTCAGGTTTGGTTCTAATAAGTTGTCTCTCACTTCGGGCAGTTCCATAAACTCTCGGAGTGCTTCCATAAGTAAGATTGCCGCTCGACGTTGTTCTTTTTTCTTTTCCCCACCATCCATATCCATTGATCCGCTTCGGTCAAAGACACCGGTGGCTTCAAAAACTGAAGGGACTTCCTTTCTTCTTATTCGCCCCTCAAAATTACGGAAAACCATCGGGTCAGAGATTCCTTTAGAAAAATCAGTTAACGCTTGTCCTACCAATCCCGGTTCAATCATTATTCCTTCGTCAAAAAATCCCACTAACTTACGGTAAGGCTCAACTCTCTCGGAAACTATTCTTCTAAACTGTGCTCTCATTGGCTCAATGTATTGTTCAATTATTTTATATTCAGTGTAATAATCGGCGATCTCTTTCTGCGCTACCCCATGTTCCTGTTCGTAACCAGCATTTTGTCTGCCTCCAATGTCTGATCCATCCTGCTTTCTCGCTACTTCTGCTGCTTTTTCTATATCTCCCGGTGACAACGGCTGGGGATTTTTACTGTCATAATCGTCATAATCGTCAGCGAAACTATCTTCCGGGTTACCTGATTCTCGTTGCCCTTTGCCTCCCTGGGATTTTTGCTGTTGCTGTTTATCTTTTTTATCCTCTTCAAAGAGTTTTTCGTACACTGGCTCAATATATTTTTCTACCAATTTAAATTTAGTTAAAGGATCGAGGGCAGGATCGGTAACAATATCGATAATGTTTCTTTCTGAACCACTTCGGCCTTTAACATGTCGCAGCCTTTCCAATGCTTGTTCAACCTCCGGGGCAACCTTGACGGCCTCGCTGGGGAGCATGCTAGAACGCAGGATAGAGTAGGCAAATTGAAGATGACGGGGGTCGCCGGTAAAATCAGAAGAAGGCCACAGTTTTTCTCGATATAGTGTCTCTCGGTCTTGATCCAGCGCCGGTAGCTGACCAACCACCCTGCGGTTGTCCGCCACATCAAGAAGGCAGTTTTCTAATATATGGCGACGTCTCTCTTTTTTAGCTGCTTCCCTGCACCGCTTATAGAACTGCCTTCCCTCTTCCGTACTTCGTAGTTGGGCAAACTCTTTAATATGATCAATTTCGTGGCAGGAGGCAAAAATTGATTGGCCGTAGGTATAACCCTGCTCAGTAAAAAATTTAGTGTCGTAGGTAGTTTCGCCCGTGTCGGGATTAACACCCCAACCACTGCCCGGCTTGAAGTTCACCCCTAATCCTTGGGCAAAATCATTTATAAGATTAGCTTCCCGGGAAAAAAAGGCGTTGTCCTTATTTTCTTCGGGATGATCTGAGGTTTGCTTCTTGGCTGCCAGGGCATAATTTTCTTTTCTCGATCCTGATTCTTCAATTGGCATATAAGAGAAATGTCATGCTCCTCTTTTTATTTTATCACTACCTTGATCCCATCAATCATTAACGGCAGGACTGACGTTGCGTTTAATCCGCATGACCATATTCTCCCATTTCTGCTAGTCTTACGGCTGGGATGTCTGGTGTCGACATCTCTTTTTCATGAGGAGTAATTTTTTGGGTCATGGGACTCTTTGTCTGGTAGTTTTTTTCTCGTACATTATAAATACCTTTAGTATAAAAGGTTTGCACACACCGGGTGGGTGGTAGCTTGACACACCGGGATATGGAGAAGAATCAAATTCATAACAATTTATATTGATAGTCAACTATGGCTCCGGGCAGTAGACTTAATTCGGAACTTTTATACTCAAGTTATTCCAGCATGATACAAATCGTCTTTTAGCTCATTGAGCGATCTGTATAAAAATGCTTTCACCCCAAGTTCGTTTGCTGCTATA